>SFHC01000013.1 GCA_004555725.1 [Eubacterium] saphenum
GGAAGGGCAATTTTCAAATTTGTAGTTTGAATATCAGAAACAATTTTATGTGCGAAAGCACGACTATACGGCCGCGGCAGAATGACAAAAAAAGAAAATATCCGCCGGAAAGCGGATATTTTCCTGGATTGGATTGATTTTGTTTTACTTCACTTTATGCGAACATCCCGGAGAAAGGATTCCGCATGGATCTGTTGATCCGTCAAAGCTCAGGAGAGGCGGTACATTATCTTTAATGACTGCCTTCTCTATACACAGTTATTATACCACATTTTTTGCGTTATAATATACAAAAATTATGCGTTTTATGATACTATTTTTGTATCGCATAAAGAAAAGGGAGTGTGTTCTGAACGGACAGTGAGGAATATACAGACAGCGATATTTACACGGGAATGGGAGGATGGATATGGATTTTAGAAATTTGCAGTATTTCCTGACGGTCGCGCAGTGTCTGAATTTTACCAAGGCAGCAGACCGGCTTCATATGAGCCAGCCGCCGCTGAGTAAGCAGATTCAGAATCTGGAGCAGGATCTTGGTGTAAAACTTTTTGACCGCAGCAAAAGACAGCTGCAGCTGACGGAGGCGGGATCCATGCTTGTGCACCGCGCGGAGCAGATGCTGAGCCTTGCGGATAAAACACGCCTGGACCTGCAGGAAATGAATGATAAGCTCGCAGGAAGCATCAGCATTTCTGTTGTAGACGGACGGGCACCGTATTATGTGTCAAAATGGATCGCGGAGTTCAGGAAGATGAATCCAATGGTGCGTTTTGAGTTTTCAAACGGATCGAGCGATGATGCGCTGGAGCGTGTCGATCAGGGTCTGTCCGACCTTGCTGTCGCTGCAGCGCCGTATGACGAAGAGGAATTCAGCGGATTTACCGTGGGGAAAACACCTTGGATCGCGGTAATTCCGAAAACGCATCCTCTGGCGCAGATGGAGGGAGATGAACTTCCTCTGCCGATGCTGAAAGGTGAGCCGTTGATCGGACCGCAGCGGCCGTCGAGAGCAAGAGCTCTCCGCAGATGGTTCAGAGAGGTCGGAGAAGAGGCCAATGTCGTCTGCAGTACATCCAGTTACGGGGACACGATCGCGCTCTGTGAGCAGTATGTGGGCATCGGAATCTTTCCGCAGACAACGTATACGCCTAATCCTTACATTGTTACCAAGGTGATCACCGAACCGGCCAAGTATATCGAGTATGTACTGCTCTGGCAGAAGAATGCGCATCAGAATGTGCTGGTGAAAACGTTTACAGATTTTATCCGGGAATACACTGAGGAAGCGGCAAGAAATCAGCAGACGCTGATGAACGGAAGACAGGAGTTTATTATTCCGGATGACGCAGAGATGCTGTAGTGCATGGAAAGCAGCTTTCGGCCCCCCTCGGACCGCTGTATTCTGTGCAATAATATGAGGCATGCTGTTTTTTAACTTCAGGTCTGGACTGCGGCTTTATATACAAAAAAGATATCACAGAAACTAGTAAAAAAATATCATAACTGGCCAATAACCGATGTGAAAGGATAAAATCCAAGTGAAAACCTTGCGAGTCTCTTTTGTCAAAACTGCAGCATCGGAATAACTGTTGAAAAACAGGGACGTATGAGGGGTACGTCCCTGTTTTTGTGTATAAATAAATACATGAAAAATTGTGCTAGAACAATAAAAACAGATGAAATATACGCACAAAACTTGATAATAATTGATAAAGACTTGACATGCGGATTAGGTTGGAATATTCTAAAAATAACAAAAAGGAGGGAAGCGGGATGCCGAAGATGACTGAGGAACTGAAAAAATACTGTGATGCAAACCGAGTTCTTGTGATTACCGGGCATTACGGAAGCGGGAAGACAGAAATCGCCATGAACCTGGCTGTCGATCAGGTAAAACGGAACACCGGCCGGAGCGTGGCAATCGCAGATCTGGATATTGTGAATCCGTATTTCAGATCCAGGGATTATTCTTCTTTATATAAGGAGAACGGAATCCGGATGATGGCAAGTTCTAAATCAGCTTCCGATGCAGACCTTCCGACGCTTCCTGCTGATATCCGGGCGGCGTTTGATCAGGAAGATCTGTTCACGGTCTTTGATGTCGGCGGCGATCCGACAGGCGCGCATGTGCTGCGCGGCTACGCGGCGTGGCTTCAGAGAGTCCCGCATGCCATGCTGGTCGTGGTAAATGCTAATCGTCCGCAGACAGATACTGCAGAAAAAGCAGCAGCATATATTGCGGAGATCGAGCGTGCGAGCGGAGTAAAAGCGAGCGGAATTATTGACAACACGCATCTCTGCCGCGAGACGACACAGGAGGAGTTAGAAAAAGGCAGGCGAATCTGCCGTGAAATAAAAGAACGTACTGGTCTGGATACCGTGTGTCACACTGTTGAAAATGGGAAATTTCCTGCAGACGATGACGATGTGTATCCGATCAATATATATTTAAAAAAACCCTGGGAAGTGTAATTCAGCTGTTGAACAGGAGGTGTACAGCAAATGGAGACCAAGGTTACATTTAACACCGACAGATGTAAAGGGTGTGAGCTGTGCGTTACCGTATGTCCGAAGCATATTCTGGCGCTGGACATGGAACACACAAATATTAAAGGGTATCATCCTGCGGGAATTACTGATCAGAGTCAGTGCATCGCATGCGCAAGCTGCGCAAAGATCTGCCCGGATTCAATCATCACTGTGGAGAAGTTTTAGGAAGGAGTGAATTGCTGTGGCTAAGGAATTATGGAAAGGTAACGAAGCAATCGCAGAAGCGGCGATTCGAGCAGGCTGCACGGCATATTTCGGATATCCGATCACTCCGCAGAGTGAGATTCCGGAGTACATGTCTCTGCACATGCCTCAGTCGGGCGGAGTATTTCTTCAGACAGAGTCAGAAGTTTCAACGATTAATATGCTGTACGGAGCAGGTGGAGCTGGCGTCCGTGTCATGACGACAACTTCTTCTCCGGGATTTGCACTGATGCAGGAAGGCATGGGATATCTGGCAGGCGCTCAGGTTCCGTGCGTCATCTGCAACTGCATGAGAGGCGGCCCTGGACTGGGTACAATCCAGCCGGCGCAGGGCGACTATTTCCAGGCAACCAGAGGCGGCGGAAATGGTGACTATGAGACAGTAGTCATGGCGCCGAGCAACATGCAGGAAGCTGTCGACATGGTACAGGAAGCGTTTGATATCGCGGATCAGTACAGAAATCCTTGTCTCCTGCTGATCGATGGACTGATCGGACAGATGATGGAGCCGATTGAATGGCATGAGATCAAGCACAGAGATCTTCCGCCGAAGGACTGGGCAACTACCGGCCGTCATGGAAGAGATCATCATAATATTATCAATTCCCTCTATATTGATCCTGTAGAGTGTAATAATTTCAACACAGAGCTTCAGAAAAAGTTCCAGATCATGAAGGAGAACGAGTGCCGCTGGGAAGAGAGAGACTGTGACGATGCAGAAGTCGTTCTCGTCGCTTACGGAACACCGGCAAGAATTTCACTTTCTGCAATGGAACTGATGAGAGAACACGGAATCAAGGCTGGTCTGTTCCGTCCAAAGACAGTATGGCCGTATCCGTATGATGCGCTCAGAAAGATCGCAGATCAGGATTCTGTAAAGAAATTCCTTGTTGTTGAAATGAGTGAGGGCCAGATGATCCAGGATGTACAGCTGGCGGTTCAGGATCGTAAACCGATTGAGTTCCTGGGACACGCAGGAGGCGTTATGCCGACTGTAGAAGAAATCGCTGAGAAGGCGATGGAAGGTTTGAAGTAAGGGGGATCGTGATATGGCAATCGTATATCAGAAGTCAAAGGGACTGACCGATACAGAACTTCATTACTGCCCGGGATGCAACCACGGTATCATTCACAAGCTGGTTGCGGAAACGATGGAAGAACTCGGGATTATCGACACCACAGTCGGTGTATGCCCGGTAGGATGTTCTGTATTTGCATATAATTATTTTGCCTGCGATATGCAGGAGGCTGCGCACGGACGCGCTCCGGCAGTTGCGACCGCAATCAAGAGAACACATCCGGATATGCCGGTGTTCACGTATCAAGGTGACGGAGATCTGACGTCTATCGGAGCTGCAGAAATCGTACACGCGGCAGCAAGAGGCGAGAAGATCACTACGATCTTTGTCAATAACGCAACTTATGGAATGACCGGCGGACAGATGGCTCCGACGACACTGATCGGTCAGAAGACAACAACGAGCCCGCTCGGAAGAACAGTAGAACAGGCCGGATATCCGATCCGCGAGGCAGAAATGCTGGCTACGCTGGGCGGTGCCTGCTATGTGGCAAGAGTCTGTGTAACCGATATTCCGAACCTGAATAAGGCTAAGAAGGCGATCAAGACAGCATTCCAGCGTCAGCTGGACGGCGACGGCTTCTCCTTTGTGGAAGTTCTGTCCACCTGCCCGACCAACTGGGGTCTGTCTCCGGTAGATGCCTGCAAGTGGCTGAAGGAGAACATGATTCCGTATTATCCATTAGGTGTGATTAAAGATACGAGAGCGGAGGGATAGACAATGAAAAAGCAGATTACAGTATCCGGTTTTGGTGGACAGGGTGTGCTGTCAATCGGTAAATCCCTCGTAGAAGCCGGAATGGATGAAGGATTGGAAGTAACATGGGCGCCGTCTTACGGACCGGAAATGCGCGGAGGCACAGCAAACTGCTCCGTCGTTATTTCTGACAAGCCAATCGGGTCGCCGGTATTTACACATCCGACAGAACTGATCGCTATGAACCTGCCGGCTCTGGAAAAGTTCGAGCCGAAGGTTGTGGAAGGCGGTCTGATCATCGTCAACAGCTCGGTTGTCGAGCAGAAGGTTGAACGTACGGATGTTAAGGCATACTATGTTCCGTGCATTGACATAGCGACAGAACTGGGAAATACTAAGGTTGCGAATATGGTTATGCTCGGCGCGTACATTAAGGCAACCGGCGCGCTGAAGGTTGAGACCGTGCAGGAAATGATCAAGAACATGTTTACGGGACGCAAGGCAAAACTGGTTCCGATGAATATGGAGGCGCTTCAGAAAGGTATGGAGTGCATCAAATAAGGCTGACAGCTCTGAGCTGACAGGGTTTGCAGGAAGATTCCTCTCAATGCGGGAGGCCTCTTCCTGTTTTCTTTTTGTCAAAAAACGATGTGCAAGTGGGAGAATAAAGAAGGACGCGGAGAAATAGGCAGATGGAAGCGTATGTAACCGGAGGATGGAACTTCTGTGATGCGGAGAGAAATACCGTTATTAATGATTTTTAAGAAATAAAACGGGTATTTACGCAGGGTTGAAACCCAAAATGAATTTCAGTATGATATAATGATTACATATGTCCGGAGGCGGGGAATATGCATGGGGAAATGGCCTGTGTCCAGGCAATGTGTCTGCGGACGGTAAAAGAGAGGGAACAGAGAGGGGTATTGTATGTACTACGCAGAGCATTATGCTGTAAGCAGTCATGATGTAGATGTGAATAATAATATCCGGCCGTCGGTCCTTCTGCGGTTTATGCAGGAAACGGCAAACCATCAGATGAGAGATGGAAAACCGAGTTACTATGAATTGTTTTTCTCGGGGAAGTCGTTTGTGATCACGCGGATTTCAATAGAGGTATATGAGCAGCTTCACCAATATGATGAGATCGAGGCAAGGTGCTGGGTCTGTCAGGGGAAGGCGGCGACGTTCATCCGCTGTTATCAGATTTACCGCGAGGGGAAGCTGTGTGCAAGCGCGTATTCAGAATGGGCTCTGTCAGATATAAAAAACGGGGGTCTGGTGCGTACATCGGAGATCGATTTTTCCAGGTATGAATCAGATGACGCGCTGGATCTGGATCTTCCCAAAAGGTTCCGCATTCCACGTGATATGGAGCTGGATCAGATGGGAGAAGACCGTGTGCGCTACAGCCAGGTTGATCTGAACGGGCATATGAACAATACATATTATCCGGACATGCTGTGTGACTGTATTCCAGATATCGAGGGTAAAATGGTGACATCTATGAATGTCCGGTTTGTCCACGAGGCGCTGCTGAATACGGAACTGCAGATTTACGGCGCAGAGGCTCCGCTGAGCATGGCGGGCGATCCCCGCGCGGATGAAGTTTATGTCATGCAGTCGCGCATGGGAAGCAGAAAGAATGTGGACGCTGTGTTCGGACTGAAAAAGCTGGAAAACCCGCTGTGGAATGAAGCGCAGGTACGCGAGCTGATGCACGGGGAGTCCGTCGGGATGCCAAGTGAAGTTCAGAAGGAACAGAAACTGGAAAGATAATAGAGGAGAGATAGAAATGAAGGTATTAAAACGCGTGGGAATCATTGCGATTGCTGTAATGGCGTCGATGATGATGCTTCTTCCGTCTGCGGAGATCGCATTTGCGGAGCCGGCAGCGGGAAGTCAGAGCGGCAGTTCGTCCTCCGGTTCTCAGCAGAGCCAGGGAACATCCGGGCAGTCGTCTGAAACAGGAGGGTCCGGACAGAGCCAGGGAAGCGGATCATCTTCTTCCTCTGGAAGCACGGGTGCGCAGAATGGATCCGGTTCTTCCTCCGGCTCGTACAGCAGCGGAAACGGGGCAGGAAACCGGTCCTATTCTTCGAACACAGGAAATTCTTCATCCGCATCGGGAACGGCAGGAAGCAGTTCTGCAGTCAGCGGATCGGCGTCTTCTTCAGTGAACTCATCCTCGTCTTCATCAGATTCCGGCGATCATAAGACATCTTCTGCCGGATCGGCAAAACATCAGGCAGATAAGGCGAATTACAACTTGAAATCCTTGTCTGAGTATTACTATGACAGCAGTCATAAAGCGCAGAAACGTCATAAAGATTCGATTGCGATCAGCTTTACGGGCGGTGACGCAGCTAGCGTGGCTTACATGAACCGAATCGGAGGTTATTATACTAACGAACAAAAGGCGTACCCTGTTTCGTTCCTGATGGATACCGGAAATGCCGCATCGGAGGCTCCGCTCTCCGCGATATTCGGAACAGAAGCGCCGGTATACCGGATTATGGGAGCAGCCGGATATGATGCTGCGGGAATCGGCCAGGGAGAGTTCTCGTTTGGCGATTCCGGACTTGCGTCAGCACTGAACAGCGCAGTCAGAAGCGGGGATATTGTTCCGTATCTGTCCTGCAGCAATGTGTCGGTATCTGGATCACTGAAAAAAGCATATAAGAATTTCGGAATTGAAAAGTACACCGTGATTACGAGATACGGTAAGAAAATTGCTGTTTTCTCTGTCATTTCTAAATCCGCGTTTGATAAAGCCGGAATCAACGGAGTTAAATACAGCGACTACGTGAAGTCTGCTGAGAGTATCGTCAAGATCATTCAGAAGAAGGAAGATCCTGATCTTGTAATCTGTCTGGCCAATACGACGGATTCTGATTCACTTACTGAGAGCAGCAGGCTGAAGAATATTTCCGGTCTGGATCTGGTTCTGACCGGTGGCGGAAAAGGAAACGTCTCCGATTCCGGATCTGCAGAAGTGGTGCAGAGTACAGATGCAGACAGTCTCAGTACAGTTGTTTTCAAGACCAGCGGAAAATCATATAAATACAGCAAGGTTGTTACCACAAACCTGAAAAAGGTCTCTGCAGAGGGGTCTGTTACTTCACAGATCAACAAATTCAACAAGTTGAGCGATAAAGAATATTTTTCCAGATTTGGTCTGCCGTACAGCAAAGTCCTGACGTCTAATACGATCGACTTTGGATCTGCTGCGGAACTGACGAAAAGCAGAACGGATCTCGGGTTTACGAACCTGATTACAGATTCGTATATTTATGCGGCAAAGAAAATGGCGGGTGTGCATCAGCAGGATGTGGTATCTATCCTTTCTCCGAAGACCGTTTCCAATGTGTTCGCGAAAGGTACGCTGACTTCCGGCGATGTGTATGCAGACCTCGGAAAAGGAAGCAGTGCGGGAACATCCGGCCAGTCGCTGACGTATTTCTATCTGACCGGAAAAGAGCTTCGGAATGCTGCAGAACTGACCTCGTCGGAATATCGCAGAGATCCTTCAAAGCGGCTGTATTTTGGAGGAGTATCTTACATCTATAATCCGCATCGTTTCCTCAGCAATAAGGTTTATCAGTTCCGTCTGAAATCTGCTGATGGTACAACCAAGAGTGTGGACAGCGCAAAACGTTATCTGGTGATTGCGGATGAGAACGCAGCGCAGGTTATCCGGACCATCTCCGGAGGACACGGTCAGTCTCTGAGTGTGTCCATGAAGGATTCCGGAGGACATGCGCTCAGCAGAGCACCGTATCTGAAGAGCGGAGGAAAACAGGTTAAGGTCTGGGGTGCGGCAGCAAGATATGTCCATTCCATGGGTTCGATTCCGTCCAGGTACAGCAAGACGGGTGTGCGCATGGTCTATGACGGGAGCATTCTGCCGAGCCACCTGCTGAAAGAAACCAATGGAGTGGCAGGCGTAATGATCGCAATTGCGATTGTGGTCGTCGCTGTCGTAATTCTGCTGATTATTCTTCTGGTTCACATCTTCAGAGGAGGCCGCGGCGGCAGAGGCGGCGGATTCGGAGGCCGGAGAAGACGAGACCGTGATATTTTCGGCGGAGGCCGAAGCAGAAAGCCGCGCTACCCTAAGCGCCGTAAAAAAGAACGCTCGATTTTCACGAATAAATAGTGAACGAAAGTGTGACAAAACAGAGTATGCAGGGAGCTGTTGCAATGACAGCTCCTGTTTTATTGCGTTTCCGGACAGTGTGTATTTTGTTGAAAAGTGGGGGGAAGTGGTGTAAAATGGTGTAAGATTTAACAGTGGGGAACTGGATCATTGCGGATGGTCCGAACAGGCATATCCCCGTCGCAGGATATCTGGCCTTCTGTGCCGGAGAAAGGATGAATGTCAGCGGTGTTTATGGGAACGTATTACAATTCCATAGATGCAAAGAACCGTATGATTATACCGTCCCGGTTCCGCGACAAGATGGACGGTGTCTGCATTCTGACCAAGGGCATCGATTCCTGCCTGGAAATTTACTCAACGGAGGAATGGGAGCGACTGGAGGATAAGATCGCGAAGCTTCCTGAATCGGATCCTGCTGTTCGATCCTTTATCCGCCATTTTTTTGCCAATGCGGCGGAATGTACATTTGATAAACAGGGAAGAATCGTCATTCCGTCTGAACTGATACGGTATGCGCAGATTCAGAAGGAGCTGGTGACGATGGGAGCGATGCGTAAGATCGAAGTCTGGAGCAGAGAGGTCTGGGAGACGCCTGACAATGAAGGCCGCATGGATTCCGATGCTTTCGCTGAAGCGCTGAAAAAATATAACTTTTAGGAGGAAGAATGGAGTTTCACCATGTTCCGGTCATGCTCCGGGAATGTATTGACAGTTTAAATATTCATCCATCCGGGGTGTACGTAGACGGGACGCTCGGCGGTGCCGGACATTCCAGTGAAATCTGCCGGCATCTGAGTCCGGATGGGATGCTGATCGGGATTGACCGTGACCGCGATGCTCTGCAGGCTGCGGAATCAAGGCTGGAAGAGTTTTCCTGCCGTAAGGTTCTGGTGCAGAGCAACTACTCGGATATTAAGGATGTGCTGAAGTCCGGCGATTTTCCGGCTCCTGATGGTGCGCTTCTGGATCTTGGAGTATCGTCCTTTCAGCTGGATGAACCGGAGCGAGGGTTCTCATATATGCATGATGCGCCGCTGGATATGCGTATGAATCAGCAGGATATGTTTACGGCGTATGATGTTGTGAATACGTATTCCGAAAAAGAACTGCGCCGTGTCATTTCTCAGTACGGGGAGGAACGGTGGGCATCCAGGATTGCACAGTTTGTCGTGCGTGAACGGGCGCAGCATCCGGTTGAATCTACCGGAGAACTGGTGGATATAATTAAAAAGGCTATTCCGGCCGCAAGCCGAAGAGAGGGACCGCATCCGGCAAAAAGAACGTTCCAGGCTATCCGCATCGAGGTAAATGATGAACTCGGGCAGCTGAAACGCGCGGTGGACGCTTTCTGCGACGTACTCGCGCCGGGAGGACGCCTTGCCATCATCACGTTCCATTCACTGGAGGACAGGATAGTCAAGCAGGCGTTTCAGAAACGTGCAAATCCAGATCAGGGAATACTGGCCGGACTTCCGCCGGAACTTGCCGGGGATGGTGTGAAAAAGGCAGATATTAGAAAAATCACAAAGAAACCAATCATCCCGTCAGAAGAAGAACTGGAGAACAATCCGCGTTCAAGATCTGCGAAACTGAGAGTGGTTGAAAAAATAGGATGATCATATGCGCTGATCACCAATAACGTTGATAAAGGGAGACATTGCTGATGAAAAGCCGGGAAAAGAAAAGAGTTCTTGTCACAATGATTGTAATCGGCATTATGCTGATTATCATGGTCGTGCTTGCAGCGTTTGCCGCAGAAATCCGTCATGAGAATAATACCCTGATTAATAAAAACGAAGCGCTTCAGGGTGAGGTTGACACACTGACTGTAAAAATCAAGACAAGCAACAGCATAGACCATATCGAGAGTGTGGCAAAGACGAAATTCGGGATGGTCTATCCGACATCAGATCAGCGTATTTACATCACGTCAAAGGATAAGCCGCAGGGTAATTTTGCGGCGGTTGTCCGTCAGCAGGCGTACCAGTAAATAAACAGAAAAAGGTTATTCAGGCCGCAGCAATCGAACATGCCGGACAACTGACTGCAATAAGCTGTCCGGCCGTTTTATGTTTTAACTATAACTCTCGCAGACAGGAGAAATACATATCGAATGAGAAAGGTTTCAACGGAAAATAAAAAAAGGATATTGTGGGTTTTCCTGTTTCTCGCAGCACTGATGCTGTTGGTGCTTTTCAGGACTGCCTGGATACAGATCGTGAACGCCGATGAGTATCGGGATAAGGCGATCAGCCAGCAGACGAGCGATCTGCCGGTGCAGTCCAAGCGCGGAGCAATCTACGATACGCACGGAAAGGTGCTGGCAAGCAGTGCGGACTGTTATGCGGTCTGGGCTCGTCCGTCGGAACTGAAGAATACATATTCGCAGGAGAAACTGACAGAGATCAGCAGAAGACTTGCAGTGATTCTCGATATGAAGGCGTCTGTGGTAAAAAAGAAACTGACTGCGGATAAGGCTCTGAATCTGGTTTCTCCATATGTCAGCAGAAAAACAAGCTCGCGCATCAAAAAATTAAATGTTACCGGACTGGAAACGGCCCGTACGACCAAACGTTATTATCCACTCGGAAGTTCATCCGCAAAGCTCATCGGAAGTGTTTCTTCGGATAATACGGGGAGGAGCGGAATTGAACAGGAGTTTAACAACGAACTTGCCGGAATCAACGGCAGAAGCATCAAGGAGACGGACATCAACGGAAATACGCTCGCTTACGGAAAGAACCAGCTGTACGGAGCAAAAAACGGATATAATCTGACGCTGACAATCGACGAAGTCCTGCAGCATTACGCTGAGGATGCAGTTGCCGACGGTCTGAAAAAGACGAGAGCAAAAAAGATCATGTGCATTGTCATGAATCCTAAGACAGGAGATATTCTGGCCATGGTGACGAACCCGTCCTTTGATCCGAATGATGCGACAGAGCCTTCCTCACTGTCTGAACGGAAGGCCTTTCAGAAGATGTCCGCGAAACAGCAGTCCAAGTATCTCAGTGAAATGTGGAAAAACCCGATCGTCAGTGATCTGTACGAACCGGGATCTACATTTAAGCTGATCAATACTACTGCTGCCCTTGAAGAGGGGATTGCGACACCGAATTCACACTTTGTCTGCGGTGGCTCCATCAATGTCGCCGGAACGACGCTCTACTGCTGGCAGAAGGCCGGCCACGGCCCGGAGACGCTGACCTCGGCGGTTGGAAACTCCTGCAACCCGGTACAGGTCCAGCTTGCGCTGAAACTCGGAAAGAATAAGTATTACAACTACCTCGACTTGTTCGGAATCACGGATAAGACGCACGTCGACCTTCCTGCGGAGACGTCAGCGATCATCAAGGACAAAAGCAAAATCAGCAAGGTGGATCTTGCGACGATGGCTTACGGACATGGAATTGCCGTAACTCCGCTTCAGCTGATCACCGCAGTTTCATCTATCGGAAACAACGGCATTCTCATGAAGCCGAGAATTGTAAAGAAAATGACGAACTCAAGCGGGAAAACGGTGAAAACATTCCCGGTAAAGAAAGTCCGTCAGGTCATGTCTGAGAAGACGGCTTCGGAAATGTGCAAGATCATGGAGTACGAGGTCAGCAAAGGCGGCGGAAATACGGCAAAGATTGCCGGGTACAGCATCGGAGGAAAGACCGGAACAGCAAATAAGGCTGTGAACGGCGGTTATTCCGATGACACATTTTCCTCATTTATTGGCATGACGCCGATGAACAATCCAAAGCTCGCTGTGCTGGTTGTGGTGGACAGCCCTAAGGGCGTGCATTACGGCGCAAAAACCGCAGCGCCGATCGCCAGGGCTTTCCTGAAGAAGGCACTGCAGTATGAGGAAATTGCGCCGCATTATACGGCTTCAGAGAAAAAGAGTCTCAGTTCGTCCATTTCCACAATTCCTGATGTGACGGGACTGTCTTCAGTGAAAGCTGAAGCAAGACTGAAGAAGGCCGGACTCAAGGTACGCGTTTCCCCGAGCGGAAGCGGCAAGTTCACGGTCAAAGCACAGTACCCGAAAGCCGGAAAGGTGGTCAAGCGAGGAACTACCGTGTATATCTATCGTGAATAGACGATGTAAGAGCAGAGTACACGTTTCTGCGGGGTATACGACGTTATCTGAAGAGCTGAGAACAGAGAAACAGATGCGCATGATGCGCGGGAAGGCAGGATTATGGATACCATTTCCATTCAAGAAATTATCAATGCTACAGGAGGCAGACTGATTGCCGGTCCGTCGGACGGGAAGGTTACGGGAGTCTGTGCGGATTCTCGTGAAGTGAAGAAGGGTGATTTGTTTATTGCAATCGTTGGAGAGCGCACAGACGGACATAAATACATTCCGCAGGTCGCGGAAAAGGGAGCGGCTGCGGTGTTCACCATGAAGCCGGAAGCTGCGGAAGGAGTCAGCGGTCCATCGGTGATTCTGGTTGACGATTCTGTCCGGGCTTCACAGGCGCTCGCTCGTTATTATCTGGACCGCATTGATGTGAAGCGCATCGGAGTAACAGGAAGCGTCGGAAAGACGTCGACGAGAGATATGACCGCGGCGATCTGTTCGGAGCGTTTCCGTACGGGCCGTGCGCAGAAGAATCTGAACAGCACAATCGGAACCCCGCTTGCAATTTTTGGACTTGACTCAAGCATGGATGTAGCAGTCCTTGAAGAGGGTATGGTCGCAAGAGGTGAAATTCACGATATTTCTTCTATTGTCCGTCCGGATACGGCGATCATTACTAATATCGGCATTCAGCATATTGAGTTCCTGAAAACCAGAGAGAACATCCGCAGAGCTAAGATGGAGATTACCGATTTCTTTGGCCCGGAGAATACGCTGGTTATCAATGAAGACTGTGATATGCTCGACCGCAGCGAGATTCACGGCGATTATAAGGTGATTACTGTCGGAAGTACGGATAAACAGGATTTCTACGTTGATGACATCCAGGAAAAAGGCGGAGAGGGAATCCGGTTCTGCCTTCACCACGGCGGTGAATCCGTGCAGATCCATCTGTCTGTAAACGGCATCCATAACGCGATTAATGCCGCTCTGGCATGTGCGGCAGCCTCTACGCTTGGCTGCACTCTTCAGGACGCAAAAAACGGCCTGGAAAAGATGCACGATCTGACGGGAAAACGTCTTAAATTTGAGCATAATGATAAGTTTACCGTGATCGATGATACGTATAACGCTGCGCCGGTTTCTATGAAATCCGCAATCGACACACTGATGAATACAGAGGCAAAGCGCCATGCGGCAGTTCTCGGAGAGATGTATGAGCTCGGCGATGAGGCTGTTCCGGGACACCGCGACGTCGGCGCGCACGCAGCGGAAAAAAAGATCGATCTTCTCCTTGCTGTGGGACCTTTGGCGAAAAATATCGCAGATGCCGCAGAAGAGGGCGGACTGAACGATGTATTCTGGTTTGAGACAAAAGAAGAACTGGAAAGGAAACTTCCGGAGTTTCTCTGTGAAGGGGATGCGGTGCTGGTTAAGGCATCCAATTCCATGCATCTTTCTGAGGTCGCAGAAAAAATAATGGAGTTATAGCTAGATATAAAGGCGCTGTTCAGCAAGTCGTGCAGAGGGGGAAAACATGCAGCCAATCATATATATTTGTATTTTTGCAGCGGGATTTCTGCTGTCAACACTGTTTACGGGACTGGAAATTCCATTTTTGAAGCGGAAGCAGCTCCGTCAGTATATTCGTGAGGAAGGTCCGCAGTCTCATCAGAAAAAGGCCGGAACGCCGACTATGGGCGGTGTGGCGATCTATGCGTCGATCATTGTGACATCTCTGGTATTTGGCGCGCTGCAGCTGGAAAGCATGAAAAGCATGCTCGCTGTTGTAGCGTTCGGGTTTCTGTTTGGGCTGATCGGATTCCTGGATGATTTTATCAAGGTTGCGGAAAAGCATAATCTCGGTCTGCGTGCGTGGCAGAAGATGGCGCTGCAGATTCTGTTTTCTGTGCTGCTCTGCGTCTACATTATGAAATTTACTGACCAGGGCACCAGAGTGTGGATCCCGTTCATCAACCGCGATGTCACATTTGGACCGGTCCTGTACGTTCTGTTTGTCATCTTTGTCATGGTCGCAATGACGAACAGCGTTAACCTTACGGACGGACTGGACGGGCTGTGCGGAGGTGTCACTGCTATTGTGTCGCTGTTCTTTGTGATTGTCGGACATGTCTTCCAGTCTCCGACTACCGAGGTCTACTGTCTGGCCATGGCCGGCGCGTGTGCGGGATTCCTGGTCTTCAACCACCATCCGGCAAAGATCTTTATGGGAGATACCGGATCTCTGGCGCTCGGCGCGGGACTGACGGCTGCTGTGCTTCTGACGAGAGCGGAGCTTTTGATTCCATTTGCCGGATTTGTCTTTGTCATGGAATCTGCATCCGTCATTATTCAGGTTGTATCGTTCCAGACTACGGGCAAGAGAGTGTTCCGCATGTCTCCGATTCATCATCATTTTGAACTGGGAGGGATGAAAGAAACTCGTGTCGTCCACATGTTCTGGCTCATTGCGCTGATCTGCTGCGTGATCGCCTTTTGTATTATGAAGATCGGCTAATTTCCGACCTGTGAATTGAGAGGAGCTTCTGATGTTGAAACAAGAATTATCGAACAAAGCGAATATCGCAAGAGAAAACATATTGATTGTAGGCCTGGGAAAATCCGGAATTGCTGCGGCACAGGCGATGCTGCACCTGAACGCAAAGGTCAGCATTCAGGATTCCAAGTCGAGAGAGGAAATTGATGCCGGGCTGCTCAGCCTGTTTGAGGAGCAGGGTGTCGAGTTTTACCTGGGCAGGGCGCCGGAAGATATGACGCAGTTCGATATGCTTATTCTCAGTCCGGGAGTCAGTCCGGAACTTCCGTTTATCCAGCAGGCAAAGGATGCCGGCGTGGAAATAACCGGAGAGCTGGAAATTGCATACCGCGTCGGAAAAGGAAGTTATGTCGCCATTACCGGAACGAATGGAAAGACGACGACAACAACGCTGGTCGGAGAAATTTTCAAGCGTGCGGGACGCGGGACGTATGTTGTAGGAAACATCGGGAACGCAGTTATCGCCGCATCGGAAAAAGCGACAGAATCGGACTGGCTCGTCACGGAAGCAAGCAGCTTCCAGCTTGAAACCACACGTTACTTTAAGCCTGTTGTTTCTGCGATCCTGAATATCACGCCGGATCATATGAATCGCCATCATACGATGGGCGCCTACATTGCGGCAAAATCAAAAATCTTTGCTAACCAGACAGAGAATGACTGGTTTGTCACCAACATGGATGATCCGATCTGCAGAAAACTCATGGAACAGAGCCGCGCAAAGGTTGTTCCGTTCAGTTCTTCACAGCAGCTGGAATACGGAGCTTTTGTCAAAGACGGCAGACTGGTTCTGAAGAAAGAAGACGGAACGCTTGTTGACTTTGTCGGCGCGGATGAGATGAAGATTATCGGTGAGCATAACATTCAGAACGCGCTTGCGGCTGCAGCGGTCTCTTACTGTGCCGGAATCGACGCAGAGACCATCGGAGACGCGATCCGCGCGTTCGGAGGCGTGGAGCATCGTCTGGAATACTGCGGCAAGATCCATGGCGTGGACTATTATAATGATTCCAAGGGAACCAATACGGACGCATCAGAAATTGCGATCAAAGCAGTCGGAAAGGATATTATCCTGATTGCCGGAGGAGACGCGAAAGGACAGAATTTTGACGAGTTTGTCCTGCACTTCAAGGGAAGAGTCAAGCATGTCCTTCTGCTTGGAAGAGACGCGCACTTTATTCAGGAGGCTGCGGAGAAGACAGGCTTCCATTCCTTTACAAAATGCAAGGACATGGATGAGTGTGTACAGACCGCGTTTAAGATGGCGGAGCCTGGCGACACTGTACTTCTGTCGCCGGCATGCGCAAGCTGGGATATGTATGATAACTATGAGCAGAGAGGCGATCACTTTAAGGATTGCGTAAGGAGACTGGAAAGTTAATGGTGAACAAACTGCTGAAAAAGTGGAGAAGAAGACCATTGCTTACCCGCAGAGCCGGATCGTGCGATTTTGCGATTGTCGCGATGACAACAGGACTGGTGATTTTTGGCATCGTCATGGTATTCAGCGCAAGTTACTATTTTTCGCTGAATAACACGGGGTCTCCGTACGGATATCTGAGGAAGCAGACGCTCTGGGCAGTCATTGGGTTTGCCATCATGTACGGATGTTCCAAAATTGACTATCATGCCTGGAGGAGAGGCGCAATCCATATCGTCCTGATCAGTATAGTTCTTCTGGTTCTGGTGCTGACGCCGCTCGGCACCAATGTCAACGGCGCGACCAGGTGGCTGTATATCGGGCCGTTGAGCATCATGCCGGGAGAAATTGCCAAATGGGCAGTCATTATCTTTGTTGCCGCGTATTTCTCCGCTGATTCGCGGAGAATCAAGAGCGTTAAGGACGGGATCATTCCAATGTTCATACTCTGTCTGATTTTCGGCGGACTGATCGCGAAACAGCCGAATTTATCCACGGCAGGCACGCTCGTGTTTATCGTGTTTTTCATGATGGTGATCGCGGGATTGAAAAAAATCTGGATCACTGTGGCCGGGGCATTCGCGGCAGGCGGCGTCGTGTTTGTAGTTTCCGCGCATGAACTGCTGAAAGGGAGCAATGCGTACTGGGCAAAAAGAATGACGAGTTTTATGAACCCGTTTGCAGACGCCAAAGGGGACGGCTATCAGGTCGTCCAGTCTCTTCTGGCGCTTGGCACAGGCGGGCTGAAGGGCCTGGGGCTCGGACACAGTATCCAGAAAAACCTGTACCTTCCGGAGCCGCAGAACGACTTCATCTTGTCTATTATCGGCGAGGAGCTCGGATTTATCGGCATCTGTTTTCTCCTTTGCGTGTTCCTGATTCTGCTCTGGCGCTGTCTGGTCGTTTCCATGAATGCCCCGGATAAAATGGGCATGCTACTGGCGGGAGGATACGGCGTTATGATCGGCATTCAGGTCATCCTGAATGTCGCGATCGTTACCTCGACGATGCCGCCGACCGGAGTCGCGCTGCCGTTCATCAGTTACGGCGGAAATACCCTCTGGGTCTGCATGGCCGGAATGGGCATCACTCTGAATGTGTCCAGACAAATATCAAACGGAACGCCGGAACCCGCGGACAGAGAATCCCGCAGGGAAAAAACGGCGAGAAAGAATACAAGAAAAAGGCGTCCGTCTCTGCGGCGCCGCAGAGTAGCGAAAGTGTAGTGTTGTTGAAGGAGAAAAGACGTAAATGAGATTGATCATCACCGGAGGAGGCAGCGGAGGGCACATTTATCCGGCCCTTGCGATTGCGGATGAAATCTGTAAACAGGAACCGGGATCAGAGGTTCTGTATATTGGAAATCACGTCGGACTGGAAACGGAAATTGTTCCGAAGAGCGGATACGAGATGAAACTGGTTGCGGCAAGATGGTTTGAAAAGACGCCGCTTGGCGTCATCAAGACATCGGCGGTCACCCTTCATGGTTCTAACCAGTCCCTGCGCATCATGAAGAAATTTAAACCTGACGCGGTGGTCGGGACAGGCGGATTTGTCTGTGTGCCGGTTATTCACGCGGCGCACCGCTACGGATGCAAAGTCTATATTCACGAGCAGAACGCATTTCCGGGAGTCGCGAACCGATTCCTGGAAAGGTATGTGGACCGTGTATTCCTGGGATTTGGAGATGCGTCTCAGTACTTTAAGCAGAAGGAAAAGCATACCGTGGTTGGAAATCCAGTCCGGGACCGTTTCTTCAATGTAGACCGCGACGTGTGCCGAGAGAAACTCGGACTGTCAAAGGATGATTTTGTCATTTTCTCTTTTGCCGGCAGTCAGGGTGCGAACCAGATGACACGTGTCATCTATGAGGTCATGAAACAGCTGAACGGTAAAAAGAACGTCGTTCTGCTGTTTGGAACAGGAACTCTGCATTACGGATGGGTGCAGGACCATATCAAAGAGGACGGAATTGACGTCAAAGACAATATCCGGATCATGGATTATATCAATGACATGGAGAATTATCTCGGCGCGAGCGACCTGGTGATTAGCCGCGCGGGCGCGCTTTCTGTAGCGGAAACGTGTGTCACCGGACGGGCGTCCATTCTGGTCCCGTCACCGAACGTTCCGGGCAATCATCAGTATTTCAACGCCAGGTCTGTTTCCGATCACGGCGGTGCGATACTAATAGAAGAGAAAGATTTCACATTAAATAAAGTGATGCAGGAAATTTACCATCTGCAGGAGCATCCGGAAGAACTGAGAGCAATGGAGCAGGCAGCCGTGAAATGCGCACCGACCAATGCAACAGAACGGATTTATCGGTTTATCCGCTCAGATCTGGATAACCGCTAAACACGAGGCCCTCTGCTGCCGTCTGCGGATGCAGATATAGAAATAAAGCGGCTGATCGCAGAGTGAAAGCCGGAAGATCTGCAGAAGCATGGCCAGAAGGAGGAAAAACATGGAGCAGCATGATCAGGACAAGATGACGGATACCAAGACCCAGCGCGTCACATCCGGTCGGAATTCTGTTCATGTAGACTGGGACTGGGAGACGGGAAGAGAAAGCAATTCCGTTTCTCCGGATGAGGCGGCAAAGTTTTTTCAGAACCGCAGAACGGCCTGTGAGGATCCGCCGGATGAAGAAGGAGTCCCCGGAGCTGCCAAAGGGGAAAGCGCATTTGCTGAACCAGAGAATGCGGAAAGAGGATACGCGGCAAAACCGGAAGATGCGGATCTTCCCGAAATGGATTTCCATGATGTCCCGCGCAAAAAGAAAAAGCACAGGAAACACCATTATCTTCTGGATATTCTGGTCGGTGCCGCCTTGGTGCTTGGCGTCGCACTTTTCCTTTTGTCCCCTGTATTCAATATCGAAAAAATTGAAGTGCAGGGAAATCACTATTACTCTGACAGCGAAGTCATAAACATTGCGACGGCGCAGAAAGGTGTAAGTCTGTTCTGGATGAAAGGACGCAGCCAGATGAAGGAAAAACTGCTCCAGAACCCGTACTTTACGGATGTCAAGTTCCGCTGCAGACTTCCGTCTACGCTGATTATCCGCGTAAAGGAACGGAAGCAGGTGGCGGCGATCAAATACGGCGATCAGTATATTGTCATCGACGGAACGGGAAGAGTTCTGCGAAAAACAGATGTCAACCCGGACATTACGATCCTGAAGGGATTGACTCTGAGCAGGATTACAGTCGGTGAGAGGGTCAGGGCAGAAGAAAGCGGAACGCTTCAGTATATGCTGGATATGATAAAAGAAACGCAGAAAGGGGATTTCTATTTCCGGGAAATCGACATGTCCGGGGTCATTGTAAAAGCATACATCACCAAGACGCTTCTGGTGAAATGCAGCGCATCGCAGCTGAGAAAAGCTGTGGCGGACGGAAATCTGCAGAAGGTCGTGAATAAGCTGTTTAAGAGTAAAATCTACAGAGGCACGATCAGTATTGGAAAAGAGAATTACATGTATTTCTCACCTTCGGTGTCATAACCGCTGAGAATGAACATGTATTCAATAGATAACAATAATGCAAAAGACGAAATTATATGGTAGAATAAAACATACTATGTGTATCCAAGGAGGCAGTGGGGATGTTGCAATTTGAAAATGAACAGGATACGTCAGCTGTTCTGAAAGTAATCGGAGTCGGCGGCGGCGGATGCAATGCGGTGAACCGCATGATTGAAACCGGGCTCGGCGGCGTAGACTATATTGCCGTTAATACAGACCAGCAGGCTCTGAAGAAGAGCAATGCAGAGACTAAAGTCCAGATCGGAGAGAAACTCACGAAGGGACTCGGAGCGGGAGGAAATCCGGAAATCGGACAGCATTCCGCTGAGGAGACGCTGGATGACATCGTTCAGCTGATTAAAGGAAGCGACATGGTGTTTATCACCGCAGGAATGGGAGGCGGAACCGGAACCGGAGCTGCGCCGATCATTGCCAAGGCGGCAAAGGACATGGGAATCCTGACCGTCGGCGTTGTAACCAAGCCGTTTACGTTTGAGGGCCGCAAGAGAATGCAGCAGGCGGAAAAGGGACTGCAGTTCCTGAAGAAGTATGTAGATTCTCTGGTTATTGTTCCGAATGACAAGCTGATTGAGAACAGTGAGAAAGACACTTCTCTGCTGCAGGCGTTCGCGATGGCGGATGATGTCCTGCGCCAGGGTGTTCAGGGTATTTCCGACCTGATTTCACAGGATGCGCTGATCAACGTGGACTTTGCGGATGTAAGATCGGTCATGACCGACCGCGGCATCGCTCACATGGGAATCGGAAAAGGCAAGGGCGAAAACAGAGCCAAAGAGGCGGTTCAGGCAGCAATCGAAAGTCCGCTCCTGGAGACGAGAATCGACGGCGCAAAGGCGATTCTGCTGTATGTTGCCGGCGGTTACGATCTGGGCATGATGGAAGTCAACGAGATTGCGACACAGGTCGAGGAGCAGGCGGCAGACGATGCGATCCTGATCTTCGGCGCATCCGTCACCGAGGAAATGAAGGACGAGGTATCCATCACGGTTATCGCGACAGGTTTTGGAAGTTCCGGACTCGAGGACGGACCGGACAGCTTCACTGCGCCTAAGGGCATGAACAGCCGCCGCACCGTGATGACGGATAACGGACTTCGCGGAAAGGAAGTGACTCTGGACGATATCTTCCAGAGCACGCGCAGCGAGGATCCGGCGGATTCCAAGTTCGACATCCCGACATTCCTGAATAATAAATAAGGGGCCTGCCCGCGTCGTCCCTGCCGGACTGGCGTAGCAAGTCATGAATTCAGCCGTAAGGTCTTCCGGAGGTCGCCTGCATAGTTCAGGAACCTGCAGAGGATCTGGAGGAGCTGCTGTTCCGGCGGCATCTCTCCAGCCAGAATCGAATGTGAATAAAGCCGGTGTGCAGCCGGCTTTATTTTTCACCATGCAACGGGAGCGCGTAATGGTAACGTATGTGACATCAAAAGAGAATCCGGTCTTCAGGGACTGCAGAAAACTCCTGCATAAGAAGCACCGTCAGAAAGAACACCGTTTCCTGGCAGAAGGAGACAATCTCTGTGCGGAGGCAGTCCGCTCCGGAATGGCTGTCGACCTGATTTTCTGTGAGGGTACGCGTTTCGGCGATCATGCAGAGGAATGGAATTTCTCTGCGACTTACATCTTCAGCCGTGAGCTGTTTCAGCAGCTGACAGAGACGGAGACCAGCATGGGCGTGCTTGCCGTAGTCAGACAAAAGGAATACGGGGACAAGGAGCTGGACCGGATTGCCGGTTCAGACGGAAATGTGGTTATCCTGGACCGCCTCCAGGATCCGGGCAATATCGGGACGATTATCCGCACTGCGGAAGGTGCGGGGTACCAGGCGGTATTCTGTGTCAAGGGCACAGCAGATGTGTACGCGCCAAAGACCGTACGCGCCGCTGCCGGTTCCCTCTTGCGCATGCCGATTTTGTCTGTGGAAAATGCGGAAGAAGCTGTTCAGACCGCGCACCGCATGGGAAAGAGAATTGCAGTTACGGATGTTCACGGGGAATTCCCTTATTATGAGGCCGGACTGTCAAAAAAAACGGCACTGATAATCGGAAATGAAGGGAACGGAGTGAGCGAAACGTTTCTGGATTCCGCTGATGTGCGCGTGACCATTCCGATGAACGGCGCGCTGGAATCTCTGAATGCCAGTGTGGCGGCGGGGATTCTCATGTATGAGGCTGTGCGCGGATAAAAAAATGGAAGGAATACGGAAATACGATAAAGTCAGTAGATCCGCGGAGAAGGTCAGCATCCCGCGGAGATGTTTATGAAGGTGAATGCAGTATGGCAGACAGTGTAAAAGTGAGGATCTTCGGACAGGAGTACAGCATTACCGGGGATAAGACGCCGGAGGAGATCGAGAAGATCGCGTCCTATGTGGATGAAAAAATGAAATTGATTTCCAAGGTCACCGGCGGCGGATCCGTCAGCGGTGTTCCTGCGCTTACCTGTCTGAATATTGCAGAAGAATATTTTGACGCGCTTTCGCGGATGGACCGTCTGCGTACGGAAAAAGAAAAGGCGGTCAATGACAGCAAGCAGTATCTGCGTGCGATGGACGAGGCCAAGGATTCCTATGTCAAAGCCAGAGATCAGATGGAAAAAATGAAATCCGAGCGCCAGAATGAACAGACGGTTCGCCGGGATCTGGAAAAGAAATGCGCGGAATATGAGAATTCCATTTTCGACCTTCAGATGGAGAATATTCAGCTTAAGAGCGAACTGGAAAAGATGAACCAGGGCGGACTTGCCGCGGCATCTTCAGGTTCTGATCATGAGGATAAGAAATAACAGAGGATACGGAGAAATACACTGCCTATGAATAAACGAGTACTTGAAATTCTTGAATATCAGAAAATAATCGGTATGCTGGCAGAAGAAACCGGATCGGACTTATCGCGCGCAATGGCGGAACACCTGACCCCGGGAAGTGACAGACACGACATAGAAGAAGGACTGAGGTCAACCACGGAAGCGGTTGACCTTATTGTGCGTAAAGGCGCGCTGCCGACGGAGGGTCTGTATAACGTTTCTGACGCGGTCAGCCTGGCAAGGAAGGGCGGTGTCCTGACTACACGGGAGCTTCTTCAGATCCAGACCGATCTCAGGATGGCACAGCAGGTCGTCACCTTTATGAAAGGGGATCTTCCGCCTCTTCCGCAGATTCGTGAACTGGTCGATCTGATCCGGATGCATCCTCAGCTGGAATCTGATATCGGACGATGCATCCTGTCAGAAGATGAAATTGCGGACCGCGCGTCGCGTGAGCTGTTCCAGATCCGCAAGAACATCCATCTGGTGAACGAGCAGATCCGCAGAAGACTGGAAAAAATCGCTGGAAGCGCCGCCAACCAGCCATATTTACGTGATGCCATCGTGACCATGCGTGACGGGCGTTATGTCATCCCGGTCAAGAGCGAGCATAAATCCAGATTTCCGGGTATCGTGCATGACCAGTCCAAGGCGGGGTCGACACTGTTTATCGAACCGCAGGTCATCATCGATATGAATAATGAACTGAAGGAACTGGAACTGGCCGAGCAGGAGGAGATCCCGAAAATCCTGAGAGATCTGTCCGAACATGTCGGCGAGGTCGGGATTGACCTTCAGCATAACCAGGAGCTGATCACAGAGCTTGACTTTATTATGGCAAAAGGCAAACTCAGCTGCAGAATGCAAGGGGCCGAACCGAAGATCGACCCTGGAAAGCCGCTGATCCTGAAAGACGCACGCCATCCGCTTCTGGATCCGGAAAAAGCCGTTCCGGTATCGGTGGAACTCGGAGGAAACTACCATACACTGGTCATTACCGGACCGAACACCGGCGGAAAGACACTCACGCTGAAGACGATCGGCCTGCTTCAGCTGATGGCGCAGAGCGGACTCCATATTCCGGCTTCTTCAGAGAGCAGTCTGCCGATTTACCAGTACATTTTTGCGGATATCGGAGATGAACAGAGCATAGAACAGAGTCTTTCTACGTTCTCTTCCCATATGAAAAACATCGTGTTTATCACAAGGAAAGCAGATCAGCGCACACTGGTTCTGCTGGATGAGCTCGGCGGGGGGACCGATCCGACAGAAGGCGCCGCGCTTGCGGTTTCTGTCCTGGAAGAACTCAGACAGAGAAAGGCGACCACGGCAGCAACCACCCACTATAACGAAGTGAAGAAGTACGCGCTTTCCAGCGAAGACGTGGAGAACGCGTCTATGGAATTCAACGTGGAAACTCTCAGTCCGACGTATCGGTTGATGATCGGCGTACCGGGGAGGTCCAACGCATTTGAGATTTCTAAGAAACTCGGCCTGCCTAAGCGGATCATAGACCGCGCGTCCAGAATGATAGAGCGGGGAGATCTGGAGTTTGAGGACGTCATTTCTGCCATTGATGAGGACAGAAGAAAAGCAGAAGACGAACGGCGTGAAGCAGACCGGATCTATGCGTCCATGAAGGCGGAGAAAGAACAGTTCGAGGAAGAGAAAAAACGCTTGGAAAAAGAAAAAGATCAGATCCTGGTCGAAGCCAGAAGGCAGGCTCGAAGAATTCTGAAGGACGCCAGAGACACTGCGCATGAAGTCCAGAAGGATCTGAACAAGATTCAGAAGATGGAGAGCCTTGGCGAGAGAAATAAAGCCCTTGCAAGCAGCAAACACAAGCTGAAGAAAAAAGAGACTCGTTATGCAGAGCATATCGTTCAGCGTGTGAACAGCAATCCAGTCGAAGCGTCGCAGCTAGCGGTGGGCGACCGCGTAGAAGTCCTGTCCCTTCACCAGAAAGGGGATCTTTTGACACTTCCGGATGAAAAAGATCATGTTGTAGTGCAGCTTGGAATCGCAAAGATGACGGTGCCGCTGAAGGATCTGGTTCTACTGAATGACGGATCGGCCAAGGCCAACAAAAAGAAGACTGTATCCGCGCACAGGAGTTCATCCGGCATCCGAAGACGGAAGACCATGTCCGTTTCCACATCCATCGATGTGCGCGGCAAGAACGCAGACGATGCCCGCATGGACGTGGAAAAGTATATGGATGATGTCTATATCAGCGGGCTGAAAGAAGTCACCATTATTCACGGCCGCGGAGAAGGCATCCTGAAACAGGAAATTCGCAGGCTTCTGAAGAGAAACCCGCATATTGCGTCGATTCGTCCCGGAAATTATAATGAGGGTGGCGAAGGTGTCACCATCGTTAAGATGAAAGATGAGTAGGTGGTGCGGAATGTATATCATCAGTGCCTGTCTTATGGGAATAAACTGTAAATACAACGGCGGAAACAATGAAAATGAGGCGGTAAAAAAGTTTGCAGAGCATCATTCTGCGGTTCTTGTGTGTCCGGAGACAGAAGGCGGGCTTACTGCGCCGAGAGAACCGGCGGAACGCTCAGGAGACTGCGTCATGAGCCGGTCTGGAAAAGACTGGACGGAATACTTCCAGGGAGGAGCCCGGGAGGCGTACCGGCGCGCAAGTGCGCAGGCAGCAGAGGCCGGTGAACATCTGGAAGGCGCTGTTCTGAAAGCCAGAAGCCCGTCCTGCGGTTTCCGCAGAATCTATGACGGAACATTTACAGGAAACTGTACAGACGGAAACGGCTGTTTTGCACAGCTGCTTACGGAGCATCACATTCCTGTCGCAACAGAAGAAGACCTGGAGAAAAAGCCAGAAGTTAAGGAGAAATAATACGATGATCAATATTAAAGAAGAAATCGCAAAGCGCATTGCAGAGCATGTCAGTGATCTGACACCTGAACAGATCGCGCAGATTGTTGAAATTCCACAGGATCAGAAAATGGGTGACTATGCGTTCCCATGTTTCCGCCTGGCCAGGATTTATCATAAAGCGCCGCCGATGATCGCAGCGGATATTGCAGAGCAGCTGCAGGGAGATCCGATGTTTGAGAAGGTCGAGCAGGTTAACGCTTATGTCAACATGTTCCTTGATAAACAGAAAGTTGCGGAGATTGCTCTTGGCGCCGCTCTGGACAAGGATACCTACGGAAAGAGCGATGAAGGAAATGGAAAGACGATTGTCATCGACTTCTCTTCCCCGAATATCGCCAAACCATTCCATATCGGCCACATCCGCACGACCGTCATCGGAAATTCGATTTACAAGATTTATGACGCGCTCGGCTACAACGTTGTCCGCACCAATCATCTCGGCGACTACGGCACACAGTTCGGAAAGATGATCTGCGCATACCGTCACTGGGGAAATGATGAGGACATCGAGCGCGATCCGATCAAGACGCTTCTCAGCTACTATACTAAGTTCCACGTCGAAGCCGAAAAGGATCCGGAACTGAACGAAGAGGCCCGGAAGACATTTTACGATCTGGAGCACGGCGGAGAAGATGAAGTCCGCATCTGGAAATGGTTCTCTGACCTGTCTCTTCGCGAATTCAACCGCGTGTATGACATGATGGGCATTGAGTTTGACGCCTACGACGGCGAGAGCATGTATTCCGACATGATGCCGGGCGTCATTCAGGAACTGAAGGATAAAGGACTTCTGCAGGAATCTCAGGGCGCAAACGTCGTTGACCTGACGGAGTATGATCTTCCGCCGGCTCTGATCACCAAGTCCGACGGTACTTCCCTGTACTGCACAAGAGACCTGGCAACGGCAGAATACCGGAAAGACCACTACAATTTCTACAAGAATATCTACGTTGTTGCTTCCCAGCAGTCCCTGTACTTCAAACAGCTGTTTAAGGTGCTGGAGCTTATGGGCTACGACTGGGCTGCAGACTGCGTTCATGTTCCGTTCGGCATGGTCGCACTGGAAGAAGGAACGCTGTCCACGAGAAAGGGCCGCGTCGTTTTCCTGGAGGATGTTCTGAAGAAGGCCGTTGAGAAGACAAAAGAAATCATCAAGGAGAAGAACCCGGACGCCAATCCGGAGAGCATTGAAGAGGTCGCAAAAGAAGTCGGCATCGGCGCAGTCATGTTCAATGAGCTGTCCAACAGCAGAATTAAGGATTATGTCTTTAAATGGGATCAGGTTCTGAACTTTGACGGAGAAACAGGTCCGTATATTCAGTATACGCACGCGCGCTGCGCCAGCGTTCTGCGCAAGGCCGGAGAAGAAGCCGTCAGCAGAGCCGCAGCCGGATCTGTAGATGCATCTTACCTTACAGGAGACGCTGCATATGAACTGGTGAAACTGCTGTATCAGTATCCGGCGGTAGTTCGCGACGCGGCAGATAAATACGAACCGTCCATCGTCACCCGCCACATCATCGATATCGCGCAGGCATATAATAAGTTCTATCATGATGAACACATTCTGGTGGATAACGAGGACGAGAAACTGGCTAAGATCGCACTGACGATTGCAGCTAAGAATGCCATCGCTAATGGACTCGGCCTGCTTGGCGTCAAAGCGCCGGACAGAATGTAATCAGAGAGAAGGGGTGAGGAGATGCGTTACGAAGGAGATATTTACAGACCGCCGAGTGAGGCGTGGAGCCTGCTTTGTCAGGTCACTATCGGCTGTTCACATAATACATGTACATTCTGCAGCATGTTTAAAGATAAACAATTCCGCGTGCGCAATGTCAATGAAGTGATTGAGGATCTGGAAGACGCGCGCAGAAGGTACCGCAGAATCAAAAGGATCTTTCTATGTGACGGAGACGCCCTGTGCCTTTCCAACCGCAAGCTCCTCGTCATCCTGAAAAAAATCGAGGAGCTCTTCCCGGAGTGCGAACAGGTAAATGTCTACGGAAATGCTATCGATGTGCGTCACAAAACCGTTGAAGAACTGAAAGAACTGCATGAACACGGTGTAAAAATCATCTACATCGGCGCAGAATCCGGGAGCGACCGCGTATTGAAGGCCATCAACAAAGGGTCCACGCGTCAGGAGCTCATCGATGCCGTTCACAGGATTGAAGAGAGCGGGATCAAGGCGTCCGTGACCTTCATCTCCGGTCTTGCCGGACAGGACGGCTGGAAAGAACATGCTGTTGAATCCGGTACGATGATCAGCGAAATGAACGCGTCATACGTTGCTCTCCTGACGCTGATGCTCGACCCGCGCGCTCCGCTCACCCAGCAGGTTCAGCGCGGCGAGTTTAAACTACTGGAACCCGAGCAGGTCATCGCAGAAACGCGCCTGATGCTCGAGAACATGAATCCGACCAAAACCTGCGTATTCCGCAGCAATCACGCGTCCAACTACTTCTCCCTGGCGGGAAACCTCCCGGAAGATAAAGACCGCCTTCTCGCCGAACTCGACCAGGCTGCCCACAACGCCGGCCTTCTGAAAAGTGAAAACATGCGGATGTTATAATGGAGTCGTTCTCGCGATTCATGAGCCGAAGGCGAAATGAGAGCGATGAAGACTCCTTATGCTGGTGCCGCCCAAGAGCGGGAGCACAGCGAACCGCGATTGGCTAGCGACACGTCGTATAATGGAGTTGCCCCTGCGATCTGCGAGCGTAAGCAATGCAGAGTTAGCGGGAAATCCTTATGCTGGTTCGGCCCAGGAGAGCAAGCCAGAGGTGCCGCTCGACTGGCAAGCCGAACGTCGTATATTACCAAATACGTTCTCGCGATTCATGAGCCGAAGGCGAAATGAGAGCGATGAAGACTTAATAAATCATTCGGATTACTGCAGGAGGAAAGATATTGAGTAATAATCAACCTGAAAAACACGAAAAGCAGGACAGAATCAAAGAGTATCTGGTCGGCAAGCTGGACGGCTTTTTCTTTGATACGCTGTCGAATGATTACCTGCGAAGGGCAGATATCGCGGACTTCATGAGAGGCGTGCCGATTCCTCTCCGAAGTGAGGATATCGCAAGAATGAAGGAATATGGCACGGTGCGCATTGCAGATGCGATGGCATTTGTGATTGGCTGCGATCCGGAATTTAAGTATCGCGATGCATATATCCGCTACATCAATAAATTTTTCCCAGATCAGTTCCCGAAGCTGCTCGTACAGCAGGGCGCAGACAAGGCGAAGGAAGAGGATTTTGAAACGGCATGCGTCTATTTCCGCGCAGCGCTTCAGATTGATCCGGATTTCATGGATGCCCAGTATTGCTATGCGCGCGCACTGCATGACGCATATGAGAACGGAACCGGCGAAGAATACGTCGGCGTGTTCAAGGCAGAGTCTCTGCGCGCGTTTGAGACACTTGCAGAGAAGTGGCCGGATTTTGATGAAGGTTACTATTACCTCGGATATGCATATCTGAATCTCGGTCTGTACCAGAAGGCCGCACTGACTTTTCAGCGTTTCCTTTCTCTGACAAAAAATGAAGAAGCAAGAAAAGAGGTGCAGGATCTCTCCGAGAAACTCGCGGAGCCCTGCAGGATTGAAGAGGGATGCAATGCGATCATCAGCGGTCGCCTGGAGTCCGGAATCGAGATTCTGTCTGTCTACAAAGATGATCCCCGCTACAATGCCTGGTGGCCGCTCTGGTATTATCTCGGCGCTGCCTACCGCGCACTTGGTCTGACACAGGATGCGCTGGATGCTTTTCAGCAGGTGCTGAAACTTTCACCGAGTAATGCAGAAACCATGCAGCAGCTTGTAGAAATCTATGAGGCTGACGGGTTCGATGAGATGGCAGAAAAATACCGAAAAAAGATTGCAGTGGTCGAACAGAACCGTGAACTTGACCGGGAACAGAAACGTCAGAATGACGGAATCAAAGCAAACTGAGATAATCAGCCGAATTGATGAAGCCGTAAGCGGACGGAAACAGAATAAACAGCAGAATAAACAGCATGACTACTGTGAAATAACGGCCGGGCGATTAATCGCCCGGTTTACTGCTATATTGAGATGATTGATGAGTAAAGAAAATCAGAAGCCTTTTCACAGTGAAAATGCGCCTGGGATTCTCAATTGAGATCATTCCGGCCTGACAGAATTATTTTTGTCTGCAATTGTAGCAAATGTCAATAAAGTAATGAAAAAGCAATGATATTTTCATTAAAAACTCATTACGATATAAAGTAATCAGAGTATTATAACGTGTAGTGCTTGAATCGGCCGGAAGGTGAACGTATAATCAGACCATGTATAGAATAGAATTCAACTTATCGGGTATTTTCAGTGAGCAGCCTGAATTAAGTTGGATTGTTTTTGCGTATTTTAATTTGGTTCTGAAAAGGAGAGAGAATGAAACAGTCAGAGAGACCAGAACTGAAATATCATGACAGTTCAGATGAAAGACCGGTTGAGATTTCCTGGGAACTGATGGATCTGCTGTATCAGCATATCAGGGAATCAAGAAATCTGTATAATGCTTGTAAAAAGTATAAGATGCACCGGGAATTACCGTCCGGATGCGACAGGATCCCGAGACCTTCAGATGCCGGGAATTCAATTGAAGCAAAGAAATTAGCAGAGCAGGCGCGTCGGAAATTTCTGGATGAGAACGGCAGGATCAAGAATATGCCAGGGACAGATTATTTTCCTTTTATAACGCGGACGCATACACTGAAAATTAAGCTCTCAGATATTGATTTGTTCCGGTATGAACAAGATCATGTGATTGTCTGTCTCACCGATGGCAGTAAATATAAGATGGTCGGACGGATGGAAGATACGTATGCGTACTTAACGCCTGATTTTCAGCATGCAATGGCAAGCTGCATTATAAATATGTCGCATGTGGTGAAAATGCGTGACGCAACGGTGTTCTTTGAAGGCGGACAGAAATTTGTTCTCGGACTGAATAATTTTCACAGACTTCGGCACGCATTTAACGGGTATTTACGGGATTAACCGAAGATGCCGGCGGCAGTCGCACTCCGCTGCAGAAATACGACAGGAAGTGACAGTCCCATGAGGCGTAAGAAATCTTGAGCAGAGATTTTCCTTGCATTCATGGATCAAATCAAGTATAATAATTATGTTTGTGCGGGAGAAGTGCGCGCTGTGAGTGTGGTTTCTGTCCGCACATCAGCTAGTTCACACATCCGGCTTAAGCGCAGATGGTGCCGCTCATAGAGCGGTTTAATGCGGCAGGCGGCTGGATGGACGTATTAACCAGGAGGATATTATCATGTCAGTAGTTTCTATGAAACAGTTACTTGAAGCAGGTGTTCATTTTGGACATCAGACCAGAAGATGGAACCCTAAGATGGCTCCGTACATCTTCACAGAGAGAAATGGAATTTATATCATTGACCTCCAGAAGACCGTTAAGCTGATTGATGAGGCTTATGATTTCCTGAAGGACGTTGCAGCATCCGGAAAGCCGATTCTGTTTGTCGGCACCAAGAAGCAGGCGCAGCACGCTATCGCTGACGAGGCAAAGAGATGCGGCGAGTTCTATGTATGCGAGAGATGGCTCGGCGGAATGCTGACGAACCACAGAACAATCGCAGCAAGAATTGCAAGACTGAACGAGATCGAGCAGATGGAAGAGGACGGAATCTTTGAAAAGCTGTCCAAGAAGGAAGTCAGCAAGCTGCAGCAGGAGCATGAGAAGCTCGTTAAGAACCTGGGCGGAATCCGCGACATGAAGGGCATGCCGGGAGCTATGTTCATCGTAGATCCTAAGAAGGAGAAGATTGCTGTTCACGAGGCAAGAATCCTGAACATTCCTATCGTCGGCATGGTAGATACAAACTGTGACCCGGATGATGTTGATTACGTTATTCCGGCCAATGATGACGCGATCAGAGCCGTCAAGCTGATCTCTTCCAAGATGGCAGACGCTGTTATGGAAGGAAAGCAGGGCGAGAGCATGGACGATGCGGAAGCAGCAAATGCTGAAGGCGCTGAGGAAGGCGAGAAGAGCATCGAGGAGATCGCTGACGCAGAATAATTGCATATCAGCTGATTCTGAATGTAAAATCTGGAGGTAACATAGATGAAAATTACAGCAGCATTGGTAAAAGAGCTCAGAGACAAGACAGGCGCAGGCATGATGGACTGCAAGAAGGCTCTGACAGAGACAGACGGCGATATTGATAAGGCTATGGACGTTCTTCGTGAGAAGGGACTTTCCAAGGCAACCAAGAAAGCGGACAGAATTGCCGCTGAAGGCCTGGTTACGGTCGCATTCTCCGAGGATCACACAAAGGCAGCTGTCGTAGAGATCAACTCTGAGACAGACTTTGTCGCTAAGAACCCTGAGTTCGTTGAGTTTGTAGACAAGATTGCAGACATCGTTCTGAATAACGATGTTGCAGATGTCGAAGCACTGAAGGCTCTTCCTTACGGCGAGGAAGGAACTGTTGACGAGGCACTCATCCAGAAGATCAGCAAGATCGGAGAGAAGCTGTCCATCAGACGTTTTGTCAAGCTGCAGACAGCAGGTAACGTTTATGTTGGATATATTCACGGCGGCGGAAAGATTGCTGCAGTTGCCGGAATCAAAACAGACGCGTTCAATGAGACTGTAGAGAAAGTCGGCAAGGACGTCGCTATGCAGATCGCTTCCATGGCTCCGAGATTTGTTATGGATTCTGAGGCAGATCAGGAGTACCTTGAGCATGAGAAGGAAATCGCGAGAAAACAGCTTGAGGAAGAGGGTAAGCCGGCTCAGATGATCGAGAAGATCATCCCGGGCAAGATCAAGAAGGTCCTGAAGGAAGTCTGCCTGCTCGATCAGAAGTTCGTAAAGAACGGAGACTTGACTGTTGAGCAGTACGTTGCAGACGAGGCTAAGAAGGCAGGCCAGGATATGGCTGTTACAGAGATGGTTCGTTATGAAGTCGGAGAAGGAATCGAAAAGAGAAACGAGGACTTCGCTGAGGAAGTTGCAAAACAGCAGGCTGAAGCAGCAAAATAATGACCGGATTCTGTATGTGCGACCGATGTCACGCCGCATAGAATAATGTTAATCATACCGCTGAGCCCAATCGCAGGCTTGGCGGTATTTTCGTTTCTGCACGTGACCGCATATGGCTGAGCCGCGTTTCTCAGAAGAGCCTTCTGAGGGATAAATGAAACAGGCAAGGAAGCAAGCGTGTCATCATCAAGTCTGTAAATGAAAGAATCCTGTGAAGAGGTGTTGTGGAAAGGAGAATTTCGATGTTTTTACGTCTGGCGGCAGTCGGGGCAGGCGGGTTTATCGGCGCATGTGCGCGGTACCTGCTCTCTTTGATTCCGATGCAGAGCAGGGGAAATTATCCGATAAATACATTTGTAACCAATATTATAGGAGCGGTTCTGATTGGATTTATTATTGCCTATGCAAAAGATACCGATATGAGTCCCAATAAATTGTTGTTTTTAAAGGTCGGAGTCTGCGGCGGACTGACCACGTTCTCCACATTCTCCGTAGAAACCTGGGGTCTGCTGGAAACCGGGAACTGGCTGCAGGGCGGTCTGTACATTATTCTGTCTGTTGCATGCTGCGTCGCGGGTGTATATGCCGGCCTCAGGCTGGGATAAAGGAGACTTGAAATGAAGCGCATTCATCTCATAACCTTCAGTCCGACAGGGACAACCAGAACAGCGGCGGAGCGGATTGCGGAAGGAATTGCGGAGAAGCTGAATCTCCCGCTGAGTTACGATGATCTTACACTTCCCGAAGGACGGACTGCTGTGCGGAAATACGGGCGGGAAGACCTTCTGGTTGCCGGTGTGCCGGTCTACGCAGGGCGCGTCCCGAATAAGATTGCTCCGGAGATCGAACGTCTGCTTCGCGCGGCAGAAGGAACGCCCGCAGTTGCAATTGTGACCTTCGGGAACCGCAGCAGCGGAAGCGCGCTGAGAGAGTTTCGGGATATACTCCGTAAGAATGGGTTCTGTGTATTTGCCGCCGGCGCGTTTGCAGCGCCGCATGCTTTTGCAGAGATCGGAAACGAGCATCCGACTGCAGAAGACTGTAAAATGGCTGAGCAGCTCGCGGATGCTGCCGCCGGAGCTCTGCAGTCCGGGTGTGCGCTGTCTCCGGTCGTGATCGACGGTGATCTTCCGCCGGAACCATATTACATCCCGAAGGGTGAGGACGGTAAGCCGGTAAATTTCCTGAAGGCAAAGCCGGAAACGGATCTTAAACGCTGTACGCACTGCGGCACCTGTGCGAAAGTCTGTCCGATGGGGTCTGTATCTTCTGTCCGCCCCGAGCTTGTTGAAGGCATCTGCATCAAATGCCAGGCCTGCATCATCAGCTGTCCGAAGAAGGCAAAATATCTGGATGATCCGGGATTCCTTTCGCATAAGAGCATGCTGGAAAAGCATTATCAACGTACTGCATCTTCAGAAATATTCATTCCGGATACGGCAATTCTGAAGGCAGATGAGTGAGATAATGCGATGAAAAGGGCGTTATAATAATAAAAATGAGAACCACAGGAACAGCATTCCGTGTGGTTCTCATTTTTATTGCTTGTATTATGTATGTGCGTACGGCAGAATTGCCGGAAGGGGATTATCCCATCGCAACCATTTTTTCGATTGGTTTCAGCGCTTCTTCGCGGACCTGGTCAAAGAGCGTGATTTCCTCGCCTCCCGTGCCGTTCACCGCGCGGTAAATATCCATCAGCGTCGTCAGCGCCATGTTGTGGCAAACGCACTCTTTAGACAGCGGATAGAATTGTTTATCCGGACATTTAAACTGCAGATGCTGAACAATACTGTGCTCCGTTCCGATGATGAACTCTTTGCTGCTGCTCTCCTCCGCATATTTCATGATTCCGGTAGTGCTGCCGATATAATCGGCATGTTTTCTGACCTCTTCCAGAACTTCCGGATGAACCAGGACTTCCGCCTGAGGATGCGCGGCTTTTGCAGCCTTCACATCGCGCTCGATCATACGCATGTGTGTTGGACATCCGCCGTTGACAAAAATGAATTCTTTTTCTGGAAGCTGCTCTTCACACCAGGATCCGAGATTGCAGTCCGGAATGAACACGATCTGCTTATTCGGAATCTGTTTCAGAATTTTTACTGCAGAAGATGATGTTACAACGACATCGACTGCACGCTTCAGATCTGAAGTTGTATTTATGTATGCAACAATCGCCGCTTCCGGGTATTCCTTTCTGAGCTCCAGAACGTCATCTCTGTCCATCTGCGCGGCCATCGGACATCCGGCAAGCGGGTTTGCCAGCAGGACCTTCTTTTCCGGAGACAGCATCTTTACCGTTTCCGCCATAAAACGCACGCCGGACATAATGATCGTCTTCTGCGGCGCTTTGGACGCCTGCACGCTCAGTCCGTAGGAATCTCCGATGTAATCTGCGACATCCCAGATATCCTGGCTCTGGTAGGCATGCGCAAGGATGCAGACATCATTCTTTTTCTTTGCCTCCATTATGGCGTCCTGCAGTTCTCTTGTATTCATATTCATAACCTCCGCCTGACGGTTCTTTCTTCATCATAAACCATCTTTTACACTGTATTTGCGGGACAAAAACGACTCGTCAAGGAGCAGTCCGTTTCATCCGGCTGCCTGTCTGTCGGCCTCCCGCCATTCTATCTCTGCTGGTTTTCAGTATAGAACCAGCCATCCTGTGTGTCAAGATAAATGTAAACATACAAGTTGATATGTGTCTTGTCACTTGTAAAATTAGGTGCTATAATGGCGATAAATGAAAAACAGAGCCGCCTGCGCGAACACAGAGTAAATGAGATCTGCTCATCCTGAACGGCGATCGCTCAGTTATAGAGAAGACTGAACACACGATCAGCAATACGCCCGGAGAGGCGGAACAGATGCGCGCGGCTTTCACTGCAGTCAGGAAAGGACTAGATTATTATGCTGCACACGGATATACTGATTGTCGGCTCCGGATGTTCCGGCTTATATACAGCGCTGAAACTTCCGAGAGATCGCAAGATATTAATTATCACTAAGTCAGATGCGGAGTCCTGTGACAGTTTTCTTGCGCAGGGCGGAATCTGCGTATTAAAGGATATTTCCGATTACGACAGCTACTTTGAAGATACTCTTCGCGCCGGACACTATGAAAATGACCGGAAATCCGTGGATATCATGATCCGCTCATCGCAGAAAGTCATTCAGAACCTGATTGACTGCGGCGTGCAGTTCCATCATGACGCAAAGGGTCAGCTGGATTTCACCCGCGAGGGCGCGCACTCTCATAAACGTATCCTCTTCCATGAAGATGAGACAGGGAAAGAGATTACCAAGCATCTTCTCGCAGCAGTAAAGGAGCTCCCTAATGTTACCCTGATGGAGCATACGACGATGATGGATCTTGTAGAAAAGGACAATACCTGCTACGGCGCCGTCATCCGCAGAGAAAACGGGAAGCTGGATGCTGTACAGGCGGACTTCACGATTCTGGCTACAGGAGGTGTCGGAGGCCTGTATGAACATTCCACCAATTACCGTCATCTTACCGGAGACGGTGTGGCCATGGCCATCCGCCATGGTCTCCGCCTGAAGGACATCAATTATGTGCAGATCCATCCGACAACATTCTACACGACAAACCTGGAAGACCGGTCATTTCTGATTTCAGAATCGGTCAGAGGAGAAGGCGCAAAGCTTTATGACAAGAATATGCAGCGCTTCACGAATGAACTCCTTCCGCGCGACCTTCTGACGATTGCGATCAAAAAGCAGATGAAGAAAGATGGAACCAAACACGTCTGGGAGGATCTGCGGACGATTCCGTATGAAGAGCGCCACGCGCATTTTCCGAATATCATCGAGCACTGCCTGAAAATGGGTTATGATCCGGATAAGGAGCCGATTCCGGTCGTTCCTGCTCAGCATTACTATATGGGCGGCGTCTGGGTTAATCACGAGAGCAGGACTTCCATGAACCAGCTTTACGCAGTCGGAGAGACAGCCTGCAACGGTGTTCACGGCAGAAACCGCCTGGCCAGCAACTCTCTGCTGGAGAGTATGGTGTTCGCAGGACGTGCGGCAGAAGATCTGATGGCCTCTTATGACAAAGTGAAACATGATCAAGGGGTTTTCCGCAGCATCGATTACACACAGTATCAGGATGAGAAGGCTCTTCAGGAATTATATGCAGATCTCGTGAAAAAGGAAATTGACAAAGCCGATAAAGCGATGAAAATAAAAGAAGAAGCAGAAGAGGAAGGTCCGGATTCTCTTCCCTCTGCGCTGCACAGCGCATCGGAAAAGCAGCAGAATCCGGCAGCAAGAGTTTAAGCCTCTTGCACGTAAAACTTTTGTCAAAAATAAGGAAGGAGCGCGGCGAAGCCGCAGAAACAGACAGTATGTTCGATCCGATAACATTGAAACTTAATGCAGACCCGCTGATTCTGTCAGCACTGAAAGAAGATATTACCAGTGATGATGTGTCCACAAACAGTGTTATGCCCGGACCAAAGCCCGGTACGGTTGATCTGATTGCCAAGGAGGACGGAATCCTCTGCGGTATGCAGATTTTTCAGAGGACATTCCAGCTTCTGGATCCGGAGGTGGAAATCATTGCCGATAAAAAGGACGGAGACCCGGTGGAGAAGGGAATGCGCCTTGCCGTTGTGCGTGGAGATATCCGTGTTCTTCTGTCCGGAGAGCGAACGGCGCTGAATTATCTGCAGAGAATGAGCGGAATTGCTACGTACACACACCGCATGGCAGAAAAACTGAAGGGCAGCGGAATCAGACTCCTGGATACGCGGAAAACAACGCCGAACAACCGGATTTTTGAGAAGTACGCGGTTACAGTCGGCGGCGGAAACAATCACCGGTATAATTTATCGGACGGAGTGATGCTGAAGGACAACCACATCGGGGCGGCCGGAGGTATCCGTCAGGCTGTGGAGGCAGCGAGAGAGTATGCGCCTTTTGTGAGAAAAATCGAAGTCGAGACAGAAACGCTGGACATGGTGCAGGAAGCTCTTGACGCCGGCGCAGACATTATCATGCTGGATAATATGGATCATGCACAGATGGAAGAGGCAGTGAAAATGATTGACGGAAGGGCAGAGATTGAGGCTTCCGGAAATGTCACAATGGAAAATCTGGAGAGCTTCCGGGATTTAGGCATTGACTATATTTCAAGCGGAGCGCTGACGCATTCTGCTCCGATTCTGGATCTTTCACTGAAGCATCTGCGCCCGCTCTAAACACACAGACTGCGGTTGTCAGCAGAACTGAAGCATGTCGCGGCGGCGCAGGACATAAGGATTCCGAGGCATAGAACGTGTTCCGGATCTGTACAGAAAAGCGAGGGTGGTGCTACTTGAATAACAGAATACGCAGAGAAGAGATAAAAAAATTGCTGAATTCCAGTGACCGGCCGCTTTCAGGAGGCCGGCTGGCGGAACGTTTCCAGGTCAGCCGCCAGGTAGTCGTACAGGATATTGCGCTGCTGAGGGCCAATGGTCTGGATATCATTTCCACAAACAGGGGGTACGTCCTCCAGAAACAGCAGGTCCAGCATCAGAGAGTGTTTAAGGTCTGCCACACGGAGGAGGAGACGGAGAAGGAGCTGAATCTGGTTGTGGATCTTGGCGGAAGATTTCTCGATGTGTTTGTTTATCACCGCGCGTATGGATTGATTCGCACGGAACTGAAAATCCGATCCCGGCATGATGTTGCCGCGTATATGGAAGAAATTTCCTCTGGAAAATCAAGAGAACTGCTGAATATCACTTCGGGGTACCATTATCATACGATAGAAGCAGACAGTGAGGAAATTCTGGATCTGATTCAGGAACGTCTTCAGGGAATGGGGTTCCTGGCAAAGCTGAGCGAGTATGAGCCGATAGACTTCCGTCAGCAGGCCGTACAGCAGGCATAGTAATGAACAGATACAAACCGTGATTAACCGCAGGCGCGCTGTGTACCGGGAATCGGAACACAATCATGCCTGCGGAGTTTAATTTCTGCCTTAACTGTGTTATACTTTAGATTAGTCGGAAAGCGGAATCAACCCGCTTTAATTGAAAACTGAAAATGAGGAGGAAACACATATGTTTAAGGTAACTGCAACAGATAAAGCTCCGGCAGCACTTGGACCATATTCTCAGGCAATCGCAGCAAACGGAATTCTGTTCGCTTCCGGTCAGATCGGCATCGATCCTGCAGAGGGAAAGATCACAGCAGATACAATTGAGGGACAGACAGAACAGGCCTGCAAGAATGTATGCGAGGTTCTGAAGGCAAACGGACTGACTTTTGACGACGTTGTCAAGACGACTTGCTTCCTGTCTGACATGGGAAATTTCAAGGCATTCAATGAAGTTTACGGAAAGTACTTTACGAACAAGCCGGCTCGTTCCTGTGTGGCAGTGAAGGAAATCCCGGCAGGAGCGCTGTGCGAGATCGAGATCACCGCAATTTTGAAATAGAAGAAATACAGAAGGCCGGACGGGCATCACGCCGGTTTTCTTCCGTGTACGGGACGGGTGGCTGTGCAGACTTCAGCGCCTGTCCTGTTTTATTTTGATTCCTTCAGGTAATAAAGAAAGTAATTGTTGGATTTTTTTGGAACTGTGTTAAGATAGAGATTGTATGGAATGGATTGACTGCATATAACGAGAGAAGGAGTGTCAATGAGTAATACAAAAAAGAAATACGTCTACGAGTCCCGTTATCAGCAGATTTCTGTAGAGATTGCAAAAAGAATAGCAGAAGGCTGGTATGCGGTCGGAGAGAGACTGAACGCGCGTACAACATTGGCAAGCAATTATGGAGTATCACCGGAAACAGCAAGAAAAGCGGTCCACATCCTCTGCGATCTTGGAATCATGGAAGTCCGTCAGGGGAGCGGGACTTACGTGCTTTCGCGCCAGAAGGCGCAGCAGTTCCTGGAACGGTATCAGAATACGGTTTCTGTTGAACAGGTCCGGACAGAGATTAACGCATGTGTCAAGAACCAGCAGAAAGAAATCGAGCATCTGTCTAAACTGCTGAACAAGCTGATCGGGCAGACGACCAGAGACCGTGCGGGATATACCCTGGAACCGTATGAACTGCATATTGACGAGCACTGCTATTATCTCGGGAAAACGATAGGAGAAGTAAATATCTGGCAGGAGACCGGAGCTACGATTGTAGAGGTCATGAGAGATGACACGTTTATTGTTTCCCCTGGACCTTATGAGAAAATCCAGGCAGGCGACACACTTCTGTTTGTCGGCAATGAGGAGTCCAGGCAGAGGATGCTGAATCTGTTCTGCGCGCCTCCGGAAGATCCAAAAGAATAGAGAATACAGGAATTACAGAAGGCCGGGCGAGCTGCCGGGACCTTCTTTTTTTTACGGCGCGTAAAAAAGCCGGCTGCTGAATCGTCATTCCGCAGCCGGCTTTAGTAAACTGTTCGTATCGTATTCAATTTTTACCTCACTATCGTAATCTATTGCCAACGAACGCCTTGGTTCGCGTTCTAATGGAAAATCTTTTCTGATCTCTCCAGCATCACTCTGTCTGCAAGAAACCAATCTTCATTACGATTCTTCTCGGGCCTGGTTCCGATCTTTGAGGATTGAAAACGCTCCATGCATCTTATTCTGTCCTATCTGTACGGCAGGCCTTATTGCCGTGCGCCGTTTCACTCGATTGTGTTAAAAATCTGATCTCCAGATGCCGTTTTCATCCGATGAAACCCTGCCCATCTATGTCACCCGGACCATTCATGTAAAGAAGATTTCTCATCTTTTTCATCTCCTTTCCTGTTTTGGATCACTCATCCGATCTGATCAATTCTTCTTTCCTTTCCTCTCTCAGCCGGCTCTTGTAAAGCATTTCAGGTTAACCTCTATATTGCTTTATCCTGTTTTTCTTTGATCCTTAACTTTGACTAAAGTATAACCTGGAAATGCATATATGTCAATACAATTATTGAAAAACAACAAAAATACTTTTTGAAGTTTGTGTATACAGAATATAAAGTTGGGCGCTGCGAAAGGGATTTCCCGTCAAGGATATGAAACCCAGTGCACCGCTGTGATTCAGGCTATTCCTTGTGGGTATGTATTTGTCGGAACCTGTGCTATAATCGCAGAGTCTGATAAATTCCGGCGTTTATGGCCGGTGTGAAAATATATTCAGCAGAACTGCGGCGGAATCATCGCTGCGGGGACGCGATCTAAAGGAGAATCTTTTATGGCAGAATGTAATCATGACTGCAGTTCCTGTGGGGAAAACTGCGGCGAAAGACAGGGTATTCAGAAGCTCGAGGCGAATAAACACTCGAACATTAAGAAAGTGATCGGTGTTGTCAGCGGCAAGGGAGGAGTCGGAAAATCTTCTGTGACATCTATGCTTGCTGCGGCTGCGCGCCGTCAGGGTCTGAAGGTGGCGATTCTGGACGCGGATATTACAGGACCGTCTATTCCGAAGGCATTCGGTGCGGAAGATACGCCAAAGGGCAATGCGCAGAATGAGATCTACCCGGTTGAGACCAAAACCGGAATTGAGATTATGTCCACCAATCTGCTGCTTCAGAACGAGACAGATCCGGTGCTCTGGAGAGGTCCGGTGCTGGGCGGTGCGATTCAGCAGTTCTGGACCGATGTTGTCTGGGGAGACATCGATGTGATGTTTGTGGATATGCCTCCGGGGACAGGTGATGTTGCGCTGACCGTTTATCAGCAGCTTCCGGTTGACGGCATCGTCATTGTCACTTCTCCGCAGCAGCTGGTTGAGATGATCGTTGAGAAAGCTGTGAATATGGCGGATATGATGAGCATTCCAGTGCTCGGTCTGGTTGAGAACATGTCTTACTTTAAATGTCCGGACTGCGGTGCGGAGCATCATATTTTTGGAGAGAGCCATGTAAAGGAAGCCGCAGAGAGACACCATATCCCGCGTGTCTATCAGCTTCCGATCGACAGCGCGCTGGCAGACGCCTGCGACCGCGGCGAGATTGAAAATTATACATGTGAGCCGATGGATAAACTGGCAGAGGAACTGACACGGTAGCAGTCCTTTGCCGCAGATGCTTCCGAAAGAGAACGCAGCATGTTTTCTCTTCCGGAAGTTTTTTATTGTTGGTCATAATTTTAAGAGAGCGATGCAGGCGGACGAACCCGCCCACGTTCCGATTTTCAGAAAAGGGTGCCGAAGGGAATGCAAACAGGAGAATAATTTGCTATAATAAGGAGATAATAATTCGGTAGTTATTGTGTGAGGTGAACGATGGCTAAAAGCAAATATGTTATGGCGCTCGATGCGGGGACGACAAGCAATCGGTGCATTTTATTTGATCGCAAAGGGAATATCATCAGTATGGCGCAGAAGGAGTTCCGCCAGTATTTTCCTAAACCGGGATGGGTGGAGCATGACGCCAATGAAATCTGGTCGACGCAGATTGGCGTTGCGGTTGAGGCGATGACTAAGGCGGGAGCTCGCCCGGATGATATTGCCTCCATCGGAATTACTAATCAGAGAGAGACAACGATCGTATGGGACAGGCATACCGGCGAACCGGTCTATCACGCAATTGTCTGGCAGTGCAGAAGAACGTCGGAGTTTGTCGATTCTCTGAAAGCGCAGGGGCTGACGGAAATGATCCGTAAAAAAACCGGTCTGATGCTGGATGCGTATTTTTCTGCAACCAAGCTGAAGTGGATCCTGGATCACGTTGACGGCGCCAGAGATCGCGCAAAAAAAGGAGATCTGCTCTTTGGCACGGTAGAGACATGGCTGATCTGGAAACTGACCGGCGGAAAAGTTCACGTCACGGATTATTCTAACGCGTCCAGGACGATGATGTTTAATATCCACACGCTGACCTGGGATGATGAGATTCTGGATCTTCTGGACATTCCGCGTTGCATGCTTCCGGAAGTGAAGCCGTCCAGCTGTGAGTATGGAAAAACAGACCCGGTTCTGGTCGGCGGAGAGATCCCAATCGGCGGCGCCGCAGGCGATCAGCAGTGTGCGCTGTTTGGACAGACATGCTTTAAACCGGGGGAGGTAAAGAATACGTACGGAACCGGAGGGTTCCTCCTGATGAATACCGGAGATGTTCCGATTGAATCGGAGCACGGTCTGGTGACGACGATTGCGTGGGGACTGGACGGAAAGGTCACGTATGCCCTTGAAGGATCGATCTTTGTCGCGGGAGCAGTTATTCAGTGGCTCAGGGACGAGATGCGCCTGATTGATTCCGCGGAGGATTCCGAGTATATGGCCAGAAAGGTCAAGGACACGAACGGATGTTATGTGGTGCCGGCCTTTACGGGGCTTGGCGCGCCGTACTGGAATCAGTATGCGAGAGGTACGATTGTCGGAATTACGAGAGGCGTGAATAAGTACCATATCATTCGCGCAGCGCTGGAATCGATCGCATATCAGGTAAATGATGTTCTGGATGTAATGAACCGGGACTCTGGCATTACGCTTTCTTCTCTAAAGGTAGACGGAGGTGCGAGCCGGAACAATCTGCTGGTGCAGTTCCAGTCGGATCTGAGCAATCTTCCGGTTATGCGGCCGGACTGCGTTGAAACGACGGCGCTTGGCGCGGCTTATTTTGCGGGGCTGTCTTCCGGTTTCTGGGACGGCAAAGAAGAAATTGCAAGGAACTGGAAGGTGGAGGAGATCTTCCATCCTGAAATTACAGATACAGATCGAATGCGTCATATACGAGGCTGGAAACGCGCAGTGGAATGCGCGTGCAGCTGGTCTGCAGAGGAAAAGTAAACGAATATGCATTATCTTGAAATTATACTCATTGGGATCGGTCTGTCTATGGACGCGCTTGCCGTTTCGGTTGGAAAGGGACTGACGCTGAAAAAAGTCCGGGCTTCGCATATGCTGAAAGCAGGACTCTGGTTCGGAGGATTCCAGTTTCTGATGCCGGTGCTGGGATGGCTGCTCGGCAGCGCTGCGGCAAGATTTGTCGACCGCTGCGATCACTGGGTCGCGTTTCTGCTGCTTGCGCTGATCGGAGGAAATATGATCCGGGAAGCGGTCAGCAGCGGAGAAAATGATGAACAGAACGATTCCATGGGCATACGCGTGATGTTCCTGCTGGCTGTCGCGACGAGCATAGATGCACTGGCTGTCGGCGTTACGTTCGCATTTATGGACGTCCATGTACTGCCGGCATCGGTTCTGATCGGATGTACGACATTCCTCATCAGTGCAGCGGGCATACGGCTAGGCGGACTGCTGGGCAGCCGTTTTGAGCAGCATGCGCAGGTCGTGGGAGGAGTCGTGCTGATTGTCATTGGTCTGAGAATTCTGCTGACCGGAATTGGTGTGCTGTAGAAGAACAGCTGCAGCGCGGCTGTGATAACACAGAGAGAAAAACAGAAAGTGAGGCTGCAGATGCAGAAGGACAATATCATTATCGCCGCTTCCAAGAACCAGAATAAGATTCGGGAAATGGAAACCATTATGAGCGCTATGGGGCTTCATGTGATTTCCAGAGAGGATGCGGGGATCCCGGATTCTCTGGAAGTGGACGAAGATGGAACAACGTTTGAAGAAAACTCGCTGAAAAAGGCGGCTGCAATTATGAAGTATTCCGGAAAAACTGCAGTGGCGGACGATTCCGGACTGGTCACAGACGCGCTTGACGGAGCGCCGGGTGTGTATTCTGCGCGCTTTGCCGGAGATCCCTGTGATGATGAAAAGAATAACGATAAACTGCTCCGTCTTATGGAGGAAGTTCCGGATGAAAAACGCACTGCGCGTTTTGTGTCGGTGATTACACTGGTCTTTCCGGATGGACATACGCTGACGGCAAGGGGAGAGTGCCCGGGCAGAATTCTGCATGAACGGCATGGAAATAACGGGTTTGGCTACGATCCCCTCTTCCTCCCGGACGGATATTCACAGACGTTTGCGGAGCTAGGCGCAGAGGTGAAGAACCGGATCAGCCACAGAGCAAGAGCTCTGAAACACCTGGAAGAACTGCTGAAAGAAGAGGATCTGTAATTCAATGACGAAAAAACGGTTTAGAGCGATGGTTCTGCTGGGCGTCCGTCAGTTCTGGGACCCATACTATCAGGGGTTTGCTGCGCAGATCGCGTTTTTCCTGATCTTGTCCATTGTACCGACGGTGACTATTATTACACAGCTGCTGGGTGTATTTCATGTTTCTCTGACCTTTCTCAATCAGTGGATCAACAGTTATATTATGCCGTCCATGGTCGGGAAAATGAGAGGCATGCTGATGAACAATTCTTCTGCCGGGAATAATATTTTCCTGATTATCACTGCACTTTGGGCGGCATCGAGAGCCCAGTTCGCACTGATGAGAATTTCCAATTATACGTATTCCGGGGGGAGAACGACAGGAAGCTACTGGAAGGAACGTGTTCGTTCCCTGCGTGTGATGCTCGTGTTCATCTTGACGATTACCTTTGTCATCATTACACTCGTGTATGGAAAAATGCTGCTGATCCTGATTTTCGGACGGGTGGTGGAACATTCCATACTTACAAGTCTGTGGTCCTGGCTGAGGTGGCCGCTGGCGATGGTTCTGTATTTCCTGGTGGTTCTGTATGACTATTACGTCCTGCCGATTGCCAGGCTTGAGCTGAGAGATATTTTGCCGGGCAGTCTGTTCGCGTCTGTCGGTATGCTGGTTGTTACGCTGTTTTACTCCATCTACGTCAACCTGATCGCAAACTATAACATTATCTACGGTTCGCTTTCTGCAATTGTAGCTCTGCTGTTCTGGTTCTGGCTGCTGTCGTGGGTAATGGTTCTCGGTATCCTGTTTAACAAGGTGTGGTCCGACACACTTGACCTGGCGCCGAGGAAGAAGGCGAGAAAAGGCGGGATCTCGAGGAAAGAAAAGGATTTTGTCGGAAAAGGCCAGTTTCGTTCGAGGTCAAATTCGAGATTGAGATAGAGGAACAGGCATGCAGCAATTGCTGCGGAAGATATGGGAGATTACGATATGAAACGTATTTTAGTCATTATCAATCCAAAGGCCGGAACGCTGCAGGCAGCTAAATATCTTGCGGATATCTGTGAGGTATTCTGCAGGGCCGGATATGAGACGGTCATCGCGACGACTTTTGGCCGGGGAGACGGCACGGTTATCGCAAAAGAGCGCGCGAAAGACGCAGATATTGTGGTTGCGGTCGGCGGAGACGGAACTTTTAATGAGGTGGTTGCCGGTGTCATGGCTTCCGGAGTTCGGCGTCCGATCGGCTATATCCCGGCGGGAACCACCAATGATTTTGCGTCCAGCCTGGGACTTTCCGGCGACCTGGTGCAGGCAGCAAAGGATATTGTTGCCGGAACCCCGCATGCTATTGATATTGGCTGTTTTAACGGCCGGTATTTCTCGTACGTCGCTTCATTCGGAGCATTTACGAATACTTCATATGATGTGCCGCAGAATCTGAAGAATCTGCTCGGGCATACGGCGTATATTCTGGAGGGAGCCAAGGACCTGCTTTCGATCAAGCCGTCTGAGCTGAAACTCCGCGATGAAGTCGGTGTTTACGGCGGAAACTATATTTTTGGAGCAATCTGCAACTCCACATCGATGGGCGGAATTCTCACCCTGAGCAGTGATGTGGTCGACATGAGCGACGGAAAGTTTGAGGTCATGCTTGTCCGTATGCCGTCGAACCTGATTGAGCTCAGTCAGGAACTGCTGGCGATCTCTAAGCAGCAGTATGATGACTGTAAGCTGATTTCTTTCTTCAGCTCCGGCAAGATGGAAATTATCGCCGATCCGATAATGCCGTGGACCCTGGACGGAGAATTTCAGGAGGGTGCACACCACATTAAGATCGAAAACATCCACAACGCAGTCGACATTCTCGTCAATGAGGAGCGCAGCGCGCATCTTCGCGAGAAATAGCGGCTTTAATCGATGTCATCAATATCTTTATGAATTCTTAAGATCCTGTCTTATTGACGAACTGTCAGAGACAGGATTTTTTTATTCTTCTTAAGAAACAGGATACAGATGTGGAATATCAGGCAGATATATTTATACTTATGACAAAAATTACTCGTCAAGGAGTGATGTTTTAGCGCGTAATGAATATATATGCATATATTATAATATATAATCTTGATATAAAGTGAATTCTTAAGAAGTATTAAACGCCTTAAAGAAATTAAAACGTTGAAATACCAACGTTTTGAAGAATATAAAATGTGTTAGTTATGTGAAAACCTTAAGAAACCTGTTGACTTCTTAATGAATATTAGTTAGAATGAGATCGTATTTTAAAGAACCAGACAGAAACTGATGAATAGAGAATAAGACAGAGAGAAAGAGAAAGCAGGTTTCACTCATGCACCATATTAATCATTTTGAGACAGCGAATATTGAAAACAGAAAACACCGCGTGTTCCTGGCAGCAATGATTACTGTTCTTGCCATGACCATGGTAATGGTGTTCAGCTTCTCAACCGTCAGCGCGTTTGCGGACTCCGGAACAATCAGCAAGGTTGTCACCAAGAATGACGGGAAGACATATACATACTATGTCAAGACAAGCCGCTCAGCTTCTGAGGTTAAGGACGGCATTGCTGATTATCTTCAGGATAAGGATGACAGCATTGAGTCAGTCAGCATTGATGACCAGAATGAAATTACTGTTACACCGGTAACAGAACAGAAGCGTGCTGCAGATGAGAGTGAATCCAATGATGAGACTCTGAGCTTTAAATCTTTCTGCAAGAAAGTCGTAAAGGACAATGCACTGAATATCAAGACGGTTTCTTCTGATGAAGAAGTCGTTTCCACGATTCCGTACGACACCGTAAACAAGACTTCTTCCACAATGAGAAAGACCACCAAGAAGGTTACCGGCGGAGTCAAGGGTAAAGTCGTTAAGAACTACAAGGTAACGAGAGAGAATGGAAAAGTAACGGATAAGACATACGTCTCTACTACAACCAAAGATCCTGTTGATAAAGTCGTAACGACAGGAACCGGTTCTGTAAATGCTGTAGGAAGAACTTTCTCCGGCACGACAGGAAAGGAAGTCGTCGACTATGCAAAGCAGTTCGTCGGTAATCCGTATGTCTATGGCGGAACAAGCCTGACCAACGGCTGTGACTGCTCAGGATTTATTTATTCCGTATACAGGCACTTCGGCCTGAACGTACCGAGAATCCCGTATTCCGCAGGAAAATCTGTTTCTCTCAGCAAACTGCATCCTGGAGACATCATCATCTACAGCGGACACTTTGCAATGTACGCTGGAAACGGTCAGGTCGTTCATGCGATCAACTATCAGTACGGCATCCGTGTGACTTCGATGTACTTTGCCAAGGTGCCGCGCGCTGCAAGAAGAGTGGTTACTGACGCAGAGTAGTACATATGCAGACAATAAGAATTGAACATTGTTGATTTTACCCTTCGGAGAATTCGTTCTCCGGGGGGATTTTTTTAGTTTTGGGAAGCGGAGTTCCGGCGATCCTCTTGTGCAGGTTCATTTTGTCGAGATATATTGTAAATTACTATGACATTAATATGTAATATTGGTGATTCGAATTGGTATGATCGTCTCTGGAAGACTATACTGAATGTGGTTAATTTATGTATGGTTTGTGATGAATTCACAAAAGGAGGGTTCATTCGATGAACATGAAAACAATGAGCCGCAGGGTTCTGGTCGTATGCATGGCTGTGCTGATCACAGCAGCTTTCTGCATCACCAATCCGGCGGAAACTTTTGCGGCATCAAAGCTGAAGGTGACACCGGCTTCCAAGACACTGAAAGCAGGGAAAACAGCCGCATTCAAGGCAAACAAATCCGTAAAATGGTCGGTTGTAAAAGGAAAGAATGTAATCAAAATTACATCGAAGTCCTCTAAGAAGGCCGTTGTAAAGGGACTGAAGGCCGGCAAGGCTGTCCTGGCTGCGAAGGCCGGCAAAACAGTAGTGAAAGCGTCTGTGAAGGTCGTAAAGACTGGAAAAGCTTCTGCGCTGAAATCCTTCAGCCTGGCTGCATCCTGCACGCATAATTCTCTGGGTGTCAACGGAGCGTGCGTAGTCAGCGTGGCAAAGGTTGCTCCGGCATCGGCAAGCAAGAGTGTAACGTTCAGCTCCAGTGATGAGAGCATTGCGACTGTAAACGCAAAGTCCGGACTGGTTACTGGGGTTAAGACCGGCGTGGTGACGATCACAGCAGTGTCCAATGTCAATAAGGCGGTCAAGGCCTCCATTAAGCTGAATGTGGTTAAGACGCAGTGCGGAACAGTGGATACCAAGATCGACATGACGAATGCCAAGACGTATCCGAAGGGAAAGATTGTTAAACTCTGGGTTCCGGTTGCACAGACAACGGACAACCAGAAGGTGAAGGAAGTCAAGGTCAGCGCGCCAAAGGCTGCAGTCGCTAAGATTACAACAGACATCGAAGGCAACAAAGCTGCGTACATCGAGTGGGACAAGAACACTGAACCGGCAGACAGAACGGCGGATATCAGCTTCTATGCCTGCAGAAAAGAAGTAGTAAAGCCGACACTGAAAGAGAGCGGCAAGGTTGACACCAAGAAGATGGCAAAGTATCTGAAGGAGACCTCCAAGAGCGGTTCGCTGACCAGCGGAATCGTAAAAGAGTCTTCTGATGAAGCACTGAAAGACGCAGGAAATCCGACGACCGTTCTCGGAAAGACCAGAGCGATCTACGACTGGACAGTTAAGCACCTTGTCCGCAAAGATACCAATCAGACATCTGTTGGCAAGGTTCTCGGCTGCGGAGACGGTGACGTTGTAAGAATTCTGAAAGAGAAGCAGCCGGGCGGTCACTGCACAGACATTAACTCTGTATTCATCGCACTTCTGCGTTCCCAGGGAATTCCGGCAAGAGAAATGTTCGGTATTCGTATGACAACTGCAGAGAACAGCGAGACTGGCGACATCACCGGAGGTCAGCACTGCAGAGCGCAGTTCTATCTTCCGGGAACCGGCTGGGTTGAGGCAGACCCGGGCGACGCGCTGAAGATGATCAAGACCAAGGCAAACGGTGATAAGTCATCTCCGGAAGCTAAGGCGTTTATCGAGCAGTACTGGGGCGGAAACAACGAGCAGTGGGTTGAGCTTGCAGAAGGAAGAGACCTGACGCTCAATCCTAAACAGGAAGGTCCTGCACTGAACAACTTCGGCTATCCGTATGCAGAGGTTGACGGAGAAATGGCAGACTACTACAATGCAGGAACATTTGCCTACACTATTACGTTCACCAAGGGCACTGATACAGACTGCTGCTAGTTGAATCGTAGAATGACAAATAATATCATGAGGCTGCGTATCCGCGGCCTCATTTTTTCAAGGAGAATAACCATGTGTAAAGATAAACAATTGTACAGGAAACCTGCGGCGATGATTTCACTTGCGGTCGTTCTGGTTTTGATCCTTGCGGTCTCCTTTGGTTTCTGCACACCGGTTCATGCGGCAAAGGCGGTAAAACCAAAGAAGATTTCCATTCGGGCGGATAAGAGTACGATAACTGTCGGTCAGAAGACACGCGTGCGTGTGACCAATACTGTTCCGTCAAAGGCTGACAAGTCCGTAACTTGGAAAACCAGCAGCGTAAAGAAGGCCAGGATCAGCAGCAAGGGCGTGGTCACTGCGCTGAAAGCTGGGAAAGTCACGGTCACTGCCGTTTCTAAGCGAAACAGTAAAGTCTCCGCAAAAACGGTCCTGACGATAAAGGCTGCAGAAAAGTCAGGAAGCGTAATCGAAACGAAAGACGGAATTACCGTTGATCACAAAAAGAAGACCGTATCTTTCCAGGCAAAGGTGAACGGAAACTATCTGAACGGTGCTAAGACGATGCACGTCGCTGTCTCCCGCATGGGAACCATGGCCAGGTACGCGATGCTGAAGGCGCAGTGTCCGTATTACGCTGCTCCTGGAGCGTTCTATAACGGCATGCTGTCCATCGGCGCTAAACCGTGGAATACAGAACGCAACGACTTGAAAGAAGGAGAAAAAATCGGCGATGATAAATCCAAGATTGCGAATGCAGACTACAGCCATGTCAAGGTGACGCTGACCTGGCCGGGACAGTTCGCTCCGGTTCCGCTGGAGAATGTACTCCTGGATGACAGCGGAAATCACCCGGTGCTGGATATGGTCTTCTCCGGAAATCAGGCCAATCAGAAGGTAAGTGCTTCCGGCTGTATGATCTGCACCAACAGCTGCTATTATGGGGCGATTTCCAATCAGGCAAACGGGTACAGCACTGCTGGCAAGTATCATATTGACGCGGCGCATTTTCCTGCGGCGGATACGCTGGTTACCGTAACGGTTTCTTTAAAATAGTAAAAACCGGATTCCAGAATCAATGAACCTGATCTGGAATCCGGTTTTATAATAGTCGTAATTACTGGAGTCCGATGGCAACCTGCTGGATAAACTGGCGGGCTGTGCGCGGGCTTCTTCCGCTGCTTCTGATCGCGAAGGCTTCTGCTTTTCTGCAGAGTTCGTCTTCCGGCATGTCGATGTTTTCTTCCGCGGCGAGTTTCTTGACGATCTCCAGATAGAGATCTTTCTCCGGCCGCTGGAAGGTAATGGTCAGTCCGAACCGTGCAGACAGGCTCATCGTCTGCTGTAAGGTGTCGTTTAAGTGGATATCGCTGCCGGAGCGGTCTTCTGCGAGCTCCCGGACCAGATGGCGGCGGTTGCTGCTGGCGTAAATTGCGATGTTGTCCGATTTTCCGGTTACGCTTCCCTCAAGCATACCTTTCAGACAGCTGAAGTTGTCGTCTTCTGTCGTAAAGCTGAGGTCGTCGATGAAAAAGATGAACTTCAGCGGGGTGTTATACAGCTGGTCGATGATTTTCGGGATCTCATGCAGCTGGGTCTTTTCAAACTCGATAAGGCGAACGCCCTGATCTGCGAATGCTGCCGCGCATGCCTTGATGGTGGAAGATTTACCTGTGCCGGCATCTCCGTAAAGCAGGACGTTGGCTGCGCCTCTTCCTTCGGCGAGCGCGCGTGTGTTTTCATATACCAGCCGGCGTTCACGCTCGTAGCCGTAGAGCTGATCCAGAGTCTGCGGGTCGGCAAATTTTACAGGGACAAGGGTGCCGTTTTGTACGGTAAATGAGCGGGCCGTTCTGAATTTGCCGTATCCCTTTTCCGGAATTTCAGCAATGAACTTCTGGTAGGAGGATAAGAGGCTCACACCGGAATTGGTCCATCCCGGGAGCCACTGAGCCGCTGCTGACGGATCCAGCCCGCGCTCTTTCATGCTGGCTGCAATGGCCGAGGCGGCATCTTCCGGTGTAAACTGAGAAATACTCTGCAGAATCCCCAGATCCCGCATAGCTGCATTTTCCAGTGAAGGCGAAATCTCTTCACCGGTAACTTTCTTTTTTAGGTAAATGTTCTGATCATTTTCAATGTAGTTCTGGATGAATGTTCCAAGATCGCCGTCTGCAGAAATAAATAATGCACTTGAAAAGGCTCCGGTCTGAGTGATCTGATCATCCAGGGAGCCGTTTTCAACTGCATATAAAAGTTTCTGAAGCGCAGATACTGTCGGAGTATCCAATATGCTTCTGAAAACGGAGAGGGCATTGATCTGGAAACGCAGTGTTTCTAAATTCTTCATTGTTCCAACCAATCCTTGCTGTTTCCTGTGAATATTTAATTGATCGTTTTCAGATGTTCTCCTGATGCATTTACTGGAGCTGAGCTATATTTAACTATCTGCTCCGTGCGATCCGGCACCCTGGCGGCACACTCTGAAATCTGCATCTCATCTGTTTTCCGATGCCTTTATGTTACCGCTCTAACTGTGAATTGTCAACAAGAAGAGAGAAATTAATTGTTGGATACATACAATTGTGTTTAAATAATTATACATTAACGCACTAATGCGATAAAGTAAGCATGCAGATGGGAAATGATCATGGAAATCGCAGAGAATGGCTTTTTATGAGGCGTCTCGCTTTTAATCCGTGATAACTTGTGTTAAAATAACGAATATGATTAACGTTCGGAGGGATCAACGTGTGAGACGACCGGTTCGGCCTCTTGCAGAGTTGATTTTTTGTCGAATGGGAAATTACAACAATAATGAAGGACGGGAAGTTATGAAGAAGAATTTACCGAAAACCTATGACCCGAAAGCATTCGAGGATAGACTGTATTCCATGTGGGAGGAAAGCGGCTCTTTCCATGCAGAAAATACAGATGATAAGCCGCCGTTTACGATTATTATGCCGCCTCCGAATATCACCGGAAAGCTGCACATGGGACACGCTCTGGACCAGACTCTGCAGGACGCGCTGATCCGCTATAAGAGGATGCGTGGATATAATGCGCTGTGGCTGCCGGGTTCGGACCATGCGAGCATCGCGACTGAGGTTAAGGTTGCGAACAAGATCCGCGAGGAGGAAGGCCTGGAGAAGGAAGATCTCGGAAGAGAAGAATTCCTGAAGCGCGCATGGGCATGGAAAGAAGAGTTCGGCGGAAGAATCACGCGTCAGTGCAGAAAGCTCGGAGACTCATGCGACTGGAGCAGAGAGCGGTTCACGCTGGATGAGGGATGCAGCAGAGCTGTCCGCACATTCTTTGTACGGCTGTATAAGAAGGGCCTGATTTACAGAGGAAACCGTCTGATTAACTGGTGCCCGAGCTGCAAGACTTCCCTGTCTGACGCTGAGGTTGAGCATGAGGATAAGGAAGGGTTCTACTGGTATTTCCGTTATCCGGCAGTGAATAAAGGCGATAAGGACATCATCGTTGCGACTTCCCGTCCGGAGACGATGTTCGGCGATGTGGCGATCGCGGTTGCTGAGGATGATGAGCGATATAAGGATCAGGTCGGAGAAAAGGTTGTTCTGCCGATCGTCGGAAGAGAGATTCCGGTTATTGCAGACCCGTATCCGGATCCTGAGAAAGGAACGGGTGCGGTTAAGATTACGCCGGCGCACGATCCGAACGACTTTGAAGTCGGACAGAGACATGATCTTGAGATCATGAGCTGCATCAATGAGGACGGAACAATGAACGAACTCGCCGGAAAGTATGCCGGCATGGATCGCTACGAGTGCAGAAAGCAGTGGGTTGCGGATCTGGATGCTGCCGGATATCTGGTGAAGACGGAGAAGATGACCATTCCTACGGGAACCTGCTACCGCTGCCATACGGCGATCGAGCCGATGCTGTCCGATCAGTGGTTTGTGAAGATGGAGGATCTGGCAAAGCCGGCTCTGAAGGCTGCGCAGGACGGAGACGTTCAGTTCGTACCGCCTAGATTTGTAAAGACGTATAACCACTGGCTGGAGGATATTCATGACTGGTGCATTTCCCGTCAGCTGTGGTGGGGGCATCAGATACCTGCATGGTACTGCCAGGACTGCGGCGAGACGATCGTTGCGGAAGAGGACCCGACCTGCTGCCCGAAGTGCGGTTCTAAGAATCTGAAGCAGGATGAGGATGTGCTGGACACGTGGTTCTCCTCTGCGCTGTGGCCGTTCTCCACACTCGGATGGCCGGACAAGACCAGGGACCTGGAATATTTCTATCCGACAGATGTCCTGGTTACCGGATATGACATTATCTTCTTCTGGGTTGTCCGCATGATGTTCTCAGGCCTTGAGGCTATGGGAAAGACACCGTTCCATTATGTCTATCTGCACGGACTGGTCCGCGACTCACAGGGACGCAAGATGAGCAAGTCCCTTGGAAACGGAATCGATCCGCTGGAGGTTGTGGAACAGCACGGAGCAGACGCAATCCGGTTTATGCTGAGCAATTCCATCACACCGGGAAATGATATGCGTTATCAGGAGGAAAAACTGATTGCCTCCAGAAACTTTGCCAATAAGCTGTGGAATGCGTCCAGATTCGTTATCATGAATCTCCAGGATGAAGATGGCAGCCTGCTTCCGATTGCGGACGGAGACAGTCTCGCGTTTGACCAGACTGAGGATTTCTCCGGCATTGCGTTAAAAGACGAAGATAAGTGGATGATTTCCAGAATGAACGAGGCGGTTCAGTATGTGACGGACCAGTTTGAGAAATTTGAGCTCGGACTCGCTTCACAGAGGGTATACGATCTGATCTGGAATGAATACTGCGACTGGTACATTGAGCTGGTCAAGAAGAGACTCTGGGGCGAGGATGAAGAGGATAAGAAGGTTGCGAGATTCTCGCTGCTCCTGGTTCTGAAGAATATTCTGAAGCTCCTGCATCCGTTTATGCCGTTTATCACAGAGGAAATCTGGGATGCACTTCCGCATGCAGACAAAGAATCTGAGGGCTGCAAGAACGGATATCTGATCTGTGCGCACTGGCCGGCTTATGCGGAATCACGCAGTTTCCCGGAGGAGGAGAGCGCGCTCTCAAGCATGATGGACGTCGTCACAGCGATCCGTAATATCCGTTCAGAGGCAAATGTTCAGCCGTCCAAGAAGGTCAGCGCAGTCATTCTCGCAGACGGAAAGGGAGAGGAAGAACTGAAGAGAGAGCAGGCGCATATTGCCGATCTCGGAAATCTGACCGGAATTTCATTTATTCATGAGAATCAGGACGCGCCTAAGAATGCCATGTCCAAGACAGTGGCAGCCGGACAGATCTTTATTCCGATGGACGAGCTGGTCGACTACAAGGAAGAGTTCGACCGTCTCACGAAGGAAAAGAAGCGTCTGGAAGGTGAGGTTCAGAGAGCGGAGAAGAAACTTTCTAATCAGGGATTTGTTTCAAAAGCACCGGAGAAAGTTGTTCAGGAAGAACGAAATAAACTGGAAGAGTATAAAGAAATGCTGAAGAATACGACAGAGCAGCTGAACACAGTTGCAGAACATATCGGAAAGTAGTATAGTATTTGGCCTGGCTGTGTCAGCGGGAGTTTTGCCTGATGACCCGGCCGGGCTGTTTTTTCGATTGGTTTGTGTAGAATTCTGGACATGGGGGAGAATATGGACGAAGATATCATTCTGAAGGAGATCATTGATATCGGACAGGCCATGCTGGAGTGCGGCGCGGAAGTCAGCCGCTGCGAGGACAGCATGCGCAGAATGTGCAGGGCATATGAAGCAAAGCTCTGTGACTTCTTTATTCTGACATCCTGCATCATGGCAACGGTGCAGTGGCAGAACGGCAGAATGACGACGCAGATTCGCATGGTTAAGATGGGGTCTACTGATTTTGACAAGCTGGACTATCTGAATGACCTGTCCAGATATGTCGTCAGGAATCGTCCGGATGAAGCTGCGCTTGCCGCGAGATTTCAGGACGTGATGAGCAGAAAGCCGATGACCAAGCCAATCTACTATATCGGATCGCTGTTAATCGCTTCCGGGTTCTGTGTGTTTTACGGAGGAACATTCCTGGATGCTCTGGCGGCAGGCGTCGTGGCGCTGATTGTCATGTATGTGAACCGGATTCTGGAACGCGTGGAAGACAATGCTTTTGTAAAGGATTTTGTCCTGTCATTTCTCCTGGGCTTTCTGTCTGCTGCATTTACTCATCTCGGGCTCGGAACGCATTCCTCGCCGGTAACGATCGGCTGCATCATGCTGTTAATCAGCGGACTCGGCGTGACGAACGGAATACGGGACGCGCTTCACAGAGACATTGTATCTGGATTTCTGCGTGTGACAAATGCCTGTATGGGCGCTGCGGCGATTGCCAGCGGAATCATGCTGGCCATGGTGATTTTCAGGAGGTTGTAGAATGACATTAAATCACAGCATTTTGCTTCAGCTGGTTTCCTGCACGATCGGCTGTATCGGCGTCTGCTTCTGGTACAACGGAAAGGGAAAACAGCTCTTCTTTACAGCAGTCGGCGCATTCCTCACATGGGGTGTGGAAGTGCTGGCGCATAACCTGACAGACAGTAATTTCATGTCTACGTTTCTCGCCGCCGTTTTTGTCGCATTCTATGCAGAACTGATGGCAAGAGTGTGCCGCGCGCCATCGACGATTTTTTTGACGGCGGGAGCGTTTCCGCTGGTCCCGGGAGCAAGCCTGTACAGCAGCATGCATAATGCCGTTCTGGGAGAGTTTATGCCCGCGGCGTATAACCTGTTCCAGGTCATTGCTGTAGCCATGGCCATAGCACTCGGGTTCATTGTGGTCAGTATTCTCCGCCGGTATGTGACCTTTGCCGTAAAATATCATAAACACAAGCAGCGTCTGCGCGCTCAGAGAAAGAGCTGAACCGCCGGCCTTAGAATGAAATCACGCAGGATTCCCATGCCGGTGGAATCCTGCTCTTGTTTTATGCTATAATAAATATACATATGCCCTGAGCATATGCTTGCAGGCAAAAGGGGAAAACGTTGTCGGTATTGCAAGGGAATGGAGGATCCATATGTTTGACAGAAACGGAAAGGACAACAGCAGTTACAACGTGGAGAACTACACCTTTATCAAGGAGCATTCTCCAAGAGTCGGTAAACTGATCCAGGAAGAGTATGAGCGTCAGCAGCATAATATCGAGCTGATTGCGTCTGAGAATTACTGCTCGGAGGCAGTGCTCGCGGCATGCGGAAGCTGTCTCTCATGGAAGTATGCAGAGGGCTACCCGACGAACAGACACTCTGGAAATGAGTCGAGGTATTACGGCGGAACCAAGTATGTCGATGAGCTAGAGGAGTACTGCTGCGATCAGTGGAGAAACGTATTTCACACGGATTATCATGTCAATGTTCAGCCGCACAGCGGTTCGCAGGCAAATTTTGCCGCGTACAAGGCAATTCTCAAGCCGGGAGACACGATTCTGGCAATGAGCCTGGACAACGGCGGCCATCTTTCTCACGGTTCATCCGTCAACTTCAGCGGAAAACTGTATAACTGCGTGTTCTACGATGTAGACGAGAACGGAAGAATCGACATGGAAGATGTCCGGAAGAAAGCGCGTCAGTACCGTCCGAACCTGATTTTGGCGGGCGCGAGCGCATATTCAAGAATTATTGATTTCCAGGCATTTTCTGAAATTGCAAAAGAATACGGCGCATATTTCATGGTCGACATGGCACATATCGCCGGTCTGATTGCGGGCGGGGAGCACCCGACACCGTTCGGATATGCGGATATCATCACGACGACTACGCACAAGACACTCAGAGGACCGCGGGGCGGCATGATTTTCTGCAAAAAAGAACTGGCCAAGAAAGTAGACAGTGCAGTATTTCCGTATGCGCAGGGCGGTCCGCTGATGCATATCATCGCCGGAAAAGCGATCTGTGCGGAAGAGGCGCAGACACCGGAATATAAGGAGTATATCCATCAGGTGGTGGTTAACTGCAAGGCGTTCTGCGATGAATTCCTGAAGATGGGATATAAGGTAGTTACAGGAGGAACGGACAATCACGTCTTTCTCATTGACCTGTCTGATCATACGTTTACCGGAAAAGATCTTCAGGATGCGCTGGACGAGGTCGGCATCACGCTGAACAAGAACGCGAT
>SFHC01000032.1 GCA_004555725.1 [Eubacterium] saphenum
TAAATTGATGAAAAATTTTTTCTAAAAAACGATTGTCAAATAGATTGTTATGGTTCATAATATATTAACCAATTCATTGTTGTTATAGCTTAATAACGATGTTTTATTATTATTCATATTCATGAAAGAGAGGGATCATTAATGGCAAAGAAATCGGAACAGCGCGGAAGCTTCAATTCTAATTTCGGATTTCTGATGGCCGCTGTCGGCTCGGCCGTCGGTCTGGGAAATATCTGGGGCTTCCCGTACAAAATGGGAATGAACGGCGGATTCGCCTTTATTATTATTTATATCGCAATGGCAGTATTTCTCGGCTACCCGCTCATGCTCGGCGAGATCGCGCTTGGACGCAAGACCGGAAAATCCGCAGTCGATGCCTATCGCGACTGTGATCCGCGTTTTACCTTTAACGGCGTCTTTGAAACAATCGTTCCGTTTCTGCTTCTCTGCTTCTACTGCGTTCTCGGCGGACTGGTAACAAAGTACATGATTGTAAACCTCGGTGATATCTTCCATGCAGGCTGGGGCGTGCACGGAACTGACCCGGCGCAGTACTTCGGCAATTCCATCGGGCATGTCGGCGTTGACATCGCCTGGATGCTGCTGTTCCTGGGAATTACCGCAGTCATCATCATGGGCGGCGTCTCAGGCGGAATTGAAAAGTTTTCTAAGATCGCTATGCCGGCTCTGTACCTCCTGCTTTTGATTACCGCCATTCGCTGCTGCACTCTGAAAGGAGCGGTCGGCGGACTGAAGTTCATGTTTAAACCGGATTTCTCCGTGCTTGCAGGAACAGGATGGCTGAAAGTAATGGCCGCAGCAGGAAGCCAGCTTTTCTTCTCGCTGTCGCTGGCGTCAGGCTGTCTGATCGCCTTCGGTTCTTACATGCAGAAAGAAGACAATATCGAAAAGAGCGCGCTGATGATTCCTGTACTGGATACCATCGCTGCAATGGCAGCAGGGCTCTGTGTCATGCCGGCTGTATTCGCAGAAGGGCTGAAGCCTGCCGGAGGTCCAGGACTTCTCTTCGTTTCTCTGCAGTACGTTTTCCAGATGATGGGAAAAGGCGGCTCATTCTTTGGATTTATCTTCTACCTGCTCGTCTTCATCGCTGCGCTCAGTTCCTCCATCGGCATGATGGAAGGCGGAGTTGCCGCTCTGATCGACAGTCGTCTGAAGAGAGGAAAATCATCTGGCAGAATCGGTATGGTTCTCTTCGCAATCTGCACAACTCTGATCGGCGCATTTCTGGTTGCCTACGACCAGCTTGGCGGGAACACCCACTTCTGGAAACCGTTCGGAATGGGAAGCTGGCTCGATGTCTTTGACCTCGGCGCCGAGGGAATCCTGATGCCGCTCGGCGGCCTGATTATGGCTATTCTGTTCGGCTGGGTTCATCGCGGATATCTGGATGATGAAGTTCAGCTCGGATCTAATTACAAGAGCAGAAAATTCGTCAATTTCTGCTTCCGCTGGATCTGCCCGATAGTTATGGCCTTCATCGTATTTGTTCAGATCAGCAGCTTCTTCTTCAGCAAGACCGGCTGGTACATGGCATTGTTCGGATAATCGGACAGGATTACTGGATTACGTATTCAATTTACACCAAGTAAACATTACACCTTTCTCCTTGGACAGTGCGGCCCGGGCGCAAAACGCCCGGGCCGTTCGTTTTGTCTGCAGCGCACCAGACTGTGGTCATTTTACTCTGCTAACGTGTTAAATATGTCGCGACTGTCATATAATCACATATAAGTTCTTGTAATAATCATACAAATCTAGCTGTATCCACCTTATTTTTGTTAATATATCCTCAATCCCCTTTGACTTTGTGACACTACACAAATATCATTATATTGTCAGTTTAATTTTTCTTGTCATAACTCGTATTCCGATATATTCGGAAATTACATCTTATATATGGATGTACAGTAATTATTCAAACCAAAGGAGGATTTTCATGTCTACTTCATCCAGTGATGCTCAATTTGATAAAGTCCTGGGTTCGGGCGATATTCTGGTCATGGCATTCGGCGCTATGATCGGCTGGGGATGGGTGATTTCATCCGGAGACTGGATCAGCAGGGGCGGCGTGCTCGGTGCAGCGCTTGGATTTATGATCGGAGGTCTGGTCATCTATTTTGTCGGTATGACTTACGCGGAACTCACCACAGCTATGCCGATGACCGGCGGCGAACATATCTTCAGTTACAAGGCGCTCGGCCCGACAGGATCGTTTATCTGCACCTGGTCGATGATATTCTGTTATATCGCAGTGGTCTGCTATGAAGCCTGTGCATTTCCGTCAATCATTACCTATATATTCCCGGGATTCCTGAAAGGCTATCTTTACACAGTCGCCGGATTCCGCGTCTACGCGTCCTGGCTCGCAGTCGCGCTCCTCATCGCGGCGGGAACTACACTTGTAAACCTCATGGGCGTAAAAGCAGCCGCCGTTCTGCAGACTGTGCTCACACTGATTATCGGAGGAGTCGGCATTCTTCTGATTGCCGCTTCTGCTGTCCGCGGCGACTCCTCTAACATGATGCCACAGCTTTTTGTCGGCGAAACAGCCGCCTCTTCATTTTCACATGTCTTAAATGTTGCGGTTGTGACCCCGTTCTTCATGATCGGATTTAACGTCATTCCGCAGGCTGCGTCAGAAATCAATGTTCCGCTGAAAAAAATCGGAAGAATCCTGATTCTCTCGATCGTTCTCGCTGTTGTGTTCTACGGCCTGGTCATCCTCGCCGTCGGAAATCTTCTGAATCCTTCAGAGCTGAAAGCTTCTATGCATTCTGCAGGAGGTCTGGTCACAGCGGATGCTATGGCAAAGGCCTTCCACAGCAAGGTGATGGCCAAGATCCTGATCATCGGCGGCATGTGCGGAATCATCACAAGCTGGAACTCCTTCCTTATCGGCGGTTCCCGCGCACTGTATTCCATGGCAGAATCCTGTATGATTCCAGAATCCTTCGGTAAACTCAGCAGCAAGCACAGAATGCCGGTGCGCGCAATCTGCCTGATCGGATTCCTGTCCATGCTCGCTCCATTTGCCGGCCAAAAAATGCTGGTCTGGATCTGCGATGCAGGAAACCTCGGATGCTGCATTGCATACTGCATGGTCGCTGTTTCCTTTGTCATTCTCAGAAAAAAAGCGCCGGACATGAAGCGTCCGTTTAAAGTCAAGCACGGCATGTTCACTGGAATCGGCGCCATCCTCACTTCAGGATTTATGGTTGCGATGTATATCGTTCCTGGATCGGGAAGCACGCTAAAGGCTCAGGAATGGCTGATGGCCGGCGCATGGGCACTGATCGGCGCAGGATTCTATGTCTATAATAAACGTAAATACAGAGAACGTTTTGGTTATATTGAAGGCGTGGAATGTGTCGCCGATCACGGCCGCAGATGCGCCGAAAAGGTTCATCTTCTGGATCAGAAAGCCAAAACTTCCCGTAACGGCGATGCGGATTCCGACAAAAACAAAAGAAAGACCGCATAGCCTCGTGGCAGATTCTATCCGTCACCCGTGGCTTACGGCCTTCCACTCTGCGCATTCGCGGTTTCTGCCAGATACCTGCGAAGCGCCACAGCGGTTTCAGTCAGCCTTCTGTTTTTCCGGCTGACCAGATATAAATCACTTTGAAAGACATCTTCTTCCAATATACAGCACAGGAGACCTTCCGTGTCAGAACACGCGGACTGGGGAACCAGTGCAGTCCCAAGCCCGGAGCGCGCCATCTGAAGCGCGGTCCGGGCATCGTCATTTACGCAGAAAACCTGCGGGAGAATCCCTTCCTGTTCACACTGCGTGCGTATAATATTCTCCCATCTGCGGTAAATGATCAGCGGCCGCTCAGCCAGGTCCGCAACCTTGATCTGTTCACCTTTTGTCGCATGCAGATCGGCCAGATACTCGGGTGCACCCAGTGCTGCCATACTGTCTCTCCGAAGAAGCATTCTGTCCAGGCGGGACCGCGCAAATGGCGTGCGCACAATCCCCAGTTCAATCTTTTCCTGATCCAGCATGTCCAGGACTTCATAAGAATTGCCTTCAAAAATCCGAAGCTGAAGCTCTGGAATCTGTTTTCTCGCATTCTTGATCATACGGAACATCGTATCTCCTGCCGCAGAAGAAATCATGCCGATACGCACGGTTCCGCGTTTCCCTGTCTGTAAGTCCCGCATCTCATCTTCAATCAGAGATTCTACATCCAGCATCTGGAGCGCGTACTTCCGCAGCAACTTTCCGGCTTCCGTGAGCTCAATCTTTCTGCTGCCGCGATGAAACAGCACCAGCCCGCATTCTGCTTCCAGCAGCGCCATCTGACGACTTAACGGCGGCTGAGACAGATGCAGCCGGCGAGCCGCTCCGGAGATACTGCCTTCCTCCGCAATCACCAGAAAATACTTCAGCTGTCTCAGTTCCATTCTTCCTCCCGCATTTCCATACCTAAATTATATATTAGTATGCCAACCATATATATTCTATATGCTTAATTCTATGATACCATATTCTTGCTGATAGACAAGGACAGCCAAAAAACTTTCTATACGGCGGACACGGAAGCACGGGCCTCCCCGCTCAGTTTCCGCCCGCCGGAACCTTAATTAAAAAGGAGACTAAATGAACGCATTAAACACCGCCGGCAAGGCCGCATGCCTGGAAAATCGGAAACACGGCCCTAGAATTTACATCAATTTATTTCTAACGTTCGCCGGAATCGGCGTTTCCACTTTTGGAGGCGGATACGCCATGCTTCCGATCCTGCAGAGAGAAGTCTGCGATAAGCGCGGATGGACGACAGAAGAAGAGCTGATGGACTACTACGCCATCGGACAGTGTACGCCTGGCGTAATCGCTGTCAATACCGCTACTTTTGTCGGATATAAGGTTGCCGGTGTTCTCGGAGGAATCTTTGCTACACTGGGCGTGATCTTTCCTTCCATCGTGATCATCAGTATAATCTCTGCTTTTCTGAAAAGCTTTGCGCACAGCGCCTGGGCCGTTCATGCGTTTAACGGCATCCGCGCCGCGGTCTGCGTGCTTATTCTAGACGCTGTCATAAGGATGGGGAAAAAGTCACTGGTCGATAAATTCTGTGTCGCCATGTTTCTGCTGATTCTCGCAGGATCCCTGTTCCTGCACCTTTCCCCGATTCTCTACGTGCTGCTTTCCGGACTGCTCGGCGTCCTGATCTGCAGAACCGTAAAGAGAAACGCAGAACCTGCTGTAAATTCCAGCAAGAAAGGAGAATAAACCATGCTGCTTCAAATGTCCTGGGAATTCTTTAAAACCGGTCTCTTTGCCGTAGGCGGCGGACTCGCGACGCTTCCTTTCCTATATGATATGTCTGCACGGACCGGATGGTTCAGCACCAATGACATCGCGAACATGGTCGCCGTATCAGAGTCTACACCGGGTCCGCTCGGCGTCAATATGTCCTCCTACGTCGGATTTACTGCCATGGGCGTACTCGGTTCTGTCGTCACCACATGCAGCCTGGTACTTCCATCCATCATCTGCATCCTGATCATCGCACGCGTCTTGGATCGCTTTAAGAACGCGGCTGTCGTTCAGCAGATCTTCTACGGCATCCGTCCGGCGTCTGCCGCTCTGATTGCCGCAGCCGGTCTGCAGGTCGCAAAGATCTCTTTATTGAACACCGCGGCTTTTCAGAAAACCGGCACGCTGATGACCCTCTTCAACTGGAAAATGATTCTCCTTGCTGCTGTCGTTTTGGCCGCATATAAAAAATTCAGTTTCCATCCTATTGTATATATCCTGGCAGCAGGAGCCGTCGGCGTGCTTATTGGTTAACCACCAGCCCCATGTCGTCCTCATCAAAATCTGCAGCCTTCTGCTCATTCCTGAAATAAGCGGTCAGCCATGTTTTCACATCCTGTGAAATCGGCTCGTCGAACGTAAACGACTGGCCGCCTCCTCAGGAATCATGCATATGCATATACACCTGAAACTCATCCATCAGCGTGCGTTTCAGATATGCCACCTCAGACAGCGGCAGAATTGCTCTTTTCTTTTCCGCCATATAGACCCATCCCCTTTCCATTCCGCGCAAAAATCTGCATTGTATTATATCTCTCTATATGTTTCAGACTCATTATTGAGTATCCTTTCTGTAAGGATCTGTTCTCTATATGCCCAGTCAGCATCTCATCCAAACCAGGTATCACACCGGGCACCATACCAAATCCCGCCAAAATATACTGAAACCAAGTTGAAATTGGAAAAATATGTAAGCATCAAACTAAAAAAAGAAGCTTGATCATGCTGAATTTTCAACATTTCCAAGCTTCATTTCGTTGGTATCGGATCGGGGGATCGAACCCCGGACTCAGCCGTGAGAGGGCTACGTCTTAACCACTTGACCAATCCGACATATTTAATTTACTTTGTCTGAAGAGCTTTCCGAAAGGCGCTCCTCAAAACTGACGAATATTATAATACATGGAATCTTCCTTTCTGTCAACACGAAAAAGCAACTTTTTTTGAAAAAATTATTCTGGATTCTTCATGCGTATAAGAGTACAATAAATTCATATCACAACTGTGTTGTGTACACAAAATTCACTTGAGAAGTACCAGATTGGAAAGGAAGATCGACCAATGATGAAATACAGAAGCACGCGCGGAGACCAGCAGGAACTTGCATCAGCAGACGCGATTATCCGCGGACTCGCTCCGGACAGAGGTCTCTACGTTCCGGAGGAAATTCCTGCCCTTCCATTTGCCGTAAAGGACATGGTAAACGAACCATACACCGCGTTCGCAAAACAGATTATCGGCGCATTCTTTGACGATTATACAGATGAAGAGATCGAGTCCTGCGTTTCCAATGCCTATACCGGAACGTTTGAAGCAGATGAGATTGTCCCGGTCCGCCAGGCTGGAGACGCGTGGTTTCTTGAGCTTTATCACGGCCGCACAGCCGCGTTTAAAGACATGGCGCTCTCCATCTTGCCATACCTTTTGACAACAGCCGTAAAGAAAGAACATGACAGCCATGAGATCTGCATCCTGACCGCAACCTCCGGAGACACCGGCAAGGCTGCCATGGCCGGATTTGCAGATGTACCGGGCACCCAGATCATCGTCTTCTACCCAAACAACGGCGTCAGCCAGGTCCAGGAACAGCAGATGCGTACGCAGGAAGGCAAGAACGTCCACGTATTCTCCATTGAAGGCAACTTTGACGACGCACAGACCGGAGTCAAGTCCATCTTCAATGATCAGGACTTCGCGGCAAAACTCGATGCGCAAGGAATCCGCCTGTCCTCCGCAAACTCGATCAACATCGGCCGCCTGGTTCCGCAGATTGCCTACTATGTATATGGCTACGCGCAGCTGGTTAAACAGGGCGCGATCAAAGACGGCGATCCAGTCAACATCACCGTTCCGACCGGAAACTTTGGAAACATCCTGGCCGCCTACTACGCAAAACAGATGGGACTTCCAGTTAACCGCCTGATCTGCGCCTCCAACCAGAACAAAGTCCTGACCGACTTCCTGAACACCGGTGTCTACAACGCTAACCGGGAATTCTATCAGACCAATTCTCCATCCATGGACATCCTGGTATCCAGCAACCTCGAGCGGCTGCTCTACCACCTGAGCGGAGACGACAGCAAGGAAATCGCATCCCTCATGCAGTCCCTCGAACAGGACAGAGTCTATGAAATTCCAGATCACATGAAAGAGAAACTTTCCCTCTTCAGCGCCGGATCCGCAGATATGGAAGAAACCGATGCCGCCATCGGCGAAATGTACAAAGACCACAACTACCTGATGGACACCCATACCGCAGTGGCCTACCACGTCTACGAACAGTACAGAAAACAGACCGGCGACCAGACCCCGACACTCATCGCGTCCACCGCCAGCCCATATAAATTCGCCGACAGCGTTGCCGAATCCATCGGCCTGCCAAAATCTGAAAACAGCTTCCGCTGCATCGATGAAGTCGAAAAAGAAACCGGCGTTCCAATCCCGGCCTCCTTCCGCGGCCTGGAATCCCGCCCGATCCTCCACGACCACGTCATCAAAATCAGCGAAATGAAAGACGCCGTCGCAGACGCCTTACTGAAATAACCACCCAATATATCCGCCAGACGCCGCCGCGCCCGGCGGATTTTCATGTATACATGAAAAAACATCCCTCTTTTCACAAATTCCACTTGCATCCCACCACCATCTGTGTTAAATTAATATATGTCGCACGGAGCGATAATAAAAAACAGACATTTGGAGGATTGACCGAGTGGCTAAGGAGCTCGCTTGGAATGCGAGTAAGGTGTAACAGCCCCGTGGGTTCGAGTCCCATGTCCTCCGCCAATTTTCAGGCTCTTGAGAAATATCTCAGGAGCCTTTGTTTTTAGCCTTTTCCCAGTAATTACAAGGGTTTGAGGCTCCTTTCAAAAACGCACACAAACCTATACAAAACCCGTATAAACCTAAAGTTAAGGAGGCGGATAAGGAGGCGTGAATGTGCGAATTGAAAAATCGCACTGCGATTTTTGTGCGTATGGTGTTATTCACGCGCGAGTGATACATGAGTTGCTAACAGACTGTTAGCAGCTTATTTTTTTATCAGAAAGGAGTTACCCATGGAGAAAGAAAAGAAAGTAGAAATTGTAGATCTGCCAGTGGATGTCATCGACCAGTTTCCCAAGCACCCCTACAAGGTCAGAGATGACGATGATATGTTGCAGCTAATCGAGAGCATCAGGGATAATGGCGTAATCACATCTATCATCGTAAGGCCCAAGCCAAAAGGACGATATGAAATGATTGCAGGTCACCGAAGACTTCAGGCCTGCAGGCACCTCGGTTATAAGTCAATACCAGGCCAGGTGCTCGAACTTGATAGAAATGAAGCGACAGTAATGATGGTAGATAGTAATCTGACAAGGAGTGTGATACTTCCAAGCGAAAAGGCATTTGCGTATAAGATGAAGCTGGATGCGATGAAGAAACGCCCAGGAAGACCAACGAAGAATATGTCTCCACTGGAACCACATTTAAGATCAGATGCCCAACTAGCAAAAGATTCAGGCGAAAGCAGAGCCCAGATCCAGCGCTATATCCGCCTCACCAACCTCATCCCAACTATTCTTCAGATGGTTGATGAGGGTAGAATAGCCATGAGGCCGGCGGTAGAAATCTCATACTTGCCTCATAATATACAGGATAAGATTGCCGATTGCATTTTTAAGGAAGATGCAACACCCTCACATGATCAGGCCATCAGGATGAGGGCTTTGCATAAGGAGGGCTTACTGGATTATGAGGCAATAGACCGGATAATGCATGAGCTTAAGCCTAACCAGACTAATCGCATCTCACTATCTGAAGACAAGGCCAAGAGGTATATGCCTAAGAATCTGCCGGTGAGCAAGCGAGAGGAATATATTCTGAAGGCTCTGCAGCACTATGAGAAATATCTTAAGAGAAAAGATTTAGAACGATAGTCCGGAGGAATACTTATGAATAGAAGATTCAAGTCTGATGACTATGAAGTTTAATAAAGCGAAGCTGTACCTCGCCACCCGGCTTTCAATTCGGAAAGTCCGGTGGCTTTTATATTGCCCGATTTTTCGGGAGAAAGGAGAAGTCTTATGGACCAGAATTTTAAAAACTTAAAAATCATTTCAGGCTCAGAGGTTGAGCCAAGGGAGGTTGAGTGGCTCTGGTATCCGTATATACCATACGGGAAAGTAACAATGATTCAGGGAGACCCCGGCGAAGGCAAGAGCACTTTTGTCCTGAATCTTGCGGCAATGCTGACGACAGGAACCCCTCTTCCCTTCTCCGCAGGTGAGTATGAACCAATGAATGTCATCTATCAGAACACGGAAGATGACCCGGAAGATACGGTTGTTCCCCGCTTTATGAATGCAGGCGGAGATCTCAATCGTATCTTTTTTATTGATGAAAGTGATGCAGCATTAAGCTTTGCCGATGAAAGAATCGGAGAAACTATCCGAAGAACAGGTGCAAA
>SFHC01000014.1 GCA_004555725.1 [Eubacterium] saphenum
ACTGAGATTCGCTATTCGTGAAGGTGGAAGAACAGTAGGATCCGGCGTTGTAACGGAGATTATTGAGTAATAGAAGTCAGGAGGAAGGGCAGAGAAGCCCGGAGAACTGATTGACGTAAGGAGCTGTGCTTCCGGCAGAGATGCCGGGAGTATGGCTCCTTTTAAGGTTCCGAGTTTACATTTCGCAGGCGGTCCTGAAAGTGGATGTTCCCGACAGCCGCAGACGCATGTCTGCATAAAATACAGCAGAAGAACAGGGAAAAACAGGACTGCAGCGTATCAGGAGCAGGTGTGTGCACTACTGCGCGTTCGCAAAGCTGTCGCGAACTGTTCACACAGATTTCGTTTATCTTCAGTTTCAGGGTATGTTACAATGTGTAAGAATCAAATGTGCAAAACTACATTGTGCGTAATAATTAAACGCAGAGCATTAAAAGAGGAAGCAAGAAATGAAAGAAGTTAAGAATCCAAGACGGCCGATGATCATGTATTATCTGGTTATCCTTGTCGTCATCATTCTGTTTAACTGGCTTCTGATGCCGTCGCTTCAGCAGAGCCGGGTAGAGAAGGTGAATTACAATACCTTTATGAAATATACGGAGCAGAAGAAGATCGCGACGGTGCAGGTCAGGGAAAACGATATTCTCTTCACCCTGAAGAACGGATCATCGGACAGCAGCGGAAAGGCGACCGTCTATAAGACGGGCAGAATGCCGGATGAGAATCTGACTGAGCGTCTGTACCAGTCCGGCGCTCAGTTCCGCTCCAACCTGCAGCAGAGCAGCACCGCGTCGTCTGTCGTAAGCGGCATACTGGGGTTTGTAATTCCGCTCCTGCTGTTCATCTGGATCGGCAACTGGCTGTCTAAGAGGATGATGGATAAGGCCGGCGGTGCCAATTCTATGATGTTCGGCATGGGAAAGAGCAATGCGAAATTGTACGTCCAGTCTACAGAGGGCATCCATTTCAGCGATGTTGCCGGCGAAGATGAGGCAAAAGAAAACCTGGAGGAAATCGTGCAGTACCTGCATGATCCAAAGAAATACACGTCCATCGGAGCAACCATGCCGAAAGGCGTGCTTCTGGTCGGCCCTCCGGGAACAGGAAAGACGATGCTTGCCAAGGCAGTTGCCGGAGAGGCGAACGTTCCGTTTTTCTCGATTTCCGGATCTGAGTTTGTCGAGATGTTCGTCGGCATGGGCGCCTCCAAGGTCCGCGATCTGTTTAAACAGGCAAAGGAAAAGGCTCCGTGCATCGTATTTATCGATGAGATCGACGCCATCGGAAAGAAACGTGACAATTCCATGTCCACAAACGATGAACGCGAGCAGACCCTGAATCAGCTGCTGACAGAGATGGACGGATTTGATAACAACAGCGGCGTCATGATTCTTGCGGCAACCAACCGTCCGGAAATTCTGGATCCTGCACTGCTGCGTCCGGGCCGTTTTGACCGCCGTGTGCCGGTAGAACTTCCGGATCTGAAGGGCCGTGAAGAAATCTTGAAGGTACATGCCCGCAAGGTCAATATGGGCAGAGATGTAAACTTCAATACCATCGCCCGCATGGCTTCCGGCGCGTCCGGAGCGGAGCTGGCCAACATCGTCAATGAGGCGGCACTGCGCGCGGTCCGCATGGGCAGAACGACAGTTCATGAGGAAGATATGGAAGAGAGCATCGAGGTCGTCATCGCCGGTTATCAGCGAAAGAACGCGATTCTCTCTGTCGAAGAGAAGAAGATCGTCGCCTACCACGAAATCGGGCATGCGATGGTTGCGGCGCTTCAGAACCACTCTGAGCCGGTGCAGAAAATCACGATTGTACCGAGAACGTCCGGCGCCCTTGGTTATACCATGCAAGTGGATGAAGGTCAGAAGAACCTTTTGTCAAAGGATGACCTGCTGAGCCGCATCGCGACGCTGACCGGAGGCCGCGCGGCGGAAGAGACCGTGTTTAACTCCATCACAACCGGCGCGTCCAATGATATCGAGCAGGCGACCAAGCTTGCGAGAGCGATGATTATGCGCTACGGCATGAGTGATGAGTTCGACATGGTTGCAATGGAGCATCAGACGAACCAGTACCTGGGCGGAGATGCCGAGCTGACCTGCTCGCCGCAGACACAGAAAGAAATCGATGCCAAGGTTGTGGAACTGGTGAAGACGCAGCATGAGAAAGCGATCCGCCTGCTGAAGGAGAACCGTTCCAAATTGGATGAACTCGCGCAGTATCTCTATGAGAAGGAGACAATCACCGGTGCCCAGTTTATGGAGATTCTCAATCAGCCGCCAAAGTACCGTCTCGAGACGAACGGCGCGCAGGTTGATGAGCCGGATGCACATGCAGACGCACAGCCGGAAGCATAATTCCAGACAATTGCTGCGGGCAGAAATTCTGTTCCGCATGTCATACAGAGAAGCTGCAGCAAAGGGGTGGACCTTTACCCCGAGCCGCGGCTTTTTCTGTTCATTCAGCGGAAGCGCCCGGAGATGCCTGGAAACGGCATCTTTTCATGGTTGTTCGTATTCTGTATTCGCTGTATAATAATAAGGCTATGACAATGATCCAAGAGCGTGGAGGAAGGCATGGAGAACATCATTCAGATAAAAAATCTGTCGTTTGATTATATACGGGAAAGCGACGAAGGCAGCGAGACGATCCATGCCATCAGAGACGTTTCACTGGATATTAAGGAAGGTTCGTTTACCGCAGTCATCGGTAAGAACGGTTCGGGCAAATCGACACTGGCCAAGAATTTAAACGGTCTGCTTCTGCCGACGGGAGGTAAGATCCTGGTGAACGGCTGGGATACCGCGGATGAAGATCACATCTGGGATATCCGGCAGACGGCGGGCATGGTATTTCAGAATCCGGACAACCAGCTCGTAGCCTCGATTGTGGAAGATGACGTGGCGTTCGGCCCTGAGAATCTCGGCGTCCCGCCGGAGGAAATCCGAACGAGAGTCGACCAGGTGCTGAAAGCCGTAGACATGTATGATTTCCGCACCAAGGCTCCGCATCTTCTGTCCGGCGGGCAGAAACAGCGGGTGGCGATCGCCGGCGTGCTGGCAATGGAGCCGCGCTGCATCATTTTTGATGAGCCGACGGCGATGCTGGATCCGCAGGGGCGCGAAGAAGTTATGAGCATTATCCGAAAGCTTCATGAAGATGGAAAGACCGTGATTCTGATCACACATTTTATGGACGAAGCCGCACAGGCGGACCGCATAGTAATTATGGATGACGGAAGAGTTCTGGCAGACGGTTCTCCGGACGAGGTCTTCTCTGATGAAGAGACGATGCGCCGCATCCGTCTGGATGTGCCGCTTGCGGTCGATATGGCGCAGAAACTCAGAGAACGCGGCGTTCCGGTTCCTTCCGATGTCACCACTCAGGAAAAGCTGGTAGAATTCATATGTCAATACAAGTAAGAAATCTTTCATACGTATATAACGCAGGGATGCCGGATGAGCAGAAAGCGCTGGACAACGTCAGTTTTGAAGTGTATGATGGCCAGATTGCGGCGATTATCGGGCATACCGGATCGGGAAAGTCGACGCTGGTGCAGCATTTAAACGGACTGCTCAGGCCGAGTGAGGGATCCATTATCGTCGGAGGAACGGATATTACAGAAGCCGGTGTGGCGATGCGCGAGATCCGCCAGAAAGTCGGTCTGGTGTTCCAGTATCCGGAGTATCAGCTGTTTGAAGAAACTGTAGCTGCGGATGTGGCGTTCGGTCCTAAGAATCTGGGTCTGGAAGAAAACGAGATCAGAGAGCGCGTCAGAGAAGCTCTGGATCTAGTTGGTCTGGATATCGATAAGGTAGGTGAACGCTCGCCGTTTGACCTGTCCGGCGGACAGAAACGGCGTGTCGCGATTGCCGGAATTATCGCTATGCGCCCGCAGGTGCTGATTCTCGATGAACCGACTGCCGGTCTGGATCCGGGCGCGCATCGGGAAATCATCCGCATGATCCGCAAAATTCATCAGGCAGAAGAGAATATTGTGATCTTTGTTTCGCATAATATGGATGATGTCGCGGCATTGAGCGACAAGGTGCTCGTGATGGACCGCGGACAGCTGATGATGTCCGGGACGCCGGAAGAAGTGTTTCATGAGAGGGACCGTCTGTCGAGTGCCGGCCTGGATCTGCCGTCGGCAGCAAAGCTGATGCTTCAGCTCAGAAAGGCCGGATGTGATGTGCCGGCAGACACGCTGACCAGAGAAGACGCAGCTGATGTGCTGGCGGATTATGTGCAGAGGAAGAGAGAGAAATGCTGAGAGATATAACATTGGGACAGTACTATCCGGGGCAGTCTCCGATTCACCGACTGGATCCCAGGGTGAAAATCATTGCGACGCTGCTCTTTATCGTAGAACTGTTCATCGTCAATAATTTCATCGGGTTTGCGATCTGCGCAGGTGTAATGGCGGTCTGCGTTCTGGTCTCCAGGGTGCCGCTGAGTTTTATCATGCGCGGTCTCAAGCCGATTATTATTATCCTGCTGTTTACGTTTTTGCTGAACATCTTTATGGTGGACGGCAAGGTGATCTGGACGATGGGACCGTTGAAAGTCACCTGGGAGGGAGTCATCACCGCAGTGTTCATGGCGATTCGACTGGTCCTGCTGATTATCGGATCCTCTCTTTTGACGCTGACAACTACGCCGATCCGCCTCACCGACGGAATCGAGCGGCTGCTGAGTCCGTTTGAACGGTTCGGTCTGCCGGCGCATGATATTGCAATGATGATGTCCATAGCGCTCAGGTTTATTCCGACCCTGCTGGATGAGACGGATAAGATCATGAAGGCGCAGCAGGCAAGGGGCGCAGATTTTGAGTCCGGAAATATTATGCGCAGGGCCCGGTCGCTGGTGCCGATCCTGATCCCGCTGTTTGTCAGCGCGTTTCGCATTGCGCAGGATCTGGCCATGGCGATGGAATCCCGCTGCTATCGGGGCGGAAAGGGGCGCACCCGTCTGCACGAGATGCGCTTTCATAAGCAGGACGTGATGGGAATGATCGGATTGTTTGCATTTCTGGCCGTAATCATTATTGAGCGGATTCTGATTCCGGCTGATATATAAGGTGAGTCATGAGACAGAGACATATTAAAAATCTGGATGAGAGGTTAAAAGAGTTTGACGCGCAGCTGATTGCTGATCCTGAAGACAGGAAGGGACGCTGGAGAGACGCGTTTAAGGATCCAGTGTTTCATGAGGGCCGTGCTCCGCTGACAGAAGAGGAGCTTCGCGCCCGCCCGCTGTACGCTGAGGTAGGCTGCGGAAAGGGACAGTTCATTACCAAACTGTCTTCTCTGCATCCGGAGAACCTGTATCTGGCAGTAGAAGGACAGGGCAGCGTCGGATATTACGCGCTCAGAAAGGCCAGAGACGCAGAATGTGAAAATGTCCGGTTCGTCCTGAACTATATTCACGATGCCAGGGACTTTTTCCAAAAAGGAGAAATCGACGGACTGTATCTGAATTTCAGCGACCCATGGCCTAAGCCGCGTCATGAGAAGCGCCGGCTGACGAGTCCGCGGATGCTCGGAGAGTTTGCCAGCGTGGTCCGTCCTGGAGGGTTTATTGAATTTAAGACGGATAATGATGATTTATTTGCATATTCCGTGGAACAGTTTCAGGCTCATGATCTCTTGTGCGTGGAATATTTGTCCGATGATCTGCACCGGGACGTGCCGGAGGAGCAGATTGTCACGACGGAGTATGAAGATAAATTCAGCGCGAGGGGGAAAAACATACATTTCATTCGCGTGAGAGTTCTGGACGCACTTGAAAGCGACGGCCGCTCTGCGTTATAATCGGAACAAGCAGGGCTGTCCTGCGGCCCTGAATATAAGAATTATTGTGAATTTACCAGAAGGAGGCATTTCATGTCCGATTTTATCTTGGCACAGGAGAATGGCAGAACCATTCCATCAGAAGATACGATTTTCGCGGTCAGCGGAAGAGCAAACGCAATGATTGCGAAAGAAGGAAAGGATAAGGTCTGCAATGCGACCGTCGGCATGCTGCTCGATGATGAGGGCAAGCTGCTGGTGCTGTCTTCTGTAGATAAGGTTTTTCATGAGCTGACTCCGGAAGAATATGCGCCGTATGCACCGATCGGAGGAACACCGGGATTCCGCAAGGCTGTAATTCAGGCTGCGTTGAAGGATTACCAGCCAAAGGGCTGCGTCAGAGCCGTTGCAAGCCCGGGAGGAACAGGTTCTATCCGTCTTGCTGTAGGAAATTACACACAGCGCGGAGACAAGATCCTGGTTGCGGACTGGCACTGGGGACCGTATGGAAAGATTGCGGACGAGATCGGCCGCGGCATCGCAACGTTCCGTCTGTTTGATAAAGAAGGCCATTTCAATACAGCGGATTTCAAGGCTGCAGTTGAAGCGCTGCTGAAGGAACAGGATTCTCTGCTGCTGATTCTGAATACACCGGCACAGAACCCGACCGGATACTGCATGACAGACGAGGAGTGGAAACAGGTCATTGACATTCTCTCTGCACAGCCGTCGGACAAGAAGATTGCGCTGCTGGTTGATACAGCATATATCGACTTTGCAGGAGATGAGGATAAGGCTCGTTCTTTCCTGCCGTTCCTGGAAGAACTGCCGGAGAATGTCAAGCCGATGCTGGCGTTCAGCCTTTCTAAGACCTTTACGCTTTACGGAATGCGCTGCGGCGCGCTGATCGGATTCAGCAAGACGGAGGAAGAGGCAGAGGAGTTCGTACGCGTATGTGAGTTCTCTGCGCGCGCAAGCTGGTCGAACAGTCCGAGAGTAGGACAGAGCATCATCGAGCGCATTTTCTCTGATCCGGAACTGCTGAAGAAGGTGACGGCAGAGCGTGCGGAGATTCGTGACATGCTGCTGGCTAGAGGCCGCGCGTTTGAAGAAGCGGCTAAAGAAGCCGGACTTCCGATTATGCCGTTTGACGGTGGATTCTTTGCGGTTATTCCATGTGATGATCCGAAGTCCCTGGGCAGAGAAGTGGAAAAAGAGGGGATTTTCATCATCCCGTTCGGAGACGGACTGCGCGTTTCCCTGGCAGCTGTTCCGATTGACCAGTGCCGCATGATCCCGGCAAAGGTTAAAGCGGTCATGGACGCACAGCGTTAGAATCGGGCTGCTGGATAATTTTCTTGATGAAGCCTGCAATTAATAGTATAATGAATGATGTTGACGGAGGAGTCTCGGCTGCTCCGTCATCATATCCGGCGGGTGTAGTTTAATGGTAAAATACGAGCTTCCCAAGCTCGGGTCGGGAGTTCGATTCTCCTCACCCGCTCCATTATCCGGATATCCCGTTTATACTGACGGGACAGGATGCGCGAAAGCGCAGGAGACGGACAGCGTCTCATATTTGCATGGCTGTGAATACTCCTCTTTAGATATGGATTTATCTGAAGAGGAGTATTTTCATAAGTGCCGGATGGTGTGAAATGGTTCGAATACGGGGTATCGTACCCGGAGAATCTGTATACAGAACGGCACACAGAGCAGAAGGGAGGAAGCGCACTGCCGGACGGCGCTGCGCGAGGTACAGTGAAACTGATTTCATGGAATGTAAACGGGCTGCGCGCCTGTTTGAAGAAAGGGTTTACAGAGGCGATGGCCGCGGAGGACGCGGATTTCATCTGCATTCAGGAAACCAAGATGCAGGAAGGACAGGCAGAAGTGGACCTCCCGGGATATCATCAGGTGTTCTGCAGCGCGGAGAGAAAGGGTTATTCCGGAACAGCGGTGTTTATGCGGAAAGAACCGCTGTCCGTACAGAAGAATTTTGGGGCGCATACCGATGAAGGACGCGCGATTATTCTGGAATACGAGAACTTCTATCTCATCAATGTCTATGTGCCGAATGCCCAGCAGGGGCTGAAACGCATCGACTACCGCATGCAGTGGGAAGATGATCTGCGGGCGTATCTGCAGGAGCTGGATCAGAAAAAGCCGGTGATCCTCTGCGGCGATATGAATGTGGCGCATGAGGAGATCGACCTGAAAAATCCGGGGCCAAACCGCGGAAATGCAGGATTCTCGGACGAAGAGCGCGGAAAGATGACAGAGCTTCTGGCGGCCGGATTTACCGACACGTTCCGTTATCTGCATCCGGACCAGACCGGCATCTACAGCTGGTGGTCCTATCGTTTCCATGCCAGAGACAACAACGCCGGATGGCGCATTGACTATTTTCTGGTCAGCGACCGTCTGCGGGACAAGATACAGAAAGCCGAGATCCAGACGGATATTATGGGAAGCGATCACTGTCCGGTAGAGCTGGACATCGATCTTCCGTTATAGGAGTCTGACATGAACCGATTCATCCAGAAATGCAATAAAGAGATTACAACAGCAGAGTACAGTTATTACACCGCGCGCGGAGCGTGCGGGACGTCGTTTAGGATTGTCCAGGTGTCCGATCTCCAGAGTGAGTATTTTGGCGAAAGACAGATCGGCCTGCTTCGCGCGGTTGAGCGCTGCAGGCCGGACATCATTGTGATTACCGGAGATCTGGTCGACCGGAGCCATACCGATTATCTGGCGGCGGAGCTGGCTGTAAAGGGTCTGGTGAACCTGGCGCCGGTTTATTACGTCAACGGAAATCATGAAGCCGACCTTCCGGGAACGGAGGCGGCTGATCTGTATCGGACGCTGGAAAAGCACGGGGTACATGTGCTGATGGACAGCGGCCGGATGCTGGAACTGGGCGGCATGCGCGTGAATATCGCGGGCCTGTCGGAATATACGCTGTTTCAGGCGCGCCGGCAGCAGGCCGGAACCGGGCACCGCACCAAAAAGTCCGGGCTGGTTATTCCGGCGGTTGTAGAGGTGCCCGGCGCGCTGCGTATTTTGCTGGCGCATGAACCGCAGTATCTCCGGTATTATTCGGCAGGGCGGCCGGATCTGATCTTTTCCGGGCATGCGCATGGCGGCCAGTTCTGTCTGCCTGGAAAAGAAAGGCGCGGAGTGTTTGCTCCGGATCAGGGCGTCTTTCCAAAGCTGACGAGCGGCTGCCACAGGTTCGCGGGTTCCACGATGTACATCAGCCGCGGACTGGGGAACAGTTCGTTTCCGCTCCGGTTGAACAACCCGCCGGAGATCGTGTGCGTGGAAGTGATTGGAACAGCTGAATAATCGCCGATTGGCGATATACATTTCAGGCGGAGTGCGGCAAAAGGCAGCCCTGCCAAGGGGGGACGCAGTACGGGAAAAGAGTGACTCTTTCCCGGCTGCGTCTTTTTGCGCTCCTATTATTGACAGCATATGGTAAAATTGGTAGCATATGGTTATCCCGATTGCGACAGTTTATCTTTAAGAAGGGAGATTACCATGAACAGAGGAAGTGAGAATTCTAATTTTTCATTCGATATCAGAGAGAGACTCGGTGTCATTACAGAAAAGAAAAACGGATGGAAGAAGGAGCTGAACCTGGTCTGCTGGAATGGGAGGGAACCGGCTAAGTTTGACATCCGGGACTGGTCAGAAGATCATGCGCATATGGGAAGAGGCGTTACGCTCTACCAGGAAGAGATCCGCATTCTGACAGAATTGTATCAGCGTTATGAGAAAAATCTTGCGGAGACGGAAGCTGCCGGGGACCAGGAAGAGGCACATGAGACGGCGCGCCAGGAAGAAGAGTGTGCGCGCCGTGACGAGGAGGCTGCCCGTGTTGCGGCGATGCGCAGAGAACTGAAGGAAGAAGTCCGCCGAGAGATGGAAATGGAGCAGCAGAGCCGAGCGGCACAGGAGATCCGGGCGCAGGCAGAGGGACAGGCGCAGGTTTCCAATCAGACGCAGGAACCAGCACAGGATGAGCCTTCGGTTCATAATGAAGAGCAGGAGAAGACGCATGGAGAATCGGCTGCGGTTTCCGGAGCCGGGATGGTTGCAGAAGCTGCGCTGCGTGGAAATGCCTGCGGGCAGTGCGGCTCATGTGAAGAAGTGCCGTTCTGATTTTCAGGGACTGCGATGGGGAGAGCATGAGCCTGTTGGTTCGATGGAAGACGGATTCTCATAAGGCTGTAAGGGATGTGATTCTGAGTGCTCATTTTCGAATGAGAGTATCAGGTTTTACGTACATTGTATTTCATCTGGTATGTGGTATCATGAAAGAGAGATATTTCCGACAATGGTCGGATGAACGAGGTGAAATGGAATGAGAATCAGGCTGAAAACAGAACCGAATGGGAGATATCAGAAGGTCGATGTTCAGCGCGGCGTCAGCATAGAATCGCTGTATAAGCAGATGGCGGATAAACTGCCGTATACTGTACTTGCCGCGCGCGTAAACTGTAAATATGAGGGGCTCCGCTTTCAGCTGGAGCATGAGTGTGATGTGGAGCTGCTGGACATGAGAACGCAGGCGGCGAGCTATGTCTATCAGGACAGTCTGACGATGATCTTTATCGTTGCGGCAAATGAAGTCCTGGACGGTGTGCAGGTGGAGGTGGCAAACTCCCTGAACCAGGGACTCTACATTGAGCTGAAGGGGATCAGTCCGGTCCCGGAGGAAATCGTCGGCAAGATCCGTGATCGAATGCAGGATCTGATCGATCGGGACTTGCCATATCGCAAGGAATTTAAAACCAGTGCTGAAATCGGAGAGATCATTGGAAAGCAGGGGTATATGGAGAACACCGTACGGCTGATGCATGAGTTCAGCAAGGATTTTCGGCTGAAGCTGTATACGCTGGACGGATATTCCCAGTTCGCATATGGACTGATGGCGCCGTCGACCGGCTATATGAAGTGTTTTGAACTGAGAGCGTACCGCTTTGGACTGCTGCTGCGCTTTCCGAACAACCATGAACCGGACCGTCTGCCGGAGTACCATAACCAGCCGAAGCTGTATCAGGCGTTCGGTGAACAGACGCGCTGGGATCGTCTGCTCCAGATCAATTATGTGGCAGATCTGAATGAACAGGTCCGGCAGGGGAACGCGAACAACCTCATTCAGGTCGCGGAGGCCCTGCAGGAGAAAAAGATCGCCGAAATTGCCGATGAGATCCGCAGGCTGCGGAAAAGGATCATTCTGATTGCCGGCCCGTCTTCTTCCGGCAAGACGACGTTTGCCCGGAGACTGAAAGTCCAGCTCGCCGTCAATGGTTTAAATGCGATCTGTCTGAGCACGGATGATTATTTTAAAGAGCGCGGCGAGACACCATTGGATGAAAATGGTGAACCGGATTATGAAGGGTTCGGCGCGATCGACCGCGATCTGTTCACACAGAATATGAATGATCTTCTGGCGGGAAGGACAGTTGATCTTCCAGTATTCAACTTTCTGACCGGACATAAGGAGTATGGAAAAGAAGTCACTTCTCTCCGGCCAGGCCAGCCGGTCATTATTGAAGGCATTCACGGACTGAATGGCAAACTGACAGAAGGCATACCGGAAGAAGAGAAATACAAGATTTACATCAGTCCGCTGACGCAGCTGAATGTCGATGAACACAATCGTGTTCCGACGACGGATGAGCGTCTTCTGCGCCGAATGGTCAGAGATTATCAGTTCCGCGGACACAGCGCGTCGGAGACGATTCAGGAGTGGCCTAAAGTCCGCGCCGGAGAGGATGTCATCATCTTTCCGTACAGTGGCGAGGCGGACGTATTGTTTAATTCCTATCTCGTGTATGAGATCGCGGTGCTGAAGAAATACGCTGAGCCGCTGCTCCGTTCAGTGACGCTGGACGACCCGTCATACGCAGAGGCGAGCAGGATGATGAAGTTCCTGCATTTCTTTGAGACGATTGAGGATGATTCCGTGATCGTGAATAATTCTATTCTTCGCGAGTTCATCGGCGGAAGCGTGTTTGTGAGCTGAGGCAGAGCGCGTGGATCGGGGAGTGCAGGAATTCGCATCGCACAGGGAATCCGAATCCAGGACATCGAAAAACAAGCAAAAGAGACTGCAGCACGGCCGGCATCGGATAGATAGCCGCTCGTGCTGCAGTCTCTTTGTCTGTCTGGCTGCGGAGCCAGACCTGTATGCATTCTTTTTGTTTACTGTTTTTACTGTTTTTTCGGTCTTATCTGCCCGGCGCCGGCTTGGGCGCGGCGTGATCCCGAAAGACCTGCATGCGGAGGATTAAACCTCGGCTTTCCAGAGACCGTGCAGAGTGCAGTATTCATATACTGCAGCAGGCTTCTCGCCAGGAGCTACAGCAAACTCTGCTTCTGGCTTGTCTGCTGGTGTCAGATGTCTGACCTGCAGGCTTCCCTTATCGGTCTCCAGCATGATCATCTGGATGTAATGCTCGTCCGTCATCGGATGCTCTACGCTTCCGACTTTGACACATACGCGGTTTCCGTCAACGGTGACTGCCGGAACGTGCTTCTCCTGTGCTGCGTCTACGGTGTTCGGCTCGAGCAGTTCCATCGGCTTTCCACAGCAGGACGGGTTGCAGTGTCCCTTGTGCGCCATAAATACCATTGTTCCGCAGCTGTTGCATTTAAAAAGTTCCATGTGTTTACCTCCTGTTTAATATGTTTTGTTTAATGTTCTGAAACAGATTGTACGATGTTGTAATGTTTCAAGTTCTAAGGTTTAATTGCACGGATTCCTCCGTTGTAATCAATTGTGATATTGGTTGTTGTGTTTTCAGGCGGCACTCCGGGAATCTCCTTGGCGGGTGCTTTTTGTCCCCTGAAACTGTTATCTATACTATACCATAAATCCCAAGAAATAAAACAGAAAAGAATAATATTTATTTTCTAGATTCGGCTTGACAAAAAGGGTGCAGCAGATTATTATAATGATAATCATTATCAGAAAGGGGAAATTGAGTGAGGTATTCAAAACAGCGGAGCCTGATTATGGATGTGCTGAAAAGTACGCACACGCACCCGACTGCACAGTGGGTATATGAGCAGGCGAAACGGGAAATGCCTTCGATCGGCATCGCGACGGTGTACCGGAATCTGAACGCGCTTGTGCAGAATGGGGATGTCCAGAAGATTATCGCGCCGGGAAACATCGAACATTATGATGCGGATACGAGCGACCACTGGCATATGGAATGCATGCAGTGCGGACGGATCGTGGATCTGAAAGCCAGCAGCGAACAGCTTGCGGCTCTGCATCGCATGATTGTCGAGACGTTTGACATCCGGGACGAGAATGTCCGGATCGGGAAAACGCTTCTGCAGGGTGTGTGCAACGACTGTCTGCTCAGAAATAAGAAAGGCTCTGATAATGAAAACGTGCATTGATCCGTGACATGGCGGACGGTGCGCAGAAAAGATTAACAGATATCGCTTTAGAATCGAAAAACATTGATATGGAGGAACTGACAATGAAAGATCTCAAAGGAACAAAGACACTGGAAAATCTGCTGGCTGCATTTGCGGGAGAGTCCCAGGCGACAAACAAGTACCGCTACTACGCGTCCAAGGCCAAGAAGGAAGGTTATGAGCAGATCGCTGCAATCTTCCAGGAGACATCCGACAACGAGAAGGAGCACGCAAAACTGTGGTTCAAGCTGGCTCACGGAATCGGAACAACGGAGGAGAATCTGCTCGACGCAGCTGCCGGCGAGAACTACGAGTGGACAGATATGTATAAGAAGATGGCTGAAGAGGCCAGAGAAGAAGGATTTGACGACATTGCGCGTCAGTTCGAAGGTGTAGCTTCTGTAGAGGCTGAGCATGAGCAGAGATACCGCAAACTCGCTGAGAATGTGAAGAACGGCGAAGTCTTCCAGAAGAAGGAGAAGGTTCTCTGGCAGTGCAGAAACTGCGGATACCAGGTAGTTTCTGAGGAAGCGCCTAAGGTATGCCCGGTCTGCAAGCACCCGCAGTCCTTCTTCCAGGTAAAGCCGGAGAATTATTAAACCGGAGCGTCGATCAGACGCAATGAAGTCTGAATGAATTTCAGAACATCGAAAAGTTAATTTACGCATACATGCGCTCTGCCGTTGAATCTGGAAATTTCCGCAGTTTTCCGGCGGGGCGATGATGATAACCCTCTGATAGGAAACACCTTCTGGCTGCAGACGCGGCGGGGAGGTGTTTTTCTTATGGCGGGCGGAGGGCGCGGGTGCGGCAGAATGGGGACGTTCTCAGGGTATGCAGGGAGTCCGGGGACAAAAAATACAGCGCAAGGGGACTCTGGAATTGTCAGCATTTTATGATAACGGGAGCGAAAGGTGTACGCGTGGACGCGTGTCAAAGTGTCGGCTCCCGGACCGGTTATAAACACTGCGGTTCAAAAAACGAAAGATGAAAAAAGTCGGGAATAAAAGAGCAAAAATCTCTTGCATTTATTTTGCATATCGTTTATACTGGAAAAGCTTGTATAAGGCGAAGATGCGGGAAGTTGCTGAGCTATCAGGTAATTTCCGCTGAGAATTGTCCCCGCGCGACGGGGGCGAAGGAGCTCGCCGGCTTTTCTTTTGTGCGTTTTTTCATGGAAACGCACATGAGCGTGTGCAAGGGATGCAAGCGTGACGCACGTTGAAATGCAGGCGTTGGAGCCCCTCGTACGAGAATAGCGAAAACAGTACCAAACAATTAACAGGAGGAACACATGAGCGAATTACAGAAAATCAGAATCAGGCTGAAGGCTTATGATCACGCACTGCTGGATCAGAGCGCAGCCAAAATCGTCGAGACAGCAAAGAAGACTGGAGCTGAGGTTTCCGGACCGATTCCGCTGCCGACAGAGAAAGAGGTCGTAACAATCCTTCGTGCGGTTCATAAGTATAAGGACAGCAGAGAGCAGTTCGAGCAGAGAACCCACAAGAGACTGATCGACATAACCAATGCCACACTGCAGACAACAGACGCGCTGACAAAGCTCGACCTGCCGGCTGGAGTTGACATTGAGATCAAGCTGTAAGGGACACTCCCTTAGTATGGAGGCGTTCATGACCCGGATGTCTCCCGCTGTAAGAAGGCTCAGAATGACCGGTGCAGCTTCGGTCCGCTATGAGCACTTAGTATGATGGATCCGAAGGGATTCATCCGCTGTAAGAATTGGAGGAACATATATGAAAGCAATTCTTGGAAAGAAAGTCGGAATGACACAGATTTTCGCCGAGTCCGGTGAAGTTATTCCGGTAACGGTCATCCAGGCTGGTCCTGAAGTCGTTACACAGATCAAGACTGTTGAAACTGACGGATACAATGCAGTTCAGGTCGGATATGAAGACCAGAAACTGCATCGTGTGAACAAGCCTATGACTGGCCACTTCGCCAAGAGTGAGACAGCTCCTAAGAAGTATCTGGCAGAGTTCAGAAACGACGAGGGAGAGACTTACGAACTTGGACAGGAGATCACAGTTGCTGACTTTGAGGAAGGCAAGAAACTGGACATCACCGGCGTATCCAAGGGTAAGGGAACACAGGGCAACATCAAGAGACACGGTCACAGCAGAGGACCGATGAGCCACGGCTCCAAGCACAAGAGACTTGCCGGGGGCCTGGCAGCAGCGACATATCCTTCCAGAGTATTCCCTGGAAACGACGGTCCGGGAAGAATGGGTCGCGACACAGTCACTGTTCAGAATGTTAAACTGGTAAAAATTGATACTGACAGAAATCTTATGCTTGTCAAGGGCGCTGTTCCGGGCGGCAGAGGCGGTCTGCTGAAAATCAGATATGCCGTTAAAGGTCAGGATGACAAATAGGAATAGCTGAGAAAGGAGGACGCGCAATGGCAACAGTTAAGATGCTCAACATGGCCGGACAGGAAGCCGGAACAATTGAGTTGAATGATGAATTATTCGGCATCGAGCCAAACGAGAATGCCGTTCATGAAGTTGTAAAGAATTATCTTGCCAACCAGAGACAGGGCACACAGTCCGCAAAGACCAGAGCCGAAGTCAGAGGAGGCGGAAGAAAGCCGTTCAGACAGAAGGGAACCGGCCGTCACAGACAGGGAAGCACAACAGACCCGTCACAGATCGGCGGAGGAATTGTGTTCGCACCAAAGCCGAGAGATTACAGATATGCAGTTCCGAAGAAAGTTAAGAAACTCGCTCTTCGTTCCGCACTCTCCGCTAAGGTTGCTGACGGCGAAATCATCGTACTGGATGAGCTGAAGTTTGACGCTCCTAAGACAAAGGAGATGGCAGCAACACTGAAGAACATCAACGCTGCAAAGAAGGCGCTGATCGTTACTGCAGAGAAGGATGACAATGTTGTTCGCTCCGCTGCCAACATCCCGGGAGTAAGAACAGTCCTGGCTTCCAACATGAATGTTTATGAGATTGTAAATCACACAAGCTTCATCGTTACCAAGGAAGCTGTAAAGAAGATCGAGGAGGTGTACTTATAATGAGATCCGCTTACGACGTAATCCTGAAGCCGGTCATCACTGAAAAGAGCATGGACCTGACTGCAGATAAGAAGTACACGTTCAAGGTTGCCGTAGATGCTGACAAGACTGCAGTAAAGAACGCAGTTGAAGAGATCTTCGATGTAAACGTCGCTAAGGTCAACATCATGAACGTAAACGGCAAGTTAAAGAGAATGGGAAGAACCGTCGGAAGAACAGCTGCTTATAAGAAAGCAATTGTTACTCTTACGGAAGACAGTAAAGAGATCGAGTTCTTCTCGAGTCTGTAATAAATAGGAGGTTGTAATCAATGGGAATCAAGAAGTATAATCCAACAACCCCGGGTCTCAGAGGAATGACGGTCTCCACGTTTGAAGAAATCACGACCAGCACTCCGGAGAAATCCCTTACGGTTACTCTGAAGAAGCATGCAGGCCGCAATACGCGTGGTAAGATCACCGTTCGTCACAGAGGCGGCGGAGTAAGACCGAAGTACAGAATCATCGACTTCAAGCGTAATAAGGACAATGTTCCTGGAAAAGTTGCCACCATCGAGTATGATCCGAACAGATCTGCAAACATCGCTCTGATCAACTACGCTGATGGTGAGAAGAGATACATCCTCGCTCCGGAAGGACTGAAAGTCGGAGCTACGATCGTTTCCGGACCGGACTCTGATATCCAGGTAGGAAACGCTCTGCCTCTGGCAAATATCCCGGTTGGTACACTGGTACACAACATCGAGATGAAGCCTGGAAAGGGCGGACAGCTGGTAAGATCCGCTGGAAACGGCGCACAGCTGATGGCTAAGGAAGGAAAGTACGCACTGCTGAGACTGCCTTCCGGAGAGCTGAGAAACGTTCTGGCTGTATGCAGAGCTACTGTCGGCGAGGTCGGCAACGGCGAGCATTCCAACATTCAGATTGGTAAAGCCGGAAGAAGAAGACATATGGGATGGAGACCTACAGTAAGAGGTTCTGTCATGAACCCGAACGACCATCCGCACGGTGGTGGTGAAGGACGTGCTCCGATCGGACGCAAGAGCCCGGTTACACCTTGGGGTAAGCCTGCTCTTGGTTATAAGACCAGAAAGAAGAACAAGGACTCCAATAAATATATCGTAAAGAGAAGAAATGATAAATAGTAGGAAGGAGCACGAATAAATGAGCAGATCGATTAAGAAGGGCCCTTTCGTAGATCCTAAGCTGCTGAAGGCTGTAGAAGAAATGAATGCAGCGAACGAGAAGAAAGTCGTAAAGACCTGGTCCAGATCCTCCACGATTTTCCCGCAGTTCGTAGGACATACCATTGCTGTTCATGACGGCAGAAAGCATGTGCCTGTATATGTTACTGAAGATATGGTTGGACATAAGCTCGGAGAGTTCGCTCCTACCAGAACATTCAGAGGTCACGCAGCGGATAAGGCGACAAAGGCTAGATAGAAAGGGAGATAAGAAATGGAAGCAAAAGCAACTGCAAAATATGTCAGAATGTCTCCTATTAAGCTGAAGCCTGTTACCGACCTGGTAAGAGGAAAAGACTTGAATGAGGCACTGAATATTCTCAGATTCACGCCAGGAAAAGGTTCTGAAATTGTAGAGAAAGTTGTTGAATCTGCAGCAGCTAACGCTGAAAACAATTTTGACATGAATCCGGATAATTTATACGTAGCAGAGATCAGTGCTAACCAGGGACCGACCATGAAGAGATGGAGAGCCGGTTCTCAGGGTAGAGCATCAGTAATCCTTAAGAGATCCAGTCACGTGACAGTTACTCTTAAGGAAAGAGATTAAGTCAGGAGGTTCATTGAATGGGTCAGAAGGTAAACCCGCATGGGTTAAGAGTAGGCGTTATCAAGGACTGGGATTCCAAATGGTATGCCGGAAAAGAACAGTTCGCTGATTACCTCGCAGAGGATCACAACATCAGAACCTACGTTAAGAAGAAGCTTTACAGTGCCGGAGTATCTCACGTTGTTATCGAGAGATCCGGAGATAATAAAATGCGCATTGTCATCTCTACTGCACGTCCGGGAATGGTTATCGGAAGATCCGGAGCAGGCATTGATCAGCTGAAGGCTGACCTGGAGAAGATGACAGATAAGAAGATCAGCATCTCCATCGAGGAAGTCAGAAGAAGCGAGATGGATGCTCAGCTGACAGCTGAGAGTGTTGCAGAAGCTCTGGAGCACAGAATCTCCTTCAGAAGAGCAATGAAGCAGGCGATCGGCAGAACCATGAAGTCCGGCGCAAAGGGAATCAAGATTCTCTGCTCCGGAAGACTGGGCGGTGCTGAAATCGCACGTAAGGAGCAGTACAGCGAGGGTAATGTTCCGCTGCACACACTGAGAGCGGACATCGACTACGGATTCGCTGAAGCAGATACTACATATGGTAGAATCGGCGTTAAGGTTTGGATTAACCATGGTGAGATTCTCGATAAGGGTCTGCAGAGCACAATTCGCGAGGATAAGCGCGAGGGCGGCAGAAAGGACAGAAGAGGCAGAAGAGACGATCGCCGCGGCGGCAGAAGAAAGTTTGACCGCAGAGACGATCACAGAGCTGCAAAGGCTGTCAACCCGAGAAAGAGAAAGGCTCCTAAGGCAGCTCCTAAGGCTGAGCAGGCTGAGTCTGCACCGGCTGAAGCACAGGAGACAAACGAATAATATAAGTTGAAAGGAGGAACATCGCCATGTTGATGCCTAAGCGCGTTAAGCATAGAAGAGTTCATAGAGGAAGAATGAAGGGTAAGGCCACCAAGGGCAATACCGTAACATACGGTGATTTTGGTCTGATGGCAGATGAGTGCGGATGGATCACTTCCAACCAGATCGAGGCTGCCAGAATTGCCATGACAAGATATACTAAGCGTGGTGGTAAAGTATACATTAAGATCTTCCCACATAAGTCTGTAACAAAGAAGCCGGCTGAAGTACGTATGGGATCCGGAAAAGGTTCTCCAGAGTACTGGGTAGCAGTTGTTAAGCCGGGCAGAGTTATGTTCGAGATCGGCGGAGTTACTGAGGAACAGGCAAGAGAGGCTATGAGACTGGCTGGTCACAAGCTGCCGATCAAGTCCGAGTTCGTAAAGAAGGAGCCGGAAAAGGCAGAAGGCGGTGAAGCATAATGGATTTAAATAAGATTAGAGAGATGACAGATGCTGAGCTGAGTGCAGAACTCGAAAAGATGCAGAAAGAGCTGTTCAACCTCAGATTCCAGCATGTAACTGGTCAGCTTGACAATCCTGTTCAGATGAGAGAAGTCAAGAGAAACATCGCCAGAGTAAAGACAATTATCAGAGAGAAAGAGCTGGATCAGGTCCAGGCATAACCGGAAGGAGGATGTAAAATGGCAGACGAAAGAAACAGCAGAAAAACAAAAGTCGGCGTCGTTGTCAGTGACAAGATGGACAAGACTGTTGTCGTTGCATTCGAAGACTTCGTTAGACATTCTCTTTACGGAAAGTCAGTAAAGAGGACTAAGAAGGTAAAGGCTCACGATGAGAATAACGAGTGCAGAGTAGGCGATCGCATTAGAATCATGGAAACCAGACCGCTGTCCAAGGACAAGAGATGGAGACTGGTCGAGATCGTTGAGAAGGCTAAATAAGGAGGCGCCAGAGCATGATTCAGACAGAAACAAGACTGAAAGTCGCGGACAACTCAGGTGCAAAAGAACTCCTCTGCATCCGCATTCTGGGCGGAACGAGCCGTCAGTATGCGAACATTGGAGACATCATTGTTTGCGCAGTTAAGGAAGCTACACCAGGCGGCGTTGTCAAGAAGGGCGACGTTGTCAGAGCCGTTGTCGTAAGATCCAAGAAGGGAACCAGAAGAGCTGACGGAAGCTACGTTCGTTTCGATCAGAACGCTGCGGTTATCATCAAGAGTAAAGAAGATAAGACTCCGGTAGGAACACGTATTTTCGGACCTGTTGCCAGAGAGCTCAGAGACGCTGGCTTCATGAAGATCGTGTCACTTGCTCCGGAAGTACTGTAGGAGGGAGTAACGAATGCGTATTAAAAAAGATGATATGGTAATCGTTATTACCGGAAAAGACAAGGGCAAGACCGGAAAAGTTCTGAAGGCTATGCCTGCAGAGCACAGAGTTGTCGTTAAGGGCGTCAACGTTCAGGCTAAGCATCAGAAGCAGACTAGAACTGAGGCTGCTCAGATCAAGCACGTGGAAGGTCCTATCGATGTTTCCGATGTAATGTATTATGACGAAAAGAGCAAGCAGGCTGTTAAGGTCGGCTATGCATTCAAAGACGGCGTCAAGGTCAGAGTCAACAAGAAGACCGGAGACGTATTAGACTAGGAAAGGAGGGGGAACGTATGACAGCCAGATTAAAGGATACTTATAAGAATGAAGTATTTAAACAGCTTCAGGAAAAGTACCATTACTCCAACGTTATGGAAGTTCCTAAGGTTGAGAAAGTAACGATCAATATGGGACTGGGAGAGGCGAAGGATAATTCCAAGGTTCTCGAAACTGCTGTTAATGAAATCGCTGCAATCGCAGGACAGAAGCCGGTAGTCACAAAGGCGAGAAAGTCCATTGCGAACTTCAAGGTCAGACAGGGTCAGCCGGTCGGCGCCAAAGTTACACTGCGCGGCGACAACATGTACTACTTCATTGACAAGCTTTTCAATGTTTCTCTTCCGCGTGTAAGAGACTTCAGAGGCGTTAGCCGCAATTCCTTCGATGGAAGAGGCAACTACTCCATGGGCGTTAAGGAGCAGCTGATTTTCCCTGAAATCAACTACGATGATGTAGATATGATCAAGGGAATGAACATTGTATTCACTACAACGGCTAAGACAGACGAAGAGGCGGCAACGCTTCTCGAGCTCCTGGGCATGCCGTTTGAAAAGTAGTCTACTTAGGAGGGTGTAATGGCTAAAAAGTCTTTAAAGGTAAAGCAGCAGAGAAAGCCTAAATATGCGACTCGCGCATATACCAGATGTAAGATTTGCGGACGTCCGCACTCCGTCCTGAAGAAGTACGGAATTTGCAGAGTCTGCTTTAGAGAGCTTGCGTATAAAGGAGAAATTCCGGGCGTAAAGAAAGCAAGTTGGTAAACATACCAGAAGGGAGAATAGCGTAATGACAATGACAGATCCAATCGCGGATATGCTCACAAGAATCAGAAATGCCAATTCTGTTGGTCATGAAACTGTCGATTTCCCTGCAACAAGAATGAAGAAGGCAATCGCCCAGATTCTCCTTGATGAGGGATATATCGCATCTTATGACATTGTGGACAGCGGCAACGTTCAGAAGAACATCCACGTGACATTGAAGTACGGTTCAAATAAAGAGAAAGTTATCACTGGAATTAAGAGGATTTCCAAGCCTGGTATGAGAGTTTACGCTCATGCAAACGAGGTTCCGAAAGTTCTCGGCGGACTGGGAATTGCCATCATCTCCACTTCCAACGGAGTGATGAGCGACAAGGATGCCAGAAAACAGGGAATCGGCGGCGAAGTCATTTGTTATGTATGGTAGGAGGTAGTGCAATATGTCAAGAATAGGTAATAAGCCTGTTGAGCTTCCTGCCGGTGTTGAGGTTAAGGTTGACGGCAACGTTGTAACCGTTAAAGGACCTCAGGGCGAGCTCAGCCAGGAAATCAGCGATAAGATTACTGTATCTGTTGAAGCAAATGAAGTTATCCTGAAGAGAGCTTCTGACAACAGAACAGACAAAGCGCAGCATGGTCTCTCAAGATCCTTGATCGAAAACATGATTGTCGGTGTAACCAAGGGTTATGAGAAGAAGCTGATCGTTGAGGGAGTCGGCTACAGAGTAGAGAAAAAGGGAAATAAGCTTGTCATGAACCTTGGATTCTCACATCCGGTAGAGATGGAAGATCCGGAGGGCATCACAACAGAAGCTCCTGATAATAACACCGTTGTTGTTAAGGGTATTGACAAGGCGCTGGTCGGAAATTATGCGGCTAAGATCCGTCAGTGGAGAAAGCCTGAGCCATACAAGGGCAAGGGAATCCGCTACGATGGCGAGCATATCCGCAGAAAAGAAGGAAAGACCGGAGCTAAGGCATAACGGAAAGGAGTGAGTGTAATGGCAAAGATGAGTAAGAATGACAAGCGTCTGAAGAGACATCACAGACTGAGAAAAGACCTGAACGGAACTCCTGAGAAGCCGAGACTTTGCGTATTCAGATCAAATAAGAATATCGCATGCCAGATCGTTGACGATACACAGCGCAAGACTCTGGCTGCGGCATCCACACTTGATAAGGATATCAAGGCTGAGATCAAGAACGGCGGAAATAAAGAAGCCGCAAGAAAAGTCGGCGAAGCAGTAGCAAAGAGAGCACTGGAAAAGGGCATCACAGAGGTTGCTTTTGACAGAGGCGGATTCCTGTACCACGGAAGAGTTAAGGAACTCGCAGATGGAGCTCGCGAGGCTGGACTGAAGTTCTAACGGGAGGAAATAGAATGCGTAATACAATTGATGCTTCCAAGCTTGATCTGACGGAAACCATCATCAATATCAGACGTGTTGCCAAGACTGTAAAGGGCGGCCGCAACATGAGATTCAGCGTTACTATCGTAGTCGGAGATCATAACGGCCACGTAGGCGTTGGACTCGGAAAGTCTGCTGAAATTCCGGAAGCTGTCAGAAAGGCAACTGAAGCTGCAAAGAAGAATATGATTTATGTTCCAATGGTTGGAACAACAATCCCACACAGAAACATCGGCGTACACGGAGCTGCTAAGGTTCTTCTGATGCCGGCTCCGGCAGGAACCGGAGTACTGGCAGGATCCTCTGCCCGTACAGTTCTGGAGTCTGCGGGAATCCGCGACGTCAGAGCTAAATCCGTTGGTTCTGACAACTCCGGAAACATCGCTCTCGCTACACTGGAAGGTCTGAGACAGCTGAAGACTGTAGAGAGTGTTGCAAAGCTGAGAGGCAAGACACCGGAAGAGATCATGAGATAACAGGAGGAAGACAATGGCTGGTAAAATTAAGATCACATTGACGAAAAGCCCGATTGGTGCTTCCCCTAAGCAGAAGAAAGTTGTTGAAGCACTGGGACTTAAGAAGATGCACCATTCTGTTGTATTAGATGACACACCGGCTACACGCGGTGCTGTTGCTAAGGTTCCGCATCTTCTCACTGTAGAAGAAGCATAGCAAGGGGGTGCGTACTAGAATGAAGCTGCATGAATATATTGCACCGGCAGGTGCTAAGAGATCCCGCAAGAGAAAGGGCCGCGGCAACGCAACCGGTCAGGGAAAGACCGGCGGCAGAGGTATGAACGGCCAGAAGCAGAGAAGCGGCGGCGGTGTAAGACTTGGTTTCGAGGGAGGCCAGATGCCGCTGTACAGACGTCTGCCAAAGAGAGGATTCACAAACATTTTCGCTACAGAGTATTCTGCGATCAATGTTGATGTCCTCAACAGATATGAAGACGGAACAGTTGTTACGCCGGAACTTCTGAAAGAAGATGGCGTCGTTAAGAAGCTCAATGACGGTGTTAAGATTCTCGGAGACGGTGAACTCCAGAAGAAGCTGACTGTTCAGGCTAGCAAATTCACTAAGAGTGCAAAAGAGAAGATCGAGGCAGCCGGCGGAAAGGCCGAGGTGATTTAAATGGAAATGTTAAAGACCATTCGCCAGGCTTTCGGAGTAAAAGAAATCCGGTCGAAAATGATCTTCACATTACTGATGCTCGTAGTATTCAGAATCGGATCCAATATCCCAGTACCGGGAATTAACCATGAGGTTCTGGCAGAGATGTTTACCAATGGAAACATGGGTATTCTCGAACTGTTCAACCTCTTCTCTGGCGGATCCTTTGCAAACTTTACTGTATTTGCACTCAGTGTCACGCCGTACATTACGGCGTCCATCATTGTGCAGCTGCTGACCGTCGCATTCCCGTACTTTGAACGGCTTGCGAAGGAAGGCATGGAAGGACGCAAGAAGATGGCTCAGATCACGCGTTACATGTCAGTTGTTCTGGCTGTCATCCAGGCGCTGGGTCTGACATTCGGTCTGTTCAGAAAGGCGATTATTAATCAGTCGGTCTTTAACTTCATTGTAATCACATTAATCCTGACTGCAGGAACAACATTCCTGATGTGGCTGGGAGAGCAGATTAATGAATATGGTGTTGGAAATGGAATCTCGCTGTTGATTTTCGGCGGCATTATTGCCAGAGTGCCGAGCCAGATCTCTGAGATCGCGAGCAAGGTCAGCGGCGGATCCATGTCCGTCATTTCCCTGATTCTCTTCATTATCTTTGCTGTCGTCGTAGTAGTCGGCGTCATCGAAGTTCAGCAGGGAACCAGAAAGATTCCGGTTCAGTACGCAAAGCGTGTTGTCGGAAGAAAGATGTACGGCGGTCAGTCCACACACATTCCTCTGAAAGTCAACCAGGCCGGAGTAATTCCGATCATCTTTGCGCTTTCACTGCTCCAGTTCCCGCTGACAATTATGTACTTCTTCCCTGGAACGGGTTTCTACCATTTCTGTGAGAAGTACCTGTCGCCTGCAGGAAGCCCTGGAGTCTGGGTTTATGCCGTATTGAATGTCGCGCTGATTATCTTCTTTAACTATTTCTACACTGCGATTACATTTAATCCGGTAGAGATTTCTAAAGATATGAAAGCCAACGGCGGATTCATTCCTGGAATTCGTCCGGGCAAGCCGACTACAGAATATCTGAGCAATGTCATGTCCAGAATTTCGATTGTCGGTGCGATTTTCCTGGCTGTTGTAGCAACGCTGCCTACACTGGTTTCTCAGTATACAGGACTGGATATCCGTTTCGGCGGAACATCCCTTCTGATTGCCGTAGGTGTTGCGCTTGATACTGTACAGCAGCTGCAGAATCAGATGCTGATGAGAAATTATCGAGGCTTTCTTAATAAATAGTGCGGAAAAGAATGGGAGATGAAATTATGATCAGAACAATTCTTTTAGGCCCTCCGGGAGCAGGCAAGGGCACACAGGCAGCCAAGATTGTTGAGAAATATAATATTCCTCACATCTCGACCGGAGATATTTTCAGAGAGAATATCAGCAAGGGCACCGCGCTTGGCAAGAAGGCAAAAGAGTACATGGACAAGGGAGAGCTTGTACCGGATGATCTCGTTATTGAGATTGCAACCAGCCGCCTGCTGGAGGATGACTGCAAGAAGGGCTTCATCCTGGACGGCTTTCCGAGAACTGTCCATCAGGCTGAAAAGCTTGATGAATTCCTGAAGCAGCATGATATGCCGCTGACGGTGGTAATCAATCTTGAAGTTGAGGATAAAGTTCTTATGGAACGCATCACCGGCCGCCGTGTCTGCCCGAAGTGCGGCGCAAGCTACCACATTACGGGCATGCCTCCTAAGAAGGAAGGCATCTGCGATGTCTGCGGATCGGAACTCGTTCAGAGAAAAGATGACAACGTTGAAACTGCCACAAACAGAATCAGCGTTTATAACAAGCAGACTAAACCGCTGATCGACTATTACGAGAAGGCGGGAATCATCGCAAACATTGACGGCTCCACACCGCTGCCAGTGACGTTTAAAAACGTCTCCGCTGCGCTTGAAGCATAATGGCTTCAGAGGCGGACAGAGCCAGAAGTTCACACATGAAGGAAGAGGTGTAGAATTTGGCGAAAAAAGACGTGATTGAAGCTATGGGAACTGTAGTCGATGCTCAGCCGAATGCAATGTTTAAGGTCAAGCTCGAAAACGGTTTCGAAGTAGAGGCGCATATTTCAGGAAAAATCAGAATGAATTACATCAGGATTCTGCCTGGCGACAAGGTCAAAGTTGAGCTTTCACCTTATGATCTGACTCGCGGCAGAATCGTCTGGAGAGACAGGGGCTAGACAAAGCGGCCTTGATCGGTTATTCTTTGTCTGGAAAAGCTTGTTCAAACCGGATCATTTGATAGGAGGTTGACATGAAAGTAAGAGCTTCTGTAAAACCTATCTGCGAAAAGTGCAAGGTCATTAAGAGACATGGCAAGGTCATGGTTATCTGTGAGAATCCTAAGCATAAGCAGAGACAGGGTTAATAGATAAGACAAATATAAAAGCGCCAGAGTGTTTTTCAAAAAGAACAAAAAACATTCTGGCGCTTTTTGTATTTACATGGTAAACTATCGTAGTTACGCAAGTAACATTGTTTTTTGCTGTCTGGAGACTGCATGCCGATGGCTGGTTAAATTCCGCGGCTGGAGTTACAGGATCAGACGGCGCATGTACGGGTGCGGTGCCGGGGCCGCATGCCTAACATTATAACATCGAACACCTGTCTATATCGCTCCCGGAGTAGCGACGGAAGATAGGAAAGGAGGAAGCGTATGGCTCGTATAGCCGGCGTAGATTTGCCGAGAGATAAGAGAGTTGAAATCGGACTCACTTATATCTATGGAATTGGCAGAACATCAGCCAAGAAAATCCTCGAAGAGTGCGGAATTAATCCGGACACGAGAGTCAAAGATCTGACTGAGGATGAGGCTGGTAAGATCAGAAAGGTCATCGACAACGAATACATGGTTGAAGGTGATCTCAGACGTGAAGTTTCCATGAACATCAAGCGTTTGATGGAAATCGGAAGCTACAGAGGAATCAGACATAGAAGAAGTCTTCCTGTAAGAGGTCAGAAGACCAAGACCAACGCTCGTACTCGCAAGGGTCCTAAGAGAACTGTTGGAAGAAAAAAGAAGTAAGGAAGGAGGACGTAAGATATGCCTAAGAATCAGAAGAACAAATCGACTAGAAGAAAGAAGATCCAGCGTAAGAACATTACAAAGGGTCAGGCTCATATTCAGTCCACTTTTAACAATACACTCGTAACACTGACTGACATGGACGGAAATGCGCTGTCCTGGTCCAGTGCGGGTTCCCTCGGATTCAGAGGATCTAAGAAGTCCACTCCGTTTGCGGCACAGATGGCTGCAGAGACTGCTACTAAGGCTGCTATGGAGCATGGTCTGAAGACAGTTGAAGTTTATGTAAAGGGACCGGGTTCCGGAAGAGAGTCTGCGATCCGCGCTCTGCAGGCAGCAGGCCTGGAGATCACCATGATCAAGGACATCACACCGATTCCGCATAACGGATGCCGTCCGCCGAAGAGAAGAAGAGTCTGATGGAAGGGAGGAGTAAGTAAACTATGGCTAGATATACATGTGCAAACTGCAGACTGTGCAGAAGAGAAGGCCAGAAGATGTTCCTTAAGGGAGACAGATGCTACGGCCCTAAGTGCGCGCTGGATAAGAAAAGCTACGCTCCTGGACAGCATGGTCAGATGAGACATAAGATGTCTGAGTATGGAATGCAGCTCAGAGAGAAGCAGAAGGCAAAGAGATTCTACGGAGTTCAGGAAACACAGTTCAGAAACCTGTTCGAGAGAGCAGACAGAGCGAACGGTGTTACCGGTGACAACCTGCTCGTACTGCTCGAGCGCAGACTGGACAATGTCGTTTACAGACTGGGATTTGCTTCTTCCAGAAAAGAAGCAAGACAGATGGTTGTTCACGGCCACTTCAGACTGAACGGCAAAAAGGTTAATTCTCCGTCCCTGGAGATCAAAGCCGGAGATGTCATCAAGGTTAAGGAGAAGAGCCAGAATTCTCCTAAGTTCAAGGAAATCAGAGATATGCAGATTACCGTTCCGTCCTGGCTGTCTGTTGATGTAGACAAGCTGGAGGGAAAAGTACTGGTACTGCCAACCAGAGAGGATATTGACACACCGATCGCAGAGCATCTGATCGTCGAGTTGTACTCCAAATAATAGCCTGCTCGAGGTTATAGCGTTTGGATTAAAAGGAGGTTTTTTAAGTGTTAGAAATCGAAAAACCAACGATAAGCAAAGAAATCGGCGAAGATGGAAGCTATGGAAAGTTTATCGTAGAACCTCTTGAAAGAGGATATGGTACAACTCTGGGAAACGCGATGAGAAGAATCCTGCTCAGCTCTCTCCCGGGAGCAGCAGTGACATCGGTGAAAATTGACGGTATTCTTCACGAGTTCTCGACAATCCCGGGCGTCAAGGAGGACGTGACAGAGATCATCTTGAACCTGAAGAACCTGGCTGTCCGTCTGAACGGCGAGGACACCAAGCGTGTCATCATCAATGCGGTCGGACCTAAGGAAGTAACAGCGGCAGACATCGTCGGCGATGAAAGCCTTGAAATTTTCAATCCGGATCTGCACATTGCGACATTGGAAGAAAACGCTACTCTGGTAATGGAGATCAACCTGGCCAGAGGACGCGGATACGTTCCGGCAGAGCAGAACAAGACAGAGAGCACGCCAATTTCTGTTATTCCGGTGGATTCTATTTATACACCGGTCAGAAAAGTCAACTTCACCGTTGAGAACACCAGAGTTGGTCAGGTCACTGACTATGACAGACTTGTCCTTGAAATCTGGACCGACGGCTCCGTTACACCTGAAGAAGGCGTATCCATCGGAGCGAAGATCATGCGGGAGCATTTAAACCTCTTTATTGAGCTGGATGACTCTACGGGCAATATGGAAATCATGGTCGAGAAGGAAGAAGACCAGAAAGAAAAGGCACTGGAGATGACCATTGAGGAGCTGGAGCTCTCCGTCAGATCGTATAACTGTCTGAAGCGCGCCAACATCAACACTGTTGAGGAGCTGACCGAAAAGACAGAAGAGGATATGATGAAGTTCCGCAACCTCGGTAAAAAGTCTCTGGAAGAAGTAAAGAATAAACTCGCAGAGCTCGGACTGGGTCTGAAGCCGAGTGAGGAGTAGACGGAAGGAGAATTGACATGCCGGGATATAGAAAACTGGGCAGAAACAGCGCGCACAGAAAAGCGATGCTTAGAAATCTTGTCACCGATCTCTTCAGAGAGGAGAGAATCTCCACAACAGATACACGCGCAAAGGAAGCAAGAAGAGAGGCTGAGAAGCTGATCACACTCGCAAAGCGCGGAGATCTGGCTGCAAGAAGACAGGTTCTGGGATATGTATTTGATGAAGACGTTGCATCCAAGCTGTTCGACGACATTGCGCCGAGATATGCTGACCGCAGCGGCGGATACACAAGAATCCTCAAGCTGGGACCTCGCAGAGGCGACAATTCTGAGGTAGTATTCCTGGAGCTCGTATAACGCGGTTTCAAGAAGAACAAGAGATTAAAGATACCATAGACATCGGGGGACTTCCCCCGGTGTTTTTTTGTCGTTGAGGCGGCTTTAAAACCAGAGCTTAATCTTCTGAGGCTTCTGTAGTAGAATAAATACTATAGGGGGATATCATCCGATGCCGCAGACGCGGCTGAGACAATGTGAGGAAAATACAATGAATCGTAATTTTAAGCTGAAAGGGAACAGGTTTACAAAGATTTTCACGGTCTTGCTCATGATCGATGTGTTTATTCCAAATGTAGTGCTGACAGTGATCATCGGAGTCATGCTCTTGTATGAGCTGCTGACCTATCTGGCTGTGAAGGCAGCAAAGGATCTGAAATTCGGTACAGTCAGCACAAAAAAGAAAGCAGTCAAAGGGGAGACGGCTCTGGTCAGACTGAAGGCGGAAGGTCCTGCGCAGACGGTTATGTTTGCCTCCTGTCACGCAGATCTGAATGTCGCAAACCTGCTGACCGGAGAGAACAGCGAGACATCTGCGGATTTTCTTCTGACACGCAGGGGAGGAACCGGATATAAGATGAATGTGACGGAAACGCGCTGCGGCGTAATCCATGTCACCTTGAATAATGCGCGGATTCAGGATGCTTTTGGCAGAAAGAAGGAGTATGTGATCGCAGGATCGCAGGCGGAGATCTTCTATCAGCCGGAGATCCGTCAGGTTGAACTTCCGGCGAGATTCTTTGCGTCCGGTTCGGCGGGCGTCTACCTGTTCGCCCGGGGCGATGAATTTCAGGGATCGTTTCTCGGCTCTTCCGGAAACACTGCACAGGCAGACGGGGCTGGACATTCAGCAGCCAACGGCGCAGATCAGGCGGTATCGGCAGGCGCAGCGCAAGACGCTGAAAACCGCACGCATCATTGGGTCGTCAAGGCATTTGAACCGGTGGCGTTCTCTGCACTTGCAGATCAGCCGGTCAGCGGAAAGATTGCTGTGCTGTTTTTAAATTATGTGCAGGCAGGACACATAATTACGCCGGAGCGAAAGAGCCGCCTGGCTGAGCTTGCGCTTTCTGCGGCAGATACACTCGTAGACGCAGGACTGGAGCATGAATTCCTCTGGCTGGGAAAGAGCAGCGACGGCTCTGCGGAGTGCAGGCGCGCTTTGCACCGGAACAGCGATGACGTCATCCGCAGCGCAGAGGAGATGATGCGCACCGGATACACGGAGGAAAATGGAGCAGAAATCCTTAAACAGGCGATTTCGCCGGGAGAGTTCCAGACTTTCCTGCTGATTACGGCCGGAGGTGATCAGGAAGGCGCGCTGTTCGGAGAACTGGGAAGCGTGCGTATGCTGAAAGTCTGAAGACCCGGCGTGCTGCGTCATTATTGCGGCAGCGGCTGTATCAGCATATTGTCAGTATGGATAAGGCTTGACCGTCATTTTTGTGCAGACGGGCAAGCCGATTTTCTTTTTTGCGGCGGAAATACCGGAAATGCCGTAATATAGAAATCTTGAATTGGTACTTCACCGCGTGCCGGGATTATAGTCAATATGGATGATTCTGCATATTGGAATAGATTGCATAGACATAGAAAGGAGAGATCTGATCCATATGTTTCATGTATATATACCGTCAATCTCCCGGGAGCTGGAATGTGAACCGGGTGAAAATCTGATGCAGGTGCTGCTGAATAACCGGATCTATGTGGATAACGCGTGCAGCGGCAAGGGCCTGTGCGGAAAGTGCCGGGTGCGGGTGATCGCTTCTCAGGGCGGAGAGCCTCTTGGCTTTACCGATGAAGAACTTCACCTTTTGTCGGAAAAAGAACGAGAGGAAGGCATCCATCTGTGCTGTATGATGGACGTGCAGTCTGACCTGACCATTGAACTTCTGCAGAAGGAGAAGAAAACGGAGGTTCTGGCCGGCGGATACATGCCGGAATTCACGCATCATCCGGATACCTGCAAGCGCGCGGTGAAGATTGAGGCGCCGACACTGGAACTGCAGACGCCGTTTGAGGAGATTCTGAAGGAAAAGACCGGGGCGCAGTCGGTGGATCCTGAGGCTCTTCCGGGCGGAGGGCGTCTTCCGGGAACGTATACCGCCGTTCTGCACCGGGGGCGGATCATTGCTGTTGAGGAGGGAAATACGGAGGATCAGCTGTACGGTGCGGCGGTAGACATCGGCACGACGACCGTGGTCTGCTCGCTTGTGAATCTGAATACGGGAAAAATCCTGGCGGACGCGTCGCAGGTAAACGCGCAGAAGCATTACGGCCAGGACGTGCTGAGCCGGATCACCTATGAAATTGAACATCCGGACACGGGCGCCGCAGAGCTGCAGAAGGCAATTGCGGATTCCATCATGGGGATGCTGGACGAGGCGTGCCGGAAAGCAGGGGTGCGTCGGGAAAGAATTTATGAAATCGCGGTTGCTGCAAACTGTACGATGATGCACCTTCTCCTGGGCGCTGACGCGCGTCCTCTCGGCCGTTCACCGTATGCGCCGGTATTCACATCGGCAAAGGACATCCGGGCCGCCTCTGTGGGAATTCAGGCGGCCCGCGGCGCAAGGCTGTACGCACTGCCGTCCGTCTCGGCATACATCGGAGCGGACATCGTCGCAGGCGCGGAAGTGTGTGATCTGGTGAACCGAAAAGGGAATGTGCTGTTTATTGATATCGGCACCAACGGAGAAATCGTGCTGTCTCACCACGGGAAACTTCTGTGCTGTTCCTGCGCTGCCGGGCCGGCGCTGGAAGGCATGAACATCAGCTCCGGCATGCGCGCAGAAGAGGGTGCTGTGGAAGATGTGAACATTGAGGACGATCGGGTGGAGATGAAAACCATCGGAGACGCGGCGCCTGCCGGCCTGTGCGGAAGCGGGATTCTGGCCGCCGTCAGAGAACTGCTGAAGAGCGGCGTGGTGAAGAAGAGCGGGGCGTTTGTGAAAGCCGGACATTTTTCTGAGGACGATCTGAGGGAAAAGCGCCTGCAGGTAGATGAAGAAGGAAAACGGTCTTTTTTGTTTGCAGAAGCTCCGCATGAGATCCGCGTGACACAGAGTGATGTGCGCCAGGTGCAGCTGGCAAAAGGCGCGATTCTGTCCGGCTTTGAAGCACTGCTGCAGAAAGCGGGCATTGAGATGCATGATCTGGATGAAGTCCTGATCGCCGGACAGTTCGGCGCGCATCTTCCTGCCGAAAGTCTGACCGGAACAGGAATCCTGCCGGAAGAAGTCAGTGACCGGCTGAAATATGTTGGAAACACATCAAGAACCGGCGCGTATATGGCATTGATGTCCGGTGACGTGAAAAAAGAAGTCGAGACGCTGTCTCATGAGATGGATTACATGGAACTGGGGGCAACAGAGAACTACGAACAGCTGTTTACTCGGTGCCTGATGTTCCCGTCCGCCGGAAAACGCAGATAGTGCAAGCCATACACATAAATGTAATGTAAGGAGTGTAACCAAAATGGAAACCAAGAATCAGGACACACAGATGTTTACACCGAAAAGCCGTCTGCACGCGATTCTGGACGGACGCGGTGCAGACCGTCCTGCCTGCATCTGCCCGGGCGGCATGATGAACATGGTGACCGACGGCCTGCAGAAAGAAGCCGGAGTCGGTCTGCCGGAAGCCCATACCGATCCGCGGAAAATGGCCGATCTGGCAGAGGCCGTCATTAAAGACGGGATTTTTGAAAACTGCGGCGTTCCGTTCTGCATGACCGTGGAAGCGGAGGCCATGGGCGCAAAAGTCACGCTGGGGAACAACCTGTTCGAGCCGCATGTCGTGGAGTACGCTATGAACGATGTCGACCACTATGCAGAACTGAAACCGATTGATCTGGAAAGCGGCCGCGCAAAAGTCGTTCTGGATGCCATCCGCATCCTTAAGGAAGAAGTGAAAGACGCGCCGATTATCGGCAATCTGACCGGTCCGGTAAGCACCGCTGCGTCCCTGGTTGATCCGGAAAAGTTCTATATGCAGCTGCGAAAAAAGAATGAAAATGCCCATAAAGTCATGGATTTTGTGACCGAGCAGCTGATCCGCTTTGGAACCGCGCAGGTGGAAGCCGGCGCCGATGTGATCACCATCGCCGATCCGTCCGGCACCGGAGAAATCCTCGGCCCTAAATACTTCAGCGAATTCGCGGTCGACTACATCAACCAGCTCACTGATGCCCTGCACAAGGCCGGCGCAGAAGTTATCGTCCATATCTGCGGACAGATGAAATACGTTTACGACCAGTTGAAAGAAGTCCACAGCGATGCCCTGAGTTTTGACGCAGTCGTCTCCCTCAGAGAAGCGCGGAAACACCTTCCGGGGCGTGTGCTGATGGGCAACGTCAGCACCTTTGCGGTCGAACTGACCGACCCGGAAAATGTAGACAGCCTGACCAGAAAATGCATCGGCAGCGGAGCAGACATCGTTTCACCGGCGTGCGGACTCGGCATGGGATCCCCTCTGCCGAACGTAAAAGCTATCCTGAAAGCCGTCCGCAGTGAATCCGATTCCGCCGCATCCGTTCAGGGACAAAAATAAATCCGCAAGAAGGAGCCGGTTATGCACAGCCAACGCAATCCTGAAAATACAATATTAATAGCCTGTTCCATGATGGAAGATGAAATTAACCGGGTACTGCAGAAATATCATCTGCAGTACCCGGTTGTCTGGATGGAACGCGGTTACCACAGCCGCCCGGAAAAACTGCGCGCCGTACTGCAGGAACAGATCACTCTGGCCGAACAGCGCCTGCACAGTACCGCCGGCGCGCAGAATGGTAAACCCGAAACAGGAAATCCGCCATTCCCGAAATGTTATGGCGGAAACGAAAACCCGGAGACGAAAGACCATCCGGCGCGCGCCGCACACATCGCAGAAAATCCGGCGGGTTCCCCGGCAGTCCTTCTGGCATACGGCCTCTGCGGAAACGGTACCGAAGGACTGCAGGCAGAATCTGCCGTTCTTGCCATGCCGCGTTTTGATGACTGCATCAATACCCTGCTCTGCTGCGGACCGCGGACCAGCCGCGCGCTTGAACAAGCCGGTGTCTATTACCTGACGCGCGGCTGGACCCTGGATACCGGCGCCATGCTGCAGTCACACCAGAAGATGCTGGAAAAGTACGGCGAGAAAAAAACAAAGATAATCATGCAGATGATGTACGACGGATATAAAAGCGTTGCCGTAATCGATGACGGCTGCTACGACACCGCGCCCGTGCAGCAGTACGCACAGAAATGCGCAGATTTGCTGCACGTGGACACAGAAACCGTCCCCGGCGGCACCAATATCCTGGAAAAGCTGCTGATCGGAAACTGGAATGACGACATCCTGGTCAAACCTGCGGGAAAGCCGGTGAAACAGGAGGATTTTTTTTACGAGAAGAACTGAAAACCTGAGCTGCTGCGCAAGGCAAAATGATTGCCGAGCGCAGCAGTTTTTTGCCGCGTTCCCGAAGCGCATGGGTCGGAATTGGTATTGAAAACTTCGGGAACGCGGAGCCAGATGAAGGTTTCCCGAAGAAGAAAAATAAAGTTCGGGAAACCAGAGATTATTGCCGCGTACCCGAAGCGCATGGCCCGAAACCGATTCCCGAACGCTATAGAGAAAATGAATTAGAAGAGTATGCAGAATCTTTATAAAATAATAGATGTATCAATGACTGATAAAAACGAGGAGGCATACAGGATGGCGAGAAAAACAAAAGATGAAATGACGCCGAAGCAGCGTGCGGCGGCGATTGCAAATGGTGAAGAAGTTGACCGGATGCCGTGCAATCCAAACGTAGCAAACGGTGTGGCAAGAGTATACGGATGTAAAATATCGGAATTCAACACATCGGCAAAGACGCTGGCAGAGGCGCAGATTGCCGGTTACCGGCGATTCGGATACGACAGTGTGCGCGTATTTACCGACCTGTTTCCATGGGCAGAGGCCATGGGCGCAGAAGTCACCATGCCGGAGGACGATACGGTCGACCTGAAGTCGCCGGCGATTAAGGATCCGGCAGACTATAAAAAGATTCACCCGCTGAATCCATATAAAGATGGGAGGCTGCCGGTTCATCTTGATGCCATGAAATACTTGATTGACGGCGTAGGCGATGAAGTCGGAATCTCTGCAGCTATCGTCGGACCGTTCACCAACGCCTGCTTTCTGCTCGGCGTAGAGAACGTTCTGCGGTTCTGTTATAAAAATCCGGAAGCCGTCCACCACCTTTGCCAGGTTTCCCTGGAGTCCCTGATTTCCTACGCAGATGCGGCAATCGACATCGGACTCGGACCGACGATTTCCGAGCCAATGTCCTCCTGCACCGTCATCAGCCCCAAAATTTTCCGCGAGTTCTCAGCACCGTATCTGAAGCAGCTGGTGGATCATTTCAAATCGAGAGGTCGCGGAGTCGTCATGCATATCTGCGGACAGACGGCCGATATCTGGGAAGATATCGCCGATATGGGCGTAGCAGGGTTCAGCATCGACAACGTCGCCAGCATTGAGGAGTGCAAGCAGAAAATAGGCAGCAAAACCAAGATTCTGGGAAATGTCAATCCGGGCACAACCATGTACATGGGATCGCCGGCAGAAGTGCGCCTGGCGACACTGAAATGCATTAAAGAAGGCTATGATTCCCCGAAGGGTTTCATGCCGATGTCCGGCTGCTCGCTCCCAGTCGAGACTCCATTTGAAAACATCGACATGATGATGGATACCGTCCGCGAACTCGGTTACCCGGTCGACCCGGCTAAGCTGGACCGTATGATTGAAGAGACAAAAGCAGAACTGGCAAGGGAGGAAGCATAATGGCAGCAAGAAGCAAGGATGAACTGATCTCCGCAATGGAAAATGCAGTGCTGGAAATGGATGATGAAGAGGCCGCCGCTCTCGCGGAAGAGTACACAGAAGCTGGATACGACGCCATGGAAGGCCTGACAGAAGGTCTGGCAAAAGGCATGAACAAGGCAGGTGAGCTGTACGAGCAGAAGGAATACTTTATCCCGGAACTGCTGCTCTGCTCCGACGCCTTCTACGGCGCAGTCGACGTGCTGCGTCCGCATATTCAGAAGAAAAGCGACAGCGCAGAAAAGATGACCGCCGTCATCGGCGTCGTCGAAGGCGACACCCATGACATCGGGAAAAACATCCTGAAAATCATGCTCGAAACAGAAGGCTTCGACGTCTATGACCTCGGAAAAGACGTCCCGACAGAAGAATTCATTTCCGCCGCCGCAGAACACCACGCCGATTTCATTGGCATGTCGACACTGATGACGACAACCATGATCAAAATGAGTGAAATCATCGAAGAACTGAAAGAAAAAGGCATGCGCGACCAGCTGGTCATCATGGTCGGCGGCGGTCCGATCTCCGCTTCCTACGCAGAGAAAATCGGCGCCGACGGCTACGAACCAGACGCCGCCAGCGCCGCCCGCCGTGCCAGAGAATTGGTCATGGCGCGCCGCGGACATGATGTGGCATAAGAGTTCTCGTAAGCGTTCCCGAAGGGCATGGCCCGGAATAGGCAATGAAAACTTCGGGAACGCGGAGTCATAAGAAGGTTTCCCGAAGAGGAAAAATAAAGTTCGGGAAACCCGGAATTATTGTTGCGTTCCCGAATTTTTTGCCAAAAAAAGGAAAAAAGCAGCCGTGGCGGGCTGACGTTTTGCCGGCCTTGTTTGTCTGCTTTTCCGTATATGTCCATTTATATCCGACGTCTCGGATTCGGTTATCAGCACCCCCGAACTGCTGACGACGTCCTCTGATCTTCCGGACTGCTAAAACAGTCTTTCTTACGCTCTTTGTTTTACAGAAAAGTTTACGAATCATCCAATTCATCTTTTCGATATGCGGGAAGCGTTGAAATAAGCGGATCTGTTGGATGGAATCCAAGAAACTGCGGATTGTTTTTCTGTTTGTTCACAGCTTGTGATAGACTTTATCTATCTGAAAAATTGTCCGTATTTGGGAGAATTGGGTAAATGAAATGTGATCTATAGTTTCTGCAGATCCTTGCGCGTTGTTTTTTGTCGAAAAACGGCTGCCCCCAAGATGGCGGCGATATGTTAGAATAGAAGACAGGATTTTTCAGGGCGGTGAAGCTTAGGCTGAAGCCGCCTGTTCAGTATGTATAGAAATATTGCGGCGTGGAGCTGCGGAGATGAGGGATCAAATATATGGCACAGTTAAATCCAAAACAGCAGGAAGCAGTCGATTATATGGAGGGTCCGCTGCTGATTCTGGCGGGCGCGGGATCTGGTAAAACCAGTACGATGACGCACAGGATTGCGCATCTGGTGGACAGCGGAGTGGATCCATATCATATTTTGGCGGTGACGTTCACAAATAAGGCGGCAAATGAGATGCGGGAGCGTGTGGAGCAGCTGATCGGGAATACGCGGGGGATGTGGATTATGACATTCCATGCGATGTGCCTTCGAATCCTGCATAAGTATTGTGACCGCATCGGCTATGGGTCGCAGTTTTCTATCTATGATACGACGGATCAGAAAACCGTGGTGAAGAATATCATGAAGGAGCGGGGAATCAGCGATAAGGAGTATAAGCCGCAGTATCTGCTGTCTGCAATCAGCAACTGCAAGGAGAAGGCGCAGTCTCCGGAGGATTTTAAGGAGTCGTCGCTGGAAAGTGTGCGGAACCGCGTCATTCATATTGTGTATGAGGAGTATGAGAAACGGCTGAAAGAGAATAATGCCATGGATTTTGACGATTTGCTGCTGAACTGCTGGAGACTGCTCAGCAGTGAGCCGGATGTCCTGGAGGAATATCAGGACCGGTTCCAATACATTATGGTCGATGAGTATCAGGATACAAACCACATTCAGTATGAGCTGGTGACGATGCTGGCAAAGAAGAACCGCAACATCTGCGTGGTTGGTGACGATGACCAGTGCATTTACCAGTGGAGAGGCGCGGATATCCGGAACATCCTGGATTTTGAAAAGGATTTTCCGGAGGCAAAGGTGATCAAGCTGGAGCAGAATTACCGTTCGGTCGGGAATATTCTGGCGGCGGCGCACTCTGTGATTCAGAATAACACAGAGCGGAAATCCAAGAAGCTGTGGACGGATCGCGAGCCGGGTGAGAAGATCCGTTATTACCGTTTGGACAACGATAAGGAAGAGGCATCGTATGTCGCGCGGCAAATTGCGGCTTTGCAAAGGAAAGGCCGGGACTGGAATGATTTTGCCATTTTGTACCGGACGAACGCGCAGTCCCGTCTGTTCGAGGAAGCGATGAGCCGGGAAGGAATCCCGTACAGGGTGCTGTCCGGAATGCGTTACTATGACCGGAAGGAAATTAAGGACGCGATGGCATATATGCGGCTTGTGGTCAATCCGGATGATGATCTGTCGGTCCAGCGCATCATCAATGAGCCAAAGCGCGGAATCGGCGCCAAGACCTGGGAGAAGATCCGGGCGTTTGCGGGGGTCCGAGGGCAGAGCGTGCTGCGGGCACTGGCGGATCCGGACGGCGAGGTTCTGGGCACGCTGCCGGGGAAGGCATACGATAAGGTGAAGGCGATGACAGAGTGTCTGACTCTCTGCAGACAGGAAAAAGACAATCTGAATGTCACGGATATTTTTGATCAGCTGATGACCAAGACGGGATATATGCCTGCGCTGGAAGCGGAGAGAACGACAGAGGCAGAAAGCCGGCTGGACAACTTGATGGAATTTAAGTCCGTCATCGCGGATTATGAGAACAGCGCGGAGGAGCCGACGATCGACGAGTTTATGGAGCAGCTTGCGCTGACGGCGGAAGTGGACAATTACCATGAAGAGGATGCGTCGGTCACGATGATGACGATGCACAGCGCCAAGGGTCTGGAGTTCCCGGTTGTGTTTATGCCGGGCATGGAAGACGGTCTGTTCCCGGGAAGCCGCGCGTTTGATGATGAAGAGAAGATGGAAGAAGAGCGGCGCCTCTGTTATGTGGGAATGACCAGAGCAAAGGAACTGCTTTATCTGACAAGTGCGGAAGTGCGTACAAGGTACGGACGGACCGACTACACCAGAGAGTCACAGTTCATGAAGGAACTGGACCCTAAACTGGTGGAGGGCGATGCTGTCTATCGCAGAAGGCAGGGGGATTCCAGCCTGGGTGTTTCAACAGGAAGCCGCGACGGATATGCGAAGCAGCCTGCAGTTAAACCGTATGACGCACTGAAGTACGCGCGCATGGAGACGCGGCAGCACGCAGCTTCTTCTGCGTCGTCTATTGCACTAAAGGCGGGAGATCGTGTGCAGCACAGCAAGTTCGGAACCGGAATGGTCATTGATGCGAATGATAAGATTGTCACCGTGGTGTTCGATTCTGCCGGAATTAAAAAACTGGCGAGAGGTATTGCGCCGCTGAAAAAGATATAGGGGGATGCGGCGCAGACGGTGTACAATAAAGATAAATACAGATCTTGAAGAGAGGTACGGAAAAGAGGAACGCGCATGGCAGAGAATAAGAAAGAGAGAATTAAGGAACTGGTAGACGCGCTGAATCGCGCTGCCCGCGCTTATTATATGGATGCAGAAGAGATCATGCCGAACATTGAGTATGACCGGATGTATGACGAACTTCTGGACTTGGAAAAGGAGACCGGAATCGTCCTTTCGAACAGTCCGTCGCAGAATGTCGGCTATGAAATTGTCTCAGATCTGCCGAAAGAACGCCATCCGAGCCGGATGCTCAGTCTGGACAAGACCAAGAGCAGAGAAGAGCTGAGGGACTGGCTGGGTGACCAGGAAGGCCTTTTGTCCTGGAAGCTGGACGGACTGACCATCGTGCTGACGTACGACGGAGGAAAGCTCGTAAAGGCGCTGACCAGAGGAAACGGCGATGTCGGGGAAGTCGTTACGAATAACGCAAAAGTGTTCGCCAATGTACCGGTATCCATTGCGTTTAAGGGTCATCTGGTTCTGCGCGGCGAGGCTGTGATCAAGTACAGTGATTTTGAAAAGATCAATGAAACGATCGGAGATGCGGACGCGAAATATAAGAATCCGAGGAACCTGTGCAGCGGATCGGTGCGTCAGCTGGATCCGCGGGTCACAAAGGACAGGAATGTTAATTTTATTGCGTTCACGCTTGTTGAGGCAGAGAATGTGGATTTTCATGATCTTCGCGAGAATCAGCTGAAGTGGCTCTCTGAGCAGGGGTTTGATGTCGTTCCGTTTAAGCATGTCACACGAGATAATATTATGGACACGATTGAATGGTTTGCGCAGGAAATCGTGCATAATGATTTTCCGTCAGACGGACTGGTGCTGACCTATAACGATATGGTCTACGGCCGTTCTCTGGGACAGACAGCGAAATTCCCGAGAGATTCGCTTGCGTTTAAGTGGGCGGACCAGAAGGAGGAGACGACGCTCAGAAAGATTGAATGGAGCGCGTCCCGGACAGGGCTGATCAACCCGGTTGCCGTGTTTGATCCGGTGCAGCTGGAAGGAACGACGGTGAAGAGGGCATCAGTGCATAATATCAGCATTATGAGAGAACTGAAACTCGGTATCGGCGACCGGATTACGGTGTATAAGGCCAATATGATCATTCCGCAGATCGCGGAGAATCTGACCGGAAGTGATAATATAGAGATTCCTGAAGTCTGCCCGGTCTGCGGCGGAAAGACAGAGATTCACGAGGACAACGGCGTACAGACCCTGTATTGCACCAATCCGGACTGTCTGGCCAAGCAGATCAAAGGTTTTTCTCTGTTCGTGTCCAGAGACGCGATGAATATTGACGGACTCAGCGACGCGACGATTGAGAAACTGATCGCAAAGGGCCTGATTAAGGAGTATGCGGATCTGTTCAACTTCGATTCCTATAAAGATGCAGTCGTAGAAATGGAAGGGTTTGGCGAGAAATCGTTCCAGAATCTCGCGGACTCGGTGGAAAAGGCGAGACATACGACGCCGGTGCGGCTTCTGTATGCACTCGGAATTCCGGGAATTGGTCTGGCCAATGCCAAACTGATCGCTAAAGCATGCGGAAACCAGTGGGAACGCATGCAGCATCTTACTGCAGAAGATCTGACGGCGATTGACGGAATCGGTGATGTCATGGCAAAGTCTTATGTCGATTACTTTGCTGATCCAGACCATCAGCGCAAGGTGGAAGATATTCTGGGCCAGGTACAGCTGGATGAGACGGTAGAGGACAATCCGTCTTTCCTTGAGGGAATGACCTTTGTCATTACAGGATCGCTGAACCATTACGCGAACCGTGAGGAGCTGAAGCAGGAAATTGAGCGTTTTGGGGGGAAAGCGGCAGGTTCTGTCAGCAAGAATACCACGGCACTGATCAATAATAACATTGAGTCGACGAGTGCCAAGAACAGAAAGGCGAGGGAACTCGGCATTCCGATTATCGATGAAGAGATGATGCGGAATTGGCTGGAAACTGGAGAAGCGCCGGAAATACCTGAAAACAGCCGGTAGAATGGCCGCGTACAGGGCAGCGGAACAGCCGGATGCGGAAATTACGGAAATAAGAATTACATACACAGGACATAATGAATTACCTGCAGAGGACGCTGTGCCGGGCATGATGACCCGGGCAGCAGCCTCTGTTTTTTTGTTGTATCGAAAAAAGATCAATCGCAATTATCGGGGATAGGGGTGGGGTAAAGACGGAATTCTTAGAATATAGCAAAACAATTGGAATTTCAATGTGAGGGGCGTGCAGAATTCATTCTTGAATCTGTAATATTTTTCTGTTTTCGATGCGCGGTTTTTCCAATTGGACAACATCACAGTGACAACATATTGCCATTACGATATTGACAATTATGGCTGAGCGTGTGATAATATGTGTAGAATTTTTATCAATGGCGAGGCTACATGGATGAAATTTTATCCATGATATCGAGAATGCCTGCGGAAACCGCTGTTGAGCATCTATGAAAGGTAAAATATTTCTGGTATGTATGTCAAAAGGGAGGAAAATGTTAGATCTTGTTTCTGCGGTTATCATATAATTAACTATGACCCTAGGATTAGTTGTTGGCACTATTGTGGCGTACATGATCTGTATGATCGCAATCGGAGTGCGTGTATCGAAGAAAAACAAGTCTACAGATGTCTATTATCTTGGCGGACGTCAGCTCGGACCATTTGTTACGGCCATGAGCGCGGAGGCATCCGACATGAGCAGCTGGCTGCTGATGGGTCTTCCGGGTGTTGCGCTGTTCGGACTCATCGGCGGAGGCGGAACTTTTGCAGAAGCATTCTGGACCGCTGCCGGACTGGCCGTTGGTACGTATTTAAACTGGCTGATCGTGGCAAAGCCTCTGAGAATCTATTCTGAGCACATTAATGCGAACACGATTCCGGACTTTTTTTCCAATCGTTTCCAGGAAGATAAAGGCGTGCTGCTGGCCATCAGTGCCATCATCATCGTCATTTTCTTCATTCCGTATGTCGCATCCGGATTCGCGTCCGTCGGCAAACTGTTCAATACACTGTTTGGTGTGGATTATCACATCGTTATGATTATCGGCGCTCTGGTTATCGCAACATACACCGTACTCGGCGGATTCCTGGCATCGTCTTTCACAGACTTTGTACAGTCCATCATCATGACGATCGCGCTGATCGTCGTTGTATGGTTCTGTGTAAGCACCGCAAACGGCTGGGACAACGCAATCGGAGCGGCAAGTGATGCTGTTCCGGGATACTTCAAGCTGAACGCGCCGGACGGTTCCTATTCACCGCTGACCATCATTTCCAATTTCGCATGGGGACTCGGGTACTGCGGAATGCCGCACATTTTGCTCCGTTTCATGGCGATCAGTGATGATAAGAAAATCAAAATTTCCCGCCGTATTGCAAGTACATGGGTTGTAATCTCCATGGGATGCGCGGTGCTGATCGGTGTTCTGGGATATTCTGTTGCAAAGCACTTTGACCTTTTGTCCAAGGCAAACTTTGACGCAGAGAGAATCGTCATTTACATTGCGGACCAGATCAGTAAAATCAATCCGGTATTCGCGATTATCGGAGGTCTGATTCTTTCCGGAATCCTGGCGGCAACGATGTCTACGGCAAGCGGACAGATGCTGGCTGCATCCTCCAGTGTATCGGAGAACCTGATCCACCACTTCTTCATCAAGAACATGGAACATAAGAAGGGCATTGCTATCGCGCGTGTCACCGTAATCTGCATTACCATTCTGGGTATGATCTTTGCATGGAACCCGAACAGCTCCATCTTCCGTATCGTATCCTTTGCATGGGGCGGATTCGGAGCTTCTTTTGGACCTCTGATGCTCTGCTGCCTGTTCTGGAGAAAGACCAATGTCAAGGGCGCGATTGCCGGTGTACTCTCCGGAGGAGCCATGATCTTCATCTGGAAGTTCGGAATTGCCAGGCTCGGCGGCGTATTCGCTATTTACGAACTGCTTCCGGCATTTATCGTCAGCCTGGTTGTCATTATTATCGTCAGCCTTGCTACAGGCGGATCGGATGAAAAGGTTGCTGCAGTATTTGATGAAGTTCAGTCGATCAGAAAGAGCGGTGTAAACGTTTCTGAGCTGGACTAATTAACAGAATTGAAGAAAGTGCTGCAAGACAGCCTTTCATAGATGAGAATGGGAACTGCTGTTATGGCGGTTCCCATTTTTCTTGGCGCGCACTCTTTACCGTCTGCAGGGAATGTGGTAAAGTGATTAGCGATGGACGGTATTCAAGCTCGAAACTGTACCAGTTGGTGAAAACTGAATAAACGGGCTTTCAACTTTTACGTTCATCCGCTGTCAGGCGGCAGTTTTATTCATGCTGCGCGGCAGGCGGATTTTTTACTGTGCGCGGACCTTGACGGGAGCATGCCGGAGGCCGTGAGCAGACAGCTGAACTGAAAGGAAGGTTACACAATGACAATTCCAATGTTAGTCGGAAAAATTCACAGAGCGACAGTTACACAGGCAGACTTAAACTACGTCGGCAGCATCACCGTCGACAAAGAGTTCCTGGACAAGGCCGGAATCAGAGAGTATCAGAAAGTGGAAATCGCAGATGTCGACAACGGCGAGCGCTTTTCTACCTATACAATTGCCGGCGAGCCGGGCAGCGGTATTATCTGTCTGAACGGCGCAGCGGCGAGATGTGCGAGCACGGGCGACAAGGTCATCATTATGGCTTATGGTGAAATGACGCCGGAAGAAGCAGATCAGTACGCGCCTAAGGTTGTATTCCTGGGAGAGGGAAATAAGATCGAGCGTGTAACCAACTACGAACGCCACGGAAGACTGGAAGACATGAAGTAAATCTGTCTTGACAGTATCATCATAAAATCATATAATTGATAAGACAATTTGTCCTTTAACAGCTCCGTCTGTCTGGGTCTGGGTCCTGCGCAATAGGATGCCGTGAACCTTGTCAGGTCCGGAAGGAAGCAGCAATAAGCGGATTTTTCTATGTGCCGCAGATAAGCCTTTTCCTAATTTCATGCGGAGCTGTTAAAGGGCAATTGTTGTATTTCAGGAAATACAGGTAACAGAAAGGAAGGCAGGGATGGCAGAGTATCGCGCACTATACCGGGAAACACGGCCGGAAGTGTTCTCGGAAATCCTGGGACAGGATCACATTGTAAAGATTCTGCAGCATCAGATTGCAACGGGGACAGTGAGCCATGCGTATCTGTTCTGCGGCACCCGCGGCACAGGAAAGACAACGACAGCGCGTATCCTGGCTAAGGCGGTGAACTGCACCGCGCCGGAAGGACAGAGGCCGTGCGGCGTCTGCGACACCTGCAGGGCGATTGCAGCCGGAAATTATCTTGATGTCATAGAGATCGACGCGGCGTCCAACAACGGCGTCGATAATATCCGAGAGCTCAAAGAAAGTGTGAAATACCCGCCGGCTGCCGGGCGAAAGAAAGTGTATATCATTGACGAGGTGCACATGCTGTCGACGGGGGCATTCAATGCGCTGCTGAAAACGCTGGAAGAGCCGCCGGAACATGTGATGTTCATTCTGGCGACCACCAATCCGGAAAAACTTCCGCAGACGATCCTGTCACGCTGTATGCGGCTGGATTTTAAGCGTGTCCCGGTGGACGTCCTGGCTGCACATATGGCCGATATCTGTAAACAGAAAGGTGTGGAAATCACCGAAGATGCACTTCGCCTTCTGGCCGGAAATGCGGATGGTTCTGTCCGGGATTCGCTGAGCATTCTGGAGCAGTGTCTGTCTTCCGGCGAGCCGAAACTGACGCGCGACATCGTCCTGGATTTTCTGGGTACTGCGCCGATCGATTTTTTCCTGGAACTGACAGAGAAAGTCATGACCAAGAATATTTCTGAAGCGTTCGTTCTTCTGGATGACGCACTCAGAGACGGAAAAGACGTCCGTCAGCTGATGAAGGACTGGATGGCGCATTTCCGGAATCTGATGATCGCAAAATATGTGCAGGATCCGGGTGATATGCTGAATCTGTCTGCGGAAAACATCGCGCTGCTTCAGCGGCAGAGCCTGAAAATCGGAATTTCCGAACTGAATCATGCCATCGTCACGATTGCAAAGGCAATCAATGACGCTAGATATTCCACGCAGGCGCGCATCCTCATGGAGGTTGCAATTGTCACGATTGCGTCCGGCATGGATTACGGGAAATCCGGAATTTCCGGAGGTTCTGTTCCAGAGCCTCAACGGCCGGCTGCGCCGTCAATACCGGATAGACAAAACAGAACGCGCAAGGAGACACCTGCGTTTGAAGCCTCCGCGCCCGCGCCCGGGTCCGCACCGCGCCGGAACCGTCCGGAACCAGCAGCCGCCGCGCGCGGCGGCACGGCAATGCCTGCTGTGTCTGAAACGGCACCGCATCCGAAGACCGCCGCGCAGGATATGCGTCCGTCCCGCGAAAATTCGGACGCGTCCGGCAGCGCATGGACAGAGCCGGACCGGACAGCTCAGAATAATGGATTTCCGGGAAGCGGAAGTGTTTCGTCTGCGCCTGCTGAAACGGGAAGCCGCGCGCCGTCTGCCTCTTCAGCGCCTGCTGCAGAGACCGCTGCGGAACAGCCGGCAGCGCCCGCAAAGGAACAGGAGCTTGCCGACGTCTGGAGAATGACGTTTGAAGAGCTTGAGCGTGAAAATCCGAAGCTCAACGTCATGCGCCACGCGACACTGGCTTCGGTCAGCGGAAACCAGTATAAGGTGCTGTGTGAAAACGAATTCCACGCATCCGTTCTGAAGTCAGAGAAAGAGCTTTTGGACGAGCGTATGAGCAGAAGAATGGGACGTCCGATGGTCATGGTGTGCCGCCTGATCAGTGAGAATAAAAACGACGAACGGGAAGAAAAACTGGAAAAAGAGGCAGAAGAAGCCTCTAAACTCCTGGGCGTCGATGTCAAACTGGTCTAGAGGACTCTGTCAGATGCGTGAATGGATGTTGTCGGGAAAGCGATTTTCGGTATAATAGAAGTGTGGCGCGGAGTTCAGGAAAAACAGGATTTTCCGGGGCGTACGAACGCGTTAGAATGACGGCGCAGTATAGACGCGCTGTCTGTAAAGAACAGAGACGATCCCGCCGCAAGGCAGATCATAGAAAGGAATAGAAATGGGAAGAGGAATGAGAGCAGGCCGCGCTAAGAAACTGGGCGGCGGAAAGAAAGCACAGCAGGCGCAGATTCAGCAGCTGCAGGAAATGCAGAAGCAGATGGAATCTATGCAGGCTGAGATCGAGGAAAAAGAAGTCACCGCAACAGCAGGAGGCGGAGTCGTCAAGGCTGTTGTCAGCGGAAAAAAGGAGCTGGTCAGCCTGACCATCGACCCGGATGTCATCGATCCGGATGACGCTGAGACTCTGCAGGATCTGGTGATCGCAGCAGTTAATGAAGGTATGCGTCAGATTGACGAACTGAGCAACAACGCATATAACAGCCTGACCGGCGGCCTGAATATCCCGGGACTGTAAAGAGGCGGAGCCATGCAGTATCCGAAGCCGCTTGGAAGACTGATCGGAGAACTGTCCAAGCTTCCGGGAATCGGAAATAAGAGCGCCCAGCGCCTTGCCTTTTACCTTTTGTCGATCAGTGATAAGGAGGCAGAAGGCCTGGCGGACGCGATCGTAGAGGCCAAGAAAACAATGCGGTACTGTTCAGAGTGCGGAAATCTGACGGACAGGGATCCGTGCGACATCTGCCGCGATCCGAGCCGCAATCCGGAAGTCCTCTGCGTGGTTGAGACGCCGCAGGATGTCCTGGCCATGGAGCGGATCAAGGAGTACCACGGCCGTTATCATGTGCTGAACGGTGTTATTTCGCCGATGGACGGGATCGGGCCGGAGGATATTAATCTGAAGTCGCTGATTGTCCGTCTGCAGAAGCACCCGGAGATCCAGGAAGTCATTCTGGCAACCAATCCCAATATTGAGGGCGAGGCAACAGCGATGTATATCGCGCGCCTGCTGAAACCGTCTGGCATCAAGGTGACCCGTATTGCGCACGGTCTGCCGGTCGGCGGAGATCTGGAGTACGCCGATGAGGTGACGCTTCTGAAAGCGATGGAGGGACGGACTTCGATTTAGCTGAAAAAGATAATCACGCGGCAGACTGCGGCTCGATCAGAGCGCTGCGGCCTGCCGTTTTTGTATTCGATAATTCCGGAAGATAAGCGAAATGCTGAGATGGAGAGCGTGTGAGTTTTGCATTTGTGGAATTGACAGAATCTACAGAAGCTCCCCGGACAGCATAGACAAAAAATAATGAACAAGGAGACACCCATGTCTGTGGATAAAGTAAAACAGTATTTTAAACAGTTTGGTATGGAAGATAAAGTGCTGGAATTTGATGTGTCCAGTGCGACAGTAGATCTGGCTGCGGAGGCCGTCGGCGTGGAAGGAGCCCGGATCTGCAAGACGCTGACGTTCAGAGATCCGGAAAATGAGGACGGCTGCATCTTGGTGCAGATGGCAGGGGATGCGCGCGTCAACAACGGCAAGTTCAAGCGAACGTTTGGGTTTAAACCATCGATGCTGCCGGCAGAGGAAGCGCTGCGAATCACGGGACACGCCGTCGGCGGAGTCTGCGGATTTGCAATTGAGAATCCTCTTGTAAAGGTTTACGCAGATGATTCTCTGAAAAGGTTCACCACCGTTTTCCCTGCTGCGGGAAGCGGCAACAGCGCGATTGAGCTGACGCCGGACGAATTATATACCTATTCCAAAGCGCTGGACTGGGTGGACGTCTGCAAGATCCCGGAACAGTAGGTCTTCTCGAAGTTAAGGAGCCGGAATTCCGCTTGGATTTTCGGGAAAAGAGTGACAGGAGCCGGATTCCCGAAATCATTTTTTTTACTTCGGGAATCGGTCGAAAACGAGGGAATGCCCGAAGTTAAGGAGCCGGAATTCTGGCTTGGGTCTTCGGGAAAAGAGGGAAAGTGGCAGGAAGAAGGGGAAATATGCCTGAATTTAAACTTCATTCAAAATATAAGCCAACGGGAGACCAGCCGCAGGCGATTGAAAAGCTCGTTAAGGGATTTCAGGAGGGGAAGAAGGCGCAGACGCTGCTCGGCGTTACGGGCTCCGGAAAAACGTTTACGATGGCCAATGTTATCGAGCGTCTGCAGAAGCCGACGCTGATCATCTCGCATAACAAGACGCTGGCGGCGCAGCTGCAGGGAGAGATGAAGGAGTATTTTCCAGAAAACGCTGTAGAATACTTCATCTCTTTCTACGATTATTATCAGCCGGAGGCTTATGTGCCGTCGACCGATACCTATATTGAAAAAGATTCCGATATTAATGATGAGATCAATAAGCTGCGCCACAGCGCGACTTCGGCTTTGTTTGAGCGCAGGGACGTGATCATTGTCGCTTCGGTATCCTGCATCTACGGATTAGGAAGCCCGATCGATTACTCCACGCAGGTGCTTTCCCTGCGCCCGGGGATGGAAAAGTCGCGGAAAGATATTCTGCGGCGTCTTGTGGATATTCAATATGTCCGGAATGACCTTGCGTTTGAACGCGGAACGTTCCGTGTCCGGGGCGATACGATTGACATTTACCCGGCAGGATCGGATATCGCGTTCCGCGTGGAACTTTTTGGCGATGAAGTAGATACGATCAAGGAAATGAACCCGCTGACAGGAGAGATTCTGGGCATGCGAAACCACATCGCCGTGTACCCGGCAACGCATTACATCACCTCGCCGGAGCATATGGAGCAGGCGCTGAAGGGGATTGAAGAGGAGCTGGAGGACCAGGTGAAGTTCTTCAAGAGTCAGGGGAAGCTCCTGGAAGCACAGCGGATCGAGCAGCGTACGCGTTATGATATGGAGATGATGCGGGAAATTGGCACCTGCAAGGGAATTGAGAATTACACCCGCCACCTGACCGGACTGAAGCCGGGTGAAAAACCGTATACGCTGCTGGACTACTTCCCGGATGATTTCCTGATTATCACCGATGAGTCCCACGTCATGCTTCCACAGCTTCACGCAATGTATAACGGCAATCTGTCGCGGAAACAGTCGCTGGTCGATTATGGGTTCCGGCTCCCGTCTGCGCTGGACAACCGGCCTCTGAAATTTGAGGAATTTGAGGGCATGGTGAATCAGATCTTGTTTGTCAGCGCGACGCCGGCAAAATACGAGCGAGAGAAGTCGCACGGCATCAGCGCCGAGCAGATCATCCGTCCTACGGGACTGCTGGATCCGCCGATTGAAGCGCATAAGACGGAGGGGCAGATCGATGACCTGATCGGCGAGATCAATAAGACGATTCAGGCCGGTGAGCGCGCGTTCATCACGACGCTGACCAAGAAGATGTCCGAGGATCTGACGGATTACCTGAAGAACGCTGGAATCAAGGCCAAGTACCTGCATTCCGACATCGACGCGCTGGAGCGTATGCGGATCATCCGAAGTCTGCGCCTGGGCGAGTTTGATGTTCTGGTCGGCATCAATCTGCTCAGAGAGGGCCTGGACGTTCCGGAAGTTTCTTTGGTGGCCATTCTGGATGCAGATAAAGAAGGATTCCTGCGCACAGAGACCTCTCTGATTCAGACCATCGGCCGCGCCGCCAGAAACGTACACGGCCGCGTCATCATGTACGCCGATTCCATAAGCCCGGCAATGAGAACCGCGATTGACGAGACCAAACGCCGCCGTGAGATTCAGAGCCAGTATAATAAGGAACATCACATCACGCCGAAGAGCGTGTCCAAGGACATTCGCGACGTCATCGAGGCGACCGCGCCGCCGGAAGAAGAATCGCGCTCCAGGAAGCCGGAGGAAATGACCAAGAAAGAGCTGAAAGACTACGTTAAGAAACTGCAGCAGGAGATGCAGCAGGCAGCCGCCGACCTTCAGTTCGAACGCGCAGCCGAGCTCCGCGACATTTTATTTGAATACCGTTCTCATATGTAAGTAAGGCAGGTGTAAGACAGATCTGCCGCGCAGACAAATCGTGAAAGGACAAGAGGGTTATGATTATTGCACAGTTGCAGATGCCGGTATTTCAAGAAAAAGAAAAAAACTTAGAACAGCTGGAAGCCGCCGTGCGGCATCTCTGCGAGCAGCCGGATGAAAAAAAGCCGGACTTGATCACGGCAGGAGAAATGTTCAACTGCCCGTATGAGACGCAGAATTTCCCGGTGTACGCGGAACCTGCGGGCGGGCCGACCTGGCAGAGGCTGTCTGACCTGGCAGAGGAGTACGGCGTGTACCTGTCGCCGGGGACGATTCCGGAATGCGATGAAGAGGGAAATGTGTATAACACAGCATTTGTCTTTGATCGCCGGGGGCACCAGATTGCGTGTCACAGGAAGATGCATCTGTTTGACATCAATGTGACAGGAGGACAGAATTTCAGAGAATCGGACACACTTTCTGCCGGAAATGAAGTAACGGTGTTTGACACGGAGTTCGGGCGCGGCGGAATCTGCGTCTGCTTTGATTTTCGTTTTCCGGAGCTAGCGCGCCTCATGATTCTGGAAGGCGCGCGGTTCATCCTGGTTCCGGCAGCGTTTAACCAGACGACAGGCCCGGCCCACTGGGACGTCATGTTCCGGAGCCGCGCGATTGACAACCAGTGCTGGACCATCGGGACCTCACCGTCGCTCGACCCGAACGCGTCCTACCATGCCTGGGGACACAGCCTGATCGTTTCTCCGTGGGGTGATATAATAAGTGAGATGGATGAAGTGCCAGAGTACCGCGTCCTTGACATCGATATCACCGAAACCGAACGCGTGCGTGAGCAGCTTCCGCTTCTGTATGCCCGGAGGACGGATGTCTACACGCTGACAAAAAACACAGAGCAAGAGAATTAACGGCTTTATCAGCCCCTCGGTTTCCGGCAGCCGGCTGTCCCCTTGCGGACGGCGGAACGCCGGAAATCTTTTTGTCTGACGGAGAAAATACGGGGGTTGAAAACATATGTTCGCGATGGTACAATGGCGGTAATGTTACATCAGTGGAAAGAAAGGTGTGCGGTTCATGCCGAATGAAATCATCATTAAGAATGCAAATGTAAATAATTTAAAGCATCTGAGCGTGCGGATCCCGCGCGACAAGTTTGTTGTGCTGACAGGGCTGTCCGGATCGGGAAAGTCCTCGCTCGCGTTTGATACGATCTATGCGGAGGGGCAGAGGCGGTATATTGAAAGTCTGTCTTCTTACGCGAGACAGTTTCTGGGGCAGATGGACAAGCCGGATGTGGAGTCGATAGAGGGGCTTTCTCCGGCGATTTCCATCGACCAGAAGACGACGAGCCGAAATCCGCGTTCTACCGTCGGAACAGTGACGGAAATCAACGACTATCTGAGGCTGCTGTACGCGAGAATCGGTGTGCCGCACTGTCCGGTCTGCGGAAGAGAAATCAGCAGCCAGAGCGTGGACCAGATTGTGGATATCATTATGGGGTATCCGGAGCGTACACGCCTGATGATTATGGCGCCGGTGGTTCGCGGACGAAAGGGTGAGCATATGAAAGTCCTGGAGCGGATCCGAAAAGAGGGATTTACGCGTGTCCGTGTGGATGGAGAGATTCTGCTGCTGGATGAGGATGAAATTCATCTGGAGAAGCAGAAGCGCCATACGATCGAAATTGTCGTTGACCGTATTATCGTCAAGCCGGGCCAGGAGGGGAGAATTTCCGAAGCTGTAGAGCTTGCAATGCATGAAGGCGAAGGTCTGGCCGTCGTGTACTTTAAGGACGGCGATTTTGAAAAGGAGCAGACATTTTCCAGCAAACTGGCTTGTCCGGAACACGGCGCAAGCATTGAAGAACTGGAGCCGAGGATGTTCTCCTTCAACAGTCCGTTCGGCGCCTGCCCGACTTGCAACGGTCTGGGTTTTACGGAAAAGGTTGATCCGGACAAGATGATCTATACGGAAAAAAGCATTGCGGACGGGGCGCTGAACCGGATCTACGCGTCGATGGAGTTTTCAGGGTTCTATCGTGAGGTAGTGGATATCCTGGCGCAGGAGCATCATATAGACCTGAATACACCGTATAAGGATCTGCCGCAGAAGTTCAAGAAAGAGCTGCTGTACGGAACGGGGAACCGCCATCTGAAATATACGCATGTGACGCGGCGCGGCAAGGAAGTCAATTTTGACCATCCGTTTGAGGGTCTGCTGACCAATGTGGAGCGGCGGTACCGGGAATACGCAACAGATAATATGCGGGCGCGCATGGAGCCTTTCATGGTCGTGAAAGAATGTCCGGACTGCGGCGGAAAACGTCTGAAACCGGAGGTTCTGGCAGTGACGGTCGGCGGAAAAAACATTGCGGAAGTCTCGGATATGTCTGTTCGTGATTCGTTGAAATTCATGACGGAACTAAAACTGAGCGAGAAGGATCAGATGATCGGAAAGCAGATTCTGCATGAGATCCGTGCGCGCCTGAAGTTCCTGGTGGATGTCGGACTGGACTATCTGACCCTGTCGCGCGCCGCAGCAACGCTGTCCGGCGGAGAGGCACAGAGAATCCGCCTGGCGACGCAGATCGGATCGGGACTGCAGGGTGTTCTGTACATTCTGGACGAGCCGAGTATCGGTCTGCACCAGAGAGATAATGATAAACTGCTGAAGACGCTCCGCCATCTTACAGATCTTGGAAATACGCTGATTGTCGTTGAGCATGATGAGGACACGATGTATGCTGCCGATCATATCGTGGATATCGGTCCGGGCGCCGGCATATACGGCGGAAAACTCGTGGCGCAGGGCAGTGTAGAGGACATCAAGGCCTGCCCGGAATCCATCACCGGACAGTATCTGAGCGGAAAAAAGAGAATCGCTGTGCCTTCCGTCCGCCGGGAGGGGAACGGAACGTTTATTACGGTCAAGGGCGCATCGGAGCATAATCTGAAGCACATTGATGTGGAATTTCCGCTGGGTAAGTTCATTGCCGTCACCGGCGTTTCCGGCTCGGGAAAGTCCAGTCTGGTGAATGAAGTCCTGTGCAAGGGCGCGTCCCGCCTCGTCAACCGCAGTGAGGATGTTCCTGGTGAATATGATGAAATCCTGGGCCTCGAGAATATCGATAAGGTGATCAATATCGACCAGTCGCCGATCGGCAGGACGCCGCGCTCCAATCCGGCTACATATACCGGGATGTTTACGAGTATCCGGGATCTGTTCGCCAGTCTGCCGGAGGCCAAAATGCGCGGGTTTGACAAGGGCAGGTTCAGCTTTAATGTCAAGGGCGGTCGATGCGAGGCCTGCAAGGGCGACGGCATCATCAAGATTGAGATGCATTTCCTGTCGGATGTATACGTGCCGTGTGAAGTCTGCCACGGAAAGCGGTATAACCGTGAGACGCTGGAAGTGAAATATAAGGGGAAGAGCATCTACGATGTGCTGAATATGAGCGTGGCGGAAGCGCTGGAATTCTTCCAGAATCTGCCGTCCATCCACCGGAAGCTGGAAACGCTGCATCAGGTCGGACTGGATTATATCAAGCTGGGACAGCCGTCTACGGAGCTGTCAGGAGGCGAGGCGCAGCGCATCAAGCTTGCCACGGAACTGTCCAAGCGAAGCACTGGGAGAACGCTGTATATCCTGGATGAGCCGACGACCGGTCTGCATTTTGCGGATGTGGATAAGCTGCTGTCTGTGCTTCAGAAACTGACGGACGGTGGAAATACGGTAGTTGTGATTGAACATAATCTGGATGTCATCAAACAGGCTGACTGGATCATCGACCTCGGACCGGAAGGCGGCGACCGCGGCGGAAATATCGTCGTGACCGGAACACCGGAACAAGTGGCAGACTGCGCAGAATCCTACACTGGACAGTTCCTGAAGAAGATGCTGAAATGAGCATTGTAAATGGATCATTTGAGGAAGTTTTTACAATTCTGTGATCATCCGCTCCCATATTTGTTATAATGGGAGTGAATGGAAAACGGAAATGAAGAATCCCGCCCGTATGACCATAGAACAGAGGGCGGGCTTCCGCGCGTGCAGAATCAGGATTGCTGCGGAGTCGGGGCAGAATTGCAGGAAAACATTTTTCTGTGCGCGGCGAAAAATGATTTGGAGGTATTACATCATGGCACTGAACGATAATATGACCATGCTCACCGACTTCTACGAGCTGACGATGGGAAACGGATATTTTGAGGCGGGCCGTAAAGATGAAATTGCATGGTTTGACATGTTCTTTCGTCATATTCCTGACCGCGGCGGCTATGCGATCATGGCCGGCGTAGAGCAGATGGTCGACTATATGGAGAACCTGCACTTTACGGATGAAGATATTGAGTATCTGCGCAGCAAGCATATGTTCAGCGAAGGCTTCCTGGACTATCTGAAAAATTTTAAATTTGAGTGTGATGTCTGGGCTGTTCCGGAAGGCGTTCCGATCTTCCCGCAGGAGCCGATTGTAACAGTTCGCGGACCAGTGATTCAGGCACAGATGCTGGAGACGATGATTCTTCTGACGATCAATCATCAGAGTCTGATCGCCACCAAAGCCAACCGAATTGTCCGCGCGGCGCAGGGCAGATCTGTTATGGAATTCGGGTCGCGCAGAGCGCATGGCACAGCGGCGGCGATTATGGGCGCCCGTGCGGCTTACATCGGCGGATGCGCAGGAACCGCCTGCACCATCACCGACCGGGAATTCGGAATTCCGGCTCTGGGAACCATGGCGCACAGCTGGGTCCAGCTGTTCCCGAGTGAGTATGAAGCGTTTACAGCATACGCAAAAATGTATCCGGATAACTGCATCCTGCTGATTGATACGTTCGATGTTCTGAAATCCGGACTGCCGAACGCGATTCGCGTATTCAAGGAGCAGAAGCCAAAGAGTATGGGCGTGCGCATCGACAGCGGAGATATCGCGTACCTGACCAAGAGGGTTCGCAAGGAACTGGACGCAGCCGGATTGCAGGACTGCAAGATTACAGTCAGCAACTCTCTCGATGAGTACCTGATCCGCGACGTCATCATGGAAGGCGCGCAGATTGATTCCTTTGGTGTCGGAGAGCGCATGATCACCGCAAAATCCGAGCCGGTGTTCGGAGGGGTCTATAAGTTGTCCGCCGTTGAAGAAAACGGTAAGATTATTCCAAAGATCAAGATCTCCGAAAACGTCGGAAAAATCAGCAACCCGGCTGCCAAGAAGCTTTATCGCATCTACAGTAAAGAAACCGGAAAAGCCGAGGCTGATCTGATCATGCTGAAAGACGAGCCAATGCCGATCGAAGACGGTTTTACAATCTTTGACCCATGTGTCAACTGGAAGAAAAAGACCTTGTCCAATTACGTGGCAAAGGACATCCGCGTTCAGCTTTTTGATCACGGCAAACGCGTCTATGATTGCCCGCCGATTCAGGACGTACAGCGGTTCTGCAAAGAACAGATGGAAACCCTCTGGGAAGAGACCCTGCGTTTTGAAAATCCGCAGCGTTATTTTGTCGACCTGTCCGAGGGTCTGTATAATACCAAGCAGGAACTGATCCATAAGAACCGCGAACTGAAGCAGGAACATAAATAAAGTAAGTAATAAAGGAAGTAAGTAAAGAAAGTAAAGTATGGTAGTCAGTCAGGTTCATCCGAATAACCAGGTTTGTCCGGTCAGCCAGATGTATTGAATTGACTGGATGCACTGAATATAATAAGAAAACAGGCCGCGTGCCGGAAAGTCATTTTCCCGGCACGCGGCCCGCATTTTACGATATTTTCACATCTGAACTACAGGTTCCTATTAAACTTTGGTTGACTGGCAAACGTCAGGTCCAGGTTGAACGAATCTTGTAAGCAATGCTTTATTTTCCGGATGTGTGCAGGACGTCTCTGATCTTATGCTGTACCATAGCGGTAATGGCATCTCTTCCCGGTCCCATGTATTTACGAGGATCGAAGACTTCTGGCTCTTCCATCATGACTTTTCTGATGGATGCGGTCATGGCAAGACGCAGGTCTGTGTCGACATTGACTTTGCAGACGCCGTGCTTGCATGCCTCTTCAATCATGTCTTCTGGAACGCCCTGTGCTCCCGGAACCTGTCCGCCGTACTTGTTGCACTCCTGTACGAACTCCTGCGGAACAGAAGAGGCACCGTGCAGAACGAGCGGCGTGTTCGGGATCAGCTCGTGAATCTTCTGCAGTCTCTCAAAGTCCAGATATGGCGTTCCCTTGAACTTGTATGCGCCGTGGCTGGTTCCGATGGCTACTGCCAGGGAATCTACACCTGTGCGCTCAACAAACTCTTTTGCCTCTTCCGGATCGGTGAAGGTTGCTTCTCTTGCCGCAACCTGAACGGCATCTTCTACACCGGCCAGTTTTCCGAGCTCAGCCTCGACAACAACACCGTGGTCGTGCGCGTACTCAACAACCTGCTTGGTAATCCGGATGTTCTCCTCGAATGGGTGCTTGGATCCGTCATACATAACAGAGGTAAATCCATCGTCTACACATTCTTTGCAGATTTCAAAATCTGCACCGTGGTCCAGGTGGAGAACGGCGTCGATGCCGGTGTCTTCCAGAGCTGCCTCGACGAGCTTTCTCAGGTAAGCCGGCTTTGCATATTTACGAGCACCCGCAGAAACCTGCATAATAACTGGAGCGTTTTCTGCTTTTGCGGCATCTGCAATGCCCTGAACAATTTCCATGTTGTTGACGTTGAATGCACCGATGGCGTAGTCGCTGTTCAGTGCTTTCTTAAACAGTTCTGTGCTGGTGATAAGAGCCATATTAATCTCCTCCTGTACTATATATTTGCTGATTTAAAATATTTAAGCGAAACAATTAAAGTCTCAACCTATTATATAATGGAACCGCTAAAACGTGAACGATTTTCTGGCAAATTCACACCGGGCCTTTAATTCGTCAGAGCCTTGGCGATTTTTTCTTTTGTCCATCCCTTCTTGAGCGTATGCGGACCGGCCTTAAGGCTTGATGCTTTCCGTCCGGCCTGGTGGCAGTAAACTTTGAACTCGTGGTGCGTTTCATAGACGCCGAACGCCTTCAGCTGCGACATTGCGCTGTTCAGTGAGCCGGACATAATATGGATGGTGATGGTCTTGGTCAGACGGCCGTCCTTATATTCCGCCTTCACCACATTATTATCCTCGTCTTTATCCTTATTCTCCGCCTTAGCAGCCGATTCTTTCTCAGCAGAACTCTCCGCGGAAGCCGAACTTTTCTGCGCGTCTTTCTTCACTTCCGTTGCTGTTTTCACATTTCCGGAGGTCAGATGTTTCGGATAAGCCATAATCACGTTTACGCGCCAGCCGATAATGATCAGTGCCGCGATCAAGATGACTGCTGTGATCAGTACATCGTTCGTGTTATACAGGAAATCCTTCAGTCCTGAGTGGGCAGCGGGTTTAGTCTGTTTTTTCATGAATGCGCCTCCTTTCACTGTCAATCCCTGTATTCTAGCATATTCACGGACAAAGGACAAACGAAGCAAGGAATAAAGGGGCTGACAGGGCCCTCGCGGGCCAGATATTCTTTTATTTTTCAGTCTGCTGATGTATAATACACTGAGTATGGTTACTTTAGAAATAGGAAAAAATGAAAAGCAGCAGCGCCTGGATAAGTTCCTCAGAAAGTATCTGGACGCAGCGCCGCTGAGCGGAATCTACAAGATGATCCGGAAAGATGTGAAGGTGAATGGAAAGCGCCGCAAGGAGGACTACATTCTTCAGGAAGGCGATCAGCTTACTCTGTATCTTCACGAGGATGAGCTTGCGCGTCTGAGAAAGCCGCGCAGGGTTCGGCATGCAAAAAAACAGTTTCGGATTGCATATGAAGATAATGATCTTCTGATCGCGGTGAAACCGTCTGGCCTGCTGACACATGGAAATAAGCAGGAACACCGGAACCACCTGACGAATCAGGTGGTGGACTACCTGATTCAGCAGGGCAGCTACAATCCGCGGGTGGAAAAGACCTTTTCGCCGGCACCGGTCAATCGGCTGGACCGGAATACGTCCGGTCTGGTTATTTTTTGTAAGAATTACACGGCGCTGCAGGATTTCAACGCGCTGATCAAGGAGCGGGGAAGAATTCACAAGCGTTATCTGACGCTCGTTTCGGGCTTGCTTCGTCGGCCTTTGTCCCTGACAGACAGGATGGAAAAGGATGAAGCCAGAAACCGGGTGAGCATTGCGGATGACGGGAAAATCATGCATACGGAGGCAAAACCGCTGTATTCTACGGATAAGTACGGAGGATTCTCACTGGCTGAGGTGGAAATCGAAACCGGACGGACGCATCAGATTCGTGTACAGCTTTCGGCGGCGGGATACCCGCTGGTCGGAGACCCGAAATACGGAGACCCAAGGGTCAACCAGGCTGTCCGGAAGCGGTGGGGGCTGTGCACACAGTTCTTGCACGCGTACTGTCTGGAGTTCGAGAATATGCCGGAGCCGTACGCGCACCTGAACGGGAAACGTGTCACTGCGCCGCTGCCGGAGAAGCTGAACGGCATCTGCCGCGGCCTGTTCGGGCATGTGGAACTGTAATATTGAGGGAGTCAGGAGAATATCATCATGAGAGCGGATAATTACAGCGGTCAGAGTAAAAGATCGATGGGAAAAACTGTACTTTACTGGGTTATTGAAATCGCGGTCGCGGTGGTCATCGCGCTGCTGATTATTCAGGTCATCCGGCCGACGGTCGTCCGGGAGACCTCCATGCTGCCAAATTTTCACGACGGCGACTATCTGTTTGTATACCGTCTGGCGTATAAGGGCGACAAGACCCCGCAGAAGGGCGATGTCATTATCTTCAAGTCGAATCTGACCACTGACAGCGGAAAACCGAAAATGCTGATCAAACGAGTCATCGGCCTTCCGGGCGACAAGATCACGATTGAGGGCGGAAAAGTCTGGATTAACGGAAAAGAGGATTCGCAGTCGTATACGCATGACAAGGAAACAAACGGAGCGATTGTCAACTACACCGTGCCGAAAAACCACTATTACTGCATGGGAGACAACCGCCTGGTCAGCATCGACAGCCGGTACGCCAGCGTTGGCGCGATAGACAAGAGCAAGATCGTCGGAAAAGTGGTGTTCCGGCTGTATCCATTCAGCAAGATCGGAACCATCCATAACCCGTATCAATCCAATTAGCGCGGGGAAATCGCGTCAGGACAGGTGGCGGCCTGACTGAATCTGCAGAACCGCGGAATGAATAACAGTCGCAGAAATACGGGCGCTCCCGTAAGGATAAGGAGGTCTGTGAATGAAAAAGAACGATGACGGCTACAAACTGGCCGCAAATAATAAAAAAGCGCGCCACGACTATTTTATAGAAGAAACACTGGAAGCGGGCATCGTCCTGACCGGTACGGAAATTAAATCCGTCCGCGAAGGCAAGGTCAGCATCAAGGAGAGCTTTGCGCGCATCGACAACGGAGAAGTCTGGCTGTACGGTATGAACATCAGCCCGTACAAGCAGGGAAACCGCTTCAACGTCGACCCTCTCCGTCCGCGGAAACTCCTTCTTCATAAGAAAGAAATCCGCAAGCTGATCGGCAAGGTCACCCTGCAGGGCCTGACCCTGGTGCCGCTGAAAATCTACATCAACCATAAAGGGCTGGCAAAGGTTGAACTGGCCGTCGCCCGTGGCAAGAAGAATTACGATAAGCGCGACACCATGGCAAAGCGCGACGCCGACCGGAAAATCGACCGCGCCGTGAAAAACTGGCGGTAGGAAGCCGGGGTTTACCTGCCTTGTTTTTTGTGTATAATAATAGTACAAGCTGAGACCGATGCCGGAAACGGCATCGCATCATGGGGATGTAAAGGTTTCGACGGGGGTATAGAACCCTCATAAGCGGGCCGCAGTCGCCAAGTCTGCGTTAAAAATGGCAACTTAAATTTAAACGCTAAAGATAATAGCAATTTAGCACTGGCTGCTTAGTTCAGCCTGCTTGTCATCTCCGGTTCACCTGCAGGCCGGAATCATGGCATCGACTTATGCAGGAAAACTTATCTGAACGTCCCTGATCAGATAAGGAACTAAGGGATAGCGAAATCGCCAGTCTGCTGACGGACGGACGATCGGGCGAAACCTAAAGCATCAGCTGCGCCCGGAGAAAGTGAGGCGGAAATGTTTTCGGACAGGAGTTCGACTCTCCTCATCTCCACCAGAAGAGGAAGCGTCGAACTCTTCTTTTACAAGAATGAGTTTGCGCTTGTGTATAGATTTGGGGACGCCTGATGGCGTCCCCCTTTCGTTCCCATTGCCGTGAAACGCCGTATTTTGCGTTTTAAGGCGTTTTAAGCCCGTTGGGGTACTCGTGTACCACTCGGGCTTTTTTCGTGCCTTAAATCGCCTCTGAAGCGGTCTGAGGACGTTCGAGCGCCCATGTGCATCTCGCATCCGCTCGATGCAAGGGTGGCCGCCCTTCGGGCGGCAGTCGGATGTGGGTGGACGTACAGAAGGGATGCGGCATGGGCTTGGCATGCCTATTCGTGCGCCCCTCCGTCTGGCCGGCAACTACGGCGCTTCGCGCCTCCGTTGCCTTCGAGAAGGTACGCATGAGGTATGCGAAACCGTATCGGATGGTTTCCATGCTTTTCTGCGTACCCAATATGCGATGAGGCAAGCCGAGGGCGCAGCCCGAGGCGTAACTAGCCTGCATTGAGGACGCGAAGCGTCCGAAATGCGCACCTGCTTAGGACAGAAGAATCACCCGTCCCCTCGTTTATGAGCGTTTCGCCTGACCACATGCTGACCAGATGACCAGAAGAAAAAATGATGTGGTCACCATCTGGTCAGCCAAATCACTAGGCGCCATCAGGCTTTTTGCAATTCCTGACCAGATGACCACATAATTTAGGACTTATTTTTAAAAATTGAAAAGGACTACGTAATACGCGTAAATAAATAAAGTTTGTCGGATTTTATCTGGTCATCTGGTCATGTGGTCAGAACGAAAAAAATCCATTGATAAAAGAGGGGATTTTCATTTCAAGAGCTGACCAGATGCCATTTTGATGTGGTCACACATGTGGTCAGCCCTCACGTGTACCTCTTGTCGCAGTCGCTGTTTTCCGGGTGGTGCGGCGGGTTGCTTTTTCGAGCCTTTCCGTTCGTTTATGAGCGGAAATAGGCTCTGAACTGCGGCTACGGGAAAATTGATATTGCTTCAATTGTCTCAATGGTGTACAATGGAATGCATATAGATGAATGGCTCAGCACCCGTCCCGTCCTTGATGCGGGGTTGCTATCGGGAATAGGAGCCGAGCGCTCGGTCGAATAGGCCGTGCGTCACGGGCGAAACAACGAACACGAAGCTCCCGTGGAAACCGAGATAGACAAGGCTTTGCGCCTCTGTCCCTCTGCTTTTTTGTTTCGCGAAAAGGACTTTGAACATGGAGGTGGCTGGTTATGGCTAAAGGAAAGAAGCAGGTAAAAGAGGTAAAGCCCTCTTACATGACGACGCGCGAGGTGGCGGCGTTCCTCGGTTTGAGCGCGGGGACGCTCTGCACCTGGCGCTATCAGGGCAAGGGTCCGAGCTACTACAAGGTCGGAAACGCGGTCCGCTACAAGATTGACGACGTCGAGGCGTGGAAGAACGAGAACGTGAAGCGCGTCGAGCTGACGAATTAAGGAGGTGGGAACATGGAGGCAAAAGAAAAGAGCAGCTCCCCCGCCGCCACAGCAAAGGGAACCGCTCCGTCTAACTATAAATATTTTAGCTCATTACCGCCCATTTTTCAAGTATCTGACCCGCAGACAAAGGATGAGATGAAGAGGGGGCGTGCGTACGACGAGGGGAATCAGGGCGAGGCGTACAACCCTGACTACCTGTACGGCGGGGAGAACTATCACAAGGCACTGAGCGATGTGGTGGGCTATGTGCTGCGCGGCTGCGCGGGCGATGGCCTGTCCGCTCTCTCGGACGTCGTGGTCAAGGTGACGAACGCCCTTGTGGCGTGGGTCAACCTGTCCGAGCCGCCATCCAATCCGGAGGCGGGCAAGATTTACGGCAGGGGCTTTCGCTGGCCGAGGCTCAAGAGCATCGACCCCGTGCAGGCTGCCGAGCTGGTGTTCGCGCAGGAGGTCATCCGCATGGTCTGCGTCAAGGAGACCGTGGACAAGCCGACTTCGGAGGGCGTGCTCGCTATGTACGACCCCGACGAGGGAATTTACCGCGAGATTGGCGACGGGCAGATTGACCTGTGGTGTCAGGAGGTCGTGGGCGCCGTGAACGGCAACTGGAAGAAGAACTTCGCTCAGAAGCTGCACGACATGGCATCGCGTCGGGAGAACCGCGTGTGCGAGTGCGATAACCCGTCCCTGGTCTTCATGGCCAACGGAATCTGGGATTACGAGGAGCGCGTCCTGCGCGAGTTCTCCCCCGAGGTCGTTGCGCTCAGGAAGAGCGCCACGCGCCTTCCCGACAAGGAGCCGCCCGTCCCCGAGCACACGATGCCGGATGGCTCGAAGATTGACTTCTGGCAGCTGCTGGACTCCTACGTCCCCTACGACGGCGGGCGCGACCTGCTCGTCAAGGTGGCGGGGGCGTCCCTGCGCAGCTACCACAACTGGCGCGTCATGGTGACCTTTCACAACGAGACGGGTCATAACGGGAAGAGCACCTTCCTCGACTGCCTCAAGTCGCTCGTCGGCTACGACGGGTGCATGACCTCAAGCCTCGCGCTGCTTGCCGGCGGCGGGGATGGCGGGCGGTTCGGCGTGTCGAACATCGTTGGGGTCTCCCTCATCACGTGCGAGGACTCCGACTCTGGTGCGTACCTGAAGGACAACTCGCGCCTGAAGTCAATCATCTCGCATGACGCGATAGGCGTGGAGCGCAAGAACAAGGGCATGTTCGACTACACGCCCCACGCGCTGATTGTCTGCGCCGCCAACGACATCCCGAAGACCCGCGACAAGGGGGACGCTTGGCTGGACCGCAACATCTACGTCCCGTTCACGGGGCAGTTCGCCGGCAAGGCCGACGACAAGACCATCCGTTCCGAGTGGGTCGTGTCCCCCGAGTTCTGCGAATACCTGGCCTATCAGGCGCTGGTGAAGTGGGACCGGTATTACGAGCTGCCCGAGCCTAAGGAGGCCGCGCAGCTGAAGCACGAGTGGGTTCTCGGCAATGACACGGTGGCTGAGTTCTGGGAGGACGTCAAGGATTCGATTACGGCCGACTTCGTGCCGAATGATTACCTGTCCATGCGCTACGACGAATGGCTGGACGCGGAGCACAAGGGCATGCGGATGCAGATGAGCCGCAAGGCGTTCACGGCCCGAATCGTCGAGCTTGCATGCTCCGACGGCGAATGGACGCAGAGCAAGGACGCGAGCGGGTCTGTCCTCAAGACGAGCTGCGAGAAGTGGTGCCCCGGCTTGACGGTCTACCGCAATGGTTTTGGTGGCGCGGGCGGATTGGTCTACTTCTTGGGCAGGCGTCGCGGGATTTTCCGCACGGTCGTCCTCGATTACTGCACCGCCCATGGCACGACTCCCGCAGACCTCGGTGCCGGTTACGCGGCGGTGAGGGAGCAGCTTGGCCTTGCGACGGATACAGAAGACAACGATTAAGGAGGAATAGATTATGGCAACGAAGAGGTTTGATGATGTGGCCGAGAAGGCACGTGCGCTGGAGGCTCAGGCGAAGAAGCTGCGCCGCGAGGACGAAGGCTTACGCCGACGCGCTCGTGACGGTTTTCCCGGAAGTGAAGGACATGGGTTCGGCGGAAGAGGTCCTTGATTTCGTCAAGGGACTGAAGCCGGGCACCGGACACGGAACGCCGGATGCGCGCGCCGCTGGCGCTGCGGATTCCGGTCATTTTCCGACCGCAGAAGCTGGAGAGTCGTCGGAAGCGCACGGCGGTTTTTCCGGCGCGGCCTACCAAGGGTAGCCGTGCCGGGTTCCACCGAGGGATTCGGGTTCCATGTCGGACAAGGGAAGTCGTTCCCGTGTCCGACATGGACGGGCGAGGCTCGGTGGACAAAAGGCGGGGGTTCGAAGGGGGCGGCGCAGCCGCCCCCTCGCAAGCTGACGGAGTAGGGCAAATTGCGAGAATCGCAATTTGTACGTACGGAGTCAATGCTTGCTCTTTTCCCCTTTGCGCAGAGACGTTGTGAGATTAGCCGAAAACGGCGTTTCGGATTGTCCGCCGCAGGCGGGCGTTTCGGATAGCAGCAAAGGAGGTGTTCCGCATGGCGGAAACGTATGAAAAAAGAAGCGGGAAGGCGACGCGCCAGAAGTACGTGAAAGACCGCCGTGACAAGGTGGTTCAGGTGCGTATGAGCGACGCGGAGCTTTCCCTGCTGGACGAGCAGCGCGGGACGCGCTCGCGTTCCAATTTTCTTCGCGACGCACTGTACGCGAGTCGGTACGCGCCGCCCAGCCGCGAGGTGGTTCTGGACGTCCCGGCCCTGGACCGTGTCCGTGTCGAGCTGAACCGCATCGGCGTCAACATGAATCAGATTGCCCGAGCGCGCAATCGGCGCTTGAGCGGCATGGGAATGCTCGACGCGACGCGTGAGGAAATGAGGACGAAGGACGAGGCGGAAGCGTTCCGCGAGTTCCGCGATTCGGTGGACAAGCTCCGGGCGCAAGTCGATGGACTGCGTGCGGATTTGCAGGCGTACGTGGAGACGGGAGGTGATGTCTGATGTCAACGACGCATGTGCAGTCGCTTCCGAACGTGCGCGGGCGTATGTCGTACACCGAGTTCGGCGAGGGAAAGCGCAGACGCGCTCATCTGGAAAACGGCACGGACCGCATCGCCGCGCAGATGGGTGACGCCGCCTCAAGAGGGGACTTCATTGTCTACTGCGAGGGGCAGAAGCATCGCCACCCGAACGCGGTCAACGAGGGCTACGAGCTGCGCATCTCATGGGCGACCGACGAGCTTGACCCGAGCAAGGCCGACGACATCCAGCGCGGCATGGAGTACGCGTACACGCTGTGCCACGAGCTTGCCCCCGACTCCATGTGCTGGGTCACCATGCACGTGGACGGCGAGGGAGGCTGCGTGCATGCGCACGCGACCATTGCGAACCACGACGCCCGTACCGGGCAGGTCATCAACAAGGGAGACACGAGCCTCTACGCTCCGCGTGTGAAGGCGGTCAATGATGAGCTGAGCCGTGAGAATGGTTTCTCGGTGCTCGGGGCGGACAAGGAGATGTCCCTCTGGGAGCAGAAGCGCGAGACGTTCCAGCCGGATTCCTTCGACAGAAGGCTCGGCGACAGGGTGGCGGATGCCCGCGACCGCTCCGGCACGCTGGACGAGTTCAGGCACAATCTTGAGTTGAGCGGCGTGACGCTGAAGGAGACAACGAAGACCGACGGGAAGACCGGCGAGGTCACGACGGGATGGTCCTACAAGGCTGTGGACGAGTGGGGACCGAAGCGCCGCACCCGCAAGCGCCGTGCCTCCAACCTCGCCGACGACCTGACCCGCGAGGGCATCGAGGCGTACTTCGAGGCGAAGCAGCGCGAGCTTGAGGCACCCGAGCAGGACGCCCCGGCACCGGAAGTCCTTCCCGACGTGCCCGAGACGGCCGAGCCGGCAGCACAGCCCTCTACGGATTCCGCTCTCGACGTGTACGACCTCGACCGGGCGTACGTGTCGGAGATGGCGTCCGACCTCCAGAAGGCGCACATCCACCGCTCACGCGAGGAGGGCAAGCCCTTCATGGACGAGCGCTACGAGGCGCTCGTGGAGGCGCGCAACCACCCGGACGAGCAGCTGGCGAAGCTGCGCGAGGACGTGGACGC
>SFHC01000015.1 GCA_004555725.1 [Eubacterium] saphenum
AGAGCAAAGCAAGGAATTAGGAATAAATGGAAGGTATACAGTATACCAAAATCACATAATCTCCAATTTCTTAAACAGAACTTCGGGAAATCACCTGCAGTCGACCGATTCCCGAAGCAGAAAATAAGAGTTCGGGAATCCGTCTCCGGGGGCCGGTTTCCCGAAGAGCAAGGCAGGGAATTGGGAAGAAATAGAAGGTATACAGTATATCAAGATCACATAATCTCCAATTCCTTAAACAGAGCTTCGGGAAACCCCTTGGAATCGACCGATTCCCGAAGCGAAAAATAAAAGTTCGGGAATCCGTCTCCGGGGGCCGGTTTCCCGAAGGGGATGACGGTGGGAGATTAGCGATTTTGGGGAAATCGGCGGAAAGGTACTGGGGAAATGGTTTTAGGGTATAATTATATGGTACAATAGCATGACAAAAACAAAGGAGGTTTTTCATGCCTGAAGGTAATAAGGGAACGCATCCGAAGGTTTTTCTGGATGCGGAACAGATGGGTGGAATTGATGCCGGAAAGGTTTTTGAGGCGGCTGTACGCCTGGGAAATGGAGATGAATCGGCATTTAACGATATTTATGGAGAGACGCTGCCGGTGTTTTCGGAAGTGGTCAAGGGGGAATGTCAGGGGGATCCTGTATACCAGGATGTTCTGCAGGTGGCCTATATTCGGATTGAACGGGAATTGAAGGCGCTGGGGCCGGGCGGAAATTCGGTTGAGGAGGCTTCAGAGAGTCTGGAAAAACCGGAAGCTGTGGATAGTAAGAAATGGAATGCGGACGATTTTTTGAGATGGATGGTTTCGGTGCTTCAGGATGTGCTGAACCGGACGCTGGAGCAGAAGGAACGGGAAGTTCCGGAGGACTTGGAGGAATTTCTGAAGATCGGGAAGAGTATTATTTCCAGTAAGGATATCAAGGATTTTGAGAAGAAAAAACAGGCGGAGGAAGAGAAGGAGGAAGAAGACAAGATTATGAGTCTTCATTAGGGATAACTGGCGTTCTGCAGGGTCAGGAGGCTCATATCAAGCTTATATCAAGCAGCTAGAGAAGGGATTTTGGATGTTTCTTAAGGGTTATTCGTTATCGAATTTGAAGAAGGATATTCCGGCCGGAATTATTGTGGCGCTGGTTTCGATTCCGATCTCGATGGGGTATGCGCAGGTTGCCGGGCTGCCGGCGGTGTACGGGCTTTACGGGTCGGTGCTGCCGATTTTGCTGTACGGGTTGTTTACGTCTTCTCCGAGGTTTGTGTTCGGGGTGGACGCGGCGCCGGCAGCGCTCTGCGGCGGAATGCTTTACCAGATGGGGATTGCGTTCGGTTCGCAGGGGGCTGTGCGGATGGTTCCGGTGATCACGTTGATGACGGCAGGGTGGCTGTTTGTTTTCCGGATTTTTCATGCCGGGAAACTGGTGAAGTTTATTTCGTCTCCGGTAATGGGAGGATTTATCAGCGGGATCTGTGCGGAGATTATTCTGATGCAGGTGCCAAAGCTGTACGGAGGCGACCCGGGAAGAGGGGAGCTCCCGGAACTGATCCGGCATATTATCGAAGAGGCCGGAAAGTTCGGCGGACTGTCTTTTGCGCTTGGAATCGGGACGATTGCGGTGATTATGGTCTGCCGGAAGGCCGTGCCCAGGATTCCGATGTCAGTTGTGATGATGGGCGTCGGTGCGCTGATGACGATTGTTTTTCATGTGGATCAGCACGGGGTAAAAATGCTTCCGGCGGTTGCTTCCGGGCTTCCGCCGGTGGTTCTGCCGGACTTGAAACTGGTCAGCGGCCATCTGATGAAGATGCTGGTTTCTACTCTGTCGATTGCGCTCGTGATTGTCGCGGAGACGCTGCTGGCAACGAATAATTACGGTATGCGTTATGATGATCCGATTGATAATGACCGGGAGATTCTGGCCTATGGAATTGCCATGCTGGGCGCTGCTGCGACGGGATGCTGCCCGGTGAACGGCAGTGTATCAAGAACGGGAATCGCGGATCAGTTCGGTGTGAAGAGTCAGATGATGTCCATTGCAGCTTCGGTGACAATGGTGCTGGTGCTGCTTTTTGCCACCGGATTTATCGCGTATCTTCCGGTGCCGGTGCTGACGGCAATTGTTATTTCGGCATTGCTGAGTTCAATGGAATTTGAGCTTGCGATGAAACTGCAGAAGGTGGATAAGGTGGAAGCGGCGATATTCTGGGCGTCTTTCCTTGCTGTGCTGCTTTTTGGCACGGTCAATGGAGTAATTGCCGGGGTTCTGCTGTCGTTCCTGAATGTCATTATCCGGGAATCTGCGCCGCCTAGAGAATTCCTGGGCTGTATTCCGGGGCAGAAGGGGTTCTATCCATGCGGCCGTATGCGCGGCGCAAGGCCGATTCAGGGCGTTCTGATTTACCACTTCCGTGCGCCGCTGTTCTTTGCGAATGCAGAGCGGATGCAGACTGATATTGAAGAGGCGCTGACAGAAAATACCAGGGTCGTGATTCTGGACGCAGACGGAATTGGTTCTATTGATGTAACAGCGGCGGAGCGGCTGCTGAATATGTACAGGAAACTGAAGCGCCGCGGCATTCATTTCTATATGACGGAACACGCCGGCAGTGTAAATGACCAGCTTCGCGCGTTTGGCGCAGAAGAAATGATTAAAGAAGGCGCCGTACGGCCGTTTATCCAGATGGCTCTGCGGGCAGAAGGTATCTATCCGCCATATACGCTGGAAGAAGACGGAACAGAGCAGCAGCCGGCTCTTCATGCGCCGGGCAGGGTAATTGCTGAATACGAATGGGCCTATGGTCAGGATGCGGATGAAGAAATGACACAGTTCGCGGAGAAGCTCGCGTCCTCGTTTGCCGGCGGGCAGGAGGTCGATCCGGAGTGGATCCGGCAGCAGGAACAGAAGTTTTTCGGATTCAATTTCAGCCAGATGGATGAAGAGAAGCTCCTGGATCTTCTGGAAATGCAGCTGGCTCTGCTGGTGAAGAAAGGCTCGATTTCCGATGCGCGCATGAAACGCATGGAAGAGGTCATTTCCACGCACCACGCGCAGCTGGATGAACGCATTGCCGGCATGGACCCGGATGCCCTGAAGCAGATGGCGGAGCATCGTCTGCAGAGAGAGCTGTGGTTTAAGAAGCGTTATCCGCAGGCGTATCAGAAGTTCATGGAAGAGCGCAGCCATCATCGCAGGGTTCTTGCGAAGATGCATCCGGAAATGGCGGAACAGATCCAGGCTATGCGTGAGCGGTTCCAGAATGGTAATCCTGGGGGAGAGACGCCGGTTCATATGCACGAACAAGTATCCTGGGAGGAGCTCATCAGACCGGTCATCCACTTGCTGAGGCTGCGTGAGCGCCGGTCACCTTTTGTCGGCGGCAAAGGCTGGCCGGGCAAGGAGGAAGACGAGAATGCCGGAACACGGCACGATGCTGACAGGAAAGAGGATCGGGAAGACGTTTCTGAGGGACATTAGAGACATGGATAATCGATAGGGGGAAAAGATGAATACAGACCGATTATTTGGGAACACGGGGAGTACGATGAGGCAGATTTGGAAACGGAAGGTGCAGCAGCGCAATATCCGCTTCCGTGCGCAGATCAGACTGCTGGGAAAGGGCGGACACAGCTCCGTTCCGTATCGGACGCACAATCCGATTATCGCCGGGAATGAACTGATGCAGATGATGATGGATAAGGTGTGGTTCGAGTTTGACAGTTTTGATGATGTAGTGCTGATTCCGGTGCAGATGGACAGCGGATCGCGCCATAATGTCATCCCGGATGAGGCGCTTCTGGTGTACTACGGAGAATGCCGCGGGGAAGAGGCGTACCGCCATCTGCAGATGATCATGAAGGAGTCGCTGCAGGCGGCGGAACTGGCGTATAAAGTGAAGTACAGAATCACGTTCCACCGGATCGATCTGGAAGGGCTGCAGAAACGTGTGGAGAAGGCCGTTCTGCGAACAGAAGGTTCGGACAAGAGACCATCCGCAGATATAGACAAGCAGCAGAAAGGAGACGCTCGCTCATGATCATCAAAAAGAATGCCGGCATTGATTTTCATCAGATTACCGAAGATAATTATGATTTTATGCTGCAGACGCGGCGCCACCTGCACAGGCATCCTGAGCTCAGCGGAGAGGAGTTTGAAACAGCTGCGTATATCCGTGGATTTCTGGATCTCTGGGGAATTCCGTATGAGGTGATTGCGGAGACCAGCACGGTTGCAACGATTCAGGGCGCGTTCCCGGGGCCGGTCGTGGCGCTGAGAGGAGATATCGATGCCCTTCCGATTGAGGAGAAGACGGGCGTATCGTACGCGTCGCAGAATCCGGGCGTCATGCATGCCTGCGGACACGACTGCCATACGACCTACGTTCTGACCGCCGCCAAAATTCTGAACGAAATGAAGCCGAAAATTCATGGAACGGTGAAGATTATTTTTCAGAAAGCGGAGGAAAATGCATCGGGAGCCAAGGAAATTATGGACAGCGGCGTGCTGAAGGATGTGCAGTGCATTGCAGGGCTTCACGTTATCCAGACCGCGGATCTGGGAACGTTCAACCTGAATTACGGTATTATGAGCACCATCGGTGCGGGAGCCGTCATGACGGTTACGACGGAGGGCGGCAGTATGCGGAAACCGGAACTGGCCAAGAATGCGCTGGTTGCGGCGAGCAGGATTTTGTCTTCTGTGACGGAAGAGATTGCGCTCCGGATTCCGGAGAGTCATCCGGTTGTTATGGTCCCGACGCAGGTTCATACCAAGGCCAGAGACGGGGAAGTCCCGTATGAGGCGGCGATGATGTTCAATTTCCGGACCTTAGATATCCGCGACTTTGATATCATGCAAGAGGTCGTGAACACGATTCCGGAGAGGATGTCGGAGGCATACGGGGCGTCGCTGGAAGTCAGCACCTGGGGGCCGGGTGTCGCGGTGGATAATGACAAGAAAGCGACTGATCTTGCCATCCGTGTGATTACAGATGCCTTTGGAGAAGATAAAGTGAAAATAATTCGTCCGTACATGAGCGGCGAAGATTTTTCGTTTTATCAGAAAGATATCCCGGGCGTGTTCATCCGAATCGGCGGCGCAGTCAATGGCGAGTATCATCCGCTCCACACGGAGAAGATGCTGGTGGACGACCGGACACTGCTGTATGGTGAAGAATTTATGCTGCGGTATGTTTTTGAGGCGCTGGAAGCGTACAAATAGAGAGACATAGATAGAGAAACCGTTGAGTGCCTGCGTATTCAGAAGAGCTGGACAGCAGGCATATATGAAAGTAGTTTTTGCATATGTACTCTGCCGGTTTTCACAAGCGTGGTCATAATAAGGAAGGAGAGTTTTCGAAGAAAATGGATAATCACGATCATGATAAAGAAAATCAGAATGACCCGCTGAAGATGGATCCGGAACAGAGAGACCGGATCATCGTGCGGACGAGTATGGTCGGTGTTGCGGCCAATGTTATGCTTGCGGTTTTAAAAGCGGTTATCGGGGTGGCTGTACATTCCATCGCGATCACGATGGACGCGGTGAACAACTTGAGTGACGCGATGTCCTCTGTGATCACAATCATTGGAACAAAACTCGCATCCAAGGCACCGGACAGAAAACACCCGCTGGGACACGGACGTGCAGAATATCTGACTGCAGCCGTCATCAGCCTGCTCGTTCTCTATGCCGGCATTACATCGCTGACGGAGTCCGTGAAGAAAATCCTTCACCCGGACGTTCCGTCTTATACGGCGGTATCGCTGTCGATCATCGCAGCGGCTGTCGTGGTAAAAGTCGTGCTCGGCCTGTATGTGCGGCGGAAAGGAAACGCTGTCCGTTCCGATTCATTGGTGAATTCCGGCGCCGACGCACTGCTGGACGCGGTGATTTCTGTTTCCACCCTGGCTGCGGCGGCCGTTTATCTCTGTTTCCATATTCGTCTGGAAGCCTGGCTCGGCGCACTGATTGCCCTGGTTATCATAAAGGCGGGCATCGACATGCTCCGCTCCACCATCAGCCAGATCCTCGGCGAGCGCGCAGACAGCACCCTGAGTAAAACCATTAAAAAAATCGTTGCATCTTTTGATGAGGTCAACGGCGCGTACGATCTTCTGCTGGATAACTATGGTCCGGACAAGATCATCGGATCCATTCATATCGAGGTTCCGGATTATCTGACTGCCTGCCAGATCGATGAACTGACCCGCCATATTCAGGATAAGGTGTACCGGGAATCCGGCGTTATCATTGCAACAGTGGGCGTTTACGCTTTTAATACGCAGGATAAGGAAATCGTGGAAATGCGAGAGCATGTTCGCGAGATCGTCATGCGCCATGAACATGTGATTCAAATGCATGGATTCTACGTGAATAAGGAAGAGAAAAGCATGCGTCTGGATGTGATCGTCGACTTTACCGACCCGGACGCTGTGGCAAAATATAAGCATATTCAAGAGGATATCCAGAGTGATTATCCGCAGTATCAGGTGCATGTCACCCTGGACTATAACGTAAGTGATTAAAGATCCGCCTGGTTCATTGCCGGGCAGAAACACGGGTCTCGCGCAGTATAGAAAAAATTAATTGCGTAAAATCAATTAAATTGGTTAGAGTCGATTCTGCAGGGTATATAATCTGCAGAATCGATGAACTTAGTAAATAGAATCAGACACTTTTACAGAGTGCAGGAGGATTGAAATGGCAGCTATTAACGTAACATTAGATACATTTGAAGATGAAGTACTGAAGAGCGACAAGCCGGTTGTGGCAGATTTCTGGGCATCCTGGTGCGGACCGTGCAAGATGCTTTCCCCAGTTGTCGATCAGGTAGCCGATGAGGTTTCCGACGTCAAGGTCGTCAAGATCAATGTCGATGAAAACGAACCGATTGCAATCAAATACAACGTTGCGTCTATTCCTTGCCTGGTACGTTTTGTCAACGGCGAGGAGACCAACCGTTCAGTAGGCGTTATTCCTAAGCCGCAGGTTGAGAAGTTCGTTAAAGGTGAATAATCGGTAAGCGGAAGGAGCCGCCGTCTCGTTTCGGGGCGGCGGTCTTTCTTAGATTATCGGACAAAAATGACCTGGCAAGAGGATTAAGGAGGTTGAGATGGCTGAACTTTGGGATATCATCATTATCGGCGCAGGACCGGCAGGACTGACGGCCGCCGTTTACGGGCAGCGCGCAGGTAGAAAGACACTGCTTCTGGAAGCCAACATGTACGGCGGACAGATTATCAATACACCGGAGATTGAAAACTATCCGGGAATCAAGAAGACATCCGGCGCGGAGTTTGCGCAGGCGCTGTACGAGCAGGCTATTGATCTGGGTGCGCAGATGATTATGGAAAAGGCGGTTTCCGTTGAAGAGGACGGAGAAATCAAGCACGTTCATACTGAGCAGAATACTTATGACGCAAAGACCGTCATCATCGCGACCGGAGCAAAGAACCGTCCGCTCGGCCTTCCGCGTGAGCAGGAGCTGATCGGTGCAGGCGTATCCTACTGTGCGACCTGCGATGGCATGTTCTTCCGCGGAAAGGAAGTCGCTGTCAACGGAGGCGGAAATACGGCACTTGGCGATGCATTATTCCTGGCGCAGATCTGCAGCAAGGTGTATCTTATTCATAGAAGAGATCAGTTCCGCGGCGATCACAGGGATGTGGAAAAACTGGAATCCCTTGACAATGTAGAATTTGTCCTGAATTCCAATGTCACCGAACTGATCGGAGAACCTAAGCTGGAAGCGGTTGAGGTTACCGATGTACACAGCGGAGAAAAACGCACCATCCCGGTCAGCGCGCTGTTTGTCGCGATCGGTCAGATGCCGGAGAATAAGGAATTCTCAAACGTGGTCAATCTGGATCCGAAGGGCTATGTTGAGGCAGGAGAAAATTGCCTGACCGGACATAAAGGTGTATTTACCGCAGGCGACTGCCGCACCAAGGACGTGCGCCAGCTGACCACAGCAGCTGCAGACGGAGCAGTAGCCGCACTTGCAGCCAGCGGAGAAATTGACCAGTAAGACGGAAAGGAGTCACGGTGATGAGCGAATTAAGAGTCGGAATTAAAGGGGAGCAGAAAGGTGTGGTGACCGCGGATAAGACAGCGAAAGCCATGGGGAGCGGAGCGCTGAACGTGTTTGCAACGCCAGCGATGATCGCGCTGATGGAAAAAGCGGCCTATCTTTCAGTAGCAGACTGTCTGGAAGAAGGGCAGGGAACTGTAGGAACCATGATGAACATCAAACACACAGCCGCAACCCCGGTCGGACTCAGAGTGCGCTGCACATCCGAACTGGCAGCCGTAGACGGCAGAAAGCTGACGTTCCATGTCGCAGCCTATGACGAGGCCGGCCTGATCGGCGAGGGCGAGCACGAGCGTTTCATCATCGATGATGCCAGGTTCCAGGCAAAAGCCGATGCAAAACTGCTGACAAGGTAGGACAGAACAGATAGTATGCAGCGTAAATTAAAAAGGCATACTTGACAGCAATTTGAGAATGGCTGTGAGAGGAATTTTCAATGCAGAAAAAACGAGTTTACTGGTTATTACTGATGTTTGCAGTAATTCTTGCAGTTGTAACATGCATAGGGGCGAAGTTGATTGGTCAGATTATGCCGTTTGATAAAAGTGACTTACCCGCTTATCATTACGACTGCAAGATGCTTATAGATGCAGTTCTGCTGAGCAGCAACATCCTTGCAGATACACTGCTGTTCATTTATGGGTTAAATACTGCGCATCGGCACAGTCAAGAATAAGATCTCTCAGAGGAGCCGCTGCGCGAACGAAAATAATCGTTTCGCGGCAGCGGCTTCCTTTGGCATGCAGGGAAATGCCCGCCGGGCACTGGGATCGAGCATTAGGAAGCCTCTGTCCACCGGAGATACAGGGACTGGATGGCAAAAGGTGGACGGAGGCATTATATTTCCCGCCGGGCACCGGGATCGAGCATTAGGAAGCCTCAGATGCAGGGACTGGATGGCAAAAGGTGGACGGAGGCATTATAAATGCCCGCCGGGCACCGGGAATGAGCATTAGGAAGCGCCTGTCCACATGAAACGCCGGCTTCTATGGGGATCAGATGGACAGGCGCAGCAAAAGGCCTGAATCTGATGGCGTGTTGGGAAGGAATTGCGTCCAAATAAGATTATTGAGGAGGGGTGCGTGGGTATACAGTATACTCAGTTTTTAGACGCAATTTGGATGCAAAAATGGCCGAATTCGGGACAGGACAAATTGGGATTTGCGTCAAGATGAAGGTTATTTGAAGGAAAGCGCGAGTATACAGTATGCTTGAAAAATGGACGTAATATATGGCTGAAACAGGTGATATGCAGCGGGGGAATTGCGTCCAGAAGGAGGCTAAATTAAGAAAAGAATGGGTATACAGTATACTCGCGGATTGGACGCATTAACACCTGGACAGCGGCTGACGAACGGTGACGGGTAATGATTAATGACGGGCGGTGCATGGGAAGGGAACGGTGCACAGGGGGGTACACATGCCAATTCAAAGGGCAAGGGCTTCTGATGTTCGTTTATCAGGATCTCCCGCCCTTGGTTTATTCGTTTTCGATTGTTTACTTTTCCGCGCGGAAACTGTTCAGAACCTCATAGAGCAGGGAATAGAGTCTTCTGGCGTCTTCTTCCGGAAGGTCTACGCATTCCAGGATGTTTTCAGGAATGCTGAGAGCGTCATCCTGCAGTTTCCGGCCTTTGTCGGAAATTGTGACGATCAGGCTGCGCTCGTCCTGTTTGGAGCGGTGGCGGGTCAGAAGGCCCTTGGCTTCCAGTTTTTTCAGGACGGGTGTCAGTGTTCCGGAATCCAGGTACAGGTATTCTCCGAGTTCTTTGACGGTCAGGGATTCATGTTCCCAGAGGACCATCATGGTGATGTACTGGGTATAGGTCAGGTCCAGCTTGTCCAGAAGCGGTTTATAGCGGCGGATGATCTCCTTGGAGCATGCGTAGAGCGGGAAGCAGAGCTGGTTCCCGAGGCGCAGGCAGTCGTATTTGGAACCGGTGTGAACCGGCTTGGCAAGCGGAGCGTGGGTATGTTTATCGGCCATAATGTAACACCTCCTGTTGCGGCGCGGCGTTGGGTTATGCACGTTCTTTGCGGCTCTGTTCAGCGTCTGATGCCTGGCGAACGGCGCGGGCGAGCTGGTCGCCGCAGGATGTCTGCTTGAACCCGCAGTGGATGCCTTTCAGTTTATCTTCGATCTGATCGACGCTCAGTCCGTCGACCAGTCGCCCGATCGCCTGAAGGTTTCCGTTGCAGCCGTTGGTGAACTGCACGTTGTAAACGTGGTTGTTTTCCAGGTCGAACTGAATCTCTGTGGAGCAGGTTCCGATGGTTCTGTATGTATAGGTCATTGTGTCAACATTCTCCTTTCATATGTCTGATTGACAGATGTCTGTTCTATGTATGATTCCCAATTGAGACGGACTCAATCAATTGCGTAAAATTTATTAGCATCATTTATTGTAAAGAAGGAACGGTGCAGTGTCAATGAAATTTTCTTCACATTAGGGAAATTCAAGCACAGATCCGATATAATGAAATGAAAAGGAAAAGAGAGCAGGCTATCGCTGAAGAAAAGAATTCCCGGCATTGAAAACCGGGCTGCATAGACCAAGGAGAATAGAATGCTTGAGAAATTGATTTACTGGTTAAGAGACAGCAGAGGGTTCCGCATAGTTGCGGTTCTGCTTTCTGTGCTGACCGTTCTGCTGTTGTGTTCTGGATGCGGAAAGCAGGCCGGTGAAGAGGACAGCCAGTCGTCGTCCCGTTCGATTGTGAAAGGCTACGTTTCCTCGCACTGTCATGAACAGCGGATGAAAAAACACGGCGCGGAGCTGTATGCACAGATTTATATTATGGCTGAGGGAATGCGTCACCGTGGGATTTCTCCGCGTGAGGCGTTTAACAGGGCTGCAGAGAATTATCTGGTTTCTATGGCCCTTGCCGACCGCGCCGAAAAAAATGGAATCCGTATAGATGATAAGGCAGTCAATGCGTTTATTTCAGATACGCTGGAAGATATGAAAGATACCGGCACCTATAAAGAGGTAGAAAGAGAAGCTGAGCGGCATGGAACAACAGTGAAGGCGATTTTGCACTCCAATCGCGATTCCTATAAAAAACAGCTGGCTGTAGTCAAGCTATATCAGAAGGAGAGGACAGACTATCTTCAGTCGTCCGTGCAGACTACAGCTGAGGAACAGCAGGCGTGGGAAAAGAAATGGAATAATATTCAGGAACATGCAGTGCAGACGTATTGCAAGACCGCACAGGGGAAGAAAATCCGGGCGGCTCTTCCGAAAATGCGCAGCGTATACTGCAGCCGTTACCGAAGTGACGCGCGGGAAGCCAGGAAGAGTGCGGCCTAGCGGAACTTAGGGTGTGCTTGGACAAAAAGAACATATATGTAAAAAACAATGCAGCCAGACAGAAAATGCGAACTCCTGGCATGAAAACAGGAAAGACAGTTGACATAGCCCCGGAACAGTGGTACTATTTCCACATAACAACGGTTTAACGCATTAAAGTGTTAAACCGAGAGCAATGTAAAAAGATGAAAGATGTTTGGGGGTTATGAGAATATGAAAAAATCTAGAAAACTGATTGCGCTCATGCTGACGGCAGTTCTGGCGCTGACAGCAGTTCTGGCTTCCGGATGCGGAAGTTCTTCCGGCAGCAAGGATGACAGCTGGAACTATATTAAAAAGAGAGATAAGCTGATCATCGGTCTTGATGATACATTTGCGCCGATGGGATTCCGCGACAAGAACAACAAACTGGTTGGATTTGACATCGATCTTGCCAAGGCTGTCGGAAAGGAACTCGGTGTAAAGGTAGAGTTTAAGCCAATTGACTGGGACGCAAAGGAAGCTGAACTGAAAAGTAAAAAGATCGACTGCATCTGGAACGGACTTTCCGCTACGCCGGGCCGTCAGAAGAGCATGTCCCTCTCCAATAAATATATGAAGAACCGCATTCTGATCATGTCCAGTGACCAGAACCTGAAAATCAAGAACGCGAAGCAGCTGGAAAAGATCAAGCTCGGCACACAGGCCGGATCTTCCGCGCTTGAAGCGATTGAAAAAGACAAGAACTACGATAATTTCAAAGACAACGTCAAGACTTATGATGATTATAATGCTGCGCTGTTAGATATGAAGGCAGGAAGAATTGATGCAGTTGCCATCGATGAGGTTTACGCCATCTACAACAACAAGAGCAAGACAAAGCTGTACGAATCTCCGTATAACTTTGGAGCGGACTACTATGCTGTCGGATTCCGCAAGGGAGACAAGGCTCTGACCAAAAAAGTCAACGAGGCAATCGGAAAAGCCGTTAAAGACGGAACGGCAGAGAAGATCAGCAAGAAGTGGTTCGGTAAGAATATGACTATCAATGAAGGATATTCAAAATAGCAGGCAGAACGCCTGAAAAATCCGCGTCCGGGAGGACAGCAGTCCGAGCGGACCGACCCGATGAAACCAGCGGCCATCCCGCCATTCCGAGCGGATGGCCGTTCATTCATGAATATAAGAGATAGAAGGAGCTGTATTTCATGAGTTATGTATCAGAAATTTTACCGCCTCTGCTGCAGGGCGCCGTGGTGTCTGTCGAACTGTTCGTCATCACGCTGGTTCTCGCGCTTCCGCTGGGACTGCCGTTTGCGTTCGGCGAAATGAGCCGCTTCCGTCCGATCCGCTGGATCTGCAAGGTGTTCGTGTTCGTGTTCCGCGGAACGCCGCTCATGCTTCAGCTGTTCTTCTTCTATTTCTTCTTCCCGCTGGTTCTGAATATTGATATTCCGGCATTTCCGGCGGCCGTGCTGACCTTTGTTCTGAACTATGCAGCCTACTTCGCCGAGATTTACAGAGGCGGAATTCTGAGCATCGACAGAGGACAGTATGAAGCTGCACATTCTCTGGGACTGAGTCGTTCACAGACCACGTTCGGCATCATCGTGCCGCAGGCGATGCGCGTCGTGCTTCCGCCTGTCTCCAATGAAGCTATCACACTGGTGAAAGATACCGCACTCGCGTCCGTCATCTCTATGTCTGAAATGATGCGTGTGTCTGAAGGCATCGTAAACCGCGATTACAACCTGACCGCCTACGTCGTGGCGGCCGCAATTTACCTGTTCTTCACGTTTATCCTGACGCTGGTGCTGAATCATGTGGAGGCGCGCTTCTCCACTTACACAAGAAGGGAGAATTAGCATGTCAGAAATTCTGGAAATGAAAAAAATCAATAAGTACTTCGGTGATTTCCATGCCCTGAAAGACATCGATTTCTCCGTGCAGGACGGCGAAACTGTTGCAATTATCGGCCCGTCTGGATCCGGGAAGAGCACTCTGCTCCGATGCATCAACTGCCTGACGCGGATCACATCCGGCACCATCTCCTTGAACGGAACAACTTTTGTCGACACTCCGGAAGGCGGCGCGGCAAAATATATCCCGGACAAGGCACTGAAGTCGGTTATCAGCGAAACCGGAATGGTCTTTCAGCATTTCAACCTGTTTCCGCACATGACCTGCCTGGATAACGTGACCTATGCACCGATAAAAGTGAAGAAGATCCCGAAAGAAAAAGCGGTCGCCCGCGCAGAGGAACTTCTGGATCTGGTCGGAATGCTTGATCACAAAGATCAGTACCCGGAAATGATCTCCGGCGGACAGAAACAGCGTGTTGCCATCGCAAGAGGACTCGCCATGGATCCGAAAATCATGCTGTTTGATGAGCCGACCTCCGCACTTGACCCGGAAATTACCGGCGAAGTTCTCGGTGTTATGAAATCTCTCGCCGAGCAGCACGTTACCATGATTGTGGTCACCCACGAAATGGGGTTCGCGCGCGAAGTCGCTGACCGCGTTGTGTTCATGAACCAGGGCGAACTCCTGGAAAGCGGCACTTCCGACGAGATCTTCACCCACCCGAAGAGCCAGCGCCTCCAGGAATTCCTGAGTTCCATGATCCGTTAGCATTACCAGAGCCACTGGAATTGCCGGAATATCTGGAACCGATGAGGACGGCGGAAATGGAAGTCCAGTGTAAGTCGGTTCCCGTGAAACAGGGATCACCGGAATTCCGGAAGACAAGCGGACAAGGTCGAAGGGTATGATCGCACTGCCTTCTATACTATAATCCCGATTAACATTGCATTTATCCCTCTGATCATTATGGTCAGGGGGATTTTTTATCAATCCCGTGGCCGCGGCCAAAATAAAGGGCGCTGTCCAACTGAAATGCCGGGGAAAAGGGGATCAGGGTGGACAGCGCCTGCAATCTTTTTCTACGTTAACGCCCTTTAACATCCTTTCTGTGTTAATATCGATTCATTTTTCCTGTTTCTCTGTTTCTGAAACAATTTTCGATACCGTAATTGATTAAGCGTTGACTTAATCGGTTGCGTGTGCTATATTTTAATTAAGCAAATACTTAATTAAATGTGTGCGGATGTGTGAGCGCTGGCGACCCGGCGACCCGGCGACCCGGCAATCCGGCAATCCGGCAATCCGGCAATCCGGCAATCCGGCAATCCGGCAATCCGGCAATCCGGCAACCCGGCAGGGATATTCGTGTTGAAAATGGAGAGGTGTGCTAGAATAGACGAAAAGAATGGAGGTAGTATGTATATGGCAGATGCGAGTGTCTGGAAGGCATTGTCGGATGAGAACCGGCGAAAAATTATTGAACTGCTTCTGGAACGGGATTTCTGTGTGCGTGCGCTTTCTCATCGTCTTGGCATATCGGAGGCAGCGGTGTCTCAGCATATAAAGGTGCTGAAGCAGGCAGGTCTGATCGAAGGGGAAAAACGCGGTTATTATGTGCATTACACGGTGAGCCGCGCAATTCTTCAGGAACTGGGACGCGAGCTTCTTGCATTGGCAGAAACTGCGCAGGGCTCGGCTTGTCCGAGAAATTGCGGACGAAGCGGAAGCGGATGTCTGGCCGGGTGTTCGCGGAGCCGAGAGCCAGGCTGCAGGGGGCGCATGCAGCGCATAAACACAGAATCATCCGGTGAGGAGGAGTAACAATGAAAATTGCAGCAGCATATGATGTGAACAACGGTACGATTTTCCAGCATTTTGGACGGACAGAGGCATTTAAAGTCTACGACGTTCAGGAAGGAAAAATTGTTGAAAGCAAGGTAGAAAGCACCAATGGAAAAGGTCATGGCGAGCTTGCTGATGTTCTGGCGGAGCTTGGCGTAAGCACACTGATCTGCGGCGGAATCGGCGCAGGTGCGCAGGAGCACCTTGCTGGAAAGAATATCCGATTCTTTGGCGGCGTCTCCGGAGACGCGGATGAGGCGGTCAGGGATTATATGAATGGAAAATTGCAGTATGACGCAGATGTTCAGTGCAGGGAACATGGTGAAGGACATTCCTGCGGACATCATGGATCCGATGATGGACATGGTCATCACTGCGGCGGCCATCATGAAAATCATGAACACGGCTGCGGCGGTCACCACGAGTAAGGTTTGCCGGCTGCGAACATAATAGGAGGCATGATCACAGCGCCTGTGGCATGTGATGCGATGCAGCCGTGAGCCGCGGAGAAAGGAAATGACCTGTTTGCAAAGGAGTCTGTAAGTGTGTGCAGGACGATGCAGCCGTGAAAAAAGGATTCCTCGTTTTCTCCTTATCCGGTGTTTGTTTTAATGGTATACTTAATGTATGCAGATTTATGTCTTTTTGAATCGGATATTTAAGCATATAAATAACACCGGAAGGAGTATGCATATGGGATTTTCTTTTAATCACTTCAATTTTAATGTTCTGGACCTGGAACGGAGTAAAATATTCTATCATGACGCGCTTGGGCTAGATCCTGTCAGTGTCAATGACCAGCCGGAATTTACGATCTGCTATCTGGGAGATCACAGAACCGAGTTTCGGCTGGAACTGACCTGGATGAAAGAACGGAAGGAGCCGTATGACCTCGGTGAGATCGAGTATCATCTGGCCTTGACGGCGGATGATTTTGAGGCCGCGCATCGGAAACATCAGGAGATGGGATGCATCTGCTTTGAGAATCCGGCGATGGGCATTTACTTCATTGAAGATCCGGATGGCTACTGGATTGAAATACTGCCGCCGGAAAAATAAAGCGTTATTATTTTATTGAAAAGACTGCAGAATCAAGATTTTCATACTTGGTTCAGCAGTCTTTTGTGTATACGAAATGCCTGAATAGAATCTCCCGTCCAGCGGTCTTGTATACACAGAAATCCCGTCCATAACCAAATTATTCAGCCGGTGGACGGGGCGCGCCGGTAAATAGAGCAGGAATCCCGTCCATCGGCCCTGTATACACGAAAACCCCGTCCATACGGGTAATTTTATGCCGATGGACGGGGCGGCAGTAAAAATGGGCTGGATTCCGAACTACATTAAGTCATCGCTGACTTCTACGGGATGACGGGAGAGGCTTCCAACCAGGAAGTAGACGATTCCGCCGGCGACGAGGCCAAGAACGATCTCGTGAATGTGGAACGGCGCGATTTTTACGCGGTTGAAGAAGATGAACACGGCAAGGCTGGTCAGCATGGATGCCAGGCAGGCCTGTGCGTTTCCTTTTCTCCAGTAGAGTCCGCCGATCATCGGCCAGAAGAACGCGGCTTCGAGTCCGCCGAAGGCGAACAGGTTGATCCAGACGATGATATCCGGCGGATTGACGGCAATCAGGCAGGTGATGACGCCGAACAGCAGGGTGATCGCGAAGCTGTACCCTGGAATTCGTTTCTGTGCTTTTTCTGTGCGTTCAGGACGTTTTCCAACGATGTAGTGCAGGTAGAGATCCTTGATGATGGTCGCGGATGCGAGGATCAGCAGGGAGTCGACGGTGGACATGACGGCGGCGAGCGGCGCGGCCAGGAAGAGACCGGCGGCCCAGGTCGGCATGCAGTGCAGAACGACGTATGGAATGACGGCGTCGGTGGTTTTGATGGCGTCATTTGGAATCAGCGGCGCGGCCAATGTTCCGGCAAAGTGCATGCCGATCATGAGGATGCCGACGACGACAGTTCCATAGACCATGGCGCGGTGCATGGAGCGCGTGTCCTTGAAGCCCATGCAGCGGACGGCGGTCTGCGGAAGGCCCAGCGTTGCGATGCCGACCAGGACCCAGAAGGAGATCAGGTATCCCGGACTCAGAGCGACGATTCCCTTGCCGTATGAACCTTTGCCGATGAGGTTCCAGCCCGGATTGATCTGGTCGAGTGACGCAGTGATATGATGGAGTCCGCCGCCTGCCCTCAGAATAAAGAACAGGAGAAGGAAGGTTCCGCAGGTCATAATCACGCCCTGGATCATGTCGGTGACGACTACTGCGCGGAAACCGCCGACGGAGGTGTAAATAATGACAACTGCTGCGAACAGAAGCAGCGCCCATTTATACGGCAGTCCGGTGACGGTCTGCAGGAGGGTTGCGCCTCCGATAAACTGCGCGGCCATCTGGGTCGTGAAGAAGATGATCAGTGCAATGCCGCTGATAATGACGACGGCGTCGGACTGGTAGCGCGCGCGGAGATAGTCCGTGACGGTTACTGCGTCGATGCGGCGTGAAATGAGTGCGAATTTCTTTCCGAGAACGCCGAGGGTCAGGAAGGTTGTGGCGATCTGGATTCCGGCTTCCCAGGATTGTGTGAGTCCCCAGCTTTCTGCAAGGCCTGGGCCGCCCAGAAATGAACTGGCGCTCGTATAAGTCGCAACGAGCGTCATGGCCAGGATGAATCCTCCCATCCCGCGGCCGCCCGCAAAATAGTTGTCTAAAAACCCCTGGGAGGCATGCTCGCGCGCGGAAACGCGGCTCTGCCAGATGCCGATGACCATCGTCAGAATCATGTATGCCGCGAGGATTCCCAGGATAATGGTCTGCTTACTGCTCATCGCGGCCTCCCTTCTCCGGGAATGCCGGATGTTCCTCCGTTTCATCATCAAGACTGAAATTGATAAATACCTTTTTCAGAAGAATGGCCAGGCCGATGATGGCAACAATAAATACGCCCGGTGTGCTCAGCAGCCACCACAGCGGAAGGCCTCCGATCTGCAGTCCAGTGCCGGACAACCCGTACGCAAACCCGACGTGCCAGACAAAACAGATGATAAACAAGGTGATCGTCGCCTTTGCTTCCTTCCGGATTTGTCTCTCTTTTTCTTTTCTAGTCATAATGCTTTCCTTTCTCTGGATCCGCATCCGCGCGGATTCCATGAAATCAGTTTCCGCCGCATGAGAGCGGCTATGTGTATATTATACCGGCATTCCGTGTACATTCCAGTGGTTTCGACAAAAATAAGCCGGCAAAAGAGTGGCCGGACAATATTCTGTGTGACCTGCCGCTGAATCATGTCTGTTTATAATAAACTGTCCGGAGTCCGGATAATCGGACAATTATTAAGGATAATTCATTGAGTCCTTAATAAGTTAAGGAATATTTAAGAATTATGTGTTCAAAATAGTGGTAGAATGGAGAGTAGATAATAACGACAGGAACGCACAAGGCGGTACAGAAATGTACTCTGACGTGCAGAAAGGAGAAATGATGAAGAGTAATAAGTTGTCTAAGCTGACTGTCGTTCTCCTGACAGCAGCAATGGTACTTGCGTTTATGCCTGCGATGACATTCAGTTCACATGCGGCTTCCAAGAAGGCAAAGACTTCCATTACGCGTGTTGCGCCGACCAAGGCGGCAAAATACACCATGACCGTTGGAAAGTCTGCAACCTTCAAGGCAAAGGCAGCGCCGTCCAAGCTGCAGAAGAAGACGGTTTATGCATCCAGCAGCGCCAAGGTTCTTACAATTAACAAGAAGACCGGAAAGGCATCTGCAAAGAAAGCCGGCACGGCAAAGGTAACCGCTAAGAACGGAAAGATGTCCGTCAGCTGGAAAGTAACCGTGAAGAAGGCTCAGTAGACGGAGAGAGCAGATGCTGCGGCAAAGACTCTGAATACAGAGATGGCGCAGTTCCAGAATAAAACGCCGGAGCAGATTGCGGAGATGACCCCGGAGGATCAGGCGCAGCTTCTGAAGCAGTATTCTGCTATGCTCCCGGTCAATATTACGATTGACGCATCTGTCGTTAAGACACTGCCCAAGGATCAGCAGGCGATGCTGGTCAAGGATCTGTCCGTTCTTTCTTCTTATGATGTTACGGTTACACCGGGAACACAGAAGGGAAATAACGCGACAGTTAATGTTAAGATTACTACATATAAGTACAGCACCGTTGCCGACACACTGCTGAATAACGTTACCACAGATTTTGGAGCCACTAACTTTATTCAGCTGTATAAGAATCCGACAGATAAGGAGCTTGCACTTAAACTGGCCGGCGTATTCATCAAGGACCTGAACGACCAGCTGTCGGCGATTACCACATCCGGCAGAGTAACCAGAACAGTTACTGTACCGATGGAATACTCAGGCGGTGTATGGCAGACAACCAAGACTACGGACTTTACGAACACAACTGCTGTAAAGAAGACCGGCGCGTTCACTCTTGCGGACGCAATGACCGATGGTTTCTGCACGACAGTCGCAAATACCGTCAGCAAGCTTGCAGGACTGCTGAAGTAATGATGTCAGGCTCACAGACAGGTGCCGGTTCGGGGAAGGGACTGCATCTGTTGGTGTGTCCATATAAGTCTATTAGTATGTGAGAAGAAGGAAAAGTACGCCTCGGGGAAGACCGGGGCGTGCTTTCCTTTTTTGGTGCGCCGTTAATTTTTGTCGACAAATAAAATTGATTGTATACATACAAAAAAACAGGAAAATGTTGTTGACAGGAACCGAGAAAAAGGGTATAGTAAGTGCATAAGTTAAATCACATTAAATCAGTATGTTAATGGAGTTAATAACCTCGGAACAGCAGAAGCGGGATACCGGGTGGAAGGAGAACGACTTGGGCATCATATTTGAAGAGCTGGTCCGGAGGAATTACCGGTTCGGACGAATGTTGTGAACGGCAGAGCAATCTGCGGCGGCAAAGGGTCCGGAAGGGATTCTGTCCGCATGAAGCACAAAAAATAAAAAGCATTTTTGGAGAAATTATCAAACCCATAATATATAATAGAGGATAAGAGTTTAGGAAAGGGCAGTTTCTGAAACTGCAGAAAGAGAAAGAGAAAGAGGAAAGATCAATGGCAGAGCATAAGTTTGGATTCAATACACTTCAGCTTCACGTAGGACAGGAAGAGGCAGATCCGGTTACGGATTCCCGTGCAGTTCCTATTTATCAGACGACATCTTATGTGTTCCACAGCTGCGAGCACGCGGCTGACCGTTTTGGCCTGAGAGACGCCGGAAATATTTACGGCAGACTGACCAACTCCACACAGGACGTTCTCGAGAAGAGAGTAGCGGCGCTGGAAGGAGGAGTTGCAGGACTGGCGCTCGCTTCCGGAGCTGCAGCAGTAACCTACGCAATTCTGGCGCTGGCATCCGGCGGCGACCATGTCGTAGCACAGAAGACGATTTACGGCGGAAGCTCTAACCTTCTGGAGCACACACTGCGTCCGTACGGCATTGACACGACGTTTGTCGACGCGCATAACCTGGACGAGGTTGAAGGCGCGATCAGAGAGAACACCAAGGGTGTCTATATTGAAACACTCGGAAATCCGAATTCCGATATTCCTAACGTTGACGCCATCGCTGAGATCGCGCACAAGCACGGCATTCCGGTTGTTGTAGATAACACATTCGGCACACCGTACCTGTTCCGTCCGCTGGAGCACGGCGCAGACGTTGTTGTACATTCTGCAACCAAGTTTATCGGCGGCCATGGAACAACTCTGGGCGGCATCATCGTAGACGGAGATACATTTGACTGGAGCAAGTCTGACAAGTATCCGCAGTTCACAGAGCCGAACGCAAGCTACCATGGTGTGAAGTTCGCGGATGTACCGGGAACAGTTGCAACGTATGTAAGAGCAATTCTGCTCAGAGACACCGGTGCGACACTGTCTCCGTTCAATGCGTTCCTCCTGCTGCAGGGACTCGAGACTCTGTCCCTCAGACTGGACCGTCACATTGAGAATACCAAGAAAGTTATCGAATATCTGAAGACACAGCCGCTGGTTGAGTCCATCAACCATCCGTCCCTTGAGGATCATCCGGATCATGCGCTGTATGAGAAGTATTTCCCGAACGGCGGAGCATCTATCTTCACGTTCAACATCAAGGGCGGACAGAAGGAAGCGTTCGAGTTCATCGATCATCTGAAGATCTTCTCCCTGCTGGCTAATGTTGCGGACGTTAAGTCCCTGGTTATTCACCCGGCTACAACAACACACGCCGAGCTGAACGAGCAGGAGCTGGAGAATGTCGGCATTCACCAGAACACAATCCGTCTTTCCATCGGAACAGAGGATGCTGAGGATATTATCTGGGATCTGGATCAGGCATTCCAGGCTGTTGGAAAGTAATTCATCAGGGACAAAATTATTCTGCGGCGCCTGGATAAGCCATGGGGCCGCAGGCAAGATTATACTTTGACTGAAAATCTGAATATCTGTAAATAAAACTCTGAGCGCCGGCGCTCCGGGCACACAGTGGGCCCGGCGTTCAAAAGTGTGTATAATACGTGATGAGACCAACTGCTGCACGGGGCGCTTTGTGATGAATTGCCCTGTGCGGTATCTGTTTTTGTGTGATAAATATAATAATTCGTTTCATATACGCTGGAAAATTGTGATTTTATTGAATCATTTACCGGCAACCTTGAAATTGTTGGATAGTACTGGTACACTATAAACAAGATTATGTTCTTTTTTGAGAACTCATACCCGCAAACTTGATAATATTTTGGATATGGTGTATAACTATTGTTGCAGAAATTTATCTGTTTGCACAAAACGGGTATGGATTGGTATTTGTCGAAAGGAGAATAACCATGGAGAAGAAAAATCTTGACTGGGGAAAACTTACTTTTTCTTATCAGCCGACAGATTATCGTTATGTAGCTAACTGGGAAAACGGAAGCTGGGATGAGGGCGAGCTGTCCACAGAAGCCAATGTAACAATGAGCGAGTGTGCAGGCGTCCTGCAGTATGCACAGGCTGTATTTGAGGGCCTGAAGGCTTACACAACCAAGGACGGCAGAATCGTTACTTTCCGTCCTGACCTGAACGGAGAGCGTATCGAGAGATCTGCAAAACGTCTGGTTATGCCGGTATTCCCTAAGGAAAGATTTGTTGATGCAGTAAAGAAGGTTGTTAAGGCCAATGAAGCATGGGTTCCGCCATTTGGTTCCGGCGCAACTCTGTATCTGAGACCGTTCCTGTTCGGAATCGGACCGGTTATCGGTGTAGCTCCGGCTCCTTCCTATCAGTTCCGTATGTTTGCAACTCCGGTAGGTCCTTACTTCCCGGGCGGAGCTGTTAAGCCGATCAGAGTTAAGGTTTCTGACTATGACCGTGCGGCGCCGGTAGGAACAGGCGACATCAAGGCAGGACTGAACTATGCAATGTCCCTGCGCGCGATCGATGAGGCACACAGAGAAGGATTCAACGAGAACTTCTACCTGGATTCCAAGACCAGAACAAACCTGGAGGAGACAGGCGGAGCAAATATTATCTGCATCAAGGGAAATAAATTCATCACACCGAAGTCAAATACAATTCTGCCTTCCGTTACACGCCGTTCCCTGGAAGTCGTTGCAAAGGACTACTTGGGCATGGAAGTTGAGGAGAGAGTCATCCCATTCACAGAGCTGAAGGAAATGGACGAAATCGGAGTCTGCGGAACAGCTGCAGTTATCGCTCCGGTTGGAGAAATCAACGACCACGGCGATGTCATCAAGGTTCCGACAGGCATGGAGAACTGCGGACCTGTCCTGAAGAAGCTGAGAGACACACTGACAGGAATTCAGATGTGCGAGATCGAGGCACCGGAAGGATGGATTATCGAGATCAAGTAACCATCTTCTTCTCTCGTTTTGGCAAACGTTTGAACAGAACATATTTACGGTACAGCTCTTCCGCGGGCTGTGCCGTTTTTTTATCCGGTACTGCAGGAGTGTATATGCTTCTGACTGCGTGCGGATGAAAGAGAAACAGAAGATCAGAAAGGGCAGAGGTGAATGATATGGAGTGGGTGACTGCGGAACACGGATTTGGTCCGGAATATGATGCACAGTCAAAGATACTGATTCTCGGAAGCTTTCCGTCAGTGAAATCGCGGGAGCAGGCATTTTATTACGGCCATCCGCAGAACCGTTTCTGGAAGGTTCTGGCTGCGCTGGCTAGAAGCCGTGTTCCGGAAACAACAGATGAAAAAAGAGCCTTCCTGCATGCTCACCACATCGCTGTATATGACGCGATTGAAAGATGCACGATCAAAGGCTCTTCAGACAGTTCCATCCGAGATGTCGTCCCGGCTGATATTCAGCCGATTCTGGACGGATCTCAGATCGGAAGCAGAATTTTTACCAACGGGCGGAAGGCCGGACAGATGTATAAGAAATATATCTTTCCAAGAACGGGCATCCCTTCCCGCGACTTGCCGTCCACGAGTCCGGCCAATGCTGCATGGACCCTGGATAAGCTCATTCAGGAATGGGAAAATTGGATTGACCCGGATTTACTGAAACAGGAATTGTAGCCGGTTCCGGCTTTTCAGGCGTTATTTTTCGCGGCGGCGATTCCGATTGGACGGTGCAGGGGAGGACGCTCCGGATGGCTTTCCAGAGGATTTCCTGGATGGTTTTCCGGACTGCGTGCGGGTGCGGCGGCCGGATGCATTGTTTCTCGCCTTCGTTTTTTTACCGCTGCGGCTGTTCTTTTGCCGGTGGGACTTTCCAGTGTCAGCCATTTTATTGGTATTTCCTTGCTTCTTTCTTTTTGTCTTCTCCTTCATCACGGAAAAACCGAACTGGCCAAGAGGATGCCCCAGGGCGTAATACGTGCCGTGTGAATAGGCAATTGGATGTGCGTCTTCCAGATGGAAGGTGCCGCGTTCATCCATATATGCTTCGTCTGCCTGTACACAGACGACTTCTGCAAGAAACATCACATGGCTCCCGAGATCAATGCTCTGTGTGACTTTGCACTCGATGTTGACAGGGGATTCTTCTACTGTCGGCGCCTGGACGATATGGCCTTTTCCCGGCGTCAGGCCGAGCGTCTGGAACTTATCTACATCTCTTCCAGAGCGGACGCCGCAGAAATCTGCTGCAGGTGCGAGTTTTTCTGTGGTCAGATTGATGACGAATTCACCGCTTTTCTCAATCAGACCAAAGGAATAACGCTCTCTTCTCACAGAGATGGAGACCATCGGCGGATCGGAACAGATTGTCCCGGTCCATGCTACCGTAAAGATATTCGGCTTTCCCGAGTCTGGATCACAGCAGCTGACCATGACGGCAGGAATCGGGTAGAGCTGATTGCCGGGTTTAGCGAACGGAGTTTTATGGTGCGGTCTGCGCGTTGCGGAAGTGCGTGCGCGTTCAGGTTCTTGTCTTTTCATAGTGATTTCTTTCTGGATATGGAAGATCGTTCTGCAAGCGGGCAGAATGACCGGTTCCTCCTTCTAGTTAAGTTATTTAATTCTGATTAAAATATATTTGCCGGGAAATACTGTTTGTTAAATCACAATCACATAGTTGTTTCTGATCAACTAGAGTAGTTAATATTTTATCATATATTTTCATATCAGGGGGTCGATTTCTGCAAATACATATCATAACTGTGTGTTGAATCGCAAACAATCATGATGATTGACAAAGTGTATGCAGTATTTTTATTTCTGTCCTATAGAACTGCTTGATATATGTATATATCGTGGTACAATAATAGACATAGTCAATATAACGGCGGCGCAGAATAGAGCACTGTACAATGTCTGAATTGTTTACCGATTGTTTTTCTGTATTGGTCATCGGTTCAGACCGCGTTCATGCTGCGGTGCAGAATGTGATGCCGCCGTATGTCTGTTAATTGAAGTAAAGAAGGGTTACTAGTATGAGCAGATTAACTATGGTGACCGAAAGCACCGCCCAGAAAACGGTCGAGGGTCTGTATAAGGATATAGAGCGGAGAATCACCGCCAGCCAGCCGGGAATCTGTCCGGTCAATCTGTCGGTGGCATTTCTTCATATCTGCCGTTCACAGTCCTGCGGTAAATGTGTGCCGTGCCGTGTCGGTCTGATGCGCCTTGAGGAACTGATCCAGAAAGTTCTGGACGGAAAGGCGGATCTTTCAATCTTAGATACCATTGAAACCACTGCGCAGGGAATCTTTGACTCTGCGGACTGCGCCATCGGAATCGAGGCGGCGAGAATGGTCCTGAAAGGACTTAAGGGATTCCGCGATGATTACATTGAACATATCCAGCACGGGCGCTGCACACTGACGCAGGTAAAATCCGTTCCGTGCGTGGAACTGTGTCCGGCGCATGTCGATATTCCGGGATATATCGGCCTGATCCGCGAAGGAAGATATACCGATGCTGTAGAACTGATCCGGAAGGACAATCCGCTTCCGGCAGTATGCGGAATGATCTGCGAACATCCGTGTGAAGCGCGGTGCAGAAGGACGCTTGTGGATGACGCGATCAATATCCGCGGTCTGAAACTGTATGCCGTAGAGCATGAGGGAGAAATTCCTGCTCCAAAATGCGCTCCGTCCACCGGAAAGAAGATCGCCATTGTCGGCGGTGGTCCGGGAGGATTATCGGCGGCGTATTATCTGGCCCGGATGGGACATGACGTTACTATTTACGAGCAGAGAAAGCACCTCGGAGGAATGCTCCGCTACGGAATTCCGAGTTATCGTCTGCCAAAGGACATTCTGGACCATGAAATCGATGGTATTCTGAAAGCCGGCATTCATGTCAAGAAGAATGTCAGAATCGGAAAAGACATCGATGTCAATACGTTGAGGAAGAGCTGCGATGCGATGTATATCTGCATCGGCGCCCACGTTGGACGGACGATCGGCATTGAAGGCGAGGATGCAAAAGGCGTTGTTCTTGCTGTTGACATGCTGAGAGGAATCGGCGACGGAGAGATGCCGGACTACACAGGAAAGAACGTTGTCGTCGTTGGCGGAGGAAACGTCGCGATGGATGCAGCCCGCTCTGCGATCCGCCTGCATGCAAAATCGGTCAAGATTGTTTACAGAAGGAGACAGAACGACATGACCGCGCTGAAAGAGGAAATCGAAGGCGCAATCGGCGACGGCTGCGAGATCATGGAACTGAATTCTCCTAAAAAGATCGAGAAAAACGAAGCCGGCAATCTGACTGCGCTGATCGTTCAGCCGCAGATCGTCGGAGAAGTCAGGGGCGGACGCCCGAGTCCGCGTGATGCGGAAGAGCCAGAACAGAGAATCCCGTGTGATATTCTGATCGAGGCGATCGGACAGGGAATCGATTACACTGTCTTCGCAGAAGAGGCAGGCGTTCAGGTCCACAGAGGAACGATCGACGCGTTTGACTGGGGCGGCGTCAAGGATCAGGACGGCATTTTCGCAGGAGGCGACTGTGTAACCGGACCGGCTACCGTCATTCGTGCAATCGCTGCCGGAAAGGTTGCGGCGGCCAATATTGACGATTATCTCGGATTTGACCACCAGATCACTTCCGATGTAGAGATCGCGCCGGTTCGTCTGGACGATCACGAGGCGTGCGGAAGAGTCAACATGAAGATGAGAGATCCAAGAGAACGCATCAAGGATTTCGATATCATGGAAATCTGCATGAGCAATGAAGAAGCCAAGCAGGAAGCGTCGCGCTGTCTGCGCTGCGACCACTTCGGCTATGGAATATTTAAGGGAGGCAGAGAAGAAAAATGGTAAAGGTTATGATCGATGAGCGTCCGGTAACCGTACCGAACGGCACGACAATCCTGGATGCGGCAACAAAGGCTGGCATTCACATTCCGACGCTCTGTTTCTTAAGAGATCTCAATGAAATCGGTGCCTGCAGAGTCTGTGTCGTGGAGGTGGAAGGACACCAGAGGCTGTTCACCGCCTGCAACAACGTGGTAGAAGACGGCATGGTGATCTGGACGCACAGCAAGAGAGCCAGAGAAGCGCGTAAAAAGAACGTTGAGCTGATCCTGAGCGAACACCATACCAACTGTGCGATCTGTGCCAGAAATAACAACTGTAAGCTTCAGGATGTCGCTTCAGACTTGAATATTCAGGAGCTTCCGTTCCAGAAGAAGATCGATTACCGTTTCCGCAACCGGAAATCCGATTTCCCGCTGATCCATGATTTCAGCAAGTGCATCAAATGCATGCGCTGCGTTCAGATCTGCGACAAGGTTCAGGATTCCCATATCTGGGACGTTGTCAGCCTGGGCTACGACATCACTGTCGACACCCTGGACACTCTGGATCTGGAACACTCCAAGTGCGCGCTCTGCGGCCAGTGCATCACACACTGTCCGGTCAACGCACTGCATGAACGCGACGATACACAAAAGATGATGGATGCGCTCGATGATCCGGAAACAGTAACTGTTGTTCAGATTGCACCGTCTGTCCGCGCGGCATGGGGCGAGGAATTCGGACTGGATCCGGGATTCGCGACCGTAAAGAGGCTGGCGCAGGCCCTGCATCAGGTCGGTTTTGACTATATCTATGATACCGATTTCTCCGCGGACCTGACAATTATGGAAGAAGCCAGCGAGTTCCTGGAGAAAGTTAAGAATCCGAAGAAGGCGAAGTTCCCGATGTTCACGAGCTGCTGCCCGGGCTGGATCCGCTACTGCAAAGCGCATTATCCGCAGTTTGTTGACCAGCTGTCAACATCCAAGTCGCCGCAGCAGATGTTTGGAGCAATTGCCAAGACTTACCTCGCAGATCAGATCGGAGTGGATCCGGATAAGATTTTCTCCGTTTCAATTATGCCTTGCATTGCCAAGAAGCACGAGTGCGCGCTCCCGAATATGAATGACGCCGGCCACGGCCAGGATGTCGATCTGGCGCTGACGACCAGAGAAGTCGTCCGTCTTATCCGCGGAACACATATCGACCCGAGAACCCTGGAAGAGCGTGAGCTCGACCAGCCGCTCGGCATCGGAAGCGGAGCAGGTGTGATCTTCGGCGCGACCGGAGGCGTTATGGAAGCAGCGCTCAGAACCGCGTACTATATGGTTTACGGCAGCAATCCTAAGCCGGACGCTTTCCGCGACGTCAGAGGCATGAAAGGCTGGAAAGAAGCGACTTTCAACCTTGCAGGAACGGATCTGCACATTGCAGTTGTCAGTGGACTCGGAAACGCGGCGAAACTTCTGAACGCTCTGGAAAACGGATCTGTGCAGTATGACTTTGTCGAAGTCATGGCCTGTCCGGGAGGATGCTCCGGAGGCGGCGGACAGCCGATTCACGATGGCGTGGAAAAGGCAGAAGACCGCGCCGATGTGCTTTACCGCCTGGACCGTCACGACCAGCTCCGGTTCTCCCACGAGAACCCGGCGATCATCCACTGCTATGAGTCCTTCCTGAAGAAGCCGCTGTCACCGAAGGCAGAAAAGCTTCTCCACACCGATCACCATGCGTGGGAAATGCCGGATGGTCAGCAGTAAATTGCTGAGACATGCATGTCCGGTGTAAAATTACAGATTATCGAGTAGAATATTCCGGTGAGGTGTATACTTAATGTATACAAGTTACAGACCGGAAGTTCATAACGGCAGGCCGGCGTCATCTTGCGCGTCGGCTTTTGTCGTAAACAGAATCAGAGAGGAATGACGTTTGATCGGACAAAATATAACTGCGCAAGAGGCTCTGACCCTGCTGCAGAAAACAGATGCGAGAATGCCGGAGCTGATTGAAAAGCTGGAAAAGGAACAGGGATTATCTAAAAATGAATATGTGTACATGATTCAGCACATGAATGAAGAGGCAGAAATCGTTCTTGCCGAAAAGGCGCGCCGCGTCCGTGAGAAAATTTACGGAAAAGACGTGTTCGTCCGCGGTATTATCGAGTTCAGCAATGTCTGTAAAAATGACTGCTATTACTGCGGGATCAGAAAAGACAATGACAAGGTAAAGCGCTACCGGCTCACGGAAAAGCAGATCATGGAGTGCTGCCGGATCGGGTATGAATCTGGGTACCGCACATTTGTGCTGCAGAGCGGGGAAGACGGATATTACACGGATGAAGTTCTCGGTGAGCTTGTATCCCGGATCCGCGGAACGTATCCGGACTGCGCGATTACGCTGTCTGTCGGCGAACGGAGCAGGGAAAGTTACCAGCATCTGTACGATGCCGGAGCGGACCGTTATCTGCTGCGTCATGAAACGGCAGATGAAGCGCATTATAGGCGGCTGCACCCTGCCGAGATGAGCTGGAAGCACAGGATGAACTGTCTGAAGGAGCTGCGTGAAATCGGTTATGATGTGGGCGCCGGCATGATGGTCGGTTCGCCGTACCAGACGCCGGAAGATCTCGCAGAGGATCTGCTGTTCATCGGATCGTTCAGACCGGAGATGTGTGGCATCGGACCGTTTATTCCGCACCGGGACACACCGTTCAGGGATGAGGCAGCAGGGACACTGCATCAGACACTGTACCTGCTTTCCATGATCCGGCTGATTCATCCGCACGTGCTGCTTCCATCGACAACTGCACTGGGGACGATTGATCCTCTCGGCAGAGAAAAAGGTGTGCTTGCCGGCGCCAATGTAGTCATGCCGAATCTGTCGCCGGGAAAGACGCGCCGGCAGTATGAGCTGTACAACGATAAGATCTGCATGGATGATGACGCGGTGCAGTGCAGAAGCTGTATGGATCTGCGCATGCGTTCCATCGGGTATCAGCTGGTTGTGGACCGGGGCGATTACCGGAAATAGCCGGGGCAGGCCGGGTGATTCAGATGCTCCGGCATTCAGCTGATGCGAAAGGGCAGGATGAAGGATCAGAAAAATCACAGCAGAGATGCGTCCTTGCGGATTATTTTTTGTCCGCGGCAAAAAGAAATGAACAAGATTATCAGGGGGATAAAATTATGGGATTGAATGAAACACAGTCAGCAGAACGTGTGCACATCGGGTTTTTTGGAAGAAGAAATGTTGGAAAATCAAGTGTTGTGAATGCGGTGGCCAATCAGGAACTCGCTGTCGTGTCTGATGTCAGGGGTACGACGACAGACCCGGTCAGAAAATCGATGGAGCTGCTTCCGCTGGGTCCGGTGCTGATCATTGACACGCCGGGATTTGATGATGAAGGAATGCTCGGACAGAAGCGTGTGGAAAAGACGCGCCAGGTCATCCGGGAAACCGACATCGCGGTGCTCGTTGCGGACAGTACAGAGGGCCTTCAAGATGTCGACCGGCAGCTGATGGAAGAATTCCGCAGGAATAAGGTGCCTTGCCTGCTGGTCCTGAATAAGACTGATCTGCTGCCGGATGCAGAAGAAAAACTGGCACGCGGCTCATTTCCGTGGGGTCAGAAAGATAACGAAGGGAACGCAGAAGCTGAAGTACAGGCCATCTATGTCAGCGCGCAGGACAAGAAAAACATCCAGGAACTGAAAGAAGCGATGGGTCACATGAAAAAGGCTGCAGCCGAGATTTCCGGACTTCTGGACGGTCTGGTCACACGCGGCGACACTGTTGTTCTGGTCATTCCAATCGATAAGGCCGCGCCAAAAGGCCGGCTTATCCTTCCGGAACAGCAGATGGTGCGCGCAGGTCTGGACCTCGGCGCTTCCGTCGTTGTTACAGGAAATGACCGTCTCGCTGACACCCTGGATTCCCTGAAAGAGCCTCCGCGCCTGGTTATTACTGACTCACAGGCATTTAAACAGGTCGACGCCATCGTTCCAGATTCCATTCCGATGACCTCATTCTCTATTCTGTTTGCAAGATATAAAGGGACATTGAAACGCCAGCTCGCCGGTATCGAGCGCCTTCGCAGCTTTCCGGAAAACGGGCGCATCCTGATTTCTGAAGGCTGTACCCATCACCGCCAGTGCGGCGACATCGGCACCGAAAAAATCCCGGCGCTCCTGAAACAGTACGCCAAAAAGCCGTTCACCTTTGAAACCAGCTCCGGACGCGGATATCCGGAAGATCTTACCCCGTACGACCTGATCATCCACTGCGGCGGCTGCATGCTGAACGATAAAGAAATGCAGTACCGCGTCCGCCACGCGGACGAACAGGGCGTCCCGATCACAAACTACGGCGTCGCCCTCGCAGAAATGAACGGCATCCTCGACCGCGCCCTGAAACCGATCCTGGAAGCATCCGCATCTGCACACTCCGCCCCACAAGAACGTGCTTAGTGCAGCAGATGCACAGAAACTGAGTCCTTATTTATGAGCCCCCCGCTGTTTTCGCAAAAAAACTATTGCGAAAGCAGCGGGGGGTCTTGTCCATGGGGAAGAGCGGATTACCGGGAAAACAGATGGACAACGGCTCGTGAATCCCGTCCGGGCAGGGGGATCAGTCAGTGGAAGCCGTTGTCCATGGGACAGAGCAGATTACCGTGGAAAGAGAAGGACAACGGCTTGTGAATCCCATCCGGGCATGGGGATTAGTCACTGGAAGCCGTTGTCCATGGGAAAGAGCGGATTACCGTGGAAAGAGAAGGACAACGGCTTGTGAATCCCGTCCGGGCAAGGGGATCAAGTTAGTGGAAGCCGTTGTCCATGGGACAGAGCAGATTACCGGGAAAACAGAAGGACAACGGCTTGTGAATCCCATCCGGGCATGGGAATCAGTCAGCGGAAGCCGTTGTCCACTTCTTTAATGCAGCGAATGATTATATATGAGTTCTGTGATAATAAATGGGGAGGAAGGTAAGAGGGGAAAAGGGAAATGGTGAGTATACAGTATACTTACAAATTGGACGCAGAAACTGGCCGGATCTGGTGACTTGCAGCGGGGGATCTGCGTCCAAAAGAGGAATATTCAAGGAGATATTTAGGTATACAGTATACGTGCGGGTTGGACGCAGAAACTACTTGAATTGGGTAGTGAATGGCCACGGATTTGCGTCCAAAAGGTGAATTTTAAAGAACATATGCAGGTATACAGTATACTTATGAATTGGACGCAGAATGTGTTCGGATACAGTGCCGTGCAGTTGTGAATTTGCGTCCAATTGGAGGAGATTAAATATAATGCCGGTGTATACTGTATATCTGCAAATTGGACGCAAAAGGCAAACAGATCTGGATGTAAGTAGCTGTTAAATTGTGTCCAAATGGTAGGTTTTTTAATAAAAGTAAAAGTATACAGTATACTCATAATTTGGACGCAGAATGATGTTGGAATTGGTGAGGAGAAGCCCAGGAACATCATTTTAAACAGAACAGTTGTATATGTAATCAAAACGGACGGGAATCCTGCTGAAACCATTGCAGTTTTCAGGAAAGGATTCCCGTCCGCAGACAGATCAATTCATTTAAGTTGTCTGTTTTTTACTTGATATTCCGATTTCCGAATGATCCGAATGACTGGCTTACAGCTCGATCAGGTCGCGGGTGAAGTCGTCGGTCATGTTCTCAAATCCGTCTTCGGTGATCAGGATCTGGTCTTCGATGCGGACGCCGCCCCATCCCGGAATATACAGACCCGGCTCGATTGTGCGGACGTTGCCGACTGGGAACGGGGTCTTGTCGGTGATGGAATTGAATGGTCCTTCATGAACAAACAGGCCGATTCCGTGACCGATGTTGTTATACTCGTACCCTTTATACTTGGAGCCTTCCAGAACTTTCATCTGCGCATTGTAGATGTCGCATCCCATGGTTCCGGCTTTTGTAATCTTGTTGCATTCATCGAACATTTTCTGAACGAGTCCGTAGACTTCCTTCTGCTCGGATGTCGCTTTTCCGACAACAACAGTACGTGTCATATCGGACATGTATCCGTGAACCTGGCAGCCGAAGTCCATCAGGACAAAATCGCCGTAGGCAACCGCCTTTTCGGATGGAACGCCGTGGAGCAAAGATGTTCTTGCTCCGGAGATCAGGATGTTTCCGTAAGGCATGGTGTCAGCGCCGTTCATGACCATGTACAGGGATAACTTTGCGGCCAGTTCTTTTTCTGTTACACCAGGCTGGATTTCCGGAAGGAGATCTTCCAGTGCGCGGCATGAAATTTCGCAGGCCTGACGCTGGTATGCGATTTCCTCTTCACTCTTGACCATGCGCATGTCGGAGATCACATTGAAGGTCGGAACTTTCTCAGCTTCAACAATTTTATCAAAGTCCATAAAGAAATCGTAAGAGAAGTCGTCACCTTCAAATGCAACATTCTTGCAGCCGGTTTTCTTCAGCAGTTCCTGAACGCTGTCTGCTACTGTTTTTCCCGGGAGACGCCAGATAACAACCTCGTAGTCTGGGCATTCCAGCGCAGCATCCTCAGTGTATCTTAAATCTGTGATAAAGAACTGTTTTTCGCCTTTTGTGAAAAGAAGCCACTGTGCGCCGTCGCTTGCTGTGAATCCGCTGATGTAACGGATGTTTGTCGGGCTTGAAATAAAGAAGGCATCAAGGTTCTTTTCCTTCATAAACTCAAAAACTTTTGCTTCGTTAGACTGCATGGTAATTCCTCCTCTACAGCTTACAGCCGCAGGCAATGTTTCACTGCGGCCGCCGGCATCAGAGCAGCCGGGAAAGTATATTCCCGGTCACTGTTATGCCGAGTATTAAAATGGATAGTGGATAAACATGATTACTGGTATTAAACTATGGTTTATACCGCATTCTATCGAAATTATACATTTTATATAACAGAGTGTCAATAATTTATCACGCTTTTTAGAAAAATCAAGATATTGGATGCAGTATACAGGCGCGAGCGAGGGAGAGGGCATCAATGTGCCGGTTTGGGGATGCCGGGAGTGGCCGGCGGACTGATTTGGGGATGCCGGGAGTGGCCGGCGGACTGATTTGGGGATGCCGGGAGTGGCTGGCGGACTGATTTGGGGATGCCGGGAGTGCTGATGGACCGACACAGCAGTGCAGGAAATGCCGGAGTGCGTATCCGGCGGCAGGGGGACTTCCTCGCTCCGGCGGTGCGCCTTGCAAGCACATGTTCGCGTATCCGGCGGGCAGGGGGACTTCCTTGTGCATACCTTTTGTCGGAAAGAAAATTACTGCTGATGACGGTCGAGGCGGTCTCGGCGGTACTTCTCCTTGTTCTCGTCGACGATGGTGAAGCCGCGGCCGTTGACTTCCTGAACCATGCTGATCGTGATGAATGCCTTCGGGTCAATGTCGAGGATGAGTTTTTTTACGCGGTTCATGTTGGTCAGGGTGGTGACGCTGTTGATCATCTCCATTTTCTGCTTCAGGAGTCCGGAGGTTCCGTTCAGCAGGGTTGCGCCGATGCCGAAGTTCAGCAGCTCATCCAGAATTTCGTGCGTCTTGCTGGAGTAGATCTGGAACTGGACCAGGCCGTTGCCCATGAGGATGATTTTCTGGGATACTGTGGAGTAGATAAACACGACCAGGATGGCGAGAATCAGATCTGTGACGGTCGCATTGAAGAACTGCAGCAGGAGGATGATGGAATCCTGGATGTACATGACCGGCCCGATTTTGGTGCCGATTTTTTTGTGCAGGATCAGCGGGAGGACGTCGCTACCGCCCATGCTTCTTCCGGCCCTGAGGATGATGCCGAGTCCGATGCCCATCAGTGTGCCGCCTGCAATGGCCGCAATCAGCGGATCATCCACGAGATTAGCGTTTTTGAATCCCATGCGTGTAAACAGCGCCAGGAACATCGGGTAGCTCAGGCTTCCGAGTATGATCGACAGGGCGTACCTTCTCCCCAGACAAAAACGAGCCGCAAGGAGAAGAACAACATTGAAAAACAGCACCGCCGCCGAAAGCGGAATCGCCGGAATAAAGTGATTGGTGATAACACCCAGTCCCGTGGATCCGCCAACCAGAATATGGTACGGAAGGGCAAACGCAATCGTCGCAAACGTGGTAATCGCAACGCCGACCAGTATAACCGCAATCGTACCGGCTTCCTTCAGGACAACTTCCTTTTTAGAATCTGTTGGTGCTGTGTTTCGAATGATATCTCCCATAATATGCCCCTCGGATGAACCCAATATTTATCGAAAACTCCCTGTGCCATGCAATCAGATACGCAGCATGAGAACTTTGCATTCCCGCCTCCTGAGAGATTTGACAGCGGAATGCGTATCATATAAAGTTTGCATAAATCAGAATATGCAAGTTAATACCTGATTTTATTATACACAGTCCACACATTTATGGAAGTAAAAATGTGCAGTTGGACAGCGGCTGTAAAATCCCATCCGGGCAGCGAAAACCGGGCCGGCACAGCGCCTGTCCACCTGTGCAGCTGGATTCCATGGCTTATAAGTGGACAGGCGCGTGAAAAGGTCCGCCGGGAAACGGATCCCGGTCTGTGGAAGCCGCTGTCCACCTGAGTCACCGGTTTTCTCCAGGTTAACGGATGAAGGTCTTGATGACGGACTGGACAGCTTTTGAGTTGTCGTGTTTTCTGATGATGCGGAGGAAGTCGGCTCCAGTGGCCTGTTTCAGGCAGTAGGTGCGGTAGTAGTCTTGCATGGCCTGGTGGAAGGTGTCCGGCCCCATGGTGACATAGAGTTCGTACATAAATGCTTTTGCGCGGCTGTACGGGATCTCGGCGGAGTCGAGGTTTTTCGGGAATTTATTGACCGGGTAGTTGATATAGTATTTTTTGCCGGTTTTCTGCTGTTCTTTGATTCTCCTGAGGATGTCGCTCCGGAATCCTTCTGCCAGTTTTGCGGTCTGCCCCGGGCTGTGTTCGAGTTTGTCGACGTAAGCGGTGCTCGGGCTGCTGCTGAGGCCGTATTCGACGGACTGCAGGAAGCAGGCCATGCCTTCGTCCATCCAGGCTTCATTATACTCATCGTTTCCGACGGCGGCGTAGAACCACTGGTGGCCGATTTCATGGGAGACGTCGTCCTGGATGGCGTAGAAGTCGCAGGTGCTTTGTTTTTTTGCGAGGTATTCCTGGGTGCCGTTGATCATGATGAGGCCCGGGTATTCCATGCCGCCGAACCCGAATCCGAACAGGCATTCAACCATATCCAGTTCATCGTACGGATAGGCGCCGATGTTTTTTGTGTAGAGGCTGATGCTGTCCTGTGCGACCATTTTGCAGACCTTGTTGTACAGGTTCATGTACTTCGTCTTCTGGTATTTCCCAGGGAAATAGTAGTTGTTGACAGTGATGCCGTTTGTCGTGAAGGTCTGCTTCTTGTATGCGTTGCTGGTGCAGATGGCCATGTCGCGGACGTTTTCGGCTTTGATGGTCGTTACGCCCTTGCTCGTCTGGCTTTTGCCGACAGAGGCGACGGTGTAGCCGGAAGGCGCGCGGAAGGTCACGTCATAATCAGAAACGGAGTTATTGCGGTTTTCTCCGTCATCGTAATACGGGTGCGTATTCCATTTTCCATTGCGGTAGTCGCTCAGATACGGGAAGCAGAAGGACAGGTTGTACAGTGTTTTTCCGCCGGAAAGGGAAGTGTATCCGAACCGGTCCTCGCGTTTCGGGATGGAGGTGGTTACCTTGACCGTGACATCGATGGAGTCTCCCCGGGATAACTTTTTGTCCCCGAGACTGACGTACAGGTCGCTGGCGTCGCGGCCTTTTTTATACGACAAAGGGTGACCGGCAGAGGAGATTTCCCGGACGGTGGTCTGCGCGCTTTTCTTTACGTCGGCGGAGTAGTGTTTCCGGTCGTATTTCAGATATCCGTCCGCGATGTTGACGATGCAGAGCCGGGAGATCGTCTTACTGCTGTTGTTGACAACGTGCATGGTGACGGATTCGGTAATCTGCTTCGATTTGGTGTTCAGGGAAGCGTCAATGGTGTAATGCTCGGCCCTGACCAGAGGATCGGTGCTGACGGACGCGGAAGAGCCGGTTTCTGCCGTCTGCTGCCGGGATGCGGTGGAGTTCTGCGCGGCTGTGTCTGCGAAAACGGAGGCCGGCGCTGTGATCAGTCCGGCGGCCAGCACGACTGCGAGCAGAGCAGACAGTGCTTTTCGGTTCAGAATGGTTCGGTTTTTCATCGGATTATCCTTTCTCGTATGAAAACATGCAGTTATGATGGTTTTGCTCAACGTTGGCATGAACAGTATACCTGATTCCAGAAGGGGATAATAGAAAAGGAAGCGGAAATAAGAAATGTTAAGAATTGCAGCCGGAGGCGCACAGAAATAAAACCGTATTTCCCCGTGTGACGCGGGTATTAAGTGGTATAATATTAAGACATGAGTAAAGGCCTGACTGTAAAGCAATGCTCTGAGCGGAAAGGTACGATGGTACAAGTTGTGAGTCAGCCCTTTCAGTCAGAATTTCAGTGTTCAGGCGGAAGGGTTTTATTATTTTATGCCGGAGCCGGAGCGGGTTGAATGCTCGTTTTCGGCGGGGCAGACCGCGCAGGAGATGCGCAGAAAGGCAGGTAAACAATGGAAGAGAGCAAGAGACTGGGCATCGTAGGCATCGTCGTATCGGATCTTGCGAGTGCGGATCAGGTGAATGAAGTGATTCACGAGCATAACGATATCGTAGTTGCGCGTATGGGAATTCCATATAAGGAAAGAAATGTATCCGTGATTTCCCTTCTGATTGACGGGGATCAGGATGAGATTAACGCGCTGACCGGGGAGCTCGGAAAGATCAGGGACGTCAGCGCAAAGACGATGCTGAACAAGTTAAAGTAAGAAACGCGGAGGATCAGAGCCGTCCGTGTGAACGGTGAGGAAGAGATTTCTGGCAGATAAACGCAGAAGGGAAGGAAAAAGGTATGTTGAAAATCGCGGTGTATGGAAAGGGAGGTATCGGAAAGTCGACCATGACGAGCAATCTGTCGGCGGCTTTTTCGGTGCTCGGGAAACGGGTGATCCAGATCGGCTGTGACCCGAAGGCGGATTCTACGATTGATCTGCTCGGAGGGAAGCCGCTGGAGCCGGTGATGAACTTCATGCGCGCGTACGACCAGGATCCTTCCCTGGATCAGATTATGAAGATCGGTTTCGGCGGCGTGCGGTGTCTGGAAACGGGCGGGCCGACGCCGGGCCTGGGCTGTGCGGGGCGCGGAATCATCTCGACGTTCCGTCTGCTGGAGGATCTGGAGCTTTTTGAGCGCGAAAAACCGGACATCGTCATGTTCGATGTGCTCGGTGACGTCGTCTGCGGAGGGTTTGCCGCTCCGATCCGGGAAGGATACGCAGATGAGATCCTGATCGTGACATCCGGCGAGAAAATGGCTCTGTATGCGGCCAATAACATCAACCAGGCAGTAAAGAATTTTGAGGACAGAAGCTACGCCAAAGTGAGAGGAATCATTCTGAACAGAAGAAATGTCCCGGATGAAGAGGCTAAGGTGCGCCGTTTTGCAGAAGAAAATGATCTTCCGATTGTTGCGGACATTCCGCGGAGCGATGAAATCAACACGTTTGAAGAAGAAGGAAAGACTGTGATTGAAGGCGACCGCACACTTCCGATTTCAAAGAAGTTCCTGGACCTGGCGGAGCTGCTGCTTCAGGACGCGCAGACAAAAAGCAATCAGCAAGAGGGAGGACTGTTTTAATGATCAATCTTCAGGATAACGCCGCGAGGCCGGCAGGCTGCTGCCGCCCGGAAGAGAAGAAGCCGTTCTCCATCACTGCGCGGGAACTAGCAGCGCGCGGAAAAGACCAGATTCCGGACGCGTTCATTCCGAACTGTCATCTGATTTACAGCAGTCCGGAAACCCTGGCGTATAACTCGCCGGGAGCGATCGGATTCGGAACCAAACGCGCGGGACTCGTGATTCCGGAATCTGTCATGCTACTGGTTTCTCCGTCCTGCTGTGGAAGAAATTCCACGATTCTGAGCCAGACAGAAGGGTACGCAGAGCGGATGTTCTATCTTCTGCAGAGTGAAACGGATCTTGTCACGGGAAGACATCTGAAAAAAATTCCGGAAGCGATCCGTGAGATTCTCCAGGTCTGTGATCCGAAGCCGAAGGTCGTTCTGATCTGCATTACATGTACAGATGCGCTTCTTGGAACGGATCTTGAGCGGATCTGCAGAAAGGCACAGGAAGAAACCGGCGTGCTGGTTGTGCCGAGCTATATGTACGCGCTGGAGCGCGAGGGAACCAAGCCGCCGATGGTGGCGATCCGGCAGACGATTTATTCTCTCCTTGAAAGAAGAACGGTGCAGCCGGATATGGTCAATCTGATGGGATTTTTCTCTCCTCTGGATCCGGATTCCGAGCTGTTTTCTTTGCTGGATAAGGCCGGCATCCACACGATTAATCAGGTCAGCCGTATGCGGACGCTGGAAGAATACGGAGCGATGGGCGCGGCCAATTTCAACCTTGTGCTTGACCCTTTGTCCAGATATGCCGCAGAAGATCTGCGGAAACGTCTGCATATGCCGTATGTCGAGCTTGCGCGGCTGTATGATCCGAACCGGATCCATCACCAGTACCGGCTGTTCGGCGCGGCGCTGGGCATTGACATGGATGACAGGGAAATGTATGAGAAAGCATCGGAAAGACGGGCAGCGTTTATAGAAAAGCACCGCGGAAAGCGGTTTGCCGTCGGAGAGATGGGAAACGCGAATCCGTTTGAGCTTGCGGGAACGCTCGCGCGCATGGGTATGGACGTTCCGATGGTGGTGTCAAATCTGACGGAAGCAGATTTTCCGTATATCCGTCAGCTTGCGGAGATTTCTCCGGAGACGAGGATTTATACGGGAATTTCGCCGAGCATGGTGCATTTTCAGACGCCGGAAAACATCGACGCGGCGATCGGAAAAGACGCGGCGGCGTACTGTCCGGATGCTGCAGGTGTAGAGTGGAACAGTGAGAAACAGCCGTACGGCCATCAGGGAGTCATCGATCTTCTGGATGCGCTGGACACGGCGCTTGAGAAGAAAGCGCGCGGAACTGCGCACAGAGCGGACAGGAATGAGAAGTCGTTTTACGGGAGCGCGCTGAGAGGAGAAACGGCCGGCACGCGGAAGAATCATGACGCGCGGGAGGAGAAGTAGCATGAAAGGATTATTTCGATATCTGTCACCGTTTTCACCGGACCAGTCCGGGGCGGTTTCTGTGCTGTTCGAACTCGGCGGGATCATCGTGATTCTGGACGCGGGAGGATGCACAGGAAATATCTGCGGATTTGACGAGCCGCGCTGGTTCTCAAAAAAAAGTGCGGTGTACTCGGCCGGTTTAAGAGATATTGACGCGATTCTGGGCAGGGATGACAAGCTGCTGGAAAAACTGAAAGACGCCGCCGATACGGTGGACGCGGATTTCATCGCTCTGGTAGGAACTCCGGTGCCGTCAGTCATCGCGACGGATTACGGCGCGGTATGCCGGCTGGCGGAGAAGAATTACGGCATTCCGGCTGTCTATATTGAAACCACCGGCATGGAAGATTATGACAAAGGTCAGAAGCTTGCTTATGAGCAGATTCTGCGCCTTCTGAAACGCTGCAGGGACGACCGCAGAAACGGACTGGATACTCCGGCCTCTGCGCTTGCAGAAAAACTGGAGAACAGAATGAAGAGCAGGCTGCAGGGCAACAGGGGAAACGGCGCGGAAGGCAGCGGAAATCCTGTATCCGGCAGTGATGACCGGCCGGTGATCGGCATCTGGGGCGCGACCCCGCTGGATCTTCCGGCGGAAGACAGCGCGCAGGCTCTGAGAATGCGGATTGAGCAGAAATATTCGGGATTCCGGGCTGTCACTTACGGCATGGACAGCAGCCTTGAAGAACTGTATTTTGCCGCAGACGCAGAGCGGAACGTCGTCTGCTCCTGGTCCGGGAAAGAACCGGCAGAAGCTCTGGAAAAACTTGGAAAACCGCTTGAGACAGGGCTGTTTCTGCCAGATGCGGAAAGAAAGACTCCGTCTGAAGGACGTGTTCTGGTTGTTCATCAGCAGGTCATAGCAGACAGCATCCGGAACTGGATGCGGAGCCGCTGGGACGGACTTTCGATCGACTGTGCGTCGTTCTTCCAGATGGATGCGGACAAAATGGAGGAGCAGGATGTTTCTATGCAGTCGGAAGGAGAATGGATCCGCCTGATGAAAGAGCGGAAGTACGATATTGTAATCGGAGATCCGATTTTTCAGCGCGCAGTGCCGTTCTGGGATGGCGCATATGTGTCTGCGCCGCAGTATGCGGTGTCCGGAGGCATGTTTGCTGCGGATTCGGATGCGGCGTACTGGAAGAGGCTGCGTAAGGATCTTGAAGCTGCTGTGGATGCGCTTCCAGGCGCCTGTGCAGAAGAAACGGCGAAGATGCAGTAAGGACAGAAAGGCGGAACATGCGTCAGGAAACAAGGCAACTGAACAGAGAGCGGCGGCGCGTCCTGGTGTACGGCATCGTGCAGGGCGTCGGGTTTCGTCCGTTCACCGACCGGATCGCAAAACGGGCTGAGGTCGGCGGAAGCGTATGCAATAAAGGGTCCTTTGTGGAAATCTACATCGAAGGGCCGCGGCAGAATCTGGATCATTTTATCGAGATGCTCCGCACGGAAGCGCCGGCTCGTTCACAGATACTGAAAATCACACAGAAAGAAGAGCCGTGCCGGGGAGAAACGGTGTTCTCGATTCTTCCGAGCAAGAAAGTCGAAGGCGATGTGTTTGTTTCGCCGGATATCGGGATCTGCGACGCCTGCAGAAAGGAACTGTATGATCCGCAGGACCGCAGATACCTGCATCCGTTCATCAACTGCACAGCCTGCGGGCCGCGGCTGACCATTCTGGATTCTATGCCGTATGACCGCGTCCGGACCAGTATGGGTGCGTTTCCGATGTGCGAGGCGTGTGAAGCGGAGTATACCAGCCCCAAGACGCGCCGGTACCACGCGCAGCCGGTCTGCTGCAACGACTGCGGCCCGCGGCTGTATCTGCTGAAATATACCGATGAAGAGGGGAATGTGACTGCGCAGACGGCAGAGGATCTTGCAGGAAAACCAAAACAGAAGACGGATCTGGACTGCCTGAGAAAAGCGCGTGCCGTAATCCGGCGCGGAGGAATTCTGGCAGTTAAGGGAATAGGCGGCTTCCACCTCTGCTGCGATGCCGGAAACAATGAAGCAGTGAAGCGTCTGCGCGAGCTGAAACAGCGGCCGTTCAAGCCTTTTGCCCTGATGATGAAGGATATGGATACCGTCCGGCGGGAATGTGTCCTCAGAGACGGTCAGCAGGCCATGCTGGAAGGACCGCAGAAGCCGATTCTGCTTCTTCAGAAGCGGACAAAGGCTGAAGGGGCAAGGGTTTCCGCTCTTGCGGCGCCGGATAACCCATATATCGGCGTCATGCTTCCATATGCGCCGGTGCAGCTTCTGTTGTTTGACGATCCCGATGATCCAGTGCAGGAAATGACAGACTGTCTGATCATGACCAGCGCCAATCCGAAAGGCGCGCCAATCTGCAGGACGGATGAGGATATTTCCGGTTCCGTCGGGAAATGGTGCGATGCTGTGCTTTCCAACAACCGTGTGATCCGCACCCGTGCGGACGACAGTGTCATGAACTGGGCGGACGGAAAACCGGCGATGATCCGAAGATCGAGAGGGTTTGCGCCTGTTCCGGTCATGCTGGAACACCCGGATGAGATACAGCGGCAGGTGCTTGGCATCGGCGGGGAGCTGAAAAATACTTTTTGTCTTGCAAAAGGAGAATTCTATTATCCGTCCGCGTATGTCGGAGATCTGACGGATATCCGGACGGTCAGCGCGCTGAAGGAAACAGAAGAGCGCATGGAACGGCTGCTGCAGATTCAGCCGCAGCAGATCGTCTGCGATCTGCACCCGGGCTACCGGTCATCTGCAGCGGCAGAAGAGCTGGGAGCAGAAAAGGGCATTCCGGTCATTCGCGTCCAGCACCATTACGCGCATGTGCTGTCCTGCATGGCAGAAAACCAGACCGAGGAGCCGGTGATCGGCGTCTCCCTGGACGGAACGGGATACGGAACCGATCACAGCATCTGGGGCGGTGAATTTCTGCTTGCAGATGCCAGAGGATTCACCCGGCTGGGAAGTCTTGGCGTCTTTCCGCAGGCCGGAGGCGATCTTGCGAGCCGACAGGGATGGAGAATTGCCGCGGCTCTTCTGAAACAGGCGGATCCGGATCGGTTTATGGAACGTTCCGAAGCCCTTCACCTTGGAGAAAAGAGTGAACTTTCCATTCTTTCCCAGATGATCGAGAAGGGAATCAATACCGTTCCATCCTCCAGCATGGGGCGTCTGTTTGACGCGGCAAGCGCTGTGCTCGGCTTCCGCCGGGAATCTACCTGTGAGGGTGAGGCGTCCATGGTGCTGCAGTTTGCGGCAGAGCGCGCAGAACAGATCTGGAAGGCAGATGTAACAGAACCGGCTGCACAGATTCTGGGCTGGATTCCGGAAATTACGGAAGAACTGTCCCGGGATGAGCAGACCGGAGGAGGAATCCCCCTGAAGGACTGGAATTTAAACATCGGCGCAGAATCTTGCGGAAAGGGTCATGCAGAGAGATCCGCAGATGAATCTGAACAGAACGCAGGAACTCCGGATCCGATCTTCCGGATTCCGGCAGATCAGCTTCTGCTTGAGCTCGCAGAGCGGCGGCTTGCCGGGGATGATCCGGACCTTCTGGCGCTTGGGTTCCATCAGAGCGTCGCAGATCTGATCGCCGCGGGATGTGATCAGAGCCGCAGTGTATGCGGGGTGCAGACCGTCTGCCTCACCGGAGGCGTCTTGCAGAATCAGCTTTTGTCCCGCCTGACAAAGAGGAAACTCAAGGAAAAACACTTCCGTGTGCTGACGCACAGCATGATTCCGGCCAATGACGGCGGAATCGCGCTCGGACAGGCGTATTACGGCATGCGGGCGCTGCAGAAAAAAGATAAACAGGATTAGTAACAGAGCGAATAAAGAGAATCAGAACGAAGCAGGGAAGGAGTATATAAAATGTGTGTTGGACTGCCGGCTAAGGTAACAGAATTAAAGGATGGTATGGCTGTTGTAGATGCTACAGGGGCAAAGCGTACAGTAACGGCGGAGCTTCTGGATGATCTGCAGCCAGGAGACTATATTATGATCCATGCAGGCGCGGCTATCGCGAAAATCAGCGGGGACGACCAGGAAGAGACGGATGAGATCATGGAGGCATTGCAGTAATGAAAGCAGCACAGCAGGCCGCGGAAATTATCCGCAATTATGATGGGAAAAAACTGCGCATTATGGAAGTCTGCGGAACACATACGCATGAGATTTTCCGCCAGGGCATCCGGAAAATGCTGCCGGAGAACATTCAGCTGATTTCAGGGCCGGGATGTCCGGTCTGTGTCACACCGGTCAGCTACATCGACGAGGCCGTGTATCTGGCTCTTGAAAAAGGATGTCTGATCACGACGTTTGGCGATTTGGTGCGCGTGCCGGGGACAGAAAAGAGTCTGGCATCAGCCAGAGCAGAAGGCGCAGAAATCCGGCCGGTCTATTCGCCGCTGGACGCGCTGCAGTACGCAGAGGAGCATCCGGAAAAGCAGGTGGTGTTCCTGTCTGTCGGATTTGAGACGACGACGCCGCCGAGCCTGATGGCTGTGCGGAAGGCAAAGAAAGAGGGACTGAAGAATTTTTCGATCCTGACGGCCAACAAGACCATGGATAATGCGTATCTTGCGCTGAAAGATTCTGCGGACGCATTCTTGTATCCGGGTCACGTCAGCACGATTTCCGGAACCAAAATCTACTTTGATCTCATGGAGCAGGGAATCTCCGGCGTCGTAACCGGGTTTACCGGACCGGAGCTTCTGACCGCGCTGGCTGTGATTGTGAAAAAATCGCAGGAAGGAAAGCCGTTCTTCATGAACTGCTATCCCCGTGTGGTCACCGATGAGGGAAGTCCTGCCGCGAGAAAGCTGGCCGCAGAAATGACAGACGCCGTAGATTCAGAATGGCGCGGAATCGGTATTATTCCGAAGTCCGGCCTTCAGCTGAAACCGGAGTATGCGGATTATGACGCAAGGCTGAAATATGATATGCCGAAGATCGAAGGCCATGCCAATCCGGCATGCCGCTGTGGATCTGTGCTGAAAGGCGAAATTACGCCGGAGCAGTGTCCGGTGTTCGGAAAGGGCTGCACGCCGGAGCATCCGGTTGGAGCATGCATGGTTTCCGGAGAAGGCGCCTGCGCCGCGTTCTATAAATACGGCAGGGATTTTTAGGCTGCTTTGCGGGGGATTCGACAAAGATAAGCTGGATTCCGGGACGCATGCAAGGCAGTAAAATCAGGAATTGATGCGTGAGTTGAACATAATGGAGTAAGAAGAATGGAAAAAACAGTAACCCTGGCGCAGGGAGCCGGCGGAAAGCAGACCTCTGAGCTTATAGAACAGATATTTGCCAAGTATTTCAGCAATCCTTACCTGACGGCAGACGACGCGGCCGTTCTGCCGGCGCCAAAAGGAAGAATTGCGATGACAACGGACGGATTTATTGTTTCTCCGTCAGAATTTCCGGGCGGAAATATCGGAAAACTGGCCGTATGCGGAACCGTAAACGACCTGTCCTGCATGGGTGCGAAACCGCTGTACCTGACCTGTTCCTATATTCTGGAAGAGGGATTTCCGCTGGAGAACGTAGAACGCGCGGCAGAAGCCATGGCAAAGACCGCTAAAGAAGCCGGCGTCTGCATTGTTGCCGGAGACACTAAAGTTGCCGGAAAAGGTCAGGTGGACGGTATGTTCATCACAACAACCGGCGTCGGTGAAATTGCAGAAGGGGTAAATACAGGCGGCGAACTGGCGAAGCCGGGAGACGCGGTGATTGTTACCGGAGATGTCGGCCGTCACGGATGCGCGATTCTGCTTTCCAGAAATGAATTCCAGATCGACGCAGATGTGAAGAGCGACTGCGCACCGCTCTGGGGAACGGTTGAGGCCGTGTTAAATACCGTGAAAGAAAAAACTGGAAGTTATGAGGATCTGCACGTTGTCCGCGACGCAACCAGAGGCGGCGTCGGAACCGTGCTCTATGAGATTGCCGGACAGAGCCAGGTCGGTATTCATCTGAATCAGGAAAGTATTCCGGTAGATCCGGCTGTGTCCGGTGTCTGCGGCATGCTCGGTCTGGAACCTTTGTACCTTGCCAATGAAGGGCGCCTGGTGATATTTGCCCCGAAAGAGCACGCAGAAGAAATCGTAAATACCCTGCATCAGCTTCCGTATTCCGGAAATGCCGCGGTGATCGGTGAAGTCACAGAAGAGCATGCAGGAAAAGTCGTCATGCATACAGCAATCGGGGGCGAGACCCTTCTGCCGCAGCCGGGCGGAGAACTGCTTCCGAGAATCTGCTGATCGGAAAGAATCTGAAGAGGAAAAACAGAGGACGCGGGCGGTCTGTGCGGAAGAGAGAAAAGAAGCCGCTTACCGCAGCGGGATACGTTAAAAATTAAGAATAAAAGTCTGGAGCAAAAGCAACTATGTATAAATTAGCATTTTACGGAAAAGGCGGAATTGGAAAATCGACGACCGTGTCCAATATTGCCGCGGCGCTGGCACAGAAAGGGATGACTGTTCTGCAGATCGGCTGCGACCCGAAGGCAGATTCGACCATGCTTCTTCTGCACGGACAGGAGAAGAAACCGATCATCGATCTGCTCCGCGAAAAAAACCAGCAGACGACGCTGGAAGACATGATCACGGAAGGATACGCAGGCGTCCTCTGCGCAGAAGCAGGCGGCCCGCGCCCGGGACTGGGATGCGCCGGCCGCGGCATCATCGCCGCGCTGGAATACCTGAAGAGAAAACAGGCCTATGAAACCTACAAGCCGGATGTGGTGCTGTTTGACGTTCTGGGAGACGTTGTATGCGGGGGATTCTCCATGCCGATCCGCGAAGGCTATGCCGATCAGGTGTTCATCCTGACCTCCGGAGAGGCGATGTCCATTCACGCAGCAAAAAATATCGCACTGGCTGTGGATACGTTTCAGGAAAGAGGATACGCAACGCTTGGCGGTGTGATCGTGAACAAAAGGAATGTGCGCCGTGAAGAGGAGAATATCCGTCAGCTCTGCGAGGATATTCAGTCGGATGTCGTCGGGACTCTGGAGCGTTCTGAACTCGTACAGGATGCGGATGAACTGCGGAAGACGGTCATAGAAGCCTTTCCGGACAGCCCGGAGGCAGAAAGTTACCGCGAACTGGCAGATGCTGTACTGAAGGCCGCTGATCGTCAGAATGCGCTGCGAGGTGAGTAAGATGCTGAAAGATATCCATCCGTCGACACAATCCATGAGAGCGATGCCGGAAAAATACCGGACAGAAGGAGGCGGAGACCAGCTGTTCGGACCAGAGAGCGTGCGTATTGCAGAGACCTATGCGAAGCGCTGGAAGAAATCGGATGCTGGAAAAACATGGGAACATTACAGGAAAACAGGAACCTGGGAAAACAGCGCGGACAGCCGGTGCGTGTCAGCTGCACGTTCAGGAAATGCGGATGATCCGGAGGCAAGGGAAGGACGCTGTGCTGCATCTTGTGTAAATCCTGAATCTCGTGTAAACCCGGCAGATACAGCAGGTGCATCTGGAACAGAAGACGCGGCGGAGCGCAGAATCTGTGACTGCGACCCAGAACATCTCTTTCCGGTCGGTATTGAATACACGCCGCCGGCGAGAGGAACCTGGACGATCGCACACACGCCGATGCTGGTTCCCGGCCTGCATGAAGTCTATATCTGTCCGGACGGATGCCTGCGCGGTGTTGTACTGTCTGCAGAAGAGTTCCGCGGCCTTGACCGTTTTCATGTCATCGAAGTCCGCGAGCCGGATCTGTATAACGGAACCCTGGAAACCAAGATTATCGATGGGGTTACCTCTGTTATTCAGCAGACTCGCCGTGAATCCGGCCGTCTGCCTTCTGCAGTGATGGTGACCACCAGCTGCATCCACGATCTGATGGGACTGGACCGTGATCTGGTGTTCCGCGAGCTCAGCTTAAGATTTCCGGACATCGACATCGTTCCGGGCTGGATGAACTGCACGATGAGAATGTCATATCTGCATTACGAGCAAGTGCAGTGGAGACAGAACTATGCCGCTCTGCATCCTTGTAAAAAAGACCCGAAGTCCGTAAACATCATCGGCAGCAGCTTCACCCTAGACCGTGAGTCCGAACTGGTGCAGATGCTGGAAACCGGAGGATATACGGTTCGAGACCTTACCCTCTGCAGGACGTATGAAGATTACCAGAAAATGGCATCGAGTACGCTGAACATCTGGAACTGGGTCATGGGCATGGAGACATGCAGAGACCTGGAAGAGCGTCTCGGACAGCCTTCCCTGCACATGCCGTATCCATGGACATATAAAGAAATCCGGAAACAGCTGACAGAACTGAGCCAGAAAACCGGTACGCCTCTTCCGGATCTGGATGATCTGCAAATCTGTTCGAACGCAAGCCTTCAGCGTGCGCTTGAACAGATCGGAGACACCGAAATTCAGATTGACGGCGTCGCAGTAATGCTCCCGTTCCAGCTCGCAGAACTCTTGCTGGACCGCGGCTTCCATGTGACCAAAGTATATGCCGATGCCGTCATGCCGGAAGACCGCGCGGCATTTCAGCGGATTGCAGAAAAGTATCCGGACGTCATCGTCAGCGCGATGGTGAACTTCCGTCTCCGTGTGCGTCAAAGAGAAGATGAGGCAAGGGCAGAATCAGGCCATCACCGCATCCTGGCCATCGGACAGCGGAGCGCGTATTTCGCCGGAACCCCTTACTGGGTCGATCTGATTCAAAACAACGGCTGGTACGGATTCACAGGGATCTGCCGTCTTTCAGACGCTATGATTGACGCATACGGCCAACCAAAAGATACCGCCACACAGATTCAGATTAAAGCAAGGGGGTGCCAGGCTTGAGTGTTAGCAGAAAAGAACCGCAGAATAACAACCGCGCGGAAGCGCCGGAAATCTCCACGCCGGACGCCCGCGATATCCGCGTACACACAGTCAATTACGCGGCCGATGTATCCGGTGTCTGCTCGGCGCTGTATGAACTCGGCGGGCTGATCGTTATGCACGATGCCTCCGGCTGCAATTCCACATTTGCCACCCACGATGAGCCGCGCTGGTACGATATCGACAGCATGATCTATATCTCCGGTCTCACCGAATACGATGCCGTACTCGGCGGCGATGAAAAGTACATCGATGACGTCCTGGAGATCGCAGAGGAGCGCAATCCGCGCTTTATCTGTGTCTTCGGATCTCCCGTCGCGCTCGTTATGGGAACCGATTTCCGCGGCATCGCGCACATTATCGAAAAGCGCACCGGGATTCCCGCCTTTTCCTTTGAGACAAGCGGAATGTATACTTATCTGCAGGGCGCGCGCCAGGCATTTGCAGCCATCGCCGACCGCTTCTGCACCGAATCCGCAGCCGCATCTCCGGCAAAAATAAATGCGCAGGAGTCCGCGTCTGCATACTCCGGAAACGCGACAAAATTAAATCCGGGAGAAAATTCTGATGTCTCAGCACCGGCCCGTCCGCTCCGCGTCAACATCCTTGGCGTAACGCCGCTTGATTTTTCAGTTGTCGGCAACGACACCGCGCTGCGGGACTTCACCGTGCGCCATGGCATGGAGCTCAATTCCTTCTGGGCTATGGGCGACAGCCTGGACCGCCTCGCCCGCGCAGGAGCCGCCGACGTCAACCTTGTGGTTTCCTCCGTCGGCCTTGATGCCGCAGAAATCCTGCGCAGCCGTTTCGGACAGCCATATGTTGTCGGCCTGCCAATGAGCAGCACCGCCGACCAGACCCTGGCCGGACTTCTCCGCCGCGCCGCAGAAGACGGTCAGGACCACGTCTTGTGGGAAACCGACGCCCCGCGCGCAGAACTCCTGCGCGGCGATCGTCCGGATCCGCAGCAGATCGCCGCAGCTGCAGACCGTATCCGCGCGCAGCAGGACAGCACCGTCATTATCGGCGAATCCGTTCAGGCCGCGTCTATCCGTTACGTCCTGGAACATGACTGCAGCGCGCCTGCCGGCTCTGTCCATGTGATCTGTCCACTCGAAGACAGCTTCCATCTGCTTCGCGAGACCGACATCATGACCGACGACGAAGCCGCCGTCACAGAACTCGTCAACCCGGCGCACTATTTGATCGCTGATCCGGTCTGGGGAAACGTCCTGCGAAAAGATTCCCGCGTATCGCTGATCCCGCTTCCGAGCGAAGCCTGCTCCGGCCGTGTCTTCCGCGCAGATATTCCGGTATTTGCTGATCCTGCGTGGGGAGACAGGCTGAAATCACA
>SFHC01000005.1 GCA_004555725.1 [Eubacterium] saphenum
AAGCGGTGATTGGAAAAATAGACGCTATAATAATGAATACATGTGATTCTGACGCAAATCCCATCGGTTCCGGATGCCTGAATGGCATTGATCTGCGTCTATTTACGCAAAACTGGTCATTTGACACAGGTATACTGTATACCTGCAATTTGGACGCAGTTTCTTGCATCCGGGTACTCGATCCCCCGGGGAATCCGGCATCCGGTTGCCTAAATCTGCGTCCAAATCAGGGAAACGGACAATTAATGATGAGTATACAGTATAACAGTAAGCTGGACGCAGAAAGGCCGGGCTGCCGATATTATAGGGAAAGGGATTTGCGTCCAAAAGCGCTGATTGGAAAAATAGACGCTATAATAATGAATACATGTGATTCTGACGCAAATCCCATCGATTCCGGATGCCTGAATGGCATTGATCTGCGTCCATTTACGCAAAACTGGTCAATTGACACCGGTATACTGAATACCAGCAGATTGGACGCAGATTTCCCTGAGTATTCGGCATCCGGTTGCCTAAATCTGCGTCCAAATCAGGGTAATGGACAATTAATGATGAGTATACAGTATAACAGTAAGTTGGACGCAGAAAGGCCGGGAAACCGGTATTATTGGGGAAGGGATTTGCGTCCGAAAGCGGTGATTGGAAAAATAGACGCTATAATAATGAATACATGTGATTCTGACGCAAATCCCATCGGTTCCGGATGCCTGAATGGCATTGATCTGCGTCCGCCGTGCACTGTAATATGTATGTAGATGTTTCTGTTAGGAGTTGTAAACTTCTTCGTTGAGTTCTCCCTCTTTCTTGTTGACGATGACGTTTACAGTTGCATCGCCGATAACGTTCAGCGGGAGCAGTGCCATTTCTACCGGGCGGTTGATGGCAACAACCAGGGCGTAGCCGATGAGGCAGAGCTCGTTGGTCCAGCCCATTCCGGAAAGGACGGTGAAGATCATCGTGGTTCCGGCAATCGGAATAGCCGGTGTTCCTGCTGCTGCGCAGATGGACAGGAAGGCCATGACGATCATGTTGGCCGGGGTGACGTGAATGCCTGCAGCAGTTGCGATAAAGGTTACTGCGAACATGTGCATGACGGTGGTTCCGTTCATGTTGATGGTCATACCGGTAGGCAGTACAAAGCTTGTGATTTCCTTGCTGCATCCGAGTTCTTCTTCGCAGGTTTTGGTGTTGATCGGAAGGGTAGCTGCGGAGGAGTTGACAGAGAAGCCGAAGACGCCGACTTTTGCCATCTTACGTAGGAACTTGAACGGGTTCAGACGTGTGGTCAGCCAGATGCCGATCGGGTAGATTGTGCAGACCAGAACGAACAGGGTGAGCATAGCGCCGATGACGTATGCGGCTGCCGGTTTCAGGTACTCTGCGCCGTAGATCGCGAAGGTGCGGGAAATCAGGCAGAAGATCGCGAACGGTCCGACTTTGTTGATCAGGAAATTCAGGTATAAAGTGATGATTTCGTTCAGGGATTCCAGGACCTTCTTCAGCGGTTCTGTCTTTTCTCCGAGCTTGTTCATGCACAGACCGAGGATAATTGCAACGACGACAACAGCAAGGATGGAGTTGTTGGTGCTGCATGCTTCCGTGATGTTGGACGGAACAGCGTTGACGATAACGGCGATCGGGTTGAATGCGTCGATCGTGCTTGCTTTAGCCACGGATTTAGGAAGATTGATGCTGAACAGTCCGGCATTCTTCATGGTGTATGATACCAGGCAGGCAAAGAACGCGCCGACACAGTAGAAACCGAAGAATCCAAGCAGTGTCTTTCCGGCGATTCGGCCGAGCTTGGTGGAGCTGGAGATGCTGTTCATCGCCAGGCTCAGTGATACCAGGACGAGAGGAACGATGGCGAGCTGCAGTCCTTTCATGAACAGCTGTCCGATAATGTAGAAAATGCCGATCGCATGGACGCCTTCCGGTACGGTGATGTCCTGGAAGAGGATCATATTGATGGTATTCCAGGTTTTGGTCTGTCCGGAAGAGATCAGGTGCTGGTGAATAAACATAAAGATCAGTCCGACAATGAGACCGCCGATTAACGCGATCATCATTTTCTTAATGACAGAAGCAGGCTTCTTGTCTGTTTTTTCTTTTGCCATAAGGCAGCTCCTTTCTTGGATTAAAATGTCTGGATGGTGATGCCTTCATCGGTGAAAGCCTGACGAATTTTCTGAACAAACAGAAGCGCTTTAGCTCCGTCTCCATGAACGCAGAGGGTTTCTCCCTTGATATCCAGTTCCTTACCATTGATTGATGTGACTTTTCCTTCTTTTACCATGCGGATGCAGCGGCGGATAGCCAGATCTTCGTCGGTGATCATCGCTCCCTCCATTTTGCGCGGAACCAGGGAGAGGTCGTCCATATAGGCTCTGTCGGCAAAGATTTCACAGCAAGTGCGCAGACCTCTGTCTTCTGCAATCTCTCCGAGTACGGCTCCTGCGCAGTAGTAAATGATCAGTTCCGGATCATAATCCAGAACGGCATCGATAATCGCATTGGAAATCTGTTCGTCATTCTGACACTGGTTTCCCATCGCGCCGTGAGGGGCGACGTGGTGCAGTTTCAGTCCGTAGGTCTTTGCGAACGCGCCGAGCGCTCCGATTTGGTATTTTACGTAATTCTTTACTTCATCGTAGGAAAGGTTCATTTTTCTTCTGCCGAATCCCATCAGATCCGGGTAGCCCGGATGCGCGCCGAGGGCGACGCTGTTTTCTTTTGCGAGGCGGGCAACCTTGTCCATGACCATCGGGTCGCCGGCATGGAATCCGCAGGCGGCATTGGCAGCGGTGATAAACGGGATAATTCCTTCATCGTTTCCGATGGTGTAATTTCCAAAACTTTCACCGATGTCACTGTTCAGATCAATTTTAAACATCACATTCTCCTTATTATGCGGGCAGAAGATTCAGACAGTCTTCGCTGAGAGAGTGAACGGCGGGGTTCACTCTTTTCTGTTGTTCATTTGGGGAAAGGGCAGCAGTGTTTCTGCGGATTCTGTTTTCCTCCTCCGCCCGGAAACGGCATATTTATGCCAGATTCAGCAATTATATATTCAGATTTTCGTTATTTGTTTACCACATTGACCGGGTTTCCGTCGAGGAAAGCCTTCAGGTTTTCTGCAGTGGTGTTCATGATGCGCTGGCGGCTCTCCTTGGAACCCCAGGACATGTGCGGTGTAATGATGCAGTTCTTGGCCTTCAGCAGAGGGTTGTCGCCTTTGATCGGCTCAGTGGAAACAACGTCCAGGCCTGCTGCGGCAACTTTTCCGCTGTTCAGTGCGTCGGCGAGGTCCTGCTCCACGACCATCTGACCGCGGCTGTTGTTGATGATGATGACACCGTCTTTCATCTTCGCGATGTTTTCTTTATTGATGATTCCGGTGTTGAACGGGAACAGAGGCATCTGGAGTCCCAGAACATCGGATTCTCTGAAGAGGGTGTCCAGATCGACGTATTTTACGCCGAGGGCCTTTGCCTCTTCGCGTTCTTTTCCATCGTAGGTAATGACGTTCATGCCCAGCGCTCTTGCGATTGCCGCTGTGTGAACGCCGATGTTGCCGCATCCCAGAAGTCCGTAGGTCTTGTCTGCGAGCTCGATCAGAGGGTAGTCCCAGTAGCACCAGTCTTCGCAGTTTTCCCATTTTCCGTCATGGACGGTCTTGTCGTGGTGGCCGATGTGATGGCAGATCTCAAGCAGCAGGGCGATGGCGAACTGGCTGACGGAGCGGGTTCCGTATACCGGGACGTTGGATACCGGAATTCCCTTTTCTTTTGCGTAAGCGATGTCGATTACGTTATAGCCGGTAGCGAGGACGGCGATGAACTTCAGATTCGGGCAGCGGTCGATGGTGGATTTAGAGATTGGAGTTTTGTTGGTGATTGCGATCTCAGCATCGCCGATGCGTTCAGCGATTTCATTCTCATCGGTAAGGCTGGTCCGGTCGTAGATCGTGAGGTCGCCGAAAGTTTTCAGGGCGTCCCAGCTCAGATCACCCGGGTTTTCTGTATATCCGTCAAGAATAACGATTTTCATAGCGCAGCTCCTTTCCTTGCTGTGTCATTTTTGTCTGTGAATCAGTCACTATATGTATTCGCGGACGCCGTTCAGTTCTTGGTTCAGATCCATCAGTTCGCTGACAGCGCGGCGATAAACATTCTGGGATGTGCGGATGTCCATCTTGATAAAATGGATGCGGTCGCCCGGCATGGCTTGTGCGAGCAGAGGAAGATCCGGGGTGATGACGGTGCCGATCTTGGCGTATCCGCCGATACCCTGACGGTCGGCCATCATGATGATCGGCTGTCCGTTGGTCGGGACCTGAATGGATCCGAATGCGATGCCGTCGGAGATGATGTTTCCGTCGTGGAGCCCTTTCAGTGGGTGACGGATGTTCAGTCTCGCGCCCATGCGGTCAAAATCGTTGGTGATTTCTGCGTCAAACCAGTAGAACTCCAGCTGGTCATCACGAGTAAACTCAAAGTCCTGCGGACCAGGGAGAACGCGCAGTGTAATGGTCTTAGCTCCGAAGCGTTCCGGCCAGATGACGCGCTGATCCATATCGGGATAAGAGGACACCGGTTTCAGGAATCCAATACGGTCGCCTGTTTTCAGGCTTCTGCCTTCCAATCCGCCGATCTGGTTCTTGATCAGTGTGCTGCGGCTTCCCATGACAACGGGCACATCGAGTCCGCCGGCAAATGCGATATATGCTCTGCAGCCGTGGCCGTTCATTCCTTTAAAGGAGAGGCGGTCGCCTTTCTTTACGGAAACGGCGCGGTACATTGGAAAGTTCTGCCCGTTCAGTTTCGGCTGAAGGTCTCCTCCGGTGACGGCGATAACATTGTCTTCTTCAAACAGAAGGGTCGGACCGGTGAACGCAGCTTCCAGGCCGGCTTCATTATGGGTGTTTCCGACGAGGATGTTCGCCAGGGTGAATGATCTTGCATCCATCGGGCCTGCCGGAGAGATGCCGTATTTCTGGTATCCGATCCGGCCGCGGTCCTGCACGGTCGTCTGCATGCCCGGGTTTTTAACGGTAATCATGATTCCGCGTCCTCCTTTCTGTAGCTTTTAACCTGATAGGTTCCGGCTTCTACATCGCTTCTGATCGTATCGTATTCTGCACGGCTGACCGGGATGTATTTCACCCATTCTCCGGCGGAGACCAGAAACGAATTTTCACGGGAAAAGTCGGTGATATTCAGCGGAGTGGTGCCGATGATGTTCCAGCCACAAGGCTGATCAAACGGAATCAGGTCGGACAGATTCTGCTGAACGACGACGGATCTTCCTGGAATTTTCAGCCTCGGCTCTGGACGCCGTTTAAACTTAAACGGTTCTTCAAAGCGGGCGGAATACGGATGGCCGGGAGCAAATCCGAGCATATAAACGTAATAAAGGTGAGAGGCGTGCATCCGGATCACTTCCTCCGTGCTGCACCCCTGCAGGCGCGCGCATTCTTCCAGATCCGGCCCGAGCTCGCCTTCATAGCAGATCGGGACTTCCTTTACCAGTGCGTCCTGCTCTTCGATCTCCGGCATGTCTTCTGTATGAGCCTGTATTTCTTCACAGAGTTTCTCATAACTCAGTTCCATCGGATCATACTGGATCATCAGAGAAGCGTAGGAAGGGATCATTTCTATGACGCCTTTTACCGGACGTTCTTCCAGACTCTTCTGCAGACGCAGAACCAGGCGGTTCACATCCAGGCTGATTGAATCTCCCATAACGACACTGACTGCGGAATCACCGCAGAGTAAGATCTTGAAGTCCATGAGATCCTCCTTTCTTGATATTTCTCAGTTATAGATGGGATATGGTGACGGAGCAGAGATGATTTCTTTTGAATTGTCGGAATACAATTTCTGCTCTGCTTGTCAACTTTCTGTCAAAGCAAATATATCAGATAATCAAAACTGCGTAAAATGAATATATTTGATGCAATATATACGAAAAATAAATGAATGCGTATGAACTGGGGTGCAAAGAATAAAAAACGCCGGATTTGATAACATGATTTTCTGAATTAGAAAAGAAAATTCACAGTGGATTTGAAATCTATGTAAGATCTTTATATCTGTCCGGCGTTTGTTTTTTTGATAGCAAATCTGGTTTAAAAATCAGGATTCAAAAATCCGGATACTGTCCTTATTATCCCGGTAACTGTCGCGAAGGAAATTTCGAAGGGTGAAGGTGAAATGCATCAGTGACTCGTTGACTGACGCGTTTTCAAATTTATTGCGGATCATATAGGTCACGCGTCTCGGCGGCTGGACCTCATTTCCGATGCGGCTGACATAGATATCCGACTGGCTCTGGAGTTTACGCACCACAGAAAACGGGGCGATGGCCCAGGATCCCGGCGCTTTCAGAAGACACTGGAGAAGAAGATAGGTGTCGGCTTCAATTCCCGGCCGCCGGTCTTTCTGCACCCACTGGTTGTGCCAGATTTCAAAATGAGATTCCCAGCTCAGGTAAATTTCATTGTCCAGATTCAGTTCATCCGTAAGGATAACCGGCTTCCGCAGCGCAAAACTGTTGTTTGGCTGAACGATGAACATTTCTTCTTCCAGAATCGGTTCTGCTGTAATGCTTTTATAATCCAGATAATGGAATACGAATCCGAGATCAATCTCATGATTTTCCAGCATATCGTAGAGCTGGATCGAATAATGGGTGCTGATCTGCAGGTTCAGTTCGTTTCTGCGGGAGTTCCAGAGTGTCTCATATAGAGGAAGAAGAATGGCAGAGTTAAAGGTGTCTGTGCATCCTATTGCCAGGTAATGTTTTCGGTTCTCATCGCCGGCTTCGCGCATTTTTCTCCAGAGCGCCATCCAGCGCTCTGCCAGGGGGATGAAATTTTCTCCTGCCGGTGTGAGTGTGATCTGTTTCTCTCCTTTTTCCCGGACGACCAGCAGGTATCCGAGCTCATTCTCCAGCTGTTTCAGCCGGCGGCTTACGGTCGGCTGAGAGATGTAGAGGTTTTTGGCGGTTCTGGTGATGTTCTTGGTGTTGACCAGCATCAGAAAGGTTTCAATATCGGTGTTATTCATGGTATACCTCGTTTCTGGCTTATGGGCGGGCGGCATGACAGACATGCCAGGATGAAGCAGCCCGGCTCCTTGCCATATACCTTTTGTCGATGATGATAAATACATATTACGTATAATATAGCTCGATTTAATTCATTTTACAATTGTAAAACCGCGTGTTATTGTTTTCACAGGAGAAAGGGCATGGTGCAGACAGACATGCATACAATGATAATAGGGAGGATAAAACCTTGAATAATGAGATTAAAGGGGTATTCTTCAGTGATGAGTACCAGAAGACATTAGAGAATAAATTCTGCTATGCAGACGCCGACCCTGCAGACGGACACCGCCTGTTCTTTGAAAATTCCGGAGGATCACTCCGTTTGAGAGATGCTGTGGAGAAGAAGACCATGCTGGAAGCTTTTCCGGACTGCCCGGAGAGAAACCGCGGAAGAGGCTATGGCCTTTCCTATTATGTTTCTGAGGGAACAAAGGAAATCATGGAAGTGATCTTCGGGGCGCATTCCGGTGCGCTGCTTTCCGAGCTCACCGCTTCACAGTGCATGTTCCTCGCCGTCACCACGATTCTGGAGAACGCAGACTGGGGAAAGAACGCTGTTACGTCGCTGCTTGAGCATCCGTCCGCGCATGACGCTGTAGAGTATGCGTGCAGGAAAACCGGAAGAGAATTCCGCGAAGTTCCGGCAAATCCGGAAACGGGAGGAATTGATGTGGAGGAAGTTCTGCGTCACGTCGACAAGGACACGGTTCTGGTCAGCATCATGGCCGCATCGAATATTTCCGGAAACATCATGGATATTAAGGAGATCTCCAGAAGAGTGCATGAGATCAATCCGGACATTTATGTCGTCAGCGATGCTGTGCAGCATGCTCCGCACGCTCTGATCGATGTCGAGGACTGGAATGTGGACGTCTGCAATTTTGCGCCGTATAAGTTCTTCAGCGTCAGAGGCTGCGGGTACGCATATGTCTCACCGCGTGTCGCATCCATGTTCCATCCGAGGCTGAAGTGCAAGGATGCAGATATCTGGCAGCTGGGCACACCGGCTCCGGGCAATTTCGCGGCTATGATGGCAGTCATCCGCTACGTCGCAGACATCGGTCTCCATTTCTCGCCGGATACGGAGGGCCTGCGCAGTCAGTACGCAGAAGGTATGAAGCACATCCATCTTCAGGAGCGCGCTCTGCTCTACCGCATGCTGGAAGGAACGGATGAGGTTCCGGGTCTTCGTCATATTCCGGGCGTTCTGATCTATACCGATATTGATGACCTCACCAAGAAAGACCTGATCGTCGCGATGGGTGTGAAGGGCATCAGCCTGCCGGAACTTGCAGAAACCTACATGAAGCGCGGCATTACCGTGTTTGAGCGCATGAAGAGCAGCCCATATTCAGAGCGTATCGTCAACACCCTGGGCATCCAGGAAGACGGCGCGATCCGCGTCTCCCCGCTGCACTGCTACGGTCCTTCCGATATCGATGAATATCTGAAGATCACCGCACAGATTGCAAAAGAAGCCGGAAATTAACCATATTCAGCAGCATGGCTGTCCAGCGGAGGCACCGGAGCGCAAGGCTTCGCTGCTTTCCGCGGCCGCCGCTGTCATACAGGGACAAAACACAGACGTGCAAGAAGATACAGGGATAGAGAAGATTCACAATTACATGTCAGAATATTATGCTTAATAGCCGGATGCGTCATTCGTATAAATCAGAAGCAGCCATGAAGACCATAAAATGGATCAGCAGGGATCAGACAGCAAATGACAGCAGTAGAAAGGAGCGGTGATGAACCGGCGTCACATATAGAATGAGAACATCAGAAGAAAGAATACATGCCATTCTGGATGCGGACAGTTTTGTCGAACTGCGCAGGCATGCAGAAACAGGCGCTGCGGGAGGCTACGGCCTCATTGACGGACGTCTTGTGTACATCTTTGCGCAGGATCCGGATGAACATGGAGGCAGCATGAACCTCAGGCAGGCCGAGCAGCTGGAGTCGTTATATAACATGGCCGGCAGAATGCATGCGCCTGTTATGGAGCTTTTAGATTCCTCCGGAATTCCGCTCACGCAGGCTATGGACGCCCTGCACGCCGCAGGCGGCGCAATCAGAAGGAAGGCGTTGCTGAAAGGACAGGTTCCGACGATCACAGCTGTGATGGGCACCTGCAGAGGAAGTCAGGCTGTCCTGGCCGGGCTGTCTGATTTCCTGTTTCTGGAAAGCGGCGCCGAGCTCTGCGTTCTTCCGTCCGATACGATTATCGGCAATAAAGATGAGGAGCTGCAGAATGCTGAGCGCCGTGAAAAAGACGGCCGCATTGATTTCCGCGGAAGTCTTGCGGAAATTGCAGATGAAATACGCAGTCTCGTCACGCTGCTTCCATCCGACAATCTCGGAAAGTACGCGTATGAACCTGCGGAAGATTCTATGAATCGGCCTGCAGAAGAGTTTTCTGCGCTTCACGGAGCGGAAGCCGTCCGTGAACTTGCGGATGACCGGATCTTTATGCAGAGAAAAAGGTTCAGCGAGAGCGGAATGGCGACCGGTCTGATCTGCGTCAACGGCCAGACGGTCGGAGCTGTTGCAAATGAAGAGGCGCAGGTTTCCGCCAGAGGACTGCGTGAGGCGGCAGAGATGATCCGTTTCTGCGGCGCCTTCCGCATTCCGGTGCTTCTGCTCTGCGAGGCGGAGGCGTTTAAGAGGGACCCGGGAAACGCTGCGCATCTTGATTCTGCCTGCCGGGAGTATATAGAAGCCTGCAGCTGCACAGACGCAGGCGTGGTCACCGTGATCCGCCGCGCATCCGGTCTTCCGGGGCTGCTGCTTGGAAGCCGCGCGGCGGGAGCCGACCTTGTACTCGCCCTGGAAGATGCAGAGGTTGACGTTCTGGACAGCCGCGCTGCAGCAGAGATTCTTGGCTGCCGTGCGGAAGAGTTTACGCAGGAGCAGAGCAGCCTGAAGGCAGCAGAAGCGCGCGGACTGATCGATGTGATCTGCCGGCCTGAGGAAATCCGTCAGCAGATCTGCGCGTCGTTTGAGATGTTGTTTTCCAAAACCGGAAACGCTCTTGCCGGGGATATTTTGTCGGCGGAAAGGAACAGAGTATGGAAAACGAGAAGATAGCGACTGCGGATGAGACGCTTGCGGCGGTCATTGCAGCAGCGGTGCAGGCATATATAAAGGAGTCTGAAGAACATGTGCTTCAGAACGGAATCGTCATCCGGTCAATCCGGAGAATCGGAAGGATAGGGTAATAAGATGAAGGAATATATCATTACGGTAAACGGGATTTCATATGAAGTGACCGTAGAAGAAAAGAGCAGGGCTGGAGCGGCAGGAAAGTCCACGATGATGGCGTCGTCTGCATCAGCGCCTGCACAGAGGCCCGCAGCCGCTCCTCAGCCGAAACCGGCACCATCGCCTGCTGAAGATCCGGTTCAGGCAGGTACGCCGAGTCAGCCAGTCTCTCATGAAGGTGCAGTGAGCATTTCTGCGCCGATGCCGGGGAAGATCCTCCGTGTGCTGAAAAATCCGGGGGATACAGTAAAGGCCGGAGAGACGATTCTGGTGTTAGAGGCGATGAAAATGGAAAATGAAATCCAGGCTCCGCAGGACGGAACGCTCATTTCTGCAGCGGCAGAAGGAACTGCTGTAGAAATGGGAAGTACAATTGCGGAGATTCAATAGGAGGAAGATATGGCTCAGGTCAAGATTACAGAAACGGTCCTCCGGGACGCGCATCAGTCGCTGATTGCAACGAGGATGCCCAGTGAGGAGATGGAGCCGATTCTTGATGTCATGGATGAGGTCGGCTACTACTCCGTCGAATGCTGGGGCGGCGCAACATTTGACGCGTGCCTTCGCTTCCTGAAAGAGGATCCGTGGGAGCGGCTGAGAATGATGAAACGTCATTTCAGAAACACGCCGCTGCAAATGCTCTTTCGCGGACAGAACATCCTGGGGTATAATCATTATGCAGATGATGTGGTAGAATATTTTGTACAGAAATCCATCGGCAATGGAATTGACATCATTCGAATTTTTGATTGTCTGAACGATCTCAGAAACCTCCGGACAGCTGTGAACGCCGCAAAGAAGGAAGGCGGGCATGTGCAGATTGCGCTGTCCTATACGCTCGGAGAGGCATATGATCAGGATTACTGGGAGACGCTTGCGCGAAGAATAGAAGAGATGGGCGCGGATTCCATCTGCGTCAAGGATATGGCGGGGCTTCTGGTTCCCCAGGACGCTGACCGTTTGGTTCGTGCGCTGAAAAAGGGCACATCTCTTCCGATTGATATTCACACGCACTATACATCCGGAATGGCAGCTATGTCCTGCCTGAAAGCAGTGGAAGCCGGCGCGGATATTATCGATACCGCGTCCGCGCCGTTTGCTCTTGGAACATCGCAGCCGGCTACCGATGTCATGGTCCGGGCGCTGCAGGGGAGTGAGTATGATACCAGACTGGATATGCAGAAGGTCATGCAGGTATCCGACTATTTCCGGCCTTACCGCGAGCAGTGTCTGGAGAGCGGCCTGCTGAGCACCAAGGTTCTGGGCGTAAATGTCAACACGCTGAAGTATCAGGTTCCGGGCGGCATGCTGTCCAATCTGATCAGTCAGCTGCATCAGGCAGGTCAGGACGGCCGTCTCCGGGAAGTGCTGGAAGAGGTTCCCCGTGTACGCGAGGATCTGGGTGAGCCGCCGCTGGTCACGCCGTCTTCGCAGATTGTCGGAACGCAGGCTGTTCTGAATGTCCTGACCGGCGAGCGGTATAAGATGGTGCCGAACGAGACCAGAAAACTTGTGCGCGGCGAGTTCGGACAGACCGTCCGCCCGATGAATGAAGAGGTTGTTAAGAAGATCATGAAACCGGGTGAAGAGCGAATTACAGACCGCCCGGCAGACCATATTCCGCCGCAGATGGAGAAGTTCAGAGAAGAATGTGCCAAGTGGGCCGAGCAGCCTGAGGATGCCCTGTCATATGCGTTATTCCCGCAGGTTGCGGAAGAGTTCTTCCGGTACAGGAGAGCGCAGAAGACCGGAGTTTCGGCCTGGGCCGCAGACAAAGAAAACAAAGCGTATCCGCTTTAATCGCAAGGAGGATGAACAGCAGTGAAAGTCGTAATTGCAATTGATTCATTTAAAGGATGTATGACTTCTTCACAGGCCGGAGAGGCGGCAAAGAAGGGAATTCTGCGGGCCGTTCCGGACGCAGAAATAGTCGTCCGGCCGATGGCCGACGGCGGCGAAGGCACCGTTGACGCGCTTGCAGCAGGTCATGAGAAAGAGGTCGTGCAGGCTGATGTACAGGGCCCGCTGGGCGATCCGGCCAAGGCGCGCTACGCAATCCTGGATGGGGAAACTGCAGTTATGGAAATGTCTGCAGCATCCGGGATCACCATGATCCCGAAGGAAAAGCTGAATCCATATAAGACCTCGACATACGGGGTCGGACAGATGATTGCAGACGCGCTGGACAGAGGCTGCAGAGAGATCATTCTGGGCATCGGCGGAAGTGCGACCAATGATGGCGGCGCCGGGATGCTTCAGGCCTTAGGTTTTGAGCTTCTGGATGCTGACGGGAAGCAGATTCCGCTCGGCGCGCAGGGACTTGAAAAACTGAAAACGATCCGGTGCGATCATGCGCATCAGGGGCTTACTGCATGCCGGATCCGTGTCGTTTCCGATGTCAGCAACCCGCTGACCGGAACACAGGGCGCGAGTGCGGTGTTCGGGCCGCAGAAGGGCGCATCGCCGGAGATGGTCAGGCATCTGGACCAGTGGCTGGCGCGGTACGCAGAGACCGCCGCAGCCGCAGTAGCTGACGCGGATCCTGAGTATCCGGGAAGCGGCGCGGCGGGAGGCCTCGGGTTTGCACTGCGGACGTTCCTGCACGCAGAACTGATGCCGGGCGTCGATCTGGTTCTGGATTTTACCGGAATGGAAGAGATCGTAAAAGACGCTGATATTCTGATTACCGGAGAAGGACAGATCGACCGTCAGACCGTCATGGGGAAAGCGCCGTCCGGGATCGCAAAACTGGGGAAAAAATACGGGATTCCGGTCCTGGCATTTTCCGGAAGTGTGACAGATGATGCCAGATACTGCAATGAGCACGGTATCACTGCATTCTTCCCGATTCTCAGAAGAATCGCGACCCTGGATGAGGCGATGGACACTGCACAGGCGGAGAAAAACATGGCCGATGCAGCAGAGCAGGTGTTCCGTGTGGCTGCTGCATGCGTACAGAAATAAACGCAGTATAACCCGGGATTCTGTTTCCGTGTTCCTCAGACGCGATTGTGTATACAGACACACAGACTGAAGAGCGGAGGACATGATTCGTCAGCCGGGCGCACATGCCGTTCAATTGAATATAAAAACAGACCAGAAAGGAAAATACAGGGATAGAATATGAATACATTTGGAATTGAAAAACTGGGGATCATTCACCCAAAGGCCGTATACCGCAATCTTTCACCGGCAGATCTGACACAGGCTGCTCTCAGACGAGGAGAAGGCGTGCTCAGTGACACCGGAGCGATTGTGGTCAATACGGGAAAATATACAGGACGTTCGCCAAAAGATAAATACATTGTCGATTCAGAAGGAGTTCACGACCAGATCAACTGGGGTTCGGTAAACGTGCCGATTTCAAGAGAAGCATTTAATCAGATCAAGGGAAAAATGGCGGCCTATCTGCAGGATCGGGAGATCTACATCTTTGACGGCTTTGCAGGGGCGGATCCGCAGTGCACCAAGAAATTCAGAATTATTAACGAGCTGGCCAGTGAGAACCTGTTCATCAGGAACCTGCTGATCCGCCCGTCAAAAGAGGAACTGGAGAACTTTGGCGATGCAGACTTTACGATTATCGCTGCGCCGGGATTCAAGTGCATTCCGGAGATTGACGGCACACATTCAGAAGCCTTCATCGGAATCGACTATGAGGCAAAAACGGTCCTGATTGCAGGATCCCAGTACGCCGGAGAAATCAAGAAGAGTGTGTTCTCCGTCATGAATTATCTGATGCCGTTCGAGGATGTGCTTCCAATGCACTGCTCGGCAAACATGGACCCGCAGACCGGTGACACGGCAGTATTCTTTGGCCTTTCCGGAACAGGAAAGACAACGCTTTCCGCAGACCCTGCAAGGCTTCTGATCGGAGATGACGAACATGGATGGTCCGATCGCGGAATTTTCAACTTTGAAGGAGGATGCTACGCAAAATGCATCGACCTGGAAGAAGAGAAAGAGCCGGATATTTACCACGCTATTAAATTCGGCAGCGTTGTGGAGAATGTCATCCTGGATGATGATCACCATCCGGATTACACGGATAATTCCATCACGGATAATACTCGCGTCGGATATCCGATTGACTATATTCCAAACGCTGCAGTTCCGAGTGTCGGCGGAATCCCAAGTGTCATTATTTTCCTGACAGCAGACAGCTTCGGCGTCCTGCCTCCGATCAGCAGGCTGTCTAAAGAAGCCGCCATGTACCACTTTGTCACTGGATTTACGTCCAAAGTCGCAGGTACAGAGCGCGGAATTACAGAACCGGTTCCGACGTTCTCTACACTGTTCGGACAGCCGTTTATGCCGCTTGCGCCAGACGTTTACGCACGCATGCTCGGAGACAAAATCGAAAAATACAATACCAGAGTGTACCTGATCAATACCGGCTGGACCGGCGGCTCCTACGGAACCGGAAGCCGTATGAAGCTGAAATACACCAGAGCTATGGTCACCGCTGCTCTGAACGGTGAGATTGAAGATGCCGACTTCAGACACGACAGCATTTTCAATGTTGATATTCCGCAGAGCTGCGCCGGTGTTCCGTCTGAAGTCATGAATCCGCGCGATACCTGGGCGGATAAGGACGCGTATGATGAAACCGCGCGCCGCCTCGCCGGAATGTTCCAGAAGAACTTCAGCGACAACTACCCGGATATGGATCCGGAAATCGCCGGAGCCGGACCGAAGGCGTAGGAAATCTGATGTAATAAAAGACTCCCTTTATGAAGGAATGCGAATAACGCAGCCCTTATCATAAAGGGAGTTTTCTTTGTTTTACGCGGATCTTGTTTTCTGATAATCAGGCAAGCAGCCACTCGGTGATTTCATCAGCAGCTTTCAGATCTTCAGGCTTATCCATAATACTTCCCGGTACGTTAGCATCTCCCGCAACATGTGCCTTGTAGTCACAGAATCCGGCAGTCGCAAAACTCTTCAGATTCGTTTCCACCATGTTGGTGTAGACATCGACTGGACCAAAACCGGAGAAGAAATAACCGGCAAGTTTTTTATCTTTTCTTCCTGCCATGGAGAGATCCGACTGTGTGAAATCCATGAAGGAATATGTTCTGTCGAGGAACGCCTTAAGCTGAGCAGGGAACTGATCCCAGTGCACCGGCGACAGAATCAGCATGGCATCACAGCTGTCGATTTCCGGAATCAGTGCAGTGAAATCATCGTTCTGAACACAGTTCGGGGTGTGCTGGCGCTTGCATCCGTCACATGCAAGACATGGGCGTACATCCTTCTCGCTGATATTGAATGTAGTGATCTCGGCTTTCCCGTTCAACTGCTCTGAAAATCTCTTTGAAAGAGCAAAAGAATTACCGTTTTTTCTGTTACTTGCGTTGATGATCAGAATTTTTTTCATGATGAATGACTCCTTTACTGTTAAGGTTCAGATTTCTGTGTTAGGGCCCATTATATATCGTATTGGATCTATTCCAATCACATTTTCAGCTGATAGATATAATATGACATATTACATCATGGTTGTCAAGTGACATGTTACATCTTCCGAAATGTTTTTTTGAATTAATATAAATAGTCGTTTGGTCACTGCAGGATAAAAATGTATAATATGCCGGATAAGCGTTATGAAGCAGAAAGAGCAGACGATCAGTCTTCGGAAACTGCAGAATCCCGCAGAAAGCAGATCCTTCGTGCGGCAGAAATTCTGCCAAACTGCGGAAAACTGCCGGAATGTCCCGGAAAATCCGCCGAAGAGTTTCTGTGAGGCCATGCAGTTCGTCTGGTTTGTGCAGCTTGGACGCCCTCTTCCGAGTCGGGAATTCCAGACACCGACGGACGAGCAGATAGAGCACTGGAAAGAGCAGGCAAGAACAATGGGCATTCGGGTGGTGTCGTACCGGTGACCGATCACTTCGCATCATTGCCGCGCACTGCGTGTGTATGCTGATGTGCACATGCAGCGTTCAGATATCCGTGTAGATGTTGGGGAGGCTGATCATGTGGGCATTTCACAACAGTAGCTGTAGGATTACATATAGTTATGAAAGCCCATGAACGACCGTGCGCCTGAAAACCCACGCGAAAAAGCACTTTGCCTTTTTCTGTTATCGATTCTCCTCAAAACTGTATTTTCAGAACACAAAACAGGACTTTTTTATGATTGCGCACAATTGATGTTTGTATCGCGGCATGTAATTTCAGTTTTACACGAAAGAAAGTGCTGCGGACTTGACGTATACAGGCATACTGTGCGTAAATCCGTGCAATATGCAGGACAAAGCGCTCGCTTCACTTCCAGATATTACCACAGAGGTGAAGCAAATCAAGCGGATTAACGGGAATGCCCATGGTTTTAAAGGGAAGCGTTCCGGAATCGTGATTATTTAATAATTTGATAACAGAAAAAGTGAAAGTGCGATTTTGTGTTCCGGAATGGGCAAAAAACCCGGAATCCGGAACACGTAGTTGAGAAGTTAATGACCTAACTTAAGAGGCAGGAAGAATATCAGCGTGGGAAGCGCGGGTATGGGCGCCAAAATGCAGGATTATCAGGGCAGGCGGGAGAAGAAACATAAAGCATACAGAATACACGTACCTTCTCATTGTCCGTAATGCGTAACAACAGTGAACAAACCGCCTGCATATTCGGATTTACAACAGGCGACAGGCATTGAGGTATACTGTATGCCCGGATGTCGTTTCTCCCTTTAAGTATCGTATGTAAGATTTACTTGCTGCAGGGTATGTGAAAGCTCGCAGTCGCCGTCGGTATATCGGCGACTGCGGCCGGTTAGGAAACGTAGTGTTGTGCGGAGAACAGCGGTGACCGGGAGGTTACTCTGATATTATCCACGGATCTGCATTCATGCTTTCAGACTACAATAATACGCTTTCAATTATCGACTTTATCAGACGCGCATTAATGCCGTTTTCCATATTGTCATAGGTGACAATCAGATTATCCCAGGGAACGATTCTGTGCATCTCATAAAGATCCAGTTTGTTTTTGTGACCGCGGATTTTCTGTTCGTTGTTCACCATACCGCAATGTTCCCAGTAAAATTGTTTTCCGTCTCGGGGCCGGCGGATTGTGAAATCTGGATGCAGAACTTTACGCACTTCAGGGATGTATAGAGGCTCCTCGGTTTTAAAAGGAATTCGATGGCGGGTGAGCTGATCAGCAATGATAATCTCATTTTTTGACCGGACAGGAACTCCGGTCTCATCGTTGTTAATCAGTTGGTCAGGATAGAAATTCAGATCGCGGTGAATATCGTGTTCCCAGTCCCTTAGCAAAATGTTATCCGTAAAATACATATCGGGAAGATCTGTCCAGTTCCTTTGAAAATACTGCAGAATGACCGCCTCATCGAGACGTTCGTAATTTTGGATGCAATGCTCCAAGGCTGCAAGATTATTCGTCAGTGCGGGTACAGCATTCAGCAGATATCGTTTGCGCAGGAGGAGCTGAATAGTGTGGCGATCATTGGTAATGTTCACGTACCGGTCCCGTTTCATATTTCCCGTTTTCCGGATATGCTGATAATAGTGGATGAGCCCCTTTCGACCTTTTCGCTTTCTGCGGAGCAGTTCCCCGTCTGGCATCGTGTTTAACTCGTCCTGCCATGCGTTCAATGTAGATTTCATTTCTGTAAACAGCGTCTCTAGTTGTGACTTGAAATACATTTCTTTCCTCCCATAATAAATATCTACCGTGCGCACCCACGCGAATAAGCACTTTGTCTTTTTCTGTTATTGATTCTTCTCAAAACCGCGTTTTCAGAACACATAAAAGGAGTTTTTTATGATTGCGCACAATTGATGCTTGTATCGTGGCATGTAAATTCAGTTTTACACGAAAGAAAGAGCGGTGGACCTTTTGTATACGGGAATACTGTGTGTAAATCTGTGCAATATGCAGGACAAAGCATACGCTTCACTTCCAGATATTACCATGGAAGTGAAGCAACTCAAGCGGATTAACGGGAATGCCCATGTTTTTAAAGGGAAGCGTTCCGAGATCATGATTATTCAATAATTTGATAACAAAAAAAGTGGAAGTGCGATTTTGTGTTCTGGAATGAGCAAAAACTCGGAATTCGGAACACATGGTTGGGAAATAAATTACATAACTAGACTCTGAGGAATACTACTAGTAATGTAAGGGTGGATGTGGATTGGGAAAATAAGATGGGCAGAGCAAGTAGTGTGAGTATACTGTATACCGACGTATCCCCGGCTGATTATTAATGCATGTGTGTGATCCTAACCACTTTATTAAGCGTACATTTTTCAGTAATCATAGATACCCTCCGCAGAAGTCGCTGTCTGGTTCAGTGTCTTCCGGGAGGGATTCCCTGCGTTCATTTTTACAGCATATGTTTTAATCGTGAACGTTTACAGCAGCTCGCTTTCGCGTTCGTCCTTTCTGCGCTGCTGTTCGTCTTCGCGGGCCTGCTGGTAGTCCTGCTGCGTCCAGGCACTGCGGAGCTTCTTAGCGCGTTCGATCTTGCGCTGTTCTCTTTTTGCCTTACGGATCCTGAGCACCGTGGAACGGTAATAACGGTAGAGAATGTCAATCACGATGAAGCCGAGGGCGATGCCGATGCAGGTGGAGAACAGAAGCAGGGTCTGCTCAATGGCCATGTGCTTGTTCGCCTTTACGATGCCGTACATCATGTAGTACAGGTTCGGTCCCGGAATCAGAGGAAATGCGCAGGAGGACAGGAAAATCGTCGCCGGCGCTTTATTGACTCTGGCCATGATGATGGCATACCAGGCAACGACCATGGATGCAATCAGAGTTGCAACAAAGTTGCTCGGGTCAATCTTATATACGATGACGTATGCGGCCCAGGTAAAGAAGGCGCCGAGTCCGCAGTAGAAAATCTGCTTTCCCTTTACGCCGAACCAGATCGCAAATCCAGTGCAGGCAATGGTACAGGAGATCAGCTGTACGACAACATTAGGATTCATGTACATTACAGCACCACTCCTTTCAGCAGAATAATGGCAAGAGCGATGCCGGCTGCCAGTGCCGCCGCTCCCAGCATGGAGTTCATGATGTTCAGCGATCCGGACACGATATCCTTATGCAGGAGGTCACGAAAGCCGTTGGTCGTGCCGAGTCCGGATATCAGGAGCATGACGACGCCGATAGTGATTCTGCCGGAGTGGTCGCCCATGCCGAGGTGGCAGGAGAGAATAATATATATTTCTACCACAAACATAATGACGAAGTTGTAAACGAACGGGTTTTCCTCACGGCTGGAGAGGACAAATCCGAGGAATACGACCAGGACCGAGGCGATGACTGCGACGACTGTATCGATAACATTGCATCCAAAGAACACGCCAAATCCTGCGCCGCCCATGATTCCTGCCAGATACGTCATCCATTTCGGCTGAGGTTTACGGCTCATGACCTCTTCATATTTCTTATGGATCGTTTCCGGATCCGGTGTGTTTTTTACCACATATCGAGATAAATTGTTCAGGTAGTCGAGGCGGTCATAGTTTGTCGCAGAACCGCTGATGTGACGGATCTGCGTGATGATGTCGCCATCTTTAGTTTCAATTGTCGCCTGAAGATTGCTGACGATGACAAACACATCGTAGCGGACAAATCCGTAGGCCTTGCACATACGGTACATACTGTCCTCTGCACGGCTGACCTCGGCGCCGCAGATCAGCATTGCCTCGCCGATGTCCAGAATTCCCTGCAGAATTTTAGGATAATCGAATTCTTTTTCCAATGTCTGCTTTCCTTCCTGCAGTCTGATACTGCAAACTCTCTTTCACATACGTTAACGGCATGCAGTTTACGCGGACAAAACAAAAAGCGGCAAGAGGTTTTCTCAGTGCCCACATACCTTGCATGATACTGTTGTCAAAATCGCTGAATCGTACTGATTCCAACGGGATCAGCGATTGATAACATAATCATAAAGGGTACGCTTCAGCCTGTCAATGATTGATAGGAAATTGACAGGGGTTTTGGAAAAAGATACAAAAACAAGCCCCGGGGCATGTGTAAATACGGTTGAAAAAAGAGACCTTGTATGAAGGCAAATTGAGCTTCATGCAAGGTCCCTGAAAAACAGAGCCATATAACAGGTTACAACGTGGAAGACTGCTGAGTGCATTCAGCGGATTTTCCGCGCGCAGTGTGAGGCAGGGCGCCGAACATGGACAGAACCAGCAGAATGCCGAGCACCAGCAGGAGGATCAGCGACGTACGGGCACCGCTCTGGATTCCGGCGGATAATCCCTGTATAGCCTGGTATTTGGCTGTGATCACGGAGACTACCGCAGTGCCCAGTGCGCCGAAGAGCTGCTGCATGGTATTAAACACCGCGTTTCCGTCTGCCGACAGTTCTGCAGGCAGAGCGCCCATTCCGTTGGACATGCCGTTTCCGACACTGTTCGTCTGTCCGAAGGCAAAGAATACGTAAACAACGGTCATGACGGCAGCAGACGGATGACGGAAAAAGATAAGGGTAAGCAGCAGGACAGAAAGCAGCATGCAGAACGCGCCGGTCAGGAGCGGCACCCGGGGGCCGAACCGGTCGTAAATGCGTCCAGCCGCAGGCGCAAACACAGCAGCAAACGCGCATCCCGGCAGAAGAATACAGCCGGCGGAAAGAGCGCTCTTTCCGAGGACGATCTGTGCGTAATTCGGCAGAAGGAACCCGATTCCCAGACAGTTGAACTGCATCAGGACGAATGCCGCGAGGGCGCAGTTAAACCGTCTGTGCCGGAACACCTCGATGCGGATTAACGGCGACGCGGAAGGAGATTTTTCTGTCATATGTGTGGAATGGCGGAGAAACAGGAGCATTGCCGCCAGAAACAGGACCAGTAATCCCAGAACCCGGAACGACAGGAAGGCATGCGTGCCCATGCTGCTCAGGGTGATGATCAGGCAGGCAAAACTGATTGCAAGCAGAATCCATCCTGTGAGATCAAAGGTTACCGATTTTCTGTCTTCCGTTTCCGGATTGTTCCGGATGCAGAGAAAGCCGATCACCATGGCGGCAATCAGGACCGGCACCAGAGACGCGAAAATCATCCGCCAGCCCAGGCTTTCAACGATGAGACCGCCGAGAGAAGGGCCTACAGCAGGAGCCGCGGCCGGGATCAGCGAAGAAATTCCCATCATTGTCCCGCGGCGTTCCCGGGGAACCTGTGTCAGAACGATATTATACATTAATGGGAGGGCGATTCCCGTTCCGATTCCCTGCAGCAGCCTTCCGATAAGAATCAGGGAAAATCTCGGCGCGGTGCCGCAGAGTACAGTGCCCAGCAGAAACAGGACAGAAGCCGCGGCAAACTGTCTGCGGAGTGTAAAACGGCGGTTCAGGAAAGAAGTCGTCGGCATGATTATGGCAAGCATTAGCAGATATCCGGACGTAATCCACTGGACCGTTGCGGTGCCGATGCCGAACTCTTTCATCAGAGTCGGAAATGTGATATTCATTGCCGTTTCCACGACAACCCCGCAGAAGGACATGATGCCGGCAGCTACGACAGAGAAGATGACATGCACCGGAATACGCGGCGCAGAGGTGTGGTGTTCTCCAGTGGAACAGGCGGTATTAGTATTCAGAGTATGGTTTGACAATCGTATTCCTCCTTTTTGATCGGCAGGCAATCAGCTGATCTATTCTTTTTCAGGCCCGGCAGATTCTCCTGCGGAAAACTCCAGCCGGTTCGGACTGTTTATGCGGATCGGGTTCAGACTCATCAGATCATATGTCTGACGGATCACCCGGATTGCCGTGCGGATGTCTTCTTCCGGAATTTCCGAAAAAAGATCCGCAAGCTGCCGGTGATATTCTTCCACATAAATCCGGTAGACTTTTCTGCCGGATGGAGTGGCGGAAATGGCGCAGACCCGGCGGTCGTGCTGATCTTTTCTTTTTCGTGCCAGTCCTTTTGCAGTAAGTTCATTGACCAGCTTCGTAATACTGGGCATCGTGGAGTGCATCTGCCTTGCAATTTCACTGATGCGTATGCCGGACTCGGGTGCCTGGCAGATGTATTCCATAATATGGATATGCCTCGGGGTCAGATGGTCCGGAAGATCAGGCATCATTCCCGGGATTTTCCTTGCCAGATGAAACGTGTCAATAAATTGTTTGGTCAGTTCCAGATTTCCATTCATAGAGATTCCTCAGTAGTTTTAAACAACTAATTACCTTAAGTACTTATCTATAGTAATTAAATGCCGCAGGAAAGTCAAGACCGGCAAAGATGGGAGAAAAATGGAGAAGCAATGGCGGTCGGGGTGTGCATACGAGAGCTATAGATTTACTGAATGCGATTTATCTGGCATGCTTTGCTATAATAATGGTTATGATAATAAGCCGCGGAATGATGCTGATCATACGCGGCCTGCTCCTCTCTTGCCTGTTGTATTTTGTCGGATGAAGGGCGCACAGTCCGGTTGTGAGAATTGCGTCAGCATGCTAAAATGATAATTAGCGAAATGTTCTAACACAGACGGGAGGAAGAAAATGAAGGTAATTGTAATCGCTCCTAAAGGGAAAATGGGGAAACTGGTAACGGCTGCGGCGGCAGAACGGGAAGGCGTGGAGATTGTCGCGGGAATCGGACCGGCAGGAAGAGACTATATCGAAAGTGATATCGGAGAAGCGGCGGGACTCGGAAGAAAAATCGGCGCGCCGGTTACGGACGATCTGGAATCGGTGATCGATGAGTGTGATGCGATTATCGATTTTTCAACCGTGGAGCAGGGAATGAAGACGCTTGCCGCGGCAAGAGCGCACGGAAAAGCTCTGCTGACCGGAACGACCGGGTTTTCGGATGAGCAGAAGCAGCAGTTTACCGATGCTGCGGCAGATATCCCGGTGATGCTGGCGGCGAACACATCGATGCAGGTCAATCTGCTTTACCGTCTCCTTGAGATGGCAGCAAAGGCAGTGGGCGGTTCCACGGACATTGAGGTGGTGGACATGCACGACAGAAACAAGCTGGACGCGCCGAGCGGCACGGCTGTTGAAATCGGGGATGTGCTGTGTCAGGCCCTTGGCAAAACCATGAAGGAGGACGCGGTTTACGGCCATGCCGGTGAAGGCCGCCGTGAAGACGGTTCAATCGCGTTCCATTCCATCCGAGGAGGCGACTGGCCGAGCAGCCACACGGTCTATTTCATTGGAAACGGAGAACGTCTGGAAATTACCCATCACGCCGTAAACTGGAAATGCTTCGCTGAGGGTGCAGTGACAGGAGCGCTGTATCTGGCCGGAAAAAAGCCGGGCGCGTATACGATGCAGGACTGCCTCGGACTGTAGTTTTCCGGACGGACTCTCATCGTTTCCGGTCCGATGCGGGAGGAATGCGGCACTCTGCGCGGTACTTCGCGACGGTCCGCCTGGCAGCCGGAATGCCTTCCCGGTTGAGAATTTCCGCGATTTCCCGGTCGCTGAGCGGCTTTTCGGCGGATTCTCCGCGGACCAGATCTTTGATTTTCTGCAGGATGACTCTGCTGCTTACGGCAGAGCCGTCCTGTTTTATTATTCCGGAAGAGAAAAAATCTTTCAGTTCAAAGATTCCGCGCGGGCAGTCGATATATTTTCCGTTCACCGTGCGGCTCACGGTCGAATCGCTGACTCCGGCAGCATCGGCGATTTCGGTCTGCGTCATGGGCATCAGATACTCAGGGCCGTGCAAGAGGAATGCCTTCTGACGGTCTGTGATGGCTCCGGCGATATTCATGATGGTGCCCCTGCGCCGACGGACGGCAAGCAGAAACTGCTGAGCGGAATCCCGGCAGCCGGTCAGGTACTGATGCAGTTCACTTTCCGGCTCGCTGTTTTCCAGTATGTTCTGATAATTCCGACTTAGATGGATCTGAGGATCATACTCATCCAGATAAGTCAGGACAATTTCGCCATCCACAATTTCTGCCCGCAGATCAGGGATGATGAACGGCGTGGCCTCTGATGCGGCGGACAAAGTTTTCACGGGCAAGGGATCGAGTCGACGGATCTGCTCCGCGTATTTCTGCGCTTCCTCCGGGGTAATGAGAAGATTCTCTGAAATGGCGGCATAATCCCTTGCTGCAATTCTGTTCATCTGACTGCGGATCATTTTCTGAAGAACCGGGGTGAGTTTCCCCTTCGCGCGAAGCTGCAGCTCCAGACATTCTTCCATACAGGCGGCGCCGATGCCGGGAGGATCCAGCGACCGGACCACATGCAACGCGTCCTGCAGTTCGGATTCCGGGATATGGACGGTCTCTGCGGTTTCAGACAGATCGTCTGTCAGGTACCCGTTATCATCCAGAAGCCCGAGCAGAAATCTGCATAACTTGGTCTGCCGGTCTGACAGATGCAGCCAGGACAGCTGCTCCGCCAGCTGATCCCGGAAGGTCACCGGTGCGGCTGTATAGGCCGTAAAATCCGCATCCTGCTCCGCGCCGGAAACGGCAGCAGCAGAAGAACCGCTTTCCCATGCCGGAGGAGCATAGTCCAGGAACGGATTTTTCTGGTATTCTTCTTCCATTTCTTCCCGGAGCGCTTCCCGGTCCAGCCGGAGAATCTGAAGCGCCTGGATCTGACGGGCAGAAATTTTCTGCGTCTGCCGCTGCGCCTGCTGAATCTGATGCGAGATGGCAGTTTTCATCGTTTATCCCCCAACAGTTCTTTATTTGTGGCATTGTCTGAGAATTATCAAGCAACACTTCCGTAAAAGCAGTAAACCGTGTAAATATGTATGCGAATAAATACAATATTCTATGATCATCATAGGCCCGAAAGGCATGGCTGTCAACAAAATGAGAGCAAAAAAGAGATCGAAAATATAAATATCAGGGAAGTTTGAAAAAGATTGGTGAGAATTCACAGGATGTATTGAGAATTATCTTTTGGTGTGTATAATTATAAGTACATATGAGCATGGGTGAGAATCAGGTATTCAAGATACAGATCACAGGGAGAGTGTCGAAGATGAAAGAAGACAATATCCGGATGGAGTCAGAAACAATAGAAGAGGAATATGCGCGCTATAAACGATACTGGGATAAGTTCATGAATACCGGCGAAATCGATCCGGGACTGAACCCGGTGATCGCAAAATCCTGGATCAAGTGCAGGAACGCGGGAACCAGCATCTACAGCGGAAAGGGAAAACTGATGGAGGACAGCGTCTTTCAGAGCATCCGGGACGCGAACCGCGATCTGATCGACACTGCCATGCCGGTGATGAAGAGCGTTTATGAAATTATCAACGAAAGCAAGTTTTTCTTTGTCCTGACGGACAGTGTCGGATATGTGCTGGAGACACTGGGGATTTCTTTGACAGAGGAAATGCAGAACGAGTTGAATTTCCGCAAGAAGGCGCTCTGGAGCGATGTTCAGGTCGGCAGCAACGCCATCGGCATCGCGCTGGATTATGATACTCCGGTGCAGACTATGGGAGCGGAACATTACTGCGTCGTGCAGCACGGATGGACCTGTTCGGCAGCGCCGATTCATGGGATTAACGGTGAAATCATCGGATGTCTGGATCTGTCCTGCGCGGATTATCACAAGAAGAACCCGCATACTCTAGGGCTGGTCGTCGCGGGAGCCTTCAGCATTGAAACCATGCTGAATCACAGCCACGTAACCAGAATGCTGCAGGAAACGCTGGACGGCAGTTTGGAAAGCACCCTGCTTCTGGATCAGAATTTCCGAGTGCTGCTGGTCAATCAGGCGCTGCGCGAGTTTTTCCATTTAGACAAAGAGAAGGAGCAGGAAATCATCGGTACAGATTTTCGTGAGGCCGTGCCGGATCTGAACTGGTCAGAGGTCCGTCTGCAGGCGCAGAATGGCGGAATGTCCGCGCATAACGTGAGGATTGTCTTCCGGGAAAATGAATATCACTGCGGAATCAATATTACCTCGTTCCAGGACAGGACAAGGAACTATACCGTTTCCATCCGGAACCAGAAGAAAATGATCGCCGATGCCAACCATTATATGGGAAACCGCGCGCAGTATACCTTCGATTCCATTCTGGCGCGTGACCCGGAGATGCTGAAGACGATTTCTCTGGCGAAAAAGTACGCCAAGTATGACGGAATCGTGCTGATTCAGGGAGAAAGCGGAACTGGCAAGGAACTCTTTGCCCAGTCGATCCATAATGAAAGTCTGCGCGCCAACGGGCCGTTCGTCGCGGTGAACTGCGCGTCTATTCCGAGGGATCTGATTGAAAGCGAGCTGTTCGGCTATGAGAAAGGCGCGTTCACCGGTGCCCTGAATGAGGGAAATCCGGGAAAATTTGAACTTGCCAATCACGGCACCCTGTTCCTGGATGAAATCGGAGAGATGCCGCTGGAGTTTCAGGCGAAACTCCTCCGTGCCGTAGAAACGCTCAGGATCCGCAGAATCGGCGGAAAGAAAGAAATTCCGCTGGATATCCGAATCATTGCGGCAACCAACCGGGACCTGCAGAAGGAAGCGGAAAAAGGACGTTTCCGACAGGATCTCTATTACCGGCTGAATGTGCTGAGCCTTTCCGTCCCGCCGCTGAGAGAGAGAAGGGAAGACATTATTTATGACGCGGAGAATTTTCTCGAGCGCTATAACCGAAAATACCCGGATCAGAAGAAAACGATGTCCGCGGGATTTCAGCTGGAGCTGATGCAGTATAACTGGCCGGGAAATGTAAGAGAGCTGCAGAACGGGATTGAACGGACTTTCTACGCGGTATCCGGAAATACACTGGAGGCTTCGGATTTTCAGTATATTTCAGCCAGAGAGCCGGCTTCTGCGCGCGGAGAAGCGGAACTGCAGGCTGAACAGAATGAGCGCGCGCGGCAGATTCAGCAGAGTGCGGAGCCATACAGGCAGGCACTGCTGGAAGCAGACTTTGACACAGAAAAGGCGGCGGAAATCCTGGACATGAGCCGGGCGACATTCTACCGGCGCTGCCGGAAGTACGGAATTTCTCCGCGGTCCCTGGCAAAGGAATATAACCGTGCGCAGATTCGGCAGGAAGAATAGGAACGGTCCATATTTACGGATAAACAGACGGGATTACAGAGCTGTTGTATTAAGCGGGAAAGTTCGCTTAGTTCAACAGCTTTTTTATGCCGGAACACCGGTGATAAGCGGAGCTGGTGCGTTACGGTGATATTATGTATTTTTTTATCACACAATGATAATATTCTCATTTGGCACTGGATTTTCAGATTCTCACAGAAATTCTCAAATTCTCGAGAATTGTATAGTATGAAATACATTTGCGGCATATGTAAACCGGGACTGGAAATAATAATACAGAAAATGTACAAAGAAAAATACATTGCAATTTCAACGGTTTTGAATCGATGTACTTTTTTGTCTATTGAAAATTGTTTTTTTGAGGGAACCTGGCACGGTTTCTGCTCTTTATTAAAGCAGAAGGGATCAGTCAATAGACGAAAAGACAGGAGGTTCCGAATGAAACGTTATGTGATTGAGTTTGGAATCGGTACGGATTTTCATGGACAGGATGTCACCCATGCGGCCGCGAAGGCAGTGAAGGACGCGGTTTCCAGAAGCTGCCTCTGCGGACTGGATGAAGTTCTGGGAATTCATGATTTAAACACGGGTGTGTTTATCCATGTCACAGTAGCGGTTTCAAGACCTGAAGAAGTCAATGTTGACAAGGTGGCAGAAATGCTTCCGGTGGGCACCGTCGATGTAAAAGCCGTAAAGGGAGGGCTCCATGTTCCAGGGCTGTACGTTCCGGAATTCGGCGATGCGGATGACAGCATCGAAGCTGCGCTTGCCTGTGTAGAAGTTGAAATACGTGAGTAGAGAATTGTACGAAAAGAAAGGAAGGTCTGTTATGAATGTTACAAAAGAACAGATGAGAGACATGTATCGTACGATCATGCGCATTCGTAAATTTGAGAGCAATGCGCAGAATGATTTTGCGAATGGCAAGATCCCTGGATTCCTTCACCTGTATCTCGGTGAGGAAGCTATCGCAACCGGTGTATGCCAGAACCTGAGAAAGGACGACTACATCACCAGCACCCACAGAGGGCACGGGCACATCATCGCCAAGGGCGGAGACCTGAAGTACATGATGGCTGAACTGTACGGAAAATCCACCGGCTACTGCAAGGGCAAAGGCGGATCCATGCACATCGCGGACCGTGATCTGGGCATTCTCGGCGCTAACGGAATCGTCGGAGCCGGGCAGGATATCGCAGTCGGCGCCGGGCTTTCCTGCAAGTACAGAAAGACCGACCAGGTCTGCGGATGCTTTTTCGGAGACGGCTCCACCAACCAGGGAACCTTCCACGAGGCGCTCAACCTTGCTTCGATCTGGAAGCTTCCGGTAATCTTTGTCTGCGAGAACAACCATTTCGGAATTTCCATGAGCCAGTCCAGACATCAGGCGATCAAGGACATCGCGGACAGAGGCGCGGCATATGGAATTCCGGGTGTAGCGGTTGACGGAAACGATGTCATGGCGGTTTATGAGGCGGCAAATGAAGCCATCGCAAGAGCAAGAAAAGGCCAGGGCCCGACACTGATCGAATGCAAGACCTGGAGATGGCGCGGCCACTTTGAAGGCGATCCGGGAATTTACAAGGATCCGAAAGAACAGGAAGAATGGATCACAAGAGAGCCGGTTAAGAGATACCGCAAGTTCCTGGAAGAAAATGACGTCATGACTGCCGCAGAGATGGATCAGGTTGACGCGGAGATCGATCAGGAGATTGCAGACGCAGTGAAGTTTGCAGAAGACAGCCCGCTGCCGAAGCCGGAGGACGTCGGCAAAGATGTCTATACAGACTTTGACGAGGAGGTGCGCGTAAGATGAAGACGATGAGTGTAATGGAAGCCATTCGTGAGGCTATGAGTATCAGAATGCGCGAGGATCCGAATGTACTGCTGTTTGGTGAAGATGTCGGTAAGTTCGGCGGATGCTTTGGTGTATCTGCGGGAATGTTTGATGAGTTCGGCCCGGAAAGAGTCCGTGACACCCCGATTTCCGAGGGCGCGATCATCGGAGCGGCAACCGGATCGGCGGCCACAGGACTCCGTCCGATCGCGGAGATCATGATGGATGATTTCATCACAGTCGCGATGGACCAGCTGGTAAATAACGCGGCATTCATGCACTATATGTTCGGCGGAAAGATCGAACTACCTATGGTGGTCCGCACCGTAAACGGAGCAGGTGTGAACGCGGCCGCACAGCACTCGAAATCCATGGAAGCATGGATGACCCATGCTCCCGGCCTGAAAGTTGTATACCCGTCCACTCCTCAGGACTGCCTGGGCCTGCTGCTCGCTTCCATCGACGATAACAACCCGGTGGTCTTCTTTGAGCATAAGCTAGCATATGGAGAAAAAGGAGAAGTTGATTCTCTGGACCCGATTCCGCTTGGAAAGGGCGACATTAAGAGAGAAGGAACCGATGTCACCATTATCGCGTACGGATATCAGGTATTCCGGGCTCTGGAAGCAGCAAAACAGCTGGAGAAGGAAGGAATCTCCGCAGAAGTTCTGGATCCGCGCACTCTGTATCCTCTGGATAAGGATCTGATCGCGCAGTCTGTAGACAAGACACATAATGTCGTCATCACCTCTGAGGAGTTCAAACGCGGCGGATATGCCGGAGAAATTTCCGCGTTCATCGCAGAAGAGCTGTTTGATTCTCTGGACGCGCCTTGCAGGCGGGTCTGCGGCCTGAACACACCGGTTCCGTTCTCCTCTGTTCTGGAGAATCAGTTTATTCCACAGGTCGAGGATATTGTCAACGCAGTAAAAGCGCAGAGGGAGTAAGGCATTCCATAATATTAATATTGCGGAACAGCTGCACAGCCTGACGTCTGTCCCTCTTGTTCATCAGCGTGTAAAGCGCAGGACGGCAGTGCTGAGCGGTAAATCCGCAGGATAAGCGCATGCGCGGGGCAATACCTGCGCATGCGCGGCATCTGTCACATAAAACAGAGAGGCGGTGCCGGAACAAATACGCTGAAAGCTGAAAAAGAAAGGAGGGCTGATTCTTGTCAAGTATAGGAATTATCGCGAATCCGGCTTCCGGGAAAGATATCCGAAGGCTGGTATCCTACGCGACAACGATTGACAATCAGGAGAAAGTCAATATCGTCAAAAGAATCGTATTGGCCGCGCAGTCCGTCGGCGTAGATCAGATATATTTTATGCCGGACAGTTTTCAGTTCGGCTGGATCGTCATCGATGACCTGGAGATTGACGGTAAACTGACGGCTTCCTGTGAAGTTCTGCAGATCCCGTATATGGCATGTGCAGAGGACACCACCAGAACCGCGGCCTGGATGGAAGAGCACAGGCTCGGCTGCGTCGTCGTTCTGGGCGGAGACGGAACCAGCCGCGCCGCGGCAAAAAGCCTGAAAAACGTTCCGCTCGTCGCGGTTTCCACAGGGACCAATAATGTCTATCCGGATTATACGGAAGGCACAGTCGCCGGTATGGCCGCAGGCATTACTGCCGGGGCGGACAATCCGGAAGAGTTCTGCCGGCGGGACAAGCGGATTGAAGTATCCGTCAATGGCGAGTTTAAGGATATCGCCCTGGTCGATGCCGTGGTTTCCGACGATCTGTGGATCGGATCACGGGCGATCTGGGACGCGGATAAAATCGAATATATCGTTGCAGCGAGAGCGCATCCGGCCAGCATCGGATTTTCCGCGGCAGCAGGGTGTCTGGAAGTGATCCGTCCGGAGGACGACCGCGCCATGGCACTGCAGCTGTGCGGCAGAGAGGAAGAAAAAGCCGTCAGGAAAATTAAAGCGCCGATTGCGGCAGGCATTCTCTCTCCGATAAATATTCAGAGCGTTCAGGAGCTTCATATCGGAGGAACGTATTCCTTCGCGGCTTCCCATCACTGCATGATTGCGCTGGACGGAGAACGGGAAGTGCGTGTGCGTGAAGGAGAGACGGTGGCGTTTAAGCTGACCAGAAACGGACCGCTGCATGTCAATATAGAACAAACTCTGGAGAAAGCCGTTCAGCACGGAGTGTTCAGCCGCGATTAACAGCGGCCCAGATAAGGAGGCGAAACAGCATGGCAAATGCAATTTTGATGCCGAAAATGGGAATGACGATGAAGGAAGGAACTGTAGAAGAATGGTACGTCCATGAGGGCGATCAGGTAAAGGAAGGCGATCCGCTGCTTTCTGTTTCTACGGATAAGATCACCAATGATGTGGAAAGCCAGGAAGACGGCACGGTCTTAAAGATTATCGCGCAGGCAGGGGAAACCGTGGATGTTTCTGCAGTCGTCGGCTATATCGGGCAGCCGGGAGAGCAGATTCCGGCTGCTCCGGGAGGAGAAACAGAGGAATCTCCTCAGGCCAGTCAGCCTTTGTCCGGGGAAAAACATGCTGAGGCAGCTCCTGCAGCTCCAGCGGCAAATCATACAGTCAAGGCGTCTCCTGCGGCGAAGAAGCTGGCAAAGGAAAAGGGCGTCGATCTCACGCAGATTGCGGGAACGGGTCCGAGCGGAAGAATTAAGATTGAAGATGTAGAAAAATTTATTGAAGAGCAGGAAAATGTGAAAACAAGCCCGGCAGCAGCGAAGGCTGCGGCTGACCTTGGCGTGAATCTGGCAGACGCAAGAACCTCCGGCAGCAGAGTCATGATGGAGGATGTTCTGAAAGCGGCAGAGGGCGAACCGGAGAGCAATGATCTTCCGCCTCAGAAAGTGGACACGCTGAGAAGATCCATCGCGAAGAATATGACGGAGTCCTGGCACACCTCTCCGCGCGTCACCTACACTCATCCGGTGGATATGACGGCGGTCATCGACATGCGGACACGGTTAAAACCGGAAATGGAACGGACAGGAATCAAGATTTCCTATAACCACATCCTGATGAAGGCCTGTGCGCAGGTGCTGATGGAGATGCCGGACGTAAACGGCAGTTTTAGCGATAATATGCTGACCCATCATAAACACGCGAATGTAGGTCTGGCGGTCGCGAAAGGCGACGGGCTGATCGTGCCGAATGTAAAACGCTGCGATCAGAAGACACTGAACCAGATTGCGGATGAGATGAATAAACTTACTGCAAAAACCAGGAGCGGGCGCATCGATATGGATGACATCAGCGGCGGAACTTTTACGGTCAGCAGTCTCGGGCCTTATGGCATCACCAGTTTCTCACCGATTATCAATCAGCCGGAGCTGGCTATTCTGGGTGTTTGTGATATTATAGAAACACCAGTGGTCAGAAATCATGAAATTGTGATTCTTCCGATGATGAATCTCTGCCTGACAGCGGATCACCGCGTCATCGACGGTGTGAAGGCTTCCAGGTTCCTGCAGAGGCTTGCACAGATTCTGGAGAATCCGTATCTGATGCTGGCCTGATTGGAAGGGAGGAGGAAGTATGGCTAAGAATATTATGGTGATTGGCGGCGGTCCGGGCGGATATATTGCCGCAATCCGGGCGGCGCAGCTCGGAGCGGATGTCACGGTGGTGGAGAAAGGAAAACTCGGCGGAACCTGCCTGAATGTCGGCTGCATTCCAACCAAGTGTCTGCTTCACAGCGCGGAAGTCTATACGGAGATCAAGAACTGCAAGGCACAGGGAATCTCTGTCACCGGCGCAGAAGTGGATTTTCCGGCGGTGATCGCGCATAAGAATAAAGTTTCCAGAAGACTGGTCGCCGGCGTCAAAGGGCTGCTGCGCGCGAACAAGGTGAAAACCATCACCGGAACGGCGCGGTTCACCGGTCCTAAAAAGCTGGAAATTGAGCAAGAAGACGGAACCAGAATCGAAGCGGAGCCGGATGACATCATTCTGGCGACCGGATCTGTAAATATGGTGCCGCCGATTCCGGGTCTGAAGGACGGGAATTCGGCGGTGATCGATTCCACCGGAGCACTCTCACTGGACGCGCTGCCGGAGACAATGGTCGTAATCGGCGGCGGAGTCATCGGACTGGAAATCGCCTGCGCGTACGCACAGTTCGGAACCAGGATAACGGTTGTTGAAGTGCTGGATCATGTGCTTCCAATGCTGGACGCGGAAATTACAGAAGTCGCTGTCGCGCACATGAAGAAGAAACTGGGCATGGAGTTCCATCTGAACTGCCCGGTGGAAGAAGTGAAGACATTGCCGGACGGCGGAGCAGAAGTTATCTGCACCAATAAGGAAACCGGAGAAAAAGAATCCTTTAAGGCAGAGAAAGTTCTGGCGGCAATCGGAAGAAAAGCCAATATCGATTCCCTGGCTCTGGGCATGAGCGGAATCGAATACGATAAAGACGGCATTCAGGTGGATGACCTGATGCAGACTAATGTCTCCGGAATCTACGCCATCGGCGACTGCGTGAAAGGTAAGGCAAGACTGGCGCATACCGCATCTGTTATGGGGGAAATTGCCGCAGAAAACATTATGGGACATCATAACCTCTATGATGAAAAGACCAATGTGACCTGCGTCTATGTAGAGCCGGAAGCCGCGGCAGTCGGACTGACCGAAGAGCAGTGCAGAGCGCAGAACCTGGATTACAAAGTCGGGAAATTCCCTCTTGCAGCCAACGGAAAATCTCAGATTCTGAACGGCGGAGAAGGTCTGGTGAAAATTATTACAGATACAAAGTACGAGCAGATCATCGGCGTTCATATCATCGGACCGAGAGCCACCGATCTGATTGCGGAAGGCGCCCTGGCCATTCGGCTGGAGGCGACAGCCGATGAGCTGATCAGCACGATCCACTCCCATCCGACCGTATCCGAATCCGTTCGCGAGGCGGCCCTGGATCTTCAGGGGCGTGTGCTGAATATGCCGCCGAAGAAGAAATAAAGAAATGAGAAAATGAGGCAGAAGGCCGAACCTAATTTTGTCACATACTCGCAGGTATTCAAAGGCAAAAATAATTGCGCCTGTTCAGATGTTTTCGAGTATAATGAAAGTATCAGAAAAAACTGTCCTCGGAGCAATGAATCGCGGACTGGAGAATTCCGTCCGCATGTGGATTTATGAAGTGTCCGGCGGACAGACCGCGTTCAAAAAGGCAAAGGGGGAGATTATCATGTTTCAGGCAGGATTTATCTATGTATTCCCGGGACTGAATCCGGAAAAGCAGAATGCTCAGATTCCATCGGATGAGATGAATATGAATGTCATCGGCGTCAGTGATTATGACGCGGCAGAAAAAGCCGCGAAAGAACTGGTCGCAAAGGGCTGCACCGCAATCGAGCTGTGCGCGGGATTCGGCGTGGAAGGCCTGGCCAGAATCAAAAAGGCCGTCGGCCCGGGAGTTGCCGTCGGCGCGGTCCGGTTCGACTTCCATCCGGGACTGGAGTTCAAGAGCGGAGACGACGTATTTTAGAATGGAATAGAATGATGATAAGAAGGGGCGCTGCAGGGTCAGACGTAATGTTTGATGCTGCAGGGCCTTTTTATTCTGGATTGATGGTGAATAAAGAGGGATTATACGAGATATCTAGAAGTGTTTAATATTACAACGTCCGAAGCGGCACATCAGTGGATGGTGTCGCTTCGTAACTGGGAAAAATCCACAGCGGGATGTTGATCGTGTATACAGCGGGCCTGAAATAGTAGAAAGAATTACAAAATCTTAAAAATAAGTTTTGCTCGGGCGTAATAGGCACACCTTGACATGTAAATAATATTCTGGTAAACATTATCTAAGATATGACCAGAGTGAACTGATCATATCAATGCAATTTTCTCACAATAGAAACTCTATTTAATAAATCCAAACTCTAGCTGTTCAGAAAAGCTTGTTATCAGCTGTTCATACCTGAGCGGCTTTACGGTAAAGTAACTACTTATTTAGTCAGTGTCTACTTAGTGAGATGAATTCAATTAATAAATAAAACGGTTTACATATTATTTAATGGGAGAGCAGTATGTCGAAGCTTGTAGTCGATCAGCAATCAATAAAAGAATTATTTTCGAATAAAAAGGTAGATTTTTTAATTCCGGATTATCAGAGACCATATGCATGGGGCGATGATGAATGTGAAACACTTTGGGATGATATTTTTGAGTTTGCTTTTCCTAATAACGATTATAGTGCTTTTGATACAGACGATGAATATTTCCTTGGGCCAATCGTTACATTTAAAAATGATGATGGAAAACTTGAAATTATAGACGGACAGCAGCGTCTTACAACACTTATGTTGCTTCTGCGAGCATTCTATTCGCATTTTGGAAGTATGCAGGATCCAAATTCAATCAGCACCAGAGAGGATATTGCTAAATGCATTTGGAAAACTGATGAATTTGGACATCCAAATACGGATAAATTGAAAATAGATTCAGAAGTTTCGACTGATGAAACGAAGGACGAATTCCTTTCTATCCTTAAGACAGGGAAAACTTCAAATGGGCAAAAAAGTAAATACGCAAAAAACTATCGTTTCTTTGAGGGAAAGATCAGTGATTTTTTGAATCATTTCCCTACTTACTTTGCTTATCTCCCGAATCGAATTATGAATAACTGTATTCTCCTTCCAATTGAGGCAGAGTCACAGGATACAGCTCTTCGAATTTTTTCGACACTGAACGATCGAGGAAAGCCGCTCGCAGATACTGATATCTTTAAGGCACAGTTTTATAAGTATTACTCAGATCTTGGTAAAAAAGAAGATTTCATACTTAGGTGGAAGAATCTAGAATCACTTTGTGATGAAATCTTCCCATCTGTGAATGGATCTCCAATGGACGAACTCTTTACAAGGTACATGTATTATGAACGTGCCAGAATGGGAATTCGCTTGACTACTACAGAAGCGTTGAGAAAATTCTATGAACGCAATAAGTATGAGATTCTGAAACGTGAGCAGACGTTGAATGACCTCGAGACTCTTGCTGAGTTTTGGAAAGAAGTATCTGATCAGGACGATGCAATATTTTCGGATCGGATATTAAGGCGGCTGTTTGTTTTGTATTATGCTCCGAATAGTATGTGGACGTATCTTGTTTCGGTTTATTTCATGGCGAATAAAACAGATGACAATACACTTGAAGAGGAAGCTTTCTATGAGTTTCTAAATAGAATTACCGCGTTCATTTTTGCTTATGCTCTTGTACATCCTGGTGTTAACGCTTTGCGCACACCGACTTATCCAGAAATGATAAACATTGTAAATGGCAAGCGGGTTGAGTTTCAAAACTATAAACTTGACCGCAGTGCTATTAAGAACGCATTGGATAATTTTGCATTTACCAATGGAAGGCCGATTACAAAGTCAATGCTTGCATGGTGGGCATTCGAAAATAACTCGCAGACTCTTATTGACGTGAATATGCGAATGGAAATTGAGCATATCTATCCTCGGAAACGACAGGAAAATGAACACGGACTCTCTGATCCTTCAAATCTTGAAACTTTAGGAAATAAGGCATTGCTGGAGAAGAACATAAATATTCGGGCATCTGATTATCGGTTTAGAGATAAGAAAAAATATTATACAGGCTTTATTACAGACTCTGGAAAAAAGAAGGAGGGGACTGCAAATGCAGAACTTCGTGGTCTTACTGTAAGAAATGACTTTACGGAGGATGATATCGTAGAGCGGACACACCGAATTAATAAATCATTTCTTCATTATTTGAAAGAGAACGATGTTTTAGACGAGGAATGAACTGGAATACAAAGTCGCAAAGGGAAATGTGTGTCGGCGTTGTATAGAAGTAATATACGATATATATCCGTTACAGATGCTTGGAGAAGGGGATGACATCAGTTCTTTTTATGATACTTTGAATATTCAAGTATCAATATGGATTGCATTGGAACAATATTAACTGGAGATTATCGTGTATCGGATGGAAGAATCTATTACGTATGTGATGTTTTAACAATGAAAGAGAGGATATGAAGCAATAAATGGGCAATTTATCGAGAATGCAGGGATCCCCTTGGCATGTAGAACGTATGGAACGCGGAGACGGGGACAAGAGACGTCATCGCAGCAGGTGCGTTCATTTTCATAAGCAAGAAAAACACTGTGACTACTATCATGGCACGTGCTTCGGATCAGCCCATTGCGGACATTACAAAGAAGGTAATAGTAGGAATAAGAAATTTGTTGATTCGGTCAGAAAAGAGAATGATCAAGTGAAGAAAAACGACGTGTCGGGATCTGGAATAACGAGTATTGAGATGTTTGGAGTACGCACGGGTACGGAGGAAACCCCGTTTGTTAAACGATATAGCAAAGTAACATTGCAAGCAGATAGTAAGGAGAAATTCAATATTATCATTGTTGAAGATGGTCGTGGTGATCCATTCTCGGAACCCATGAAAGTATCTGAAACTGCTGCACTTGGTAAAGCGTTATTAAGACATAAAGAGGGTGACACAGTTCGGGTAAGGATAAATGACGAGGCAGTGAATTATGAGATCATAAAAATCAGATAATTTTTTCCGCTGCGAAAGACACTTCATTTGAGTATAAATATAAGAACGAGCAAGCTGTAAGTAACAAAAATATTAATCATCACATTTCAAAGAAGGTGTTAACATGTCCATTATTGGTGCATTCATGGTTCCCCATCCGCCGATTATTCTTGCAGAGGTCGGCAGAGGAGAGGAACATAAGATTCAGAAGACTCTGGATGCGTATATGCAGGCGGCGCGGGAGATCGCGGATCTGGATCCGGAAACCATTGTGATATCCTCTCCGCACAACGCCATGTACTACGATTATTTCAACATATCCGGCGGAGAGCGGGCATACGGGGATTTCAGCCAGTTTCGCGCCCCGCAGGTCAGTTTCGATGTGAAATACGATGTGCAGATAATACAGTCCATCTGCAGTCAGGCAGAGCGGGCGCATTTTCCTGCCGGAACCCTTGGTACGCAGAGCGAACTGGATCACGGATTCATGATTCCGCTGTATTTTCTTAAACGTCAGGGATTTACTGATTTTGACACCGTCCGGATCGGCCTTTCCGGGATGTCGCTGAAAGACCACTATCGCCTCGGCATGATGGTGAAACAGGCAGCAGAGGAAACCGGAAAACGCGTTGTCTACATTGCCAGCGGCGATCTTTCCCATAAGACCCGCGCAGAGGGTCCGTATGGTTATGATCCGCACGGCCCGGAGTACGACAGAAGAATCATGGACGTCATGGGAAGAGCAGCGTTCGGTGAACTGTTTGATTTCTCCGACGTGTTCTGCGAACAGGCGGCAGAATGCGGCCACCGTTCCTTTGTCATGATGGCGGGTGCCCTGGACCGGACAAAAGTTGAAGCTGCAAGGCTGTCTCATGAAGATGTATTTGGCGTTGGCTACGGGGTATGTACATTTCATGTGACTGGCGAAGATCCTTCCAGGAACTTTCTGGATCAGCAGCGTGAGAAAGAAAAACAGCATCTGGAAAAGAAAAAGGCATCGGAAGATGAGTTCGTCCGGCTTGCGCGCGCATCAGTAGAAAGCTGGGTTGCCAGCCATCAGAAAATCCAGGTGCCGGAAACTGCATCGCCCGAGCTGGCAGACAGCCGCGCAGGCGCATTTGTCACCCTTCATAAAGACAGCCGCCTGCGCGGCTGCATCGGCACGATCCTTCCGGTCAGAGACAGCCTCGCAGAGGAAATCATAGAAAACGGCATCAGCGCTTGCTCCAGAGACCCGCGCTTCCCGGGAGTCGAGCCTTCTGAGTTGCCTGAGCTGGAATACAGTGTTGATGTTCTGGGTGACCCGGAGACAATCACTTCTGAAGATCAGCTTGACGTAAAAAAATACGGTGTAATCGTCACCAAAGGGAGCCGCAGAGGACTGCTTCTACCCAACCTCGATGGCGTTGACACCGTGGAAGAGCAAATCGCTATTGCAAAAGAAAAAGCCGGCATCGGAAAGCACGAACATGGCGTCCAGCTGGAGCGCTTCCAGGTCGTCCGCCATTACTAATCTGCAATCCCGAAGAACAAGAGCAGGCAAACTTCGGGAATTGCGCAGAAATAAGCCGGTTCCCGAAGTCAAAAATAAAAGTTCGGGAACCTTCGATTTATAACCGCGATCCCGAAAATTAAGAGACAGATCTTTCGGGATCGCGGGCTTCGTATATCGTGATTCAGAAATTGAGTTTACAAGAATAATATTATGGAAAGGAGTGAGTCGGGTGAAATGTGAGGTTTGTTTTCATCACTGTGAGCTGAAAGATGGACAGATCGGATTCTGCCGGGTCAGGCAGTGCGCCGGCGGCAGAATCCGGTCTGTGAATTATGGGAAACTGACGGCGCTGGCGCTTGATCCGATTGAAAAGAAGCCGCTGCGCCGTTTTTATCCGGGGAGCATGATATTGTCGTGCGGGAGCTGCGGGTGCAACCTTGCGTGTGAGTTTTGTCAGAACTATGAGATTTCTATGGCAGCAGAAGGGGATGTGCAGACGGAAATGTACACGCCTGAACGGCTGGTGGAGCTGGCGAAGGCGCTGGTGCCGCAGGGGAATATCGGGATCGCGTTTACATATAATGAGCCGCTGGTCGGATATGAATATGTGCGGGATGCGGCAGAGCTGGCGCATGGGAAGGGATTGAAAACCGTGCTGGTGACGAACGGGACAGCAGAGCTTCCAGTGCTGGAGGAGGTTTTGCCGTATATTGACGCGATGAATATTGATCTGAAGGGATTTACGGAGGAGTATTATTCCAGGAACTGCAGGGGAAGTCTTTCGCAGGTAAAGGCGTTTATTGAGCGGGCGTGCGTGGACTGCCATGTGGAGCTGACGACGCTGATTGTACCTGCGGAAAATGATGCGGAAGAAGAAATGGAGCAGGAGGCGGCATGGATTGCTTCGCTGAACGGAGGAAGCGGGAAGGAGATCCCGCTGCATGTAACCAGGTTTTTCCCGCGCTATCACATGTCAGACCTTCGGCCGACACCGGTGAGAACGGTGTATCATCTCGCGGAGATTGCACGGAAGAGCTTGAAGTATGTATATACGGGGAATTGCTGATGCAATGAATATGTGGTTGTGCAAATACCCGGGAACTGGTAAAATGACAGAAAACAGGGGGAATTGGGAGATATACGGACAATAAATTGGACTAAATGAGGATGTTTTGCGATGGATATTCAGAAAGTAAAGGTATATCTCTGTGCGATTGACCGGGGAAGCCTGTCGAAGGCGGCGCGGGCGTTCGGCTACACGCCGTCCGGGGTCAGTCATATGATGCAGGCGCTGGAAGATGAAGTGGGGTTTCCGCTTTTTGTGAGGACCAAGAGGGGAATCCTTCCGACTGACGATGCACTGCGGGTTCTTCCCGGGCTGAGAAAACTCTGTGCGCAGCATGATGCAGTAGAGCTGCAGGCGGAGGAAATCCGGGATATGGACAGGGGTGCGGTGAATATTGCGTCGTATTCCAGTATCGCGAGTCAGCTCCTGCCTAAGGTCGTCGCTGCGTTTCACCGGGATTTTCCGAATATTAAAATCAATATTCGCGAGGGCGTATGGCAGGAGGTATCTAATTATCTAATCGAAAAGTGGGCGGATCTCGGGTTTTACAGCTACCGTCCGACGATCCGGAGCAGATGGGTGCCGCTGATGCAGGACCGGATGATGGTGGCCCTTCCGCCGAACCATCCGCTGGCGGACCGAGAATCGGTATCTCTGGAAGAGCTGAAAGATGAAACGTTTATTATGCCGGCGTTTGGAATGGATCTGGATGTTATGGATGTTATGAAAGACGCAGATATAAAGCTGAACAGCATGATTACCACGCTTGAAAATTATTCTGCGATCGGTCTGGTAGAGGAGGGTGCCGGAATTCTCATCACTCAGGAATTGGTGACACGGGGAAGAACCAACCGGATCCGGCTTCTTCCGCTTAATCCGCCGATGGAAATTGAACTGGGCGTATCCGTTCCGATGGCATCTGAAATGAGGCCGCAGGTGAGAACCTTTGTGCGGTACGCAAAAGAAATGATTACAGATATGTAATCATTTTATTGTCTGCCCGTTAGACGACAACAAGGTTCCCGGGCACCCACCCGACGCTTCAGCGTCGTGGAAGGGTGGGGTTCTTATTTTTTGAAAACAAAGGCTGTCACATATTTTCACCTCTGAATGTTGCTGCGAGCAGTATCTTTATACTGCCTGCGGCATATTTTTTTATGCTTGCTTGATGCAGATGTGAAGAATATGCATATTCAATATGAAACAGTTTCGCTATCGCAAAACGTAATAGTATGTTAATGTATTGTCAGATAGAAGATACAGTACGCGGCAGAGAGGAGGCACAGCATGCGGTATCGGATCATCACCAACAATCGCAAGGCAAGGAATGCGTTTGCGGGTATCCATAATCTGGAGGTGGTTTTTCTGGAGGGCGAGGGTTACCGGGATGTCCTGGTAGAAGTCCGCTCGCTGGTTCAGCAGGGATGGCACTTAATCACACATCCGCTGGCGAGCAACCTCAAGCCGATGCAGTGTCCGTATAAAACAGTGATTGTATCAGAATCAGAATGTGCGGGAACATTCCTTGAAGATGAAGAGATGATCGAACGCAGCATTGAGGCCGTGGACAAACTGACCGGGGGAAGAATCGAACTTCCGGACTGGCCGGAAAAGATCCTGTCCGATTATCAGACGGTTGATCTTGCTGTTGTGAAATCTGCGATGGAGCGGTCACTGCTGCAGCAGAACATTTCTGCGGGACGGTAGCTGGCTGCCGCAGCGAGGGCAAAGGCTTCCCTTGCAAGGAGATATTTGTCGTAAAATAATATACAAAATATTCATAATCATATGATATATAAACGCGTTTAAATAATATTAGTGATCACTGCAACGGGAAAATGCAAAATAGGAAAAATGCAGAATCAGGAGGTGCTGAGTTATGAAACTCGAGCTTGGAAAAGTCCATGTGCAGGACGTCCGATTTGGAGAAAAAACAGAAATTCGGGACAAGGTGCTGTACATTCAGGCAGAAGAACTGGAACAGGAAATCTTGAAAGATGACCGGCTTCAAGGCTGCAAAGTGGAGCTGGCAAAGCCGGGAGAATCGGTGCGAATCACACCGGTAAAGGATGTTATAGAGCCGCGGCTGAAGATGGACAGCGATAGCTGCGTATTCCCGGGAATAATGGGAAAGGTAAAGGAAGTAGGCAGCGGAACGACGTACTGCATGGACGGCGTCTGTGTTGTCACGGTCGGAAAGATCGTCGGCTTTCAGGAGGGCGTCATCGATATGAGCGGTCCGGCGGCAGAATACTGCCCGTTTTCTCAGACGCTGAATGTCTGCATCGTCATGGAGCCTGTGGATGGCCTGGAAACTCATGTCTATGAGGCGGCCGGAAGAATGGCAGGGCTGACTGCTGCGACGTATCTTGCAAAGACGCTCGCCGATCAGGTGCCGGACGAGGTAGAGACGTATGAGACCAAGCCGCTTCTGGAGCAGGCGGCGCAGTACCCGGATCTTCCGAAAGTGGGATATATCCACATGCTGCAGTCTCAGGGACTTCTTCACGATACCTATTACTACGGCGTTGATGCCAAGCAGATCGTGCCGACGGTGATGTATCCGACAGAAATCTTTGACGGAGCAATTGTGTCCGGAAACTGCGTAGCTCCGTGCGATAAGGTGACAACGTATCATCATGAACACAACCCGGTTATCGAGGATTTATATAAGCAGCACGGAAAAACACTGAACTTCATGGGTGTTATTCTGACCAACGAGAATGTATTTCTGATGGATAAGGAGCGCCACTCCGATATGACCGCCAAACTCTGTGAATATCTGGGTCTGGACGGCGTACTTCTCACAGAAGAGGGATACGGAAATCCGGATACCGACCTGATGATGAATTGCCGGAAAGTATCGCAGAAGGGCGTCAAGGTCGTCATTATCACGGACGAGTTCCCGGGACGCGACGGAAAGTCGTACTCTCTTGCAGACGTCTGCGATGAGGCAGACACCATGATTTCATGCGGAAACGGAAATATTGTCATTCATTTTCCTGCCATGGACCGCGTGATCGGGACCCAGGAATTCATCGAGATGCAGATCGGCGGCTGGGTCGGCTGCAAGGATGAGGACGGCGGATTTGACGCAGAAATTCAGATCATCATCGCGTCAACAATCGCGAACGGCTTTAACCGCCTCTGCGCCAGAGGATTTTAGGGACAAAGGGAGAAGGTGCAAAATCATGAAGAAAAGAATCGTACATTATATCAATCAGTTCTTTGCCGGAATCGGCGGGGAAGAAAAGGCAGACATTGAACCTTTTTCTAAAGAAGGCGCTGTGGGGCCGGGAACCGCACTGCAGAAGAAACTTGGAGAAGACGCGGAAATCGTCGGAACAGTGGTCTGCGGAGATAATTATTTTGGATCGCATATCGATGATGGCGTGACGGAGCAGCTTCTGGAAATGATCCGCGCGTTTCAGCCGGACGGATTTATAGCGGGACCAGCGTTCAATGCGGGTCGTTACGGAACCGCCTGTGGAACCATCACCAAGGCTGTGCAGGATGAACTGAAGATTCCTGCGGTAACCGGCATGTATGAAGAAAATCCGGGTGTAGATATGTTCCGGAAAGATCTGTATATCATCAAGACCGGAGACTCTGCCGCAGATATGCGGAAATCTGTTCCTAAAATGGCAAATCTGATGCTGAAAATGCTCAGCGGCGGGGAAATCGGCAGCCCGGAGGAAGAAGGATATCATGAACGCGGAATCCGTGTCAATTACTTCAACGACCGCCGCGGTTCAGAACGTGCCGTTGAACTGTTAGTCAGAAAAATCAAAGGCGAAGAGACATGGACCGATTACCCGATGCCAAAGATCGACCGTGTCGACCCGGCTCCTGCGATTAAAGATCTGAGTCATGCAAAGATTGCTCTCGTCACATCCGGTGGAATTGTTCCGCAGGGGAACCCAGACCATATCGAGTCCTCCTCCGCGACCAAGTGGGGAAAATATTCCATCGCCGGAATGGATCACGCGGATAAAAAGGATTTCATGACCATACACGGCGGATATGACCGTGCGTTTATCACGGAAGATCCAGATCTGTGCATTCCGGTCGACGTCCTTCGAAAACTGGAGAAAGAAGGCGTTATCGGAGAACTTACCGATTATTTCCTGACGACCACAGGAACGGGCACGTCCACCAACAATGCCAAACGGTTTGCTGAAGAATATGTGCCGATGCTGAAAGAAGACGGAGTAGACGGTGTTCTGCTCGTCAGCACCTGAGGAACCTGCACGCGATGCGGCGCATCGATGGTAAAAGAAATAGACCGTGCAGGAATCCCGGTCACACATATCTGCACAGTTGTTCCGATTTCACTGACAATCGGCGCGAACAGAATCGTTCCGGCAGTCGGTATCCCGTATCCTCTCGGGGATCCGAACCTGGGCGAAAAGAAGAGCTTTGAGATCCGTGAAAATCTGGTCAGAAGAGCACTGCACGCACTGACCGTTCCGGTCGACAAGCAGACGGTATTTGAGAGTGACGAAGCGTAAAACAGGATTAGGCAGGCATAATATCATGAAAAAGAGAATGAAAAGTAAAAGCCTGCATTTCTGCGGATCCTGCATAGCGTTTTACATCGGCGCAGGATTTGCAACGATGCAGGAAGTCATGCAGTACGAAGCGTCGTACGGATCAAAATTTGGAGTCGTCATTATGACGGCGGCTCTGATATACATTTATACTGACTTGTCTTTTGCGGCAAACGGCAATCGCTATTCGCTGCAGCACGGAACCGATATTTTTCAGCATTACTGCGGGAAGTACATTGGAACCTTCTATAAATGGTTTTCCGTCGTGTTCTGCTATCTCTGCTACATCGTCATGTGCGGAGGCGCAAATTCAACGGCGACGCAGCAGTGGGGACTGCCGTCGGGTGTCGGCGCAGCGATTCTGATGATTGCAGTCATTGCAACCGTTGTGTTCGGTTTAGACAGTATTCTCAACACACTGAGCAAGATAGGACCGGTCATCATCGTTGTTTTGCTGATTGTTTCTATCGTCGCATGTGTTCAGGGAATGGGGAGTTTTCAGGAGAATCTCCGTGCGGTAGACAGCGGAAAGTATCACCTGACCCAGGTCGGAAACGGCAATCCATTCGCATCTGGCGCATCATACGGCGGGTTTGTCGTCATCTGGTTCTCCTCCTTTCTCTGTGAGATCGGAGCAAAAAACCGGCTGAAAGAAGTTCGTTCGGGTGTTCTGACCTCGGCACTGTTTATCTTTGGCGTAGCGGTTCTCTGCTGCATCGCTCTGATTTCACATATGGATCAGGTTGCGCATGCGGATATACCGGCGCTGATTCTGGCGGGGCTGATCAGCCCGTGGTTTGCACAGATTCTCGCGATCATCGTGTTCTGCGGAATCTATACGACTTCTGTTCCGCTGCTTTGGACCAGTGTCGGCGCTGTTGCAGAAGACGGGAGTCGGAAGTATAAGGTGCTGACCGTCATTGGCGGCGCGGCGGGCTGCGTTATCGCGTGTTTCTTGCCGTATAAGACACTGGTGAATGTGTTCTACGGACTGAACGGATATCTGGGGTTCATCCTGATTGCGTTTATGATCGTACAGGATATAAGGAGACGCGGAGTTTTGTTCAGGAAACCGGATGCGAAATTACCAAATGAAAATGCTGAAGAGGAGAAGGCGTCGGCGTAAGGAAACTGGCTCTGAATAGATTCAGAAATGAACAACGGGAGTTTGCATCAGCAGGCTCCCGTTGTTATACGTACTTCCTTGACCGTTTGCTTTGACGCAAATATTGACGTCTCCGCTTCCTTTCGATAAGATTGTTAGAAAGGAGGCTATTATTATGGACGATATCAGAACGGAAGTTATAAAGACAGTTCAGAAAGAATATGAGACAGGCCTTGTGACGATGTATGAAGGGAACGCCTCTGCGCGTGTCGGAGACCGCGTATATATTACACCGTCACATGTCGCGAAACCGGATCTGACGGAGGAAATGATTATTGAAACGGACTTGGACGGGAACATCCTGAAAAAGGCTGATGGGCTGAGAGCCTCTTCAGAATTGATGATGCATCTTGAGGTATACCGCGTGCGTAGTGATGTAAAGGCTATCGTGCATAACCACAGCGTGTTTACAACAGCATTTGCCATTGACGGACTGGATATTCAGTCCGATGCCCTGACAGAGATCAATCTGAGTTTTGGCAAGATTCCATGTATTCCATATGGAACGCCGGGGACAGAGCGTATCTATGAACATTTCAGCGAGTATCTGCAGGATTATCCGGCGGTGCTGCTTGCCAACCACGGACTGCTGGCGTTCGGAAGCGATCTGCGCGAGGCGTATTCTGTTGCAGAAGCCGCGGAAAACATTGCGAAGACTCTGTATGTCGCAGGTCAGCTTGGAATGCCGTCGAATATTCCGCCGGAAGAGCTGAAGAAGCTGAGAAAATGAAGACATTGAAAAACGGGCATCTGCACATGTATAGGCAGATGCCCGTTTTTCGGATCTTCCGACGGCTGGATTTGCGTCTGTTTTCCGATTTAGAAGAATACCTTCAGGACAAAACTTCCGATGAATACGGAGGTAATGGTTACGGTGACAAATCCGGCGACCAGCATTTTCGGCATCAGGACGTTGTACAGCGCCTGATGTTCCTGCTCGTTTCCGGCAAGCGCGTCGCAGACATCGTTGGTCAGGATCATGGTGTTCGGGAACCCGAAGGTGCAGGTCAGGCCGAGAGCGATGGCAAGGCTGGCCGGCATGTTGATGAACCGGGAGAGAAGCAGTCCGGTGATAATCGTTCCGAACATGCCCAGCACCATGACGACAATGATCGGACGGATATAGCTTATGAACATGTGCGGAGTGACACCGACATAATTGCCGAACAGCACACAGGCAGCCAGGAATGTAATAATTCCGGCGGATTCAGTATGTTCCAGAGTTCCTTTCGGGAGAAATCCGGTTTCTACCGCAGCCCATCCGAGGATAATGGAGATGACGAATGGATGAACAGCGCCGCCGACACGGGCAGACAGGAACGTGGCCAGTGAAGAAATCAGGCCGACTTTCAGTAAAAGCACCGGAACGCGATTGTCAATCACTGCAGGGAGCTGCAGGAGCTTTCTGGATTTTACTGCAGGGACAGCTGCCGCGGCAATCACCAGATCGTCTCCGTTCGGACCTGCGCTGCGGATGGTTTTTCCTGCAAGACGGCGGTCACGGTTCTCTTCTGAACCATTATCGGCCCATTTCCGGATGTTCTCCGGATCCTTCAGAAAGTTCTTTGCGTATTTTCTCAGATAATAGGAGCAGACCGGCTGTCCGAAAAAGCTCTGCGCCATGCTCAGGATGGTGAAAAATCCGACAACGGCAACCAGTCCGCGCGGTTTCAGCACAGAAGTGAACATCAGAACAACAGCGCTTCCGCCTGCGTATACGGCAGAACCGACATAAGCGTACTGCGGATTGATCAGGAGCGGTCCGACAATCAGGATGATAGCTGTGGATACCGCAAGACCGGCCAGACAGATGATGATGGTCTTGATCTGCCGTTTCATTTCCGGTGTGTCGATCGTGGTGCCGAGCATGGTAATCATCAGTGTTACGGCCATCATACCGAATCCTCCGATGGCAGACTGGCTGAACGTATTCTTCGGAATCAGGCCGATCCACAGCCCTGCCAGGACGATCATTCCCCGGGCCACGGAGGACGGAAATTTAGCTTTGGTTATTGCTGCGATTACATCGCCGGCTGCATAGATCAGCAGTACGATGGTCAGTGCATAGATTGCGTTCATTCAAATACTCTCCTTCATTATATATGTATGTGCAGACCTGCTTCTCCTGATGCGCTCTTACACCGGGCTGCAGGGAAGTCCGGCGTTTTCTGTTTCTATTTCTGCTCCGAATGTTCTTTCAGGAAGCGGAAAGCACTCTGGCAGTAGACGGCTGCGCCAACTGGAAGAGCTGCCTCGTCGAACAGGACTTTCGGATTGTGGTGGGTTACATCCGGTCCTGCAAGAGATCCCGTTCCGATGTGGAAGTAAATAGACGGTACACGTTCGGCAACGGCGGTGAAATCCTCAGTTCCGCCGAACTCGTGCAGTTCCGTGACCTTTTCTTTTCCGAGCATTTCTTCAAGATACCCGGGGATGCAGTCACAGAGGCGGGGATCATTGTACATCGGCGGCATGCCGTAGACAAAATCGACCTCGGCGCTGCCTCGGAACGCAAGGGCGATGCCTTCGCTGATTTCCTTCACGCGCTGTTTCAGGAAACTGCGGCGTTCCTGTGACGCCGCGCGCACAGAGGCTTCCATAACGCAGGTGCCGGCCTCCGTATTGCAGCTGTCCCCGCCGTGGATCATGCCGACCAGGACGATGGAGCGTTCTGTATTGGAGACTTCACGGCAGTTCAGTTCCTCCAGACCGGTGATGATGTGGGCCGCGATATTGATGGCGTCGATTCCGGTTTCCGGGGACGCGCCGTGTGCCTGTTTTCCGTGAATGGTAATTCTTATGCAGTCGCCGGAAAATGTGGAATACTCACGTTTATAGGTGATCTGGCCGACTTCAGACATATTGCCGTGGCCGGAAGACGTGTGAAGACCGACGGCATAATCCACATGCGGATTCTCCAGGAGTCCGTGCTCAATCATGTCCGCCGCGCCGCCCAGGACTTCTTCTCCCGGCTGAAACATGAATTTCACGCGTCCGTTCAGTTCAGATTCATGCTTTTTCAGGAGTTTTGCCGCCGCAAGCAGCATGGCAGTGTGCAGATCGTGGCCGCAGGAATGGCAGTTCCCGTTTCCGGATGCGAAGGGAAGACCTGTTTCTTCTTTCATCGGAAGCGCGTCCATATCTCCGCGGAGCAGAATCACGTTTCCGCCGCTGCCGCAGACGGCGGTGACGCCGGATGCTCCGCAGCGCTGCGGTTCATAGCCGTATTCCTCCAGACAGTCCATGACATATTGGCTGGTTTTGGGAAGATCCAGTCCCAGCTCCGGCATCTGGTGCAGCTGCCTTCTGTTCCGGATGATCTCCTGTTTCATCTCGCCCGCTTCACGCATAAAATCAATCATACTATGTTTCCTCCGTTCTCCGTTTCATGATTCTGCCTGTTGGCGGACAGAACAATTCAGTTTCACAGCTGGCGCAAAAGAAAATCCCGGACAGAGAAAACAGAATTTCTCTTTCCGGGACGAAATACTCATTATTCCGCGGTGCCACCCTGGTTGATCTCTTCTGAAGAGATCCGCTCATCCGCATACCAACATATACGCTGCCCTGTACGATTGCAGATTCGTCGTGACATACTCCCCGTAACCGGATTTCATCACGCCCTCAAAAGTCCATTCAGCTGCAGCTTCCGCGCCGCAATCTCAGCATCTGCGGCTCTCTGTGCCTTCCCCGTGCAGCTTACTCACTCTTTCTCAACGGTTTATCCCCTGTGAACTTGTGGTTATTACCTTAACACTGATCGTGTAATGTGTCAAGAAAATATGTGTGCTTTTGTGTGAACATGACAAAAAGCGATGCGAAAGACAAGAAAACCGGATACGGTCAGAAAGAGGATAAGCCGGAAGTATTTTAAAGGTCGTGATTTATTGACGTTTCTGTACTTGTTCAATTATATTATTAGATATAGAAGCTGTGACTCATACAGATGTCAGGCAGAAACAGACAGACCAGTTCAGAAAGGGGTACAGAAAAATGGTTTTGTGGAAAAGAGTATCAGCAGCAGCGGCGGCCGCGCTGGTCATATCAGCAACGGCAGCTGTTCCTTCCTTTGCGGAAACATTTACTACTGATGAAGGAGCGGTATTCACCGGAGCTGAGGTCAGCAGCAGTACCAGAGTACGGGCTGCTGTAGACTATCACATTTTTACGCAGCCGGAAGGGAGCCTGTTTACAGGGAGCGGACAGTGCTGGGGATACGCAGAGCGTGTGCGGGCGCTTCTCGGATCCGGAGGTACACAGAAAACCTGGCAGATTCCGATAACGGTGAACAATTTACAGAAAGTCCTGCAGGGATGCCGCGCCGGCACGCATCTCAGAATCACCAGCGCCAAAACACCGGCCAGAAGTACACGGCAGCATTCCGTAGTTGTTTACAAATGTACAGGCAGCACCATTTACTGGTCCAACGGAAATGAGGACAATCAGAATCATGTTTACTACCATGTTATGAGTGTGGAGGAATTCTGTTCATGGTGCACAGGCATAGGATTTAAGTACATTCAGTTTATCATTCAGCCGACAGGAACAGCATCAGTGAACCGGGCTGCGGTCGGTGTCTATTCTGATCCGAAGACAGGGAAAATAGATATTGCGTGGCCGTCTGTCCGCGGTGCAAAGAAATACATTCTTTACCGGAGTACGAAAAAGGGAAGCGGGTACAGGCAGGCGGCGGTTACAAAAAAACAGGAATATACAGACAGTAAAGCCGCCTACGGAAAGCGCACCTATTACAGACTTAAGGCAGTATACCGCCGCGGAAGCAGCATGAGTTCACCGCGTTCAGCAGTGATGAAACTCCCGGCTCCGGTTGTGACGACCAGTGTGGATCCGTCAACTTCTGAGATGACCGCATCCTGGAAACCGGTTCCGGGAGCCGTGAAATACATTATCTACCTTGCTGAGGACAACCGGGTATTCGGCATGGGATTCAGCACCCTGAACAAAGCTGCTGAAACGACAGACACCACCTGGACCGTTCCGAATGACGGGCACAGCACCTATTATTCCTATCAGGTCTGCGCAGTGGGTTCTGATTCGCACATAATCTCGGCCAAAACCGGATTCAGCATCGATATCGGTACGGATGACGATGATTATGAGGTTGAAATCGATTGATTCACTCCTTGCTGATTGTGATTTTGTCACAAAAAACTCACTTTATTCTTCTCTGCTCTGCATGGTATAATGACATCGTCAATGACGATATACCTGAAGGGAGGGTAAATAATGTCTCAGATTAATGAGAACTGGATCTGTCCAAAATGCGGAAATGCGGGAGCGGACGTCGATCAGTTCCAGGCAACCGGCGGAAGTTTCGCGAAACTTTTTGATGTTCAGAATAAAAAATTTACAACCGTAAGCTGCAGGAGATGCGGCTATACGGAGCTGTATAAAGGAGATACCAGCACATTGATGAATGTACTGGATTTCTTTACCAATTAGATCAGCCGATACCGGAGTATCTCCGGCGGCATTCAGCAAGGAGTCTAAAGATGCTCAGAATTGAAAATCAAGCAGTCATGTTTGCACTTCTCAGCAAGTATACGTTTCTGAAGCTGGGGACGGAAAATCATGAGCAGGCACATGAAGTGATTCAGAAGGGGATGGTTCAGTATGGCCGTGAACGCGGAGCCAGGATGGCGGCGCGGGCGCGCAGAAACGGCGATCCAGTCACGCTCTGGACCAATCAGGCCTATGGAGAATGGAAACCGGATTACAGCGGCCAGATGGAATTCGGAACAATGCGCACAGAGCCGACCTTCCAGACCTATATCAGCAAGTGCGCATGGTGCGAAGCGTGGAAAAAATTTGATCTTCTGGAATATGGCAGGGAATATTGTCTGCAGGTGGATGCAGCTGTTTATGATGGTTTTGGGACCGGAAATGTCTGTACTCCGCAGGGCGATCCGATGAGCTGGGGCGGAAGCCGCTGTGAGTTTGACTGGGGCGCAGAATTATCAGATGCAGATCAGGAAAAACTCATCGCTAAGAAACAGGAGCTCGGGACTTCCTGTATGAAAGATTTTACGTATCATACAGCGCACATTTACAGTACGGTGAGTAATGTGATCCGGGAAGAACTTCCGGACCTGGCAGAATCTATTATTGCAGCAGCTGAGCATGAATACATCGATTTGTTCGGAGAAGAGGAGTTTGCACCTCTTCTCAAGTATACGCCGGCTGATTTTCAGCCAAAAGAAGACTGATCAAGAAGAGGAGTTATAAAAATGAAATTTGGAGTATTAGGATTTGGAAACATGGGCGGCGCAATCGTAAAAGGCGCGGTCGATAAAGGTGTTTTGAAAAAGGACGAGGTATTTGCGTATGATCCGAAGGCAGAAGCAGCGGCAGCAGCTGAAGCGTCCGGGCTGCAGATCTGCCATTCTGTCCGCGAACTGGCAGAAGCAAGTGATGTCATTCTTCTGGCAGTAAAACCGCAGCAGTACGTACAGACCTGTGCTGAGGCGGAAGGATCCTTGGACGGGAAAGCGGTGTTCTCTATCGTTGCGGGAACCAGCATTGAACGTCTGCAGCAGGCGATTAAGGGGTCGCCGAGGATCTTGAGAATTATGCCAAATACGCCGGCGCTGGTATTTGAAGGTGCGTTTGCGCTTTGTCAGGAAAACAATCTGACGGAGGAGGAGAAGGCGTTTGCCCAGGATCTCTTTACGAGCATCGGCATTGTCGAGTGGGTAAAGGAATACGACATCGACGCAGTCTGCGGTCTGTCCGGCGGAGGTCCGGCTTATGTTGCGATGTTCATCGAGGCTCTTGCAGATGGCGGCGTCAAAGAGGGACTGACAAGGGATATCGCCTATAAACTGGCGGTGCAGACGGTGCTTGGCTCTGCCAAACTGATCCAGGAGAAGGGTATGCATCCGGGCGCACTGAAAGACATGGTGACTTCGCCGGCAGGCACGACGATTGAAGGAACAGAGGCACTGGAAGCGGGCGCGTTCCGCTACAGCGTGATGCAGGCGGTAGTTCAGGCAACGGAGCGCTCTCGAGAGCTGTAGAATGATACAACCCGTAAGCGTGAAACTTGTTTGACTGCTGATAATAATTAATGATAACGGCCGTGCAGGAGAGGAATCTTCTTGCGCGGTTTCTTTTTGTCCCGGGAAATCCGGCTGCATGTGATCACGATGGGGAAATAATCTCCTTATAACGTTCACAAATGCGTGCAGACTCAGGGTATAATGAGTAATGTTATATAAATTTGAAAAGGAGTGAAGGACCGTGAATAACAGTATGTCAAGAGAACGCAAGTATGAACGGCTGAACTGTTTTGCGCCGCCGGAAATGATTGTGTCGGACAGAAAATATAATTTGATTATGGGAGGAACCATCCTCTACGGATTGATTGTGAATATCCTGATGTGCCAGTATTTCCCTGCGGAGCAGCTGGTCAGTGCTATCGGGCCGATCGGATCCCTGATTGCGTATGTTGTGCTGGTGTTTGCCGGAACCGTGATGGCCTCGGGATCCAGGAATGCGTGGATTAGTTTCCTGGGGTACAATCTGATTGTTGTGCCGCTGGGCGTAACGGTGACGATTCTGGTCGGGGCTTACGGAGGACTGAGTTCTTCTGTGGTTATTTCTGCGATGTGGTACACCGGAATTGTTACCGTAGCGATGATAGCTGCGGCGACCGCATTTCCGAAATTCTTCGCCAGAATGGGCGGATTCCTGTTTTCCGCGCTGATCGGACTTCTGATCTGCGGGCTGGTGTCCATGTTTATCCCGGCACTGTATTCCGTCTATGCCTTTGCCGGAGCGGTAATTTTCAGCCTGTACATCGGCTATGACATGTTCCGTTCGCAGATTTACCCGAAAACTGCAGACAACGCAGTAGATTGTGCGCTAGATATTTATCTGGACATCATCAATCTGTTCATTCTGCTTCTGCAGATCTTCGGAAACCGTGACAATTAAGCGCAAGCGGATGCTTTACGGTAGAAAAAATCTCCCTTTATGAGAAACAGTCAAAACACTGTTGATCATATAGGGAGTTTTTTTGATGTCTGGAAAAGATTTTTCGGATGCTGCTATTTATATGCGGATGAGGAATGACTGCCGTTTCTGCTGCGGAGGTGGAGTGCGTCTGCAGCAATTCCGATATATCGGATCAGGGTGTCGATGAAAATATACCCCATGACGATCGCGATTCCGGTAGATACCAGGGCGCCAAGCTGTGATTCCGCCAGATGTTTATTCCCGTTGACCAGACCGTACATCGTGTAGTAGAGCTGGGATCCCGGATAGAGAGGGAACGCGCAGGTGGACATGAAAATCGTTGCCGGGGCGCGGTTCCGTCTTGACATGACCAGGGCATACAGTGCGACAAACATCGCTCCGGCCAGGGTCGCCGGAAAGTTATCAGGATAATAATGATATGTGATCAAATATACCACCCAGGTAAAAAAAGAACCGATTGCACAGTAAAACACCTGCTTTCCCCGGACACCGAACATCAGTGTGAATCCGGTGCATCCGATTGTGCATGAAATCAGTTCTGCCGGAATGCTGGGATTCAGTCCCATCTCAGACTCCTTTCTGCTTTCCGATAACGATACCTATACCATAATCATAAATGGAGAATCCCCATACGGCAAGGGGATTCATCGGAAGAAATTCCTGAATTTTTTGATGACGAGTACATTTACAGATTTGAATACAGCGTTTTGCCTTAGGCTGAGGAATGAAGCCGTGTGCATTCCTGCATAGTACGCCAGGGCTGGAGAAAAGGAGAGGGGCCCGTGCGTTCACAACAGGCCCCTCGTTTCGCGTTATATGAGTAATTGTTGAGTTATTTTGCGCTCTGCATTTCAATGGATTTTTCTGTGCATGCCTGTACGCCTTCAATGACTGCTGTACGCAGGCCCATCTCTTCCAGCGTGCGGACTGCCGCAATCGTAGTTCCGGCAGGGGAGCTGACCATGTCTTTCAGGACTCCCGGATGCAGGCCGGTTTCCATTAGCATCTTAGCTGTTCCATATACAGTCTGCTCAGCAAACTCGTAAGCAGTTGCTCTCTGCATGCCGCCCAGAACCGCAGCATCTGCCATGGCTTCAATAAACATGCAGACATAAGCCGGGCCGCTTCCGCTGACACCTGTGACAACGTCGAACAGATTTTCCGGCATCAGTTCTGCTTTTCCGAATCCTCTCAGGATCTTCAGCGCGAGCTGAGCTTCTTCATCCGTGACGTACTCATTAGGGCAGGCTGCAGCCATGCCTTCTCCGACCTGAGCCGGGGTGTTCGGCATAACACGCACGATTTTTACAGGCTTGTGATCGAATGCGTCTGCCAGGTAATCCAGTGTTCTTCCCGCGCCGATGCTGATAAACAGCTGATCTTCGCGGATATGCTCTTTGATCCCGTCGATCATGGAAGCGTAGTACTGCGGCTTGATCGCAAAGAATACGACATCGCAGTTTTTCAGAACTTCCAGATTATCGTCTGTAACGTTGATGCCATTGGCTTCCTTGGTCTTCTGACGGCCGGCTTCCATTGGGTCTGCGCCCCAGATATCCTCAGGCTTGAACAGACCGTTCTTAATGATTCCGCCCATCATAGCGTTCGCCATAACTCCGCATCCGATAAATCCTAATTTCATTGATTCGTTTCCTCCTCTTTATTCGATAACTTATATAGTTAATAGCTGACAAAATATAGCCGTCGCAAGGGAACAGCACCTAGAAGGACTGCTCCGTACGCGCGATGATTTCATCCTGAAGCGCCTTATCCAGATTATGGAAGTAGTCGCTGTATCCGGCAACGCGGACGATCAGATCCTTATATTCCTCCGGATGAGCCTGCGCGTCCAACAGAGTCTGCTTGTCGATAACGTTGAACTGGATGTGGTGGCCGTCCATCGCAAAGTAGGAGCGGATCAGGCTCGCCATGTTATCCAGGCCTTTCTCGCCGGCAACGACACTTGGTGTGAACTTCTGGTTCAGCAGCGTTCCGCCGGTAGAGCAGTGGTCCATCTTGGCGCAGGATTTGATAACTGCAGTCGGGCCGTTGGTGTCCGCAGATTTCTCCGGTGAGATTCCTTCTGATACCGGCTTATGCGCGAGGCGTCCGTTTGCGGTTGCGTTCAGCACATCGCCAAAGTATACATGGCAAGTGGTCGGCAGCATATCGATATGGTAGGTGCCTCCGCAGACAGTTTTTCTTCCGGTGACGGTATCGCGGTATGTCTTGAATACATCCTGCATAATGCCGTCCGCGTAGTCGTCATCGTTTCCGTATTTCGGGGAACGGTCGTGCACCATGCGGAACACATCTTCGTGACCTTCAAAATTGTCGTCCATGGCAGAAATGAGTTCTTCCATGGTCAGATCCTTCTTATCGTAGACATGATAGCGGATAGCGGCGAGGCAGTCCGTGATCGTTCCGATTCCTACACCCTGAATGTATCTCGTGTTATAGCGCGCTCCGCCTGCGTTATAGTCTCTGCCGTTCTTGATGCAGTCGTCGGTGACGATGGACAGGAACGGAGCCGGCATTTCTTCTGCGTACAGTTTCTCGATGACGTTGTTTCCTCTGACTTTCATGTCTACAAAGTAGGTCAGCTGCTTCTTAAATGCGTCATAGAGCTCATCGTAGGTCTCATAATCCTTTGCGTATCCGGTCTTGAGCCCGAGCTGTTTTCCGCTGACGTTGTCATATCCGTTGTAAAGCGTAAGCTGAAAGATTTTAGGGATATTGAGGTAGCCGGTCAGAATGTAGGCTTCCTTGCCCCAGCATCCTGTTTCCACGCAGCCGGAGGATCCTCCGCATCTTGCGTCATCCAGCGTCTTGCCGGCATTCAGGAGTTCCTGGACGATTTCATCGGTATTATAGAATGCAGGCTGGCCCCATCCTTTTCTGGAAATCTCGCATGCGCGCTTCAGGAAACGCTGCGGGGTCTTTTTGCTGATCTGAACATTTGAGTTTGGCTGAACCAGCTTCATGGCATCCATGCAGTCCAGGATCAGATAGCTGACCTCGTTGACGCCGTCGCTTCCGTCCGGACGGATTCCGCCGGTGTTGATGTTGGCAAAGTCTGTGTACGTTCCGCTTTCCTTCAGGGTTACGCCGACCTTGACCGGGGCAGGCTGGTTGTAGAATTTTACCCAGAGACACTCCAGCAGCTCCAGCGCAAAATCATCACTAAGGATGCCGTCTTCTGTGTCCTGCTCATAGTATGGATACAGGTGCTGGTCGAGACGGCCCGGGCTGAACGCGTCCCAAGGATTCAGCTCAGAGGTGACGGCCAGGTGGGTGAACCAGTATGCCTGCAGAGCCTGCCAGTAAGTCTGTGGTTTCTGTGCCGGAACAACGGAGCAGTTTTCTGCAATCTGCAGGAGCTCCTTTCTGCGGACTGGATTGGTCTCTTTATTTGCTTTTTCCAGAGCCAGATCATGGTAGCGCTGCCCGAGAATCATGACGGCATCGCAGTCGATCAGCATGGCTTTCAGTTCTTCTGCCTTGTCGAGTGCATCCATGTCGTTCAGGTAATCCAGGTTATCGAGCGCATTCTGGATTTCCTGTTTGTATTCTGCGTATCCGTGCGTCCAGATCCGGTCGCCTCCGCAGGTGTGTCCAGGTCCTCGCTGCTCCATGAATTCTGTGAACATGCCTGCAGCATACGCCTCTTTCCATTCCGGCGTCATGCGCTCCAGAATTTTCTCGCGCATGGATTTACCCTGCCAGTACGGAATGATCTCCTTCTCCTGGAGTTCGATGTCTTCAGGCGTAACTTTATAGGAAACGATGTCGCGGTCATTCATAATGTGCATGTCTTCTACAGTATGGCAGCACAGCTCCGGAAATGTCGGACTTGCCTGAGGATCCTTTCCTTTTTCGCCGACGATCAGTTCATCATCGCCGAGATAGAGGGTCTTTTTGCTGAAGTATTCTTTCAGAACCAGGGCGCGCATTACCGGAATAGAATATTTTCCTTCGTTTTCACGGTAAAAGTCTGTTTCAATCTTTGCGCGTTCCAGATCAATATGCACCGGAGTCTCTGTCGTCATTCTGCGAAGACGCTGGATTCTTTCTGTCATGTTTTTTGTTTCCATGGTTAACCTCCAATTTTTACGTTGCTGAATCCGGCCTGAGTGAACTGAGCCGAAAATGCTTCCATCATTTCGCTGCTCGGGACTTCACAGTCTTCTCCCGGATAGTTTCTGCCGAGCTTTGCGTATTTTCCTTTTCCTGTGTCGTGATAGGGCAGAAGGTTGATCTGATCCGGACGTATGTCATTTTCTTTAAGGAAGGAGATCACCTTGTCCATGTTTTCTTTTGTCCCGCTGATCCCCGGAATAGTCGGAATGCGCAGGTATATTTTTGCTCCGTCTCTGCTCAGGCACTTCAGATTGTCCAGGATCTGTTTATTGTCTGTTCCGATTACCCGCCGGTGTGTTTCCGGATCCATCACTTTAATGTCATAAAGAAAGGTGTCTGTATAAGGAAGAATCTCCCGGAACCGTTCATAAGGAGCATAGCCGCAGGTGTCGATGTTGACGGCGATGCCATTTCTGTGTAGTTTAGAAGCGAGTGAAACCACTTCTGAAAATTCCTGCTGCGCCATAACCTCGCCGCCGGAAAGGGTGACTCCGCCGCCGGACTGCTCATAGAAAATCCGGTCTTTCAGCAGTTCTTTCATCAGTTCTTTCTGGGAATATGTTTCTCCGATGATTTCTCTTGCTTCATTCACACAGCGGTCCGTACATCTTCCGCATAATGTGCATTTTTCCGGATCTGTTTTTGCCGGGGCGCCGGGCGCAGAGAAGGAAATCGCATGCTGAGGGCAGACCTGCTCGCATCTTCTGCATCCTGTGCACTTACTCTGATCAAACTGCAGCTCTCTTTCAAACCGCTGTGTCTCCGGATTATGACACCACGCACACCGGAGCGGACATCCTTTAAAGAACACAGTCGTGCGGATGCCGTCGCCGTCGTGAATGGAATATTTTTGAATGTTCGTGATGACGTTCAAAATGGCTCTCCATTTCATTGTTTACATTGCTGTTTTCCGGGTTGGCTTTCAGAGAAGGATTTCGGAAGTCTGCTGCGCTGATCATTATAGAGATTATGCATGCAGGGACAGCTCTGTATTGACTAGAATTAAGTTTATACCGCGGTCTAATTGATATAAAAATATCATACGATACTCGGCGGGAAAATGCAAGAGGAATCCATAAAAAAGTCAGAAGTTTCGTAAATTATTGGATACAGTATACACAAGAGGCGGCGGGGATGGCGGCTGGGAAATGCGGGATATTCAGGCAGAAAAAAAGCCCGGAAACAGGAAACGCAGACGACGTTTCTCTTCCGGGCAGAAGATGGGCTTTTGATTGTTCTTATTTCTGTTCTGTGCTGCCCGGCTGGACGGCGCGGAATTTTGCAAAGAGAACCGGCATGTACTCCTTGCTGAATTCGCCGAGATCGTAAGCGCCGTTGTTCATGCACCAGTCGGTTATCAGGGCGCGTTCACAGAGGCTGTAGATGCGGACGATCTGGACCACAGTTTTTTCTCTTGTGATTTCGCCCTTTGTCTGGCCTTCCGTGACAATGCGTGTCAGGAGCTTGAAATAGTACCGGTTCTGATCCAGAAGAAAACCACCGTCGTCTTTCGTGAGCTGGGCGGCGTAGAGGTTGGCCAGCAGTTTATAGTCGATCTTGGTCCCGATGTAATTATGAATCAGGTAATTCATTTCCATCAGCCGGTCGAAGGTGTTGTCGATCTGCATCAGCTGCGGCTCGATCTGTGCGTACTTCTTATCGAGCATATTGGACAGGGTGCCGAGCAGGGTATCCTTGCTGCGGAAATAATAGTAGAACGATCCTTTTGCGACGCCAGCCTTAGAGATAATGTCGTTTATGGTTGTTTCCTCATATCCTTTTTCGTAGAAGAGCTCCCAGGCAGCTTCAATAATCGTTTCCTTTAAATTCTTGTTTTCGTTCATCGTAAATCCCTTTTCCCATAGTCGGTTCCCGCGCAGGTGAATGGGGAAGTCCCCGGAGCGCGTGTTCATTGTCTACTATCATAATAGAAAAACTCCGGATTGAAAAGGGAGCAATATGTAGAATATAGAATCTTTTTCATTATATTGAGCATTCTGAGGTATTCATAATATCTATTACATATGAACTGGAAATGGATGAAAATGTTTTGTTCTTTAAATATAAATCTCATACAAAAAATATATGAGAGAATCATTCGTTTCTGTATGGTTTCAACTTTCTTTACTTAGTTTTTTCATGTATAATGTAGAAAACATCAGTGATTGCAGAGGTGCTGTCTATAGATGAGAGAGTGAATCTGCTCTGTTTTCGTGTTCGAGATTCTCGTTGTAAAGGATTGTAAAAGTTTTTTACCCCGAGGGGTTCGATACAAACAGAAAACACATATGATGTCCATAATTGATTATTGTTAACAGGTAAGGAAGGGACATGAAAAAGGAAATGCGAAGCGAAAAATCATCGTTTCAACAGAGATTTGCTGGATATGAGGACGAGTTAAAATGGCTCTATATGGAGCTCTACTCCGGACGTGATGAAGATTATCAGAATTACGTGAAGATGCTTCGGGAATACTGTACGGAGAGAAGTCCGGAACTGAAGGCCTGGGATCGTTCCAAACAGGAGGATCCGGACTGGTACAAGAGAAATGATCTGCTCGGGACGATGATGTATACAGAGAATTTTGGAAAAACACTGAAAGGCGTGGAATCGCGCCTGGATTACCTGCAGGAATGCGGGATCAATTTTCTGCACCTGATGCCGCTCCTGGAAAGCCCGGAAGGAAAGAGCGACGGCGGGTATTCCGTCAGTGATTTCCGTAAAGTCCAGCCTCAGCTTGGAACGATGGAGGATCTTTCTGAACTGACGCATGCCTGCCATAAAAGGAATATTCAGGTCTGCCTGGATTTTGTCATGAACCATACGAGTGACGAGCATGAGTGGGCAAAACAGGCAAAGGCGGGGGATCCTTATGCGCAGGGCCGTTATTTCTTCTTTGACAACTGGGATATTCCGAATCAGTTTGAACAGACGGTTCCGCAGGTGTTCCCGCAGACTGCGCCGGGAAATTTCAGCTGGTGCGATGAGGCGCATAAGGTTGTCATGACGACCTTTCATCCGTATCAGTGGGATCTGAATTTTCGTAATCCTTCAGTCATGCATGATATGACTGCTAATCTGCTGAATCTCTGCAACCACGGAATTGATATCATCCGCCTGGATGCGGTGCCGTACATCTGGAAAGAGCTGGGCACAAGCTGCCGGAACCTGCTCCGTGTGCATACGCTGGTGCGTATTCTGCGCATGGTTCTGGACATTGTCTGCCCGGGAACGCTGCTCCTCGGCGAGATTGTCATGAAGCCGAATGAAGTCGCGCCGTACTTTGGAACACCGGAAAAGCCGGAATGCCATATGGTTTACAATGCTCCTATTATGGCAACCACCTGGCACACCGTTGCGACCAGAGACGTCAGACTGCTGAAACATCAGATCGGACAGACACTCGTGCTTCCGCATGATTTTGTGTTCCTGAATTATCTCCGCTGCCACGATGATATCGGCTGGGGACTGGATTATGATTTCCTTGCGCAGTTTGGAACGACAGAAGCTGCGCATAAACACTTCCTGAATGATTACCTCCAGGGACACTGGGAGGGGAGTGACGCCAGAGGCGAACTGTATAACGATGATCCGCGTCTGCAGGATGCCCGCCTGTGCGGAACAACCGCATCGCTGTGCGGAATTGAAGCTGCGGAGTACGAACAGAATGACTGGAAGCTCGAGCGTGCGGAAACCCTTGATATTATGCTTCATGCGTTCCTTTTGACACAGAGCGGCATTCCGATGCTGTACAGCGGAGATGAAATCGGGCAGAGAAATGACTATTCCTACCATGAGGATCCGCTGAAATGGGACGATTCCCGTTATCTCCACCGCGGGAAATTCCCTTGGGAACAAGCAGCGATGCGCGATGACGAGACGACGCGTCCGGGCAGGATTTTTCAGGCAATTAAACGTATGGAGAAGATCAGAAGAAGCCATGTCTGCTTTGAAAACAACGCAGATGTCTGGATTATGGAGCCATATAACGACCACATTCTGGCTTTAGGCCGCTACTATAAGGGTGAAAAGCTGGTTGCACTGTTCAATTTCAATGTCTATGATGAGACCGCCTGGGTCAATGAATCCGAGGAGTATGTTGATCTGATCACCGGTGAACACTGCCATGCGCAGGGAGTACCGGTGCCGGCGCGCAGCTTCCGCTGGCTCCTGACTGATTTTGGGACAAATAGCGACCAGCAAGAGAAAAAGAAAGACGGTCCGAAAATCGTCTTCCTGGATATTGACGGAACACTGACGAAATCCGGAGAGAATACTCCGCCGAAGAGTGCCCTGCAGGCAATCCGGAAAGCGCAGGAAAACGGACATTACGTCTTCCTGTGCACAGGAAGGAATCTGGCAATGGCCGAGCCGCTTTTGAAATACGGATTTGACGGAATCATCGCAAGCGCCGGCGCGCTCGTGATCGCGGGCGGAGAAGTCCTGCACGATGAGCCCATGGAGCCGGAAGATTTCCGTAAAGCCATGGATGCACTCCAGAGCAACCATGTTTACTGCACGATCGAATCAAAAGAAGGATCGTACTGTGACCCGGATATCGGAAAACTGCTGAAAGGGCAGCCGCGCGGAAACAGTGAACTGGAGCGCTGGAGAAAGCAGATTAATGAAAGCCTGGGCATTAAGCCTATGAAAGAGTATAAGGGCGAACCGGTTTACAAGATCGTTATTATGTTTAACGACCGCCGTCAGCTGAAAGAAGCCGAGGAACTCCTCCCTCAATATGACTTTGTCCTGCAGGATGAGGTGTTCGGCGTGCAGAACGGAGAGCTGATTCGCAAGACCTGCAACAAGGGGACCGGCGTAAAGTGCGTTAGTGAAAAACTGAATATCCCGCTGGAGGATACCATCGGGTTCGGCGACAGTATGAATGACTACGCCATGATGAAAACGACCGGAATCAGCGTGTGCATGGGGAATGGATCGGAGACACTGAAAAAGCACAGTGACATCATCGCTGATCCGGTTGATGAGGACGGCCTCGCCGGGGCGTTTGAGAGGCTGCACCTGATCTAGCATTGTTCATTAAAGGTTATCGGCAGACATTGTTCTGCTGAACTATATTCATTATTGCAATTATTGTAAATAAAAAGGAGAGAGTTTATGGCACTGGATTATCACCGCTGCGCGGAAGAAATCTTCAGTCATCTCGGGGGCAGGGACAATATCGTCAGCGCAGCCCACTGCGCGACGCGACTGCGTCTGGTGATTGCAGACAATTCTAAAGTGGACAAAAAAGAACTCGAGAATGTAGAGGGAGTCAAGGGTCTGTTTGAATCAAACGGGCAGCTCCAGCTGATTATCGGAACCGGAACGGTCAACAAAGTTTATGATGAGTTTCTGAGTATTACCGGGATGACAGCAGCGACCAAGGCAGACGTAAAAGCCGCTGCCGCTGCCCGCCAGCCGCTTCCGAAGCGTCTGATCAAAACACTGGGCGATGTATTCGTTCCGATCCTTCCTGCCATCGTCGCGTCTGGACTGATGATGGGACTCGTCGAGGCGATCGGTAAAGCAAGCCCGGCGTTTCTGAATACGGACTGGTACTCCTTCCTGGATATGGTCTCCGGAGCCGCGTTTGCGTATCTTCCGGTCATCATCGCTATCAGCACGGCAAGAGTATTCGGCGGAAACATCTTCTTAGGCGCGGTTGTCGGACTCTGTATGATCCATTCCAACCTGATCAATGCTTGGGCTGTAGCCGGTATGAAAGCGTCACAGATCCCGGTCTGGCATCTGCTGTTCTTCCATGTGAAGGCAGTCGGTTATCAGGGACATGTCATTCCGGTCATCATCGCCGTCTGGATCATGTGCATGGTTGAAAAATGGCTGCACAAGCATGTGCCGGAGATGCTCGATCTGTTTGTTACACCGCTCTGCACAGTGCTGTTCACAACCTTTGTGACGTTTACCATTATCGGACCGATTTTCTCCACTGCAGAGACATACATTCTTCACGGCGCGCAGGTTTTGATTACCGTCGGACACGGCATCGGAGCTGCGGCAATGGGCGCCGTCTATCCGGTGACCGTTGTTATGGGTCTGCACCACATGTATAATGTTATTGAAGCCGGAATGCTTGCGGAAAAGAACGGACTGAACATCTGGATGCCGATCGCGACCGCAGCCAATTTTGCACAGTTCGGCGCCTGCCTTGCCGTAGCAGTCAAGACCAGAAGCCACAAGCGCAGAGCTATTGCATTCCCGTCTTCGCTGTCCGCATCGCTTGGAATCACTGAGCCTGCGATCTTCGGAGTCAACCTCCGACTGATGAAGCCGTTTGTCTGCGGCATGATCGGAGGCGCGGTCGGAGCCTGGTTCGGATCAGTGTCTCACCTTGGCGCAAAAGCATATGGTGTAACCGGAATTCCGGGACTGCTGACCATCAACCATATCCCACTGTATCTCATAGAGCTTGCCATTGCCGGCGGAATCGCATTTGCGCTGACCATGGTTATCTGGAGAGAGGATCCGGCCGATCAGGATCATCCGGCAGGCGAGGAAGATGTCCTTGACGCACTTGTAGAAGAGAAGGATGAACCGAATAAGGAAATGCCGGTCGTCATCCGCTGCGAGGACGGCGAAGTTCACGCTCCGGCTTACGGACAAATTATACCGCGCCAGGAGATTCCGGACGCGACTTTTGCAGAAGGTGTTCTTGGAGAGGGAATCGGAATCCAGCCGGAAGTCGGCCTTGTCGTGGCGCCTTTTGACGGAGAGATTGCATCCGTCGCGGAAACAGGACATGCCATCGGGCTGGAGGGCCCTGGCGACATGGAACTTCTGATTCATGTCGGTGTAGATACCGTCCAGATGAAAGGAAAGGGATTCCATCCTCTGGTTAAAGAAGGCGATACCGTCACTGCAGGACAGAAACTTCTGGAGTTCGACCGTGATGAAATTGCAAAAGCCGGATATCCGGACACTGTGGTTGTACTCCTGACCAACAGTGATGATTACGAACAGGTAAAGTGTTATGATGAGCTTCAGAAAGAAGCTCCGGAAGAGCAGAATTAATAAATCTGCCCCGTAAACGGCAGAGATCCAATGTTGAAGAATTAAAACAGACAATGCGGACAGAGCATATCCTGTTCTGTCCGCTGCAGCTTGAGCGGAGGGAAAAACATGGTAGTAGCAACCGGTAAAAGCATTGTAAAGGGTATTGCAATTACAAAAATCCGTGTGCTGAAAGAGCCGGAACGCAAAATTGATACATCGCATCATGACGATGTTGATGTACAGGTGAAACGGTTTGAGGATGCCGTTGCAGAAGTTATCGAACAGCAGAACGATCTGTATGAGCGGGCGAAAGAAACCGCCGGAGAGAAAAATGCGGAAATCTTTGAAGTTCACGCGATGATGCTGGAAGATGAAGATCTGATTGATGATACAAAATCGATCATTACTGAGCAGAACCGCAGCGCCGAATATGCGGTGAAAGAAGCGTTTACCGCTCAGGCACAGGTGTTTGAGTCTATGGATGACGATTATCTGAGTGCAAGAAGTGCGGACATTTACGACCTGGAAAACGCTGTCCTGGATGTTCTTCTGGGAATCGCCGGGAATGCGTTTGCACCGGCAGAACCGTTCATTCTGGTCGCCGATGATCTGGCGCCTTCAGAGACCGTCAAACTGGATAAAAATCTTCTTCAGGGCATTGTTACCAAAGGCGGCAGCCAGACCAGCCATACCGCAATTTTGGCCCGCAGCATGAATGTTCCTGCACTGATTCAAGTTCAGGATATTTCTGCGGACTGGGATGGTCAGATGGCAATCGTAGACGGATATCAGTCCTGTATCTACGTCGATCCGACGCCGGAGACACTGGAAATGATGATGGAGCGCCGCGAAGCAGACCGGAAGGAACAGGCTCTTCTGAAGGATCTGATTGGAAGAGAGTCCCGCACAGTGGATGGAACCGAAGTAAAAATCTACGCCAACATCGGCGGTCCGGATGACCTGGAGGCGGTTCAGGAAAATGACGCAGAAGGCGTCGGCCTGTTCCGCTCCGAATTCGTCTATCTGAATGGAGAGCAGAGCCCTACAGAAGAAGAGCAGTTCCAGGCCTACAAGAGTGCGTTAGAGACGCTGGCGCCTAAACAGGTCGTCATCCGCACTTGCGATATCGGTGCCGACAAGCAGGTCGGCTATCTGGGGCTTGATCCGGAGGATAATCCGGCACTCGGCTTCCGTGCCATCCGCATCTGCCTGACCAGAAAGGAATTCTTCAAGACACAGCTCCGCGCGCTCCTCCGCGCATCTGCCTACGGCAACCTGGCCATCATGTTCCCGATGATCACCAGTCTGAAAGAACTCATGGCAGCCAAGGCAATCCTGGAAGAATGCCGCATCGAACTGAAAAACGAGGGACAGAAAATGGGCGCTATGGAAATCGGCATCATGATCGAAACTCCGGCCGCGGCCCTGATCGCAGACGATCTCGCGCGTCAGTGCGACTTCTTCTCTATCGGCACCAACGATCTGACCCAGTACACCCTGGCCATCGACCGCCAGAACGCACATCTCGAGCCATTCCTCGACACCCATCACCCGGCTGTCCTGAAAGAAATCAAAATGGCGGTTGACGCCGCTCATCGCCACGGCATCTGGTGCGGCATCTGCGGAGAGCTCGGCGCTGACCTGGACCTTACAGAAACCTTCCTGCGCATGGGCATCGACGAACTGTCCGTCAACCCAAAGAGCGTCCTTCCGCTGAGAAAGCAAGTCCGCGGCATTGACCTCAGCCTACCGGAAGAAGAACAGAGCGAAGATTTCAGATAATGGAATTGACTTCAACTGTGCGAGCGTAAGTGCTGCATCGTATGTGCTGGTTCCGCCTGAGAAAGCAAGCTGAAAAGCGCAGCTTGATCAGCAAGCGGAACGTCGTATATGTCGTATGCAATGATAGTATTTCGAGAAATCGGATGCATCCCCCTCTTGATAAATCAAACATCTGAGAAGGGGATCGTGTCCGATTTTTATATCATGCCCTCGGTTTACCATAATTAGATATGGTATATTAAAAATGGCTTAATTTCAATGTTTTTTGCAGTTCTTGCTGTTTTTTAGGCGCTGAAATATTGATTTATCCATTAATTATGTTAAAATATACTTAAAAATTCTTAAGGAAACTTCGTGTCATATGTCATTTGCTGTTAAGTCTATGTGCGAAAAATGAGTAATGGCGATTGTGATTGCGAAAGTCCTGCAGGATTATTTATATTCGGTAATGCTGATGTACAATTGAAATAATGTGAGAATTATGAAGATCAGAGAGATGTTACTCCGCCGCATGCTGCCCTCGGCAGCGCTGGCAGTAATGCTCAGCCTGGGAGCGGGAACGGGTATGCCTGTGCATGCAAACAGTATTCCTGCCCGGGTGGAGTCGGCTGTTCAGTGGGCGATTGCTGCAGCTAATGATGATTCGCATGGATATACATTGAACCCGGCAGCCAGATGGGGTCCGGATTATGACTGCGGAACGTTTATCGTCAGTGCGTTTATGAACGGCGGCGGATTTTCGTTCAGTGGTTTTGTCGGCACCAAGAGCATGCTGCAGAGTTTTACAAATGCGGGGTTTACCTGGATTCCGGCAAGTCAGCTCGGGATTACGCTGAATAACGTCACGCCGGATTCGCTTCAGCGTGGAGATATTCTGCTGGACATGGACCGGCATACGGAGCTGTATGTCGGAAACGGGATGACGGCTGCTGCACATTCTGACCGCGGCCATCCGGAAACCGGGGACCAGACGGGTACAGAGGTCAGTGTGGCGCCGTATTATAACGGGGTGTCGGGAATCAGCTGGGACGGCGTTCTCCGATATACAGGAACCGGTTCTTCCGGAACGTCAGCGGCTTCTAACGGGTCGAACTCGTCAGCGAACGGCAGCATATCCGGTTCATCCGGAAGCACACAGACTTCCAGAACGTCCCTCGGGTCGGTTCGGGCGTATAATAAGACTTATACCGGATCCAGCCAGTCACCGACAATCGCCGTTTACGATGTAAACGGAAGACGGGTGTACTCCGGTTATTCGGTAAAAACATCGGGCAGCACCAAAGATGCCGGCACGGTAAAGGTTACGGTAAAAGGTCTTGGCTCCTATAAAGGCACAGTGAAGACAACGTACCGGATCTACCCGAAGAACGCTTCTTCAGCGGTGATCGCGTCGATTGCCGCAAAGACGTATACCGGAAAGACGATTGTTCCGAACGCGGCGGTTAGATTGAACGGGGTTAAGCTGAAGCGGAACCGCGATTATACGTTAAGCGCAGTAAATAATAACACAAGCGGCACATTGACGGCGACGTTCTGCAACAACTACACAGGAAAGGTTTCCCGGAAATTTACGATCAAGAAGGCTACGCTGACATCCTCCGGTGTCAAGCTGGAACCGTCTGCGGTAGAATATAACGGAACGGCGCAGACTCCGGCCATTAAGGCATCCAGTTTTCAGAAGGGAACGGATTATACGGTATCCTACAGCAATAACGTCAATGTCGGCAAAGCCACACTGAAAGTCAGAGGCTGCCGAATGGTAAAAGGATCGGTGACCAAGACGTTCAGCATTGTCCCAAAGACGCTTGAGGCCGCTGAGGTCAAGACAGATGATGCCGTATATAACGGAGCGGTTCAGGAGCCGAATGTTCAAGTTTCCGGCCTGATTAAGGGAAAGGATTATGAGGTCTACCGTTCGGACAGCGATCAGTACATAAACGCGGGAACGTACACGATTATCCTCCGGGGCATCAACAACTATACCGGTGACCTGAACACGTCCTATGTGATTCAGCCGAGAAGCCTGAAGGAAGTCAAGACTTCCGGCCTGCAGAGCTTCATCTATAACGGAAAGAATCAAAAGCAGAACTTGCTGACGCTGTCTCTGGAACGCGGCGGCGAAGAGCAGCCTGTTATTCTGACAAAAGGCGTGGATTTTACCGAATCATGCGCGGCAGGATATAAGACAATCGGAAAGAAATATCTGGTTCTGACAGGAACTGGAAATTACAAGGACAGCATCAAGCTGAAGTATTACGTCCGTCCAAAGACCCCGTCTCTGAAGCTGACGAGTCTGTATGGCGGCATGAAGATCACAGCCGTCAAAGTATCCGGATCTCCGAGCTATCAGATCGGCATGAGAAAGAGCGGAGGCAAGTCCTGGAAGACTTACAAACTGACTAATACACGAGTACTTACATGTTCAGGTTTAAAGCGGGGCGGAACGTATGAATTCCGTGTTCGGGCGTATAAGGACGGCGCGTACAGCACCTGGAGCATTCCGGTTTCCGGAATCATCCGCTGATTGTTACAAGATTACATGCAGAGTTTCAGCACCAGCTTCGGACAAAGGCTGATGAGCAAGAAAATAAGATCCTCATCATAGAGATCAGAAAACTTCTCTGTGATGAGGATCGTTCTTTTTGTACTGTAATATTGTTCAAATTTGGATGCATACTGTAATCAAAGATGCCTGGTATATGAGGCATCTGTTCAATTTAAATTCATTGTCTGGTACTGCGTTATTCTCCAACGTTCGGATGAATCCGCAGTGCGATCAGCAGGTCGGAGATACCGTTATAGAGGGTGACGATTCCGATCATCTGCGTGATGACTGCGGCAACGCCGAGCGGTTTGAAGATCAGCACCAGTCCGAGGAGCACGGTGATAATGCCCAGAATAACCGGAAGGAGAGGGGAGTGCCGCTCCTGCCTGTGAATGGCCAGGGCTTCTCCGAGGTTGAATACGCCGTCAAAGATGACGATGATTCCGATGACTGTCGGAATGACGGAGATGATCGCTTCCGGACGAAGAAAGATCCACAGTCCGAGCACCGTCAGCAGAATCGAGGACACCAGGTGCACCCTCAGGGCAGTTTCTTTTTGCCGCAGGTACATGATCAGCATAATGACGCCGGTGAGCAGAATCATCATCCCGATAAACTTGCATAAGAGCTTGAGGCTGGCTTCCGGGCGGAGAAGAAGCACGAGTCCGACCAGAGCGGACATGGCGGCGGTCAAAAGCTTGTTCCTCTTCAGATTGCGAAGCCTCGCATCATAAGGTTTTTCGGAAAACATAATCGACTCCTTTCTATGAGGTCCGCGTGAATAGGGCAGGCGCGGAAGAAGTGAAAGAATATGAAAACAGGCAGCGGAAACCCGTCCGGGCCTGCAGCGCTGCCTGATCTTAATCTTATAATGTCTATGGACCGATGAAGGTTAGAACTGAGAATCCGCTACAGTTCCTTCCATGACGTGGAGATCGTAAGGCTCAAATTTCACCTTTCTGTACGCGTCAACATCGAGGACGGACTCGTCCCAGTCGGAGCGGATTTCACCGTTCTGTTTGATGATGATATCGTAGAGAATGTCGTAAGTTTTTCCGTCTTCCTTATCCTTCTCAACAATGGTGGAGTACGGAAGTGTCTTATGATAGGTGAGAGTCAGGCCCTTATAATCATAGTGGAATCCGCAGCGCATGCGGCATCCGTCCAGTCCCTTGTAGTCAGCGATCTTATTCAGATCAGCGAGAATCGGATCGCCTTCGCGGTCGTACAGATTTTCCGGCGTAGTAGCGGTGTAGTCAAAACGGAACTGCACCGGGATATTGTAAGGAATCCAGCGCTCCAGATATTCAGGAAGGCGTTCTGCCGGATAGTCTTTATAGAGTACACAGTTTACACGTGTACGTACAGCAAGACGAGACAGAAGATCGTCCGCACCTTCCTCTACATACTTGACCAGGTGTCTGGATACATTGATGCAGGTAATCTTGTCTTTGTTCTTTTCTGTAAAGTCGATCAGGTCCTGCTCGCTCTGCCCTTCAAATGTCGGCAGAGTAGTGTTGATGAATACACGGTGTGTCGGCGGGATCTGGTTCAGCATCTCCTGCAGAGCCTCGCGGTTTGCAAATGGTTCGCCGCCGGTGAATACAAAGTCACAGTTCGGAGTGATTTCATCCATCAGTTTTATAGACGGGATGATTTTATCCTTGCTGAACCCTGTTGTGTCGGAGTATTCACCTTTATTGATACAGAATGGGCAGTGGTTGCCGCAGTCATAGGGTGCGAATACCGTGACTGTTGCCCCGCCCGTACGAGTTTTATACGGATTTTTCATGGTCTCAACCTTTCCTTTGCTTAGTTTACGATTGTAATTATAATATAGGTTCACACAACTTTCAATCCGACTTTCTTGTGTATAAACAATTAATTTAATTATTTTTTAAAGCATTTTTTCATTTGCAACAGTTTTTGATGGATTTTCAGTCTGTTTTTTTGTGAGAACCGCCCTGTCTGTTTATGCGCAGAAATGGAAAAGATGGCGATTTAAAGGGGATTGGAAGTGAAATTTACTTCATGAGGAAGTATAATAGGAGTGTGAAACTTTTCAGAAATATATTGACCAACAGAAACGATAACAGGGGAGGTGTTTCTATGAGGAAAATTCTGGTCGTCGTAGATATGCAGAACGATTTTGTCGATGGCGCGCTTGGCACTCCGGAAGCGGTCTCCATCGTTCCTGCCGTGAGGAACAGAATTCTGCAGTATCCGGAAGAAGATCGCTATGCAACGATGGACACGCACGGAGAGAATTATGAGAAGACGCAGGAAGGCGCCAATCTTCCTGTCCGCCACTGCATCCGGGGAACGGAAGGCTGGAAGCTTGTCCCGCAGATTGACAGTCTGATTCCTGAAAATCACAGAATTTACAAGCCGTCGTTCGGTTCGGAGGAACTTGCACAGGATATGAAGGCTCTGGCAGAAACAGGCGGAGAAGAACTGCGGATTGAACTGATCGGTGTCTGCACAGATATCTGTGTGGTTTCCAATGCACTTCTGCTGAAGGCTGCTCTTCCGGAGGTGCGTGTCACTGTGGATCCTGCCTGCTGCGCGGGAACGACGCCGGAGGCGCATGAAGCCGCACTTCTGACGATGCGCTCCTGTCAGGTTGAAATGGCGCTGTCGGAATAATTATAAAAAACGCCGAAAAATAGCTGAAAGATGCTGTGAAGAATTTCAGCTTCCATCAGATCGAACTGACAGATCATCAGAACGCAAAAGTGCCGCCATACCGGCGCTTCAGAGGATGATCGCTGATAAGATATTGAATCATGAGTTGATTACCATATGAAAAGGAGAGACATGAGTCCTAATAATAAGAACAGAAAAAAACAGGAAAGCCATTTCTCGTGGAGCCGGGCGGTTCGGTGTTCTGCCGTTCTTGCGGTTTCTGCGTCCATGACGGCTGCAGTATCCGTTCCTGCCCTTGGCGGACAGGCCTTTGCCGCGACAGCCTGGAAAAACGTGCCGGTGAGCGCGCAGATCAAGAAGGACGGAACAGCTGTACGGAAATCTGCGACTTCATCTTCAGCGAAAGTTGCAACGGTCAGCCGTGGAAAAACGTACACTGTCTCATTTGAGAAATTCACTTCAGATTCGAGTGCCAAGGCGAGCAGCCGCTGGCTCTATTCATCGGCTCTGAAAGGATACATCCGTTCCGATCTGGCAAAGGTTTCCTATGGCAAGAAGTCAGCCTGGGCTTCAGATGCATTGAGAATGAGAAAAGGCGCAGGGACGCAGTTCGCTTCTGCCGGACTTTTGCAGAAAGGGACCTCAGTCACAGTGCGCGCCCGTGTCAAGGCGTCAGACGGGAGCAAGTGGTATCGCATCACGAGCGGAGGAAAGACCGTGTACGTCACCGCAGATTACCTGACGTTCACCAAGCCGTCTTCCAGTTCGGCAAAAGGAAATACCGGCAAGGGGAATGCCGGGAGTACATCTGGCAGCACCTCTTCAAAAACTGCGGTCAATCCAGATGCCTCTGTATCTGACAGTGCGCCGCTGCTGAAGGCTTCCGGAAAAGTTACGGCTTCCGCAGCGGCAGTCCGCAGAGCGCCGTCCGATTCAGCCGCGCAGATCAAGTCCCTGAAAAAAGGAAAGAAGCTGACGGTTACCTCAGAAACCTTCACATCCTCAATCAGTGCATCGACATCGAAACGCTGGGTTTACGCTTCCAACGTCAAGGGATATGTGAGAAGAGATCAGGTTTCACTTTCTTATCCAGGATCAAAAATAGCTTATGTTCAGGCAGACGGCGGACTGAACACCAGAAAAGGACCGGGAAAAACGTTCTCCAGGACCGGACAAGCGGCAGACGGCAGTAAGGTCACAGCCAGACTGCGGACCTGGGGGCCGGAAGGCACAGACGGCGATCTCTGGTACCGGGTTGTGATTAACGGAAAAAGCTGCTATGTAAAAGGGACATTCCTGAACTTCAGTGCAAAAAATACAGATTCCGGAAACAAAGGGAATACAGGAAACACAGGGAAAGAGAATTCCGGTACAGATAATAATAAAGACAACCAGGATATGAACACTTCTTCCTATATCACCAAAGACGGTTTTCCGGCATCGTATCTTCCATATCTGGAAACCCTGCATCAGGCACATCCGACCTGGAAATTCACGCCGGTGCAGACCGGACTGGACTGGTCGCAGGCGACAGCGCAGATGACGTTTAAAACCGGGACCAATACGATTCAGAAAGGCAGCGTGTTCCCGGCGACGTTCTTTTCCGTGGAACCGGGATGCTATAACTATCTGACTGATACGTATACGGCAAAAGACGGCGCCAATTTTGTCGCAGCTTCTAAGAAGGCGGTAATGTACTACATGGATCCGCGCAACTGGCTGACAGACACAGGAATCTTTATGTTCCAGAACAACCGGTACCATTCTTATCAGGACGCAGACATGGTCCGCACGATCTTGGCGGGGAACTCCGTGCTGAATAAGAGCGGTGTCGCAGAAATGTTCGTTGCTGCCGGAAAGCAGTATAACGTCAGCCCGACCTATATGGCTTCCAAAGCAATTACGGAGCAGGGCAAGACTACATCCATGATCGACGGAAGCCAGGGTGTGTATAACGTCTTCAATGTCGGTGCGTCAGATCTGGCAAGCGGCGGTGCGGCTAACGGAATCGCATACGCAAAGCAGCAGGGCTGGACAACACTGCAGAAATCCATTAACGGAGGAGCAGCATATATTGCATCCAGCTTCCTGAATAATAATCAGGACAGTGCATATCTGGAGCATTTCAACGTCATGAATGGACTGAATAAGGTCGGCACGCATGTCTACATGACGGCTGTGTTTGGACCGAGCTCCCAGTCCTCAACGACATATAAGTCATACAGCACAAATGACAGTCTGGGGAAAGCCCTGGAATTTGATATTCCAGTGTATCAGAACATGCCTTCTTCAGCCAGCGGACAGCCAGTGATGGACTTCAGTCTTGATAATAACAATTACCTGAAGTCTCTGTCAGTCACTGCCAATGGAAAGACCACACAGCTGATTTCTGATTCAGTATCCAACTATGCGCTTCAGTTTACGGCATCGGCAGGCGGCGCGGATTCTGTCAGCATCCAGGCAACGGCAGCAAGCAGAACCGGCGCTTCTGTATCCGGAAATATGGCCGTCAGCATGAACGGACAGACGCAGCAGACGGCACAGGTCGTATGCACATCCTCTTCTGGTGAAACACGGACGTATACGATTATTATCAACGCACAGTAGACGGATGGAGGCGGCTTCCTTGCCAGGAATTCCTTTGTCTGAGCTCAGCGTTGATGCCGTTTAATATAGTCCGTTTCCGGAAGCTCCATTCCGGGGCGATGAGAAGAAGACGGGGAACGTCTGCCGTCAGACGGTGGATGACCATCTCCGGCGGAAGTTCTTCAATCATGTCACACACAAGGTTAATGTAGGCTCCCATGTCCGGGAAAGGCTGGTAATCCGGCATTTCCACGGCGAGGCGGGAGCCTTTTACAATGTTCAGAAGATGGAGCTTGATGCCCCAGCTGCGGTTGTCAATGACAAAGTTCAGGGAGCGGAACATGTCTTCACGAGATTCGCCGGGCAGTCCAAGAATCAGGTGGGTGACGGCGTGGAGCCCGCGGGTGTGGAGATTTTCCATGGCCCGGATGTATTCCTCATTTTCGTAGCAGCGGTTGATTTCGCGTGCAGTTTCGGAATTTGCTGTCTGCAGACCGAGTTCAAGCCAGAGAAAATGGTCCTCTGCTAGCTCGCACAGCAGGTCCAGAACCTCCTCCGGAAGACAGTCCGGACGCGTGGCTATGACGAGCCCTTGAATGCGGGGATCGGACAGAGCCGTTTCAAACCGGCTGCGAAGAACCGGAACAGGAGCATAGGTGTTGGTATGATTCTGGAAATAGGCGAGGCAGCCGGCTCTAGGCCATTTTTTATGCAGCAGGTCCAGTTCAGAAGAGATGCTCCCTGCAAATTCTCCGCTGCCGCTGGCACTGCAGAATGCACAGCCGCCAGTTCCTTTGCTGCCGTCACGGTTTGGACAGGTAAATCCTCCGTCCAGCGAGAGCTTGATCATTTTCTTGTGGAAGCGCTGTTTCAGCCAGTAGTTGATCGTGTTCATGCGCTCAGCGGCTTCATCGCCATCCGGAGTTTTTCTGAGTCCAGTAAACTCAGGCACATCAGCATTCCAGATCTCCTGCGGAGAGACTGAACAGATTGGATTTATATTCGACATGTGCAGTTCCTTTCTTGTGTTTATCGTGTTGGTTCCCTTTATCTCAGCATTTCCGAGCCTTTTGGTTAAGGACAAAACAAGGCCGGGCAAGGCGCAGATCTTTAAGAAGAAGCGTCCCGGGAAACCACAGGCCGCAATAAACGCTTATCCGTTATCCATCTATTGTATAACAGACGACTGGTGATATGGCTGTACTTTCAGAAATTTTTCGGGAAAGCCCCTGCAAACGACCGATCTTTCATTCAATAACCAAATATGCTATAATGTTTCCGCACATCAGCTCATTATGGGCTGAAAACAGGGAGGAAAACATGAAAGAAAAACTGCTGCTGCACAGCTGCTGCGGCCCGTGCAGTACGGCCTGTGTCAAGCGGCTGTGTGAAGAAGGAAATTACGAGATCACGGTCTTTTTTTATAATCCGTGTATTACAGAAACAGAGGAATATGAAAAACGTAAGGCCAATCAGATCCGTTTTCTGGATCAGTGGAATGAGGAGCATCCGGCTGATCCGGTAGGCTTTATTGAAGGCGACTATTTTCATGACCGAGAAGACTATTTTCAAATGGTCCGCGGATTAGAGCAGGAGCCGGAAGGCGGTAAACGCTGTGAAGTCTGCTTCTCACAGCGGCTTGCAAAGTCTGTTTCATATGCGCAGGAGCATGGATTCCCGCTGTTCACCACAACGCTCACGGTAAGCCCGTATAAGAACTACCCGCTGATTTCAGGAATTGCGGAAGAACTGGCTGAAGAGGCTGATGGAGTTTCTTTTCTCGATATCGATTTTAAGAAAAAGGACGGATTCCTGAACAGCACTAAGTTGTCAAAGAAATACGGTCTTTATCGGCAGAATTACTGCGGGTGCATCTATTCCAAAATTGAGGCAGAAGCACAGCGTAAAGAACGCGCAGAAAGAAGAGCGCAGAAACAGAATGCGCCGGATGTGCAGCATGTATAAGTCCTCATGGATGTGTTCTGCAGTGTCATCAGAATCTCTGCCAGAACAGCAGCCATGAAGAGTAAAGCATAGGATAAATTGAATAAGGAAGTATTGGAGGAGAAGAGTATGTCGAATGTTATTATCCCAGAAGGATATCAGTCCATTCTGGATCCAGTGGAGACCCAGCGCGCCATTAAAAAAGTAAAAGATTATTTTCAGCAGGAACTGGCTTACGGTTTGCAGCTGAGACGAGTTTCCGCGCCGCTGTTCGTAGATCCGGATTCTGGTCTGAATGATACGCTGAACGGTGTGGAGCGCCGCGTGTCTTTTACGCTTAAGGATATGAATGAAAAGACCGTTGAGGTTGTACAGTCCCTGGCCAAATGGAAGCGCTACGCGCTCGGAAAGTACGGCGTAGAGCCGGAACACGGCATTTACACTGATATGAACGCGATCCGCAGAGATGAAGAACTGGACAACCTGCATTCGATCTATGTTGATCAGTGGGACTGGGAGAAAGTCATCACGAGCGAGGAGAGAACCACAGAGTATCTGCATGAGACCGTGACGACTATCTATAACGCGATCCGCAATCTAAGCGATTACGTCAACCGTCTTTACCGCGGAATCCAGAACGAGATCCCGAATGAAATTACGTTCATCACTTCCCAGGAACTGGAAGACATGTACCCGGACAAGACACCTAAGGAGAGAGAAGACGCGATTTGCAAAGAAAAGCGCGCTGTATTCATCGAGAAGATCGGCGGACCTCTGAAATCCGGAGAACCGCATGACGGCAGAGCTCCGGACTATGATGACTGGGAACTGAACGGAGATATTATTCTCTGGAACGATGTGTTAGGCAGAGCATTTGAGCTTTCTTCCATGGGAATCCGTGTAGACGCAGCTGCTCTTGACCGCCAGCTGAAGATGTCCGGCGATGAGCAGAAGAGAGATCTTCCGTTCCAGCAGGCCGTTCTGCACAACCAGCTTCCGTACTCCATCGGAGGCGGAATCGGACAGAGCCGTCTGTGCATGTATTTCCTGAGAAAAGCGCATATCGGTGAAGTACAGGTCAGTGTCTGGCCGGAAGATATGATAAAGACCTGCCGCGAGAACGGAATCGACCTTCTGTAATCATGAGCAGGCAGTATGTAAACCTGATTCTGGACCAGAACAGCTGGCACACTGATGCGCTGTTCACCTACGCGGCTGATGAAAGCGTGCAGGTCGGCAGCCTTGTTCAGGTTCCTTTTGGCAAAGGGAACCGGAGCAAGCGCGCACTGGTCACAGAAACAGGTGTACAGCCGTCTTCTGATCTTGATCCGTCAAAAATCAAGGCCGTCTCTTCTGTGGATCCGGAAATCTGCCTGAATGAAGAAATGGTTCAAACCATGCAGTGGATGCGACAGCGGTACGGTATAAAGTACTACGACGCGCTCCACTGTTTTATTCCGCCCGGAAAACCAGCGCGTCCCGGAAAGTCCAAGCGTCCGTACGCAGGGACAAAAGGAGAGGTGCAGGAAGTTCAGGCGCTGACGGATGAACAGGCAGCTGCGGTCGGAAAAATTGAGGCTTCTTTAGACCAGGAGAAGGGTGAGATTTTCCTCCTTCACGGAGTCACCAGCAGCGGAAAAACAGAAGTCTATATGCGCGTGATCCGGCATGCACTGGACATGGGAAAAACAGCAGTGTTTCTGGTTCCGGAAATTGCACTGACCGAACAGATTGTCCGACGCCTGCTTGGACGTTTTGACCGGGAAGATATTGCGGTTCTTCACAGCAAGCTGACCAGAAGAGAGCGGTTTGACGAATGGATGCGCCTTCGGACAGGAAAGGCGAGAATCGCGGTCGGAGCCCGAATCGGTGTGTTTGCGCCGCTGGACAACATCGGGGTTATGATTCTGGATGAAGAGCATGAGTCAACCTATAAGTCGGACCAGACGCCCAAGTATGAGACCGTAGACGTAGCCGTCAAAAGGCTGATGCATACCAGGGGCGTTTTGGTTCTGGGAAGCGCCACACCTTCTGTAGTGTCCTATGAACGTGCAAGAGAAGGCCTGTATACGCTGATTGAACTGAAGCACCGGTATAACCGGACGCCGCTTCCTGAGGTGGAAATGGTCGACATGCGGACGGAGCTTCGCTCAGGGAATACCGGTATTTTCAGCCGCCGGCTTGTCTCTGCCATGCAGCAGACGCTGGGGGCTGGAAGACAGGCGATCCTGTTTCAGAACCGCCGCGGCTATTCGACGTTCATTTCATGCCGAGACTGCGGTGAGGCGCTGCGGTGCCCGGACTGCGGGATTTCACTGGTCTACCATAAGCGAGAGAATGCGGCGGTCTGCCATTACTGCGGGCGGCGTTTTCCGCTGCCGGAGAAATGTCCTTCGTGCGGGAGCCGGAGAATCAAGTATTTTGGTGTCGGGACGGAGCAGGTTGAAGAAATGGCAAAAAAGCAGTTTCCAGACTGCAGGACTGAACGGCTGGATTTGGATACGGCAAAGAACAGGACAGAAATTAACAGGATCATCCGGAGTTTTTCTAAAGGTGAGACAAAGATCCTGATCGGCACACAGCTGATCGCCAAGGGACTGGACTTTCGCAATGTCGGACTGGTCGGCGTGATTTCTGCAGATGTCAGCCTGAACATCCCGGACTATCGGTCGACAGAGCGAACCTTTCAGCTGGTCACACAGGTGGCGGGGCGCGCGGGAAGAGGCGAAAAACAGGGACTTGTCATTGTACAGTCGTACACGCCGGATAATTTTGCTCTGCAGGCAGCTGCGGCGCATGATTATATGAGCTTTTTCAGGCAGGAGATTCTCATTCGCAAGTTCATGGAGTATCCTCCGTTTACCGATCTGATTATTGCTGCGTTTACTTCTGAAGAAGAACAGACGGCAATGGAGATGGCAGGGCGGTGCAAGGCATATCTGGAAAAGACCGGACTGCCAAATTCAGAGAAGATCCTGATGCCGCGCCTGAGCATGAATTTTAAGGGTAAGGACAGTTTTCGCTTCCATATTATGGTAAAGGCGCCGAGGGGAAGCAGAAATAAATATATCTACTATCTGCGGTATTTCAATCAGAAACTGCTGAAACAGAAAGCGGACTGTACAATGCTGATTGATGTCAATTCGTACAGTTCTTATTAATCAGCGCTTGGTGCGGGTATACATAAACCGACGTTAAAGATAGTAAAAGGAAGAGGGAAGAAATATGGCACTGAGAAATGTAGTAAAACAGGGAGATCCGATTTTGAGCAAACACTGCAGGGAGGTTCCGAAGGTGAATGATCATATCCGGATGATCCTGACTGATATGCTGGAGACGATGCGGCAGAGCGAGGGCGTCGGCATTGCCGGCCCGCAGGTCGGCATTCTGCGCCGCATGTTTGTTGCGGAGCCGGAGCCTGGCCGCGTTTACTATATGGTAAACCCGGAAATCACGGAGATGTCTGGCGAGCAGGAATGCACAGAAGGCTGTCTGAGCGTGCCGGGACTGTTCGGAACGGTGAAACGTCCGGAGAAGATCCATATCAAGGCGCTTGATTTTGACGGGAATCCGGTCGAGTATGATTTTGAAGGATTTGATGCAGATGTCATGTGCCATGAATATGACCATCTGGATGGCATCATGTTCACAGATAAGGCCGAAGAAGTTCATTCTGTGGAAGAGGAAGCAGAGCGAAGAGCTGAGGAAGAAGAGGCAGAGTAATGAAGATTGTTTTTATGGGAACACCGGATTTTGCGGTTCCTGTTCTTCATGCGCTTGCCGATGCCGGTTATGAGATCGGGTATGCGGTCACGCAGCCGGACCGCAGGAGAAACCGCGGAAAGGTGACATTTTCTCCGGTTAAAGAAGCGGCGCTGGAACTTGGGATTCCGGTTCTGCAGCCGGAAAAACTGAAGGATGACGAGGATGTCAAGCAGAAGATAAAAGACTATGCTCCGGATGCGCTGATTGTGGTAGCGTACGGACAGATCCTGAAACAGGATGTGCTGGATATTCCAAAGCTTGGTTGTTTTAATGTGCACGGCTCGCTCCTTCCGAAGCTGAGAGGAGCTTCTCCGGTGCAGCATGCGATTCTTCAGGGAATGGAGAAGACCGGCGTCACCATCATGAAAATCGGACCGGGACTGGATGACGGCGATATGATCAGCAAGGCGGAGACGCCGGTGGATCACAAGAATTTTCAGCAGCTTTTTGATGAGCTTGCGCAGATGGGTGCAGAGCTTCTGATAAAAACGCTTCCTGAGATCGAACAGGGAACGGCGGTTTACACACCGCAGAATGACGCGGATGCAACCAAATGCGGAATTATCCGCAAGCAGGACGGCTTTACGGGGTTTCAGCAGGATCCTGTTGAAGTGGAACGAAAAATCCGCGCATTTGATCCTTGGCCGGGTGTGTTTTGTCAGAAGGGGAAAGACCGCATCAAGCTGTGGAAGGCAGAGGCGATTGACCGGAGCGCAGGCGCTGAGGACGGAACCCTGCTGGGAGCATCGGATGACGGGATCGATATTGCCTGCGGAGGAAAAATTCTGCGCGTTCTGGAGCTGCAGATGCCGGGAAAAAAACGCGTCCGTGCGGCCGCATTTCTCAGAGGCCATGCGGTAGAGCCGGGATCCAGACTGAATACAGAGCTGGAGAAGTAGTGCTGCGCAGGAGCTGTGTGGGAGAAGAACATGGAAACAATGACAAATGAACAGTTTGCAAAAGAAATAAAGAAGGCAGTCAATATCAATAAAGTGATTAAACCGGGGCGGCTGAACGCCCTGCTGGATTTAAAATTCTTAGACTGTGATATCGAAAAGAAGAGTGCGGGATTTTTGTTTGAGCCGAAGCAATGGTGTCTGAATCCATATGACGGTGTGCACGGAGGCGCGATTGCCTCAATTTTCGATTATGCAGGCGGACTGCTGAGTCTTGTGGTCGGGCGGCATTTTGTCACGACAACGAGCCTTGCAACGTCATATCTGCGTCCGATGGACGGAGAGAAGTTCCGCGTGGAAGTTGAACTTACACATATCGGCCGCCGCATGAGCAATATGATCGGAAGAATATATGATATGGAAGACAATAAACTCTGCGCAACTGCAGAAATTAATTATCTGATCACGGAAAATAAGGCGATGGGCCTTCAGAACTGATCGAGTCAACTCTGACATCAAAATCCTGAAGATCATTTTAGAAACATGAGGGAAATCTAAAAAATTATAAATAATCGGGATCTGGCTGGTCAAAATACATTAGACCAGCCATTTTTTCTGCTATAATAATCAAATAGGGATAAATGAGACAGGAGCAAGAATGGACAGAAACCGTAAAGCAGCATATCAGACACTCATTCGGGTGATCCGGGATCACGCATATGTGAATATTGAAGCCGGGCGGCAGATTGATCGTTGTAAGGCGGATTCGCCGGCGTTTACCAGGGAACTCGTCTACGGGACTATGCAGCACTGGCTGTATCTGGATTATCTTCTGGAGCAGCTGGTCAGCCGCGGGTATCGGAAACTGAAGCCGCAGGTTAATGTGCTTCTTCATATGGGCGCTTATCAGATTCTGTTTATGGATTCGGTTCCGGATTATGCGGCGGTGAACGGATGTGCGGAGATGGCTTCTGCTGTATGCCGTCCTCAGAAGGGATTTGTGAATGCGGTTCTTCGAAATCTGATTCGAAAAAAGGATACGCTGAAGCAGCCGGAATCAGAGAAGGATACTGTTCGCGCTCTGTCCGCGCGTTATTCTGCTGATCCGTGGATTGTTCGTCTGTGGATTCGGCAGCGCGGTGAGGAGGAGGCGAAAGCCCTCCTCCGGGCGCAGGAGGATGCGCCGCCGCTCTGCATCACGGTGAATACACGGAAAGCAGATGCGGAGACACTGAAAAATGCACTTGAAAGGAAGAATTTTACTATTCAGAGTGCAGAGGTCCGCGGACTGTCGGATGCTCTTCCTGTGCTTGCCGTTAAGGGAAGCGGCCTGATGGATGCGGATGAATTCTGCGACGGTCTGTTTTATGTACAGGATCCGGCTTCTGCGGCGGCTGTCTCAGCCCTGGCGCCTCAGCCTGGAAATATGGTGATTGATGTCTGCGGCGCGCCGGGAGGAAAGTCCATGGCAGCTGCGATCATGATGAATGATCAGGGAAAAATCCTGACCTTTGATTACTATTCACAGAAACTGAGTCTGATCCGCTCTCAGGCAAAGCGTCTCGGACTGTCCTGTATTGAAGCAGCGCAGCGGGATGCGCTGTCTGAACCAGGCAGCCTGAAGGAACAGGCAGACGCAGTCATCTGTGATGTGCCGTGCACAGGTCTGGGCGTATTAAGAAGAAAACCGGAAATTCGCTTTCGAAAACTGGAAGATGACGGGAAAGAACTGGCGAAAAAACAGATTGCCATTCTGAACGCATCTTCGGAACTGGTAAAACCGGGCGGCAGAATCATGTACAGTACTTGTACGATCAATCGCATAGAGAATGAAGAAGTAATAGAAGCGTTTCTCCGTCAGAAGGGAAGCCGGTTCCAGAAAGAAACGGAACGGCAGCTCCTACCCGGTCTTGATGGAACAGATGGTTTTTATTTCTGCGTAATGAGGAGGAAAACAGTTTAGTATGGAAGTTGCATCCAAGACGGATCAGGGGAAGAAAAGAGATCATAATGAAGATGCCTGCGGTCTGATGCCGGTTTACCGTGTCTATATGGTGGCCGATGGAGTCGGCGGCAGCAATGCCGGAGAGATTGCCAGTAAATCTGCGATTCAGGGAATCGCCAGATATATTCAGACACATGCCATGGAAGGAGTCTCCAACATTTCAGAAGTAAAACGTTACTTCAGCGCCTGTTTTGATCAGGTGAATGGAGAGATCCTGGAGCTGATGAGCGAAAAACCGGAAACGGACGGCATGGCGACAACCATCGCGCTGGCATACATTACAGGCGGAAGTCTGTATGCGATGAATATCGGCGACAGCAGAGTATACCTGTATCGGGACGGAAGTCTCCGGCAGATTACGGTGGATCACACCTATGTGAACCAGCTGCTGAAAGCCGGAGTCATTACCGCGGGAGAAGCCGCCGTGCATGAAAAGCGTCATGTGATCATGCGTGCGGTCGGAGCTGATGATAAGGTCCGCGCCGACTATTATCAGGCCGATCTGCAGGAGGGCGATGTTATCGTTCTGACCACAGACGGACTGCACGGGGAAATCGGAAGCGGCGGAATCCGGGAAGAACTGGATAAACACAATACCATGAAGGAAACCTGTGATCATCTGGTGCAGCGTGCGAATGAACGGGGCGGCCACGATAACATCACAGTTATTTGCATAAAAATAACGGAGGGAGACCTGGATGAGTAAATTATTAGTCGGCAGATACGAGCTGGTAGAAAAAATCGGAGAAGGCGGAATGGCTGTCGTCTATAAGGCGAAGGACCGTCTTCTGAACCGCTATGTCGCAGTGAAGATTCTCAGACCGGAGTGTACCAAGGACGCGCAGTTCGTGGACAGTTTCCGCGCAGAGTCCCAGGCGGCGGCCGGTCTGCAGCACCCGAACATTATCAGCGTATACGATGTAGGAAGAGAAGGAAATATCCATTTCATCGTCATGGAGCTGATTGAGGGAAAGTCCCTGAGCGAGATCATTAAAGAACAGGCGCCAATGGATTACCGGGAAGTCGTGCGTATTACCAGGCAGGTTGCTTCCGCTCTGAGCGTCGCACATAAACATAATATCATCCACAGGGACATCAAGCCGCATAATATCATGATGACCTCCGACGGAATGGCCAAGCTGGGAGATTTCGGAATCGCGAAAGCGCTCAGTGATTCCACTATGGAGGAAACAAGCAAGATCATCGGATCCGTCCACTACATTTCTCCGGAACAGGCGAGAGGCGCATACGTTGACGAACGCTCCGACATCTATTCCCTTGGCATTGTAATGTATGAGATGCTGACGGGGCGGGTGCCTTTTGACGGAGACACTCCGGTTCAGGTTGCGCTGATGCATATTAATGATGACATCACTCCACCTTCAGAACTGGTGCCGGGAATTCCGCCGGCGCTGGAGAAAGTCGTGATGAAAGCGACGGATAAATTCCAGACCAATCGCTATGCCAGCGCGGACGATATGCTGAAGGACCTTGACAGCATTGAATATGTCAGCAATGTCATGGGCAGAAACGCGTTTGCCGATCAGACGGATCAGCCGGAGGTGAGGAAGCCTCGCCCTGCTGAGAAGGCGGAGGAGCGGACGCCGGCGTATTCAACAAAAAAGACGCGCAAGGGGCTTTCTCCTAAGGCACGGCGGACACTGACCGCCGCCGTTCTGATTGCGCTGCTTGCAGTGATCGGCGCCGTAGCTCTGCCAAAGCTGCTGAACAGCAAAACTGTCGCTGTGCCAAATGTCACGGACATGAGTTACGCGCAGGCGAAGACGACGCTGACAGACCGCGGGCTGAAAATCAAGAAGGGCACGTCAATAGCGAGCGATGATGTGGAAAAAGGCAAGGTTGCCGCCCAGGATCCGTCTGCAGGAGACCAGGTCAAGAAAGGAACCACCGTAACCGTCAATCTGAGCAAAGGTGATTCAAACGGCGAAGTACCGAATCTTGTCGGACAGACGTATGACAGCAGCACAAGAGATATTATTGATGCAGCTGGATTTAATTTAGGCGATGTGACGTATGCGTACAGCGATTCCTATGATAAGGGTGAGATTATGAGCCAGACCCCGTCAGCAGGAAGTAAAGCCGAGGAAGGATCAGATATCGATCTTGTCGTCAGCAAGGGGTCTAAGAGCGATAACAATAATAATCAGAATGAGGACGAGGATACGGCAGAGGTTCCGTCTGTAACCGGACTCTCGGTATCTGCAGCGCGTGCGAAACTGGCTGCTGCGGGATTCAGCGTTTCAGTCGATTATGAAGAAAGCAATGTTACCGCAAGCGGACAGGTTATTTCCCAGTCCGTCTCAGCCGGAAGCAAGGCCAAGAAGGGATCAACGGTTACAATTACGGTCAGCAAGAATTCTTCCAGCGATAACAACGGAGGCGGAGATAACAACAACAATAATAATAACAGCGGCGATAATGATAACAGCAACACCAGTGACAACGGCGGCAGCACAGAAGGCAATACTGACAGCAGCACCAGCCGATCGTCCGGAAGTGCTTCTTCTGCCCAGTCTTCTCAGACGAGCAGAAATGCTTCTGCTGCACAGTCGTCCGCATCATCGGATCACGCATAGACGTATTCCGATGAGCATCCATGTTTCATAGAAAGGAAGTTCAGCAGTATTCATGAGAGGACGCATAGTGAAGGGCATCGGCGGGTTCTATTACGTCAAAACGGAGCAGGGGATCATCCAGACCCGGGGAAGGGGACTGTTTCGAAAGGAAGGAATTACGCCGATGGTCGGAGACGAAGTGGACATTTCAATCAGTAAAGAAGACAGCGACGGCGACGGCATGATCCAGAGGATCATGCCGCGCCGCAACGCGTTTCAAAGACCGCCGGTAGCCAATGTAGACACGGTGGTCATTGTTTTTGCAGCAAAAAAGCCCAAACCGGTATTTGAGATTATTGATAAATTCCTGATTACAGCAGAATCTAATCATGCGGAACCGATTCTCTGCATGAATAAATGTGAACTGCTGAAGACGGATAAGCGGGAGGAGATGGAAGGGCGCTACCGAGGGCTGTATCCTTTTTTTTCAGTCAGCGCCAAGACAGGAGAGGGTCTGGACGAGCTGAAAGAAGCGCTTAAGGGACGACATACGGCTTTTGCTGGGCCGTCAGGCGTCGGAAAATCATCGCTGATCAATCTGCTGGTTCCGGACGCAGAGATGGAGACGAGCAGTGTAAGCCAGAAGACCAGAAGGGGGCGGCACACGACACGCCACGTTGAGATTTTTGATTATCCTCTTGGCGGTCTGATCTTTGACACACCGGGATTTACCTCTTTCGACCTGTCGGGAGTAGAGCCGGAAGACCTTGACCAGTATTACCCGGAGATGGTACCCTTTATAGGTCACTGCCGCTTTGATAACTGCCGTCACCTGAAAGAACCGGGATGTGCGGTGCGAGAAGCTGTGGAGCGCGGAGATATCCGTGAGGAGCGTTACCAATCCTATGTCCGCGGTTATCAGGAACTGTCTGAAAAAGCGCAGGACTGGAAAAGAAAGTGATAAATAGCTGCCCGGCAGTCCTTGAAGGACATGCCGAGCCGGTATAAATCCGTTAACGCCTGTTGAAATGAAGTTTATGCATGCAGAAAATGCAGGAGGAGAATATGATTAAAATTGCACCATCAATGCTGTCCGCTGATTTTTCTCGTCTGGGAGAACAGATTGAAGCGATTACCGGAGCAGGAGCTGATTATATCCACGTCGATGTCATGGATGGCCATTTTGTTCCGAATATCAGTTTTGGCGCCAGCGTTATGAAAAGCCTGAACGGCATCAGCAGCGCGCCGTACGATGTCCACCTGATGATCGAAGATCCGGATAAGTATCTGGAGGATTTTGTTACAGACCGTACAGAATACATTACCGTTCATCAGGAAGCTTGTCCGCACCTGAACCGCACGATTCAGCACCTGCACAGCTGCGGTGTGAAAGCCGGCGTCGCACTGAATCCGGGCTCTCCGATCTGTCTGCTGGATGAGGTACTGGAAGAGGCAGATATGATCTTGATTATGTCTGTGAACCCGGGGTTTGGAGGACAGAGCCTGATTCCGTCTACCCTGAAAAAGATTCAGAAGCTCGCGGCACTGAGGAAGCAGGAAGGGTATAAGTGGACGCTTGAAATTGACGGGGGCGTGAACTTAAAGACGATTTCCGATGTATCCGCATCCGGTGTAGATATCATGGTTGCGGGCTCCGCAGTATTCGGGGCTGAGGATCTCGGCGGAAGAGTAAAAGAACTGAGAGAAGCGGCAGAAGCTGTCCGCTGATTTGGGATGATCAGAAGCTGATGATACGGGAACCTTAGAAAACAATGTTCAGGCCCTGCCTCAGATATTTTACATGTGCATTGTTTTAGTCAAAAAAAGACTGCTGTATGTTTGACGATACGTTGTCGCTCATACAGCAGTTTTATTGTTTGATTATAGGAAGTTTTCAATTCCGTCCAATTCTGTTGGGGCGGAAAATCGTCTGCTTCTCATCAGGCGTTATCGTGAGAACCTTTACTCTGCGCCTCCGCTGCCGGCCGCAGCCTGGCGGCTTGATTTTGCAGTCCCTCCGCCGCTTGCAGCAGAGGAGGAGCCGCTGTTTCCGCCGGCTGTTGCAGAAGATCCGTTATTTCCGGCTGTCCCGGAATTATTCTGCTGGGAGCCGCCGGTATTATCCGTACCTCCGGTCGTATTGTCTCCGGATGTTCCGTTATTCTGGTTCTGCGTATCCTGTCCGTTGAGGTTATTGTCTGTGGTCTGACCGTTTTCCGTCTGCTGACCATTCTCGTTTGTTCCAGTGCTGCTCTGCGTGCCGTTCTGCAACTGTGAAGAAGAATCTGTTCCGGTTCCTGCAGGTGCTGAGACGCCGCCTGCGCCTCCGTAGGTTCCGGTCGTGTAATATTCTCCTCCGATCTGTGTGACATCGGAAGGCATGCTTGGATAGGATCCCTTTAACGCATTTGGAATCTGGCTCATGATTCTGGACCAGAGTGCGGCAGCATAGTCACTCTTGCTGCTCAGCTGGATGTTGGAGTCGTTACCGATCCACAGTGACGCAGAGTAGGATGGAGTGAATCCATCGAACCAGATATCGTATTCATCACTGGTTGTACCGGTTTTACCACCGACTGTGACACCAGAAATCGCGGCTTTCTGTCCGGTTCCTCCAGATACGACGCCCTGCAGACAGCTCCTCATAATCCAGGCAACACCGGAGTCCAGCACTCTCTTCTTTTTAACCGAGGCTGAGGAGAGGATCTTCTTTCCATTATCCGTTACCTTGGTGTAGCAGATAGATTTGCTGCTCTTCACGCCGTTGTTTGCGAAGGTGGTGTATGCGTTTGCCATTTCCAGTGTGGAAACACCGTTTGTCATTCCGCCCAGTGCAAGGGCTGCGGCATTCCGGTCATTGGTGGATCCTGATCCGACCAGTGAAGTGATGCCGAATTTCTTAACCATGTTATAGGAATACTTGTTTCCAACCTGCAGGAAAATCTTTACCGCGCAGGTGTTAATGGATTTCTGCAGAGCTGTGCGGAACGTCTGAACGCCGCTGTAGCTTCCTTCTGCGTTGGTCGGCCATACCTGACCGTTTACCGTTGTCTTTTCATCGATAACTTCGGATCCTGCTGTAATGTAGTTTCCCCATCCGGCAGTTCCCTGCGTGTCGATTCCGTAGTTGACATAGCTGTGCGCCTTTCCGGCCTTATGCTCTTCGTAACTCTGCTGAAGTGCTGCGCCGTAAACGGCAAGAGGCTTGATGGAAGATCCCGGCTGACGGGTTTTTACGGCTCTGTTGTAGAGCAGTTTGCCGGTCTGTTTTCTTCCGCCGACCATAGCCTTGATTTCACCGGTTTTATTATCCACGATGGTCATCGCCGCCTGCGGCTGAATGACCTTCTGGTTTAATGTGTATCCGTTCTTTGTGAGCATGATGGATCCGTCAGAGGTCGTCTTGAACATCTGACGTCCGGCTGCGCTCTTGACAAAGGATGCAGATACAACCAGATTTCCATCGCTGTCCAGTTTCTTTTTGCCCTGCGGAATGTTGATGTATCCGCCTGGAATCGAATAGAGCGAGCCATTCTGCGTAGTGTACATGGTTGGGAATTCTACACTGTAATCGGTCTTTCCGTTTGAAACCGTTTTATAGATGCGAATGCGCTTTCCCTTCATGATCGTAATGGATCCATCGCTGTTTTTTGTGGCCTCGGAGCTCGGGAAGGTGAAATTCCCGGATGCGTCAAAGAAGTTATTATAGCTGTACATGATGATGGATCCGTACTTATTGATAATGTTGTTGGAAGAATCATAGCTGATGTTCTTTGGGGCAGGGAAGTTCGCGTCGTTCTTGAATTCCTTTTCAATTACATTCTGCGCCTTGCGGTCCATCGTCGAGTAAATCTTCAGTCCTCCCTGGTAGACCTTGTTATGTGCATCGGTATAGGACAGGCCGTCTTTTTTCTGCAGATCCGAGATGACCTGGGAAACGACATAGTCTGTGAAATAGGAATTGTTCGTGCTTCCGCTGCTGTATCTCGGATGGAGCAGTTCCTTCAGCGGAATTGCAGCAGCTTCTTCGTATTCAGATTGAGAGATGTATCCCTGCTGGCGCATCAGTTTCAGGCAGGTGAGACGGCGGGTTTTGCCTGCGTCGTTCATGATATAGGTGCCCTCGCTGCTGCGGTGCAGGATATTGGTAGCTCCGGTAGTCACCGCCTCATTGGAAATCAGCTGAACCGGGGCATAATGCGTCGGCCACTGCGGAAGAGAAGCAAGCAGTGCGCACTGCGCAGTGTTCAGCTTGGATACACTCTTTCCAAAATACGCCTCTGATGCGGCCTCGACGCCGTTGGAATTAAATCCGAGGTAAATCGTGTTCAGGTATGCGGCCATAATCTGTTTCTTAGACAGATTATGTTCCAGCTTCATGGTGTACCAGGCTTCTACAATCTTTCTCTTCATGGAGCGCTTGCTCATGCTTTTTTTCAGATAAACATTCCGGGCAAGCTGCTGAGTAATGGTGCTGGTTCCGCTGATATCGCCGCCGGATGTAATCGATTCCTTTATCGCGCCAAAGATTCGGGTGACATTGAATCCATGGTGCTTCCAGAATGTCTTGTCTTCCAGCGCAACGTATGCGTTGACCAGATTTTTCGGCATCTCGTTGTAGGAGAGCCAGATACGGTTTTCACCAGAGTAAACCGTGTCAACTTTCTTTCCCTTTGCATCATAGATAACTGTTGTTTTAGAAAGGGTGCTCTTCAGATTGGATGGAGTGACATCAATCCTCGGCGCCGTAATGATACAGGCCGCTGCGTAGAGCATGACCGCAATGATCAGCAGCAGGATGACAGAAAGCACAGTATCGATAATCTTGTGTTTCCTCTGCCACGGAAACAGGAATTTCTGTTTGCGGGCAGATGCCGTTCCTGCAGGCTGACCTTGTGCACGATTATATTTATCGCTTCTCATAAAGTACCGCCTTTACTTAAGATTTCAATCTTCTCGACAAAAGTTAATTCATTCCCATTATAACACAAGGGCGTAACCATGTGAAACGATTCCTGGAAAATAAAGAACATATGTTTGCAAATATGATAGGGGATCCTCATACAAAATATCAGGTAAAGCAGTGAATAATCCGAGTAATATATTGAAATGACAGGATTGTTGGACTTTGTCAATTCGCTTGAACGGCACAGTGCGTCCGGGTATAATGAACGTGTGTTCATGATCCGGCGACGCAGGCAACGGAGAATAAGAATATGAGAAGAAAGCTTTCACTGATTTGTTTTCTGTGCATTGCTGGAATTTACGCGGCATTTCTGCATCCCGCGGCAAGCCTTCTTTTCGGTGCGGCTCTTGTTTTCATCCTCTATATATGTCCCTTTCCGGAGATCAGTTTTTCAGCATCTCTGAAAAAGGCTGCGGTTTTGGCGTTTTTTCTGGGCATTCTGGTTTATTCTGTCCAGATGGACGCCGTGCGCACAGGGCATCAGCTGGATGGGATCGAACGCGTCTGGACGGCTGAGGTCCTGTCGTCATCCCGCTGCGCATCCGGAAAGACAAGAATCCTCTGCAGACTGGATGAAAAGCTGTGCCTGAACGATGGGCGTCAGGCTGGAGAGAAGAAACATGACGGAGATATTCTGCAGCGTCTGAATCCGTACCGTGCACAGTGCGTCTACCTGTACACCGATCAGACATTCCGTTCTGATGCTGATCTGACTGGTGCGGTTATCCGTTTTACAGCGAAGCTGGAAGAGCCGAAAGGACGGCGCAATCCGCAAACGTTCGACTACCGTCAGTATCTGAGAAGCAGGGGAATCACACATACCGCGTGGACGGACGGTACAGAAATCATGCCCGTATGCAAGTCGGTTCCGGCTCGCCTAAAGACAGTCATTCTGAAGGTTCGGGAAGAATATCTGAATGGACTGATGCTGGGTGAAAAAGAACAGCAGCTGCTTTCCGGCGTCCTGTTTGGAATGACGGAAACGATGCCGGAGGATATGAAGGAGAGCTTCAGAGAGAACGGAACCGCGCATATTCTTGCAGTAAGCGGACTTCATGTCGGGGTCATTTACGGAATGCACCGGCGTCTGACCAGGAATCGGAAGCGAAAGGGGAGCGGCGGAATTCTTTTGCTCTTTCTCTTCTTCTACGGATGTCTGACGCTGTGGACGGTCTCTGTGGTCCGCGCGATCCTTCTGATCGTCCTGTTGACGCTTGGAGACCGGCTTGGACGGAGGTATGATCTGCTGACTTCGCTGAGTTTCACGGCGGCTTTGATTGCACTGAAGAATCCCTGTGCTGTTCTGGGAGCCTCTTTTCAGATGTCCTTCCTGGCCGTCGGATCGATGAGCTTTTTTACGCCGATTCTGATCCGAAAACTTCCGCCGGCAATCCCCAGAGAACTGCCGTCCGCGCTTGCCGTACAGATCGGGACCGTTCCGTACTGCGCGTTCATGTTCAATCAATTGGCTCTCGCGGCGCTGCTGTGCAACATTCCAGTGCTTTTTCTTCTGGGGATCCTGGTTCCGGCAGGCATTGCTGGAATTCCGGCCGTATTGCTGCTGCTCAGGATTCCGCCCGGAAGGATCAGTTTCTGCCTTCTGCAGATGATCCGTATGCTCCTGCAGACGCTCTCCAGGAGCATGCTGCTCCTGAATCAGTTACTGTCCCAGAACGGAAAGTTCTGCGCAGATGTGATTTCTCTGCCTGCAGCCGCGGTCCTTGCCGTATATCTGATCCTGTTTTTCTGCTGCTCTGAGTTCTGCCAGGTTCACAGACTGCGCGGCCACAAACAGATGCTTGCAGCGATGCTCTGTATTTTGCTGAGTTTCTGCGCCGTGACTGGATGTTGTCTGAGCGATGATTTCCGGAAGGCCGGGGTCGTATTTGTCGATGTCGGGCAGGGCGACTGCGTACATGTACGCGGAAAAAAGAATGTCCTTCTGGATGGCGGCGGATCTGTCCGCAGAAATATCGGAAAACAGGTCCTGAAACCATATCTGCTGAAGAACGGATGTCGGAGTCTTGATGCCGCGATGGCGACGCATCTTCATGTCGATCATTATCTCGGCCTTCAGCAGCTTCAGGAGATTTATCCGATTCGCCAGATGGTGACAAAGGGAAAATGCGGCAAGAGTTACGATCTTGGAGGAGGGGACCGCATTGACATTCTGTGGCCGGAATACCAGGATCCTGACGAGACGGATGAAAATATGAACTCGCTGATTTTTAAAGTGTATATTGACGGGTTTACGATCCTGGTTACCGGGGATCTCGGAGAAGTCGGCGAACAGAAGCTTCTTGAAAAATACCGTGGAACCGATCGTCTGCACTGCGATATTCTGAAAGTCGGCCATCACGGGAGCCGATACTCCACTACTGAGGAATTTCTGGATGCTGTCCGTCGATTGCGGTTATCGGGGTTGGAAAGAATAACACTTACGGACACCCGGGAAGAGAAGTTCTGCAGAGGCTGGAAAAACGTGGCATTCCTGTATATCGTACAGATCAGGACGGTGCAGTCGGAATCTGGAAGGACGGAAAAGGCCGGCTGCGGGTCTGTACCGTGTGTCAGGAACAGGATAATCATGCGTATCGCAGGAGAACCTGGAGATTCTGGAAAAGAGACGTGAAGGTGCATAAAAAAGAAAACAATTTTGCGCGAAACTGATTGACATTGACTGAATGTGATGATATTATGCCCGTATAAGTTAGATATCGGTCAAAAATAATCAAATTCAGAATTTAGTGATTAGACTATGTTAACAGAGATGAGACAACAGGCCATACTGGATATGGTACAGAAAAAGACAACGGTTACGGTGCAGGAACTGGCACAGACCTTTGGAATTTCAGAATCGACGGTTAGAAGGGATCTGACGCAGCTGGATGATGCGGGGAAACTCAGAAAAATTTACGGCGGAGCAACTGTCCGGGATGCGTCCCTTGCGCCTCGCGATTTGTCCATGGGGGAGAAGGAAACCCTGCACTATACGGAAAAAAGCTGTATCGCGGGATATGCTGCGGGCTTGATTCAGCCGGATGATTTTGTATATGTGGATGCGGGATCGTCCACGCTGCTGTTGACAGAAGCAGCCGATGAAGCCGGCGCTGTATATGTCACAAATTCGATTCGCCATGCGCAGATCTTGTCGGATAAGGGGTTTCGCACCATTTTGCTCGGCGGAGAGATCAAGAGACTGACGCAGGCGATCGTCGGAAGTGAAGCGCTCAGCAGCATTGCGAAGTACAATTTTACAGCCGGGTTCTTCGGAACTAACGCGCTGGATGAGACGCACGGATTTACGACGCCGGATGTGACAGAAGCAGCGCTGAAGAGGGAAGCGATGAAGCGGTGCAGAAGAAAATATGTACTCTGTGATTCAAGCAAGTTTAATAAGGTTTCTCCGGTATGTTTCGGAAATCTGCAGGACGCCGTGGTTCTGACGGACTGCATTCCGGATGCAAGGTACCGCAGATTCAGCAATATCAGAAAGGTGGAGCAGCATGATTTACACGGTAACATTTAATCCATCGCTGGATTATCTCGTCCGAATCGAGGATTTCAAGCCCGGCGAGGTAAACCGGATGTCGTTTGAAAAGCTGTATCCCGGCGGAAAAGGCATTAATGTGTCCATTGTTCTGCAGGAGCTGGGGTGTGAAAGTACAGCGCTCGGTTTCTGTGCGGGGTTTACGGGAAGGGAAATTCAGAGGCGTCTGGAGGAAACGGGAGTGCGGAGTGCGTTTATCGCACTCAATGAAGGCACATCCAGAATTAACGTCAAGCTGAAAACGCAGGATAATGAAACGGATATGAACGGACAGGGGCCGTCTATCCCGGAAGAGAAAATCAATGAACTGTTTTCACGGCTTGACTTGCTGACAAAAGAGGATGTTCTGGTTATTTCCGGAAGTATTCCGGGAAGTCTGCCGGACGATATCTACGAGCGGATATTAAAGCGTGTCAAAGAAAAGCGTCTTCCTGTTGTCGTCGATGCGACGGGAGAACTGCTGACGAATGTTCTTCCGTATGGTCCGTTTCTGATAAAACCGAATCATCACGAGCTGTCAGAGATTTTTCAGATGGAACTGAACACGCGCGAAGAAGTTATTCCTTATGCAAGAAAACTGCAGGAGATGGGCGCGCAGAATGTGCTGGTCTCTATGGCCGGCGAAGGCGCAGTGCTGGCTGCGGCAGACGGGGAGATCTACCAGAGTGCAGCGCCGAAGGGCACAGTCCGAAATTCTGTCGGAGCGGGCGATTCCATGGTTGCAGGATTTCTGGCCGGATATTTTCAGACGGGAGAATATTCATCTGCGTTTAAACTCGGTGTGGCTGCCGGCAGTGCAAGCGCGTTTTCAGACGGACTGGCGGTCCGAGATGAGATTCTGTCATTAGCAAGCAATGTTATGGTGCAGGAGGATGAGGTGCAATGAAGATCACAGAACTTCTGAAAAAAGAAGGCATCAAGCTCGGAGGAACTGCGGAGAATAAGCAGGACGCCATAAACCAGATGGTCGAGCTGATGGTCAATGAGGGAAACATTAATGACCCGGTAAAGTATAAACAGGCGGTAGAAGCAAGGGAACAGGAGAGCACGACGGCTATCGGCGAGGGAATTGCGATTCCGCACGCGAAGACAGACGCGGTTTCTGCCCCGGGACTTGCTGCAATGACACTTCCGGACGGCGTGGATTACGATGCGCCGGATGAAGAGCCGTCTGATTTGATTTTTCTGATTGCGGCGCCGAATACCAAAGATAATGTGCATCTGGAAGTCCTCTCGCGTCTTTCTACACTTCTTATGGATGATGATTTTACCGATGCTCTTCGTGCAGCAAAGACGAAGGAAGAATTCCTTCAGATTATCGACCAGGCAGAAAAAGAGAAACTGGAGGATGAAGAGGAGAAGAATGCACCGGCTCCGGCAGAAGCCAGCCCGAAGTATCCGGACATTCTGGCTGTCACGGCCTGTCCGACCGGAATTGCACATACGTACATGGCGGCAGAATCTCTTGAGAAAAAAGCTGCTGCTATGAATCTGAAGCTGAAAGCGGAGACGCAGGGATCAGTAGGCGCCAAGAATGTTCTGACTGCAGAAGAAATCGAGCATGCACGGGGAATCATCATTGCGGCCGATAAAAAGGTTGATCTCGATCGCTTCCGCGGCAAGCCGGTTCTGCAGGTTCCTGTATCTGACGGAATCAACAAGCCAGAAGAGCTGATCCGGACTGTGCTGGACGGAAACGCGCCGATTCTGGAGGGAACAGCGAAACATTCTGCGTCGGGGTCCGCACAGCAGAAGGATTCTGCATGGCATGTGATTTATAAGCATCTGATGAATGGTGTTTCCCACATGCTTCCTTTTGTCGTCGGAGGCGGTATTCTGACGGCCATAGCGTTCCTGATCGACCAGAGTTCTATCGGCCAGTCGTATTACGGCATGGGAAGTACGGCAGCTGCTATGTTTAAGACAATCGGCGGTGTTTCCATGAATTTCATGCTGCCGGTTCTTGCCGGATTTATTGCAAGGAGTATTGCGGACCGTCCGGGACTTGCGGTGGGATTTGTCGGCGGGTTTCTTGCGCAGCAGGGGTACACGTTTGCTTATCTTTCTGCGCTTTCCTCTTTTTCCAGAGGAACGGTAAGCCAGGCTCCGACTGCGGTCAGCGCAGGGTTCATCGGAGCGCTGATTGCCGGATTCCTCGGCGGCTATCTGACGCTTGGTCTGGAAAAACTCTGTGATAAACTTCCGGATTCGCTTGAAGGCATTAAGCCGGTGCTGCTTTATCCGCTGATTGGAATTTTCCTGATTGGCATCATAATGCTGATCATCAATCCGGCAATGGCGGCGCTGAACACAGGTATTTCTCATGTTCTGAACGGAATGGGAACATCGAATCTGGTTATTCTGGGAGCAGTTGTCGCCGCTATGATGGCAGTCGATATGGGCGGTCCGATTAACAAGGCTGCGTATGTCTTTGGAACCGCGGCTCTTGCGGAAGGTACCGCAACGGTTAAGATCATTATGGCATCCGTAATGATTGGTGGTATGGTTCCGCCGCTTGCGATCGCGCTGTCCACGACATTCTTCAAAAACCGCTGGACCAAAGCAGACCGTCAGGCCGGTGCGGTTAACTATATTATGGGACTATCCTTTATTACAGAGGGTGCGATTCCATATGCCGCAGCAGATCCAGGCCGTGTTCTTCCATCCTGCATCATCGGTTCTGCGCTTGCCGGAGGCATGTCCGCGGCATTCCGCTGTCAGAGCCCGGCTCCGCACGGCGGTCTGTGGGTGATAGCGGTGATCCGTCACCCGGGATTCTATGTTCTGTCACTCCTTGCTGGATCCGTCGTCGCGATGATCCTTTTGTCACTGCTGAAAAAGAAGCAGGCGAAGGATATGACTGATTCGGAAGAATTCGCATAAACTCTGTCAGTGATAGGAATTTCTGTGTATAATAGTAGTATATATTTCATGAAGTCATTAAAGAAAGGAATCGGAAAATGAAGAGTTTCAGCTATGTAATTACTGATCCAGAAGGAATTCATGCAAGACCGGCAGGACAGCTGGTTAAGCTGGTAAAGACATTCAACAGCACCATTATGATTTCCAAGGACGGAAAGAGTGTAAAGGCTTCCAAGACACTCGGCGTTATGTCCCTGGGGGCAAAGCAGGGCAGCACAGTAGAATTTACATTTGAAGGTGATGATGAAGAGGCAGCTTGCGAGGCTGTTTCAAAATTCATGCAGGAAAATCTGTAGAGCCTGCATATTCCGGATATTGAGGTGGAAATGATTTCCCCGGTAACAGAGCTGCTGATTCGACGCGGCTCTGTTTTTATTATCGGGCCGGAATATTACCTGATGTGTTATGATAACATGTAAGAAGAAAAAAGGAGTACTGGGGGAAAACGATAATGGGAAACTCAAAAACGACAGGAATCGTGATGGCGTTGACAGGAGGCACTATGTGGGGCTGTTCCGGCGTCATGGGCAGCTATCTCTTTACGCACTGCGGGTTCGACGCACAGCTTCTGGTCACGGCAAGACTGGCGATCAGCGGTCTTGTGACGGTGCTTTATCTCCTGTTTCGAACCGGGCGCCGATCGTTCGATATCTTCCGGGACAGGCGTTTCAGAATCAAGGAAATCATTTTCTCCTTCATCGGAATGCTGCCGTGTCAGCTGGTGTATTTCATTGCTGTGCAGGTGTCTAACCCGAGTACGGCGACGGTGCTGCAGTCTTCTGCGCCGGTTCTGATTCTGCTGTTCTACATGGTGGTTGACCGCCGGCTTCCTTCCCGGGTAGAAGCGCTGGTCCTGGTGATGGTGACGGCCGGCGCGTTTCTGATTACCACACACGGGAATCTCCAGTCGCTTGCAATTACCAGGCCGGCGCTGATTTTCGGCCTTGGCGCAGCACTTTCCGCCGCGATCTATAATGTGCAGCCGGGAGAGATCCTCGAGCGGTTCGGCGCTGCATCCGTAACGGGGTGGGCCATGCTGATCAGCGGGATCTGCATGGTTCCAGTCTCTCATTTCTGGAACGCCGATGTTCATCTGGATCTGACCGGATGGTTCTGTTTCCTCGGGATTATCATTTTTGGGACGATTGTCGCGCAGGCAGCGTATATGGAAGGTGTACGGATCCTCGGCGCGGTGCAGGGAAGCCTGTTTGAAACAGTAGAGCCGGTCGTTTCCACATTACTGACGGTTGCTGTGCTGGGCACAGTTCTGACGATCCCGGATTATGCGGGTACTGTCCTGATTCTGCTGGGTGTCATCCTTCTCGCCATGTTCGGCCGCCGCCGCACGGTGCCCGCAGACAGTGAGGAGGCTTCGGCGGAGCAGTTGGCTTCTGCCGGACAAAACAAAAAGTGCAAGGAGTAATGCAGATGTATCAAAATATGCGACCGAAAAGAGGGTATCAGACATTCATTCAGGAATTAAAAGAGAAAAAGCTGAAGAGCGTCGTCCTTCTCTCCGGAAAAGAAGAGTACCTGATCCACTGGGCAGGAGACTGGATCTGTCGCTCGCTCGTCCACCCGGCAGCAAAAGCTGTGGATTACACAGTTTTTGACGGTGAGAGCGCAGAGCTTTCGGAAGTTTTCGATGCCTGCGAAACTTTTCCCATGCTTTCGGAGAAACGGGTTATCTGGGTGAAATCCTTTACACCGCTTGCGAAAGCAAAGGGACTGCGCGACGCGGACGCAGAGCTGCTGCTCAGGTACCTGAAACAGCCGAATGAAAAAACGATGCTGATTCTGTCTTCCTCAGAAATTGACGGCCGGTCAAAAGTCGTGAAGGCACTGAAAAAAGAGGGTTCATTCTATTCTTTTGATGAGCTGAGTGAGAATGAGCTGATGTCGTTTGCGCATAAGCGCTTCCAGAAGGCCGGACTGAAGATCAGCCGTTCCGATATGCGCTTTCTGGTGCAGAGTACAGGATATTTTAATAAAGAAAGCGGATATCATCTCTTCCAGTTTGAGAATGACCTGCAGAAGATCATTGCACATGCTGAGAACGGATGCGTCCGAAGAGAGGATATTGAAACGATGGTTTCCGGAGACGGAGACACCTTTATATTCAATCTCCTGGATGGAATCAGCGGAAATGATAAGAAAACGGCATTTCGGATCCTTCATAACAAACTGACAGAAAACAGCAATGAAGCCGGATCCATTGTCGGAGCCATCGTGAGTCAGGTAGAGCTGATGCTGGAAATCCGGGAGTTCATGGACCATCGGGGAGGGCGCGTTTCTGCTTCTCAAATTAGTAAATATACAGGAATCAATGAATACCGAATCAAAAAAGCAATGAATTATGCACGTCGGTATTCCCTGACGGGATTGCAGGATATGCTTATGGGAATATATGAAGTCAACATGAACATCGTCAGTGGACTTCTGGATGCACGAACCGCATTGGAAATGTATATCGCCAGGATTTGATGTAACAGAAATCGTACAGATAAAGAAACGGGAGGCAGCTGTGAATGAAATTCCGTCATTCACAGCTGCCTCCTTCGTCAAATAACAGGACGTTTATCAACGGATGTATTTGGCAACTAGTCAGTGCATTTGTCCTGGTTATGATTTCTTCTGCATAGCCCGGATCAGTTCCTCCGCGCTTTGCATCGTCAGATCTGTCACCGTATCTCCTCCCAGAAGACGCGCGATTTCCGCTGTTTTCTCGTCTGCCGTCAGCATCTGAATATGGGAATAGGTTGCGTCGTCATCGGAATCTTTGTAGATCCGGTAATTAGTATCTGCAGCCGCTGCGATCTGCGGCAGATGGGTGATGCACAGAATCTGATGATTCTTCGCAATCTGCTGGAGTTTTCTGGCCACAACACTCGCAGTAATCCCGCTGATTCCGGTATCGATTTCATCGAAAATCATGGTTGGGATATGGTCGTCATCTCCAGTTACATTTTTTATGGCAAGCATAATGCGGGAGATCTCACCGCCGGAAGCTGTTTTGGCCAGTGATTTCAGCGGTTCTCCCTTATTGGTGCTGATCAGGAATTCACAGCGGTCGCCGCCTGATGCCGTAATGGCCGGAGCTTTTTCTACCGGTATCTCAAGACGGGCATAAGGGAAATTCAGATCATGCAGTTCCCGTTCAATCGCGTTCTGCAGCTGCCCGGCACTCCGTTTTCTGGCTTCTGTCAGCGCAGCGGTTTTTTCCTTAAGCTCATTCAGAGCAGCCTTTGCCTGTTTTTCCAGTTCTTCTTTCTGATCTTCAAAATTTTCAACAAGCTCCAGTTCCCGGGAAATGCGGTCGCGGTAGGAGAGAATCTCTCCAATTGAACGACCGTATTTACTTTTCAGCGAATCAATCAGATCAAGGCGGCTGATGACCTGATCGACTTCTCCGGGCTGAAAGTCTGTCGCGTCCATGACAGTGCGGATTCGTTCATTCAGCTCCTGCATATCTGCACTGATGCTCTCCAGCAGACCGGAGATCTCCTTTAAATTACCGGAGTAGGACGCAATAGAGGAGACCTGTGCTTCTGCGCGGCCGATCATGTTTTCTGCATTGTCATCGCCGTCGCCGCCGGCAAGTATTTCCTGCGCGAGACTCAGCGCCTGGAAAATCTTTTCACTGTTTTTCAACACGGTGATGCGTTCGTGCAGCTCCTCATCTTCACCCTCACGAAGCTGAGCTGCGTCGATTTCCTGCTTTTCGTACCTGCACAGATCAATGCGGCGGCGGTTTTCGCGTTCGTCATGCAGCAGTTTATTCAGTCTGCCCCGCACCGCCTTATAATTCACATACGCAGAAGTAAACGCCTGGAAGCAGGGCCGGATTTCCTCTCTTCTGTAAGCGTCAACAAGCTCCATGTGCCGTTCCGGATCCAGAAGAGCCTGGTTATCATACTGCCCGTGAATGTCCGCGATATGTTCAGCAGTTTCCTGAATTTGACTGAGGGAGACCAGATCACCATTCAGACGGCAAATGTTCCTGCCGTTTCGACTGAGTTCTCTGGTAATCACGCAGGATTCTCCGTTCAGATCCGCCTGCATCTGGATTTTTGCTTTTTCTGCTCCCCGGCGCACCAGAGAAGAATCTGCGCGAGCTCCGAGCGCCAGGCTCATGGCTTCTATAATGATAGATTTTCCGCTGCCTGTTTCTCCGGTAATGACGTTCAGGCCCGGATGAAAATCCACATCGGTTGTTTTTATAATCGCAAAGTCTGAAATTCTGATGTGTTCGATCATTTCTGCTTCTCCGTATCCCATTCGGCATGCACACGGATCCGGCGAAAAGCACCGGACGGTTTTTCGGCGGAGCGGGATTTCCCATATTTTCCGCCGGGCGTGCCGCAGACTGGTGATCAGCTGGTATGTGAAGAATCACAGAAAATGCCGCTCAGTGAAGATTAATTCTCCTGCTTCTTGGCCGTCAGCATCTTATTAAACAGCCCCAGGATTTCATCCACATTCTTCTCATCGTCCACGACGATCAGCATGGTATTGTCACCGGCAACTGTTCCTGCGATATGCTCAACACCGATATTGTCCACAGCCTCTGCAGCGGCACTTCCGCATCCAGAGAGTGTTTTGATCAGAATCAGGTTGTTGACAGCGTTAAAGCTGAGCACAGTCTCCTTGAAAATCTTGATAAATCGGTCAGAGATCGGCGCGTCTGAACGCTTACTGACAGCGTACTTGTATTTCCCGCTGGAAGAGAGCGTTTTGATCAGCTGCAGTTCCTTGATGTCTCTGGAAATCGTTGCCTGGGTAACCTCAAACCCTTCTTTGCGAAGCATCGCTGCGAGTTTATCCTGTGTTTCAATCTCATACTTGCTAATCAGTTCAAGTATCTTGTTCTGTCTGGAATAACGCATTTTCATCCTCCTGTTGTGTATAACTATACAGAGATTATACCATAGTTATTAGAGAAAATGAATAATAATTTAATCTGCGCTGATGAAGTTTCCATATTCATCGAGGAAAATTCTGCGTCATTTCAGAAAGTATGTTTCTTATTTGCCAACCTGGACAAACGTATGTTCTTATGATATACTGAGTTCATCAGTTTTGCAAGAGGTTATTCGGAAATATACAGCAGAAAGGCGGAACAGGTATGAGGATTCTCGGTATCGACCCCGGATATGCGATCATGGGATGGGCGATCATAGATATGAAGGGAAATCATTTCCAGGCGATTGACTATGGAGCGATTACGACAGACGCCGGGACGCCTATGGAGTATCGTCTGCAGCACCTGTACACGGAGCTGAAATCCATTATTCAGATTTATCATCCGGATGAAGCCTCGATCGAGGAGCTGTTTTTCAACACAAACGCAAAAACGGTCATTCATGTCGGAGAAGCCAGAGGGATCGCTATCCTCGCCTGTGTGAATGCCGGACTGGAAGTGAATGAATATACCCCGCTTCAGATTAAACAGGGTCTGGTCGGATATGGACGCGCCGATAAAAAACAGGTGCAGGAGATGGTAAAAGCCATTCTGAATCTGAGTGAAGTTCCTAAACCGGATGATACAGCAGACGCTGTAGCTGCAGCGGTCTGTCATGGCCATGCCTATGCTTCGCGGAAACAGCAGAAACAGCTGGATGAACTGCTGAAGGCGCAGCCGGGAAAGAAACTTCGCATTCGCAGGGGAATCTGAGGATTTCTGCATTTGGGAAGGTCCATTGCATGGACAAAGATGAAAGAGCAAGACGTAAAAGTCGTTCAGCCTCTTGATGAGATTACTTTTGCCTGACGGGTCTTGCAAAATTTCCGGAATGCGATATCATGAAAGACTGTTGAGTAATATATAGATTGGAAAGAAACGACATTATGATACGATTTTTAAAAGGAATCATCCATCCGCAGCAGGATGGCACAGTAATCATAGAAACTGCAGCGGGTATCGGATTCCGCGTGTTCCTTCCCGGGAATTCTCCGTTATATAAATGTAAAGACGGGGATGCAGCGCAGGTGTATACATCAATGGCTGTCCGTGAGAATGACATCAGTCTGTACGGCTTTCAGGATCCGCGGGAACTGGAACTCTTTCAGCTGCTGACCACTGTAAAGGGTGTCGGCTCCAAAGCGGCGCTGTCTATTATGGGAACGGCTCCGCTGCATGAACTGAAACGGGCGATTGCATCAGAAGATGCCTCGCTTGTTCAGCAGGCGCAGGGCGTAGGAAAACGGACTTCGGACCGTGTGATTCTGGAACTGAAGGATAAAGTAGACTACGTTCCGGAAGAAGATGAATCGGAATCTGCAGAAGTCAAGCATGCAGATGGAAGTGCGCGGAAAATTGCGGAAGAGGCGCTGGAGGCGCTTGGATACAGCCATGCAGAGGCGGAAGAGGCGGTTTCGCTGGTGGATGCGGACGACCTGGACAGCGAAGGATATATCAAAGCCGCGCTGAAGAATCTGTTTTAAGCATATTTCCAGAAAATAGATGAGATATGGAAGAATAATGTTGCAGGAATTACACGGGCGTGTAAAATACGATAATGGTAGATGACCGGGAAGGGCTGACGATCATGGACGAACGGATAACGCAGGGATCTCCGCTATCCATTGAAGAAGAACATAATGAAAAAACACTGCGGCCGCAGTATCTGGGCGATTTTATCGGGCAGTCAAAGGTGAAAGACAATCTGAAAGTCTTTATCGAAGCAGCCAAGATGCGGAAAGAACCGCTGGATCATGTATTATTCTACGGGCCTCCGGGTCTCGGCAAGACTACGCTTGCCGGAATCATTGCGAATGAGCTCGGTGTGGAAATTAAGGTGACAAGCGGACCCGCAATCGGACGCGCAGGGGATCTGGCAGCAATTCTGACCAACCTGAATGATAACGATGTGCTGTTCATCGACGAAATTCACCGCCTTAACCGCGCGGTTGAGGAGGTTCTGTACTCGGCGATGGAGGACTATGCCCTGGATATCATCATAGGCAAAGGACCCTCAGCAAGATCGATTCGCCTGGATATTGCTAAATTTACGCTGATCGGCGCGACGACGCGGGCGGGGAGTCTTTCCGCTCCGCTACGCGACCGATTTGGCGTAATCTGTAAGTTTGATATGTATGAGCCGGCTGAACTGGCGGAGATTGTACGCCGGTCTGCCGGAATTATGGGGATCGGAATTGACGATGACGCACTCATGGAAATAGCCAGATGTTCGCGGGGAACGCCGCGAGTGGCCAACCGCCTTTTAAAGAGAATCCGCGATTTTTCTCAGGTTAAAGGAGACGGTCATATTGATGCCTCCATTACGGAACTGGCTATGCAGGCGCTGGGAATTGATGCGCTTGGGCTGGAGCGTCTCGACCGTGAGATGCTGCGGACGATCATTACCCGTTTTCACGGAGGCCCTGTTGGTATCGATACGATTGCCGCGTCGCTTGGTGAAGAGCGTGTCACGCTGGAAGACGCTCATGAGCCGTATCTGATCCAGTCCGGACTGCTGTTCCGGACGCAGAAGGGAAGGATGGCCACTCAGCTTGCATATGATCATCTGGGGCTTTCCAATCTGTTTCCGGGGGATCATCCAGAAACCGCGGAAGAAACCGGGGAATAAAGAATTCCGCAAAGTCCGGCAGAAAATGCCGGCAGCTGAGAAGGATAAAGGGAAACAATACATACAGAAAATCTGGCAGTAATGAGAACGCTGCCCGCAGATATAGAGGAAGTAAGACTATGAATATTGAAGAGTTTGATTATGAACTGCCGAAAGAACTGATTGCGCAGACGCCGATGGAACAGCGCGACGAGTGTCGTCTGATGGTGCTTAACCGGGCAGAGGGGACAATTGAGCATAAGCATTTCTATGATGTCCTGGATTATCTAAAGCCTGGAGACTGTCTGGTGATGAATGATTCAAAAGTTATTCCGGCCAGGATTTTTGGCGTAAAGGAGAAGACCGGCGCGCATATTGAGTTCCTTCTGAGCAAGCGAATTGATGGAGATCGATGGGAAACGCTTGTTCGCCCGGGAAGACGGCTGAAACCGGGAGACAAGGTTGATTTTGGCAATGGCAAGCTGGAAGCAGAAATCCTGGAATACGGCAAGGATGGAACTAGAATAGTGGAGTTCCACTATGATGGCATCTTCATGGAGCGGCTGGAAGAGCTGGGAAGCATGCCGCTTCCGCCGTATATCGAACGTCCGAGCGATGAAGAAGATAAGGATATGTATCAGACGGTTTACGCGCATTACGACGGATCCGTCGCCGCACCGACCGCCGGTCTGCATTTTACTAAGGAGCTTCTGAAGAAAGCACAGGATAAGGGTGTAAAACTTGCTTATGTCACGCTGCACGTCGGAATCGGCACCTTCCGTCCGGTTAAGTGTGAAAATATCGAAGATCATCATATGCATTTTGAAGAGTACTTTGTTCAGCCGGAGACAGCCGATATCATTAATCAGACGATTCAGGAGGGAGGCCGCATAATTTCTGTCGGAACAACCTCCACGAGAACTCTGGAGAGTGCTGCCTATATGGATGAAAAAACCGGAAAATACCTGGTGAAATCCGGACATGGAAATACGGGTATCTTTATCTACCCGGGTTACGAATGGAAAATTGTTAATGCGCTGATTACCAATTTCCATCTCCCTAAATCCACGCTTATCATGCTGGTGTCCTCGCTGTACAGCCGGGAGAAGATTCTGGAAGCCTATAACGAAGCCGTAAAGGAAAAATACAGATTCTTTTCTTATGGCGATGCGATGCTCATCATTTAGGCGGAGGGAAACGCAGTGAATCAGTACTTGCAGATCTGGGAAGCGTTTCTGTACGCATCAGAAAAACATGATGGACAAAAAGACCGGGCGGGGAAACCGTATATCCTGCACCCGGTCCAGGTTGCTTTGTATACCGCTGAGCGGACGGAGGATCCGGAAATTATATCCGCCGCGATGCTGCATGATACGGTTGAAGATACAGATGCGAGTCTGGAAGAGATTCGGCGTCTGTTCGGAAGCTGTGTCATGAAGATTGTGGACAGCATGTCCAGAAGAAACGGAGAGGACTACTTCTCCTATGTCAGAAGAGCAGCAGAACATCCTGATGCGGCGATTGTGAAACGGTCCGATCTGCGGCATAATATGGATCTCTCGAGGATCGCGAGTCCGACAGAGCAAGATTACCGGAGGCTGGAGAAATATAAAAAAGCTCTGATCATTCTGGAGGAAGCAGAAAAGGCACGGGTACAGAACCACACGCAAGAGGGTCCTGATGAGCCGGAACTTTCCTGCGGAGCATAGCTTCGGTAAATCATAATCAACAAGAGCAGATTCTGAAAATCAGGATCTGCTCTTTGTTGCGTTTGAGATCAGAAGGGCTTGCCAAAGTCTCGCTGGACACAATTGATCGTAATGTGTGCAGTGCATCTCCGCAGAAGCCTGCGGTCCTGCGTACGGGAAATGTCAGAAGCCGTGGTATACGTTCGTTAGACCTATTCCATCCGTTCTCCTGCTTTCCAGGATACGATCTTGTAGTATTCTCTGGAAGTCAGCAGGTAGACGATCAGGTAAAGCAGGGTAAACAAGATGAACGTGATGCCGGTGCATTTCAGGAACAGCGGGGTGTCCTGGAGGCCGAACAGCTGCAGAATGTGATTCATCATGTTGAATGCTCCGCTCATGTGGCAGGCTGCAACGATGATCGGGGTGAAGAACACGAACATGACCTGCGAGCGGATGCTCTTCTTGACTTCTGCCTGGCTCATGCCAACCTGCTGCATGATGGCAAAGTTGTTCTTGTCGTAGTATCCTTCGGAAACCTGCTTGTAGTAGATGATCAGAGCGGCTGCGAGGGTGAAGAGCAGGCCGAGGAAGATTCCGAGGAAGAGGAATCCGTTGGTGAAGCCCTTCATCAGAGAGTAGGTTTCTTTATGGGTGATGCAGCTGCCAAAGAAAGCAGGGCGGGCGCCGGTTTTTACCCCGGATCCGTAAGACTGAACCGATTTGTTCAGTTTGGTGTTCAGGCTTTTTCCGATTGCCCGGTTTACAGCGGTTGAACCGGAAGCGGAGAAGGTGACGGCGCGGTACAGGGTGTATGTTGGAGCCGGATCCTGCGCTGCGATTTTCCGAATCGTGTTTTGATCCTTTACCACGATGGATCCTCCCTGTGTACGTGAAGCGGTCGTCGGAAGGAAACTGTCCGCCGTGTAGCGCGCGTTATAGGTTACATCATTGATTTTCACGTGATTTGCACGGCTCGGCATGTGCGCCAGCACCTCATTTTCAGAAAGATGCAGGTTTTTTCCTGTGATCGCTTTATACTGCTGTTCGTCAATGATCATCAGGCTTCCCGTATAGGTTTTCGTGCTGTATCTCATCATGTATGATGCAGTGCCGTTTTTGGAACGGTATTTTACCTGCGGACAGTAGGCGGTATAGGCTGTGATGTCCTTGATTTCAGAGTTCTTCTCAGCGGCGGTCTTCTTTGCCAGCTGAATGACTTCTTTCTGTGAAGAAGGTGTCATCAGGTCCAGCCCTTTATTTTTGCTGATCCCGGACATAGTTCCGGAGAGGGACGCTTTCATCGGCGTGACGTTCTGAATGGTCTTGTCGATTCCGGTATTCAGGCAGACGGTGGTGGAGATGATTACCAGGACCATTGTTGCGAGTATGCAGATATTGGCCATGCCGACAGCATTCTGTTTCATCCTGAACAGCATGCCGGAGATTGAGGTAAAATGACCCGGTTTATAATAATAGTTCTTGTTCTTCCTCAGCAGCTTCAGGATGACGACGCTGATGCTGGTAAACAGCAGGTAAGTTCCGATAATGACTGCTGTTACGGCAATGAAGAAGAAGCCGATTCCGCTTATGGCATCATTAATGCGCAGGGCAATCGTATATCCTGCAATCAGAAATGCTGCTCCGATGATCGCAAGAAAGATGTTTCCCTTTGGTTCGCGTTCGCCGGAATCGGATCCTTTTAACAGTTCAATCGGTTTGGAGAACTGTACACGGAAGCGGTTGCGGAGCTGAATCAGTTCAAAGAGAACGGCAAAGAAGATCACACTGTACAGGACGCCCTGAGAGTTGATGGTTCCTGTCAGCTGAGCCGAGGAGCTGAGCATTTTCAGGATAATCATCTGCACAAGCTTGCTGAATACTGCGCCGAGCAGGATGCCGGCTGTGATGGAAATGACGGATGTGATCAGTGACTCCATCTGCAGGATCCGCCCGATATGACGCTTTTCCATGCCCAGAATATTGTAGATTCCAAGTTCCTTGTTCCTTCTCTTCATCAGAAATTTATTGATATAGAACAGAAAGATCGCAGCAAAAATGCCGACTATGAACGTTCCGAATCCCATAAGATCAGAGAGCATCTCACCGGAGGAGATTTTTTTCAGTCCAGGGTCTTTCCAGATGTACACGAGAAGATAAAACATCATCACAATCCCGGTTGAAGCCAGGATGTATGGGACAAAGAATTTTCGCTCGCGCCGGATATTTCCAAGGGCGAGAGTCCATGAAAGGTTACTGCTGGTCATTCAGGTCACCTCCATTAATCAGTACCGTCTGCGTCTGTGCAATCATTGAGAACATCTCTTCATTTGACCGGTTTCCTTTGAAAATCTGGTGGAAAACCTGGCCGTCCTTGATGAAGAGGACGCGTTTGGCGTAGCTTGCGGCTTTAGTAGAGTGAGTAACCATGATGATGGTCTGTCCTTGTTCATTGACCTTTGTCATAAGCTCCATCATGATATCAGAGGAGCGTGAGTCCAGAGCGCCGGTCGGCTCGTCCGCAAGCAGAAGCTCTGGCTGCGTGATCAGAGCTCTTGCCGCTGCTGCACGCTGTTTCTGTCCTCCGGAGACCTCATACGGGTACTTATTCAGCAGTTCGCTGATCCCGAGGTTCTGTGCGAGAGGGGACAGACGGCGGATCATCTGTTTATACGGGACCTCCTGCAGAACCAGAGGAAGCAGAATGTTATCTTTCAGCGTCAGCGTATTCAGAAGGTTAAAGTCCTGGAAGATAAAGCCGAGATGGTCGCGGCGGAAGCCGGCCATTTCTTTCTCTGTAATCCTGGTGATGTCGCGTCCGTTCAGCAGAACTTCACCGCTTGTCGGCTTATCCAGAGATGCAAGGATGTTCAGAAGCGTGGTTTTTCCCGATCCGGATTCACCCATGATTGCGGTGAACTCTCCTTCTTCAGCGGAAAACGTCACATTTCTGAGCGCTTCCACCTTGTTTCCTCCAAATCTCGTGCTGTATGTTTTCTTTAGATTTTTTACTACGAGTAATGCCATCAGGCTCTCCTTTCCCGGCAGGAGATAATGCTGTGCATGATCTCTCTGTGCCGATTCCTGTCTGAAGCAGTGCGCCGCCAAGCGGGATGATTCCGTTCTGGCCGTTCCCGATCTGTGCGGCAGGTGTTTATATTGCAGCGATGCGGACTTGTCCGCGTCTTTCCTTTTGCACCTCTATCCTAACAGGAAGTGAAGGGGCGTGCCTTAGATTTACCTTACAAAAACCAGAGGGAACCTTACATTGCTGTAAGGTTCCGGTATTACTCGAACAGGTTTCCGCGGCGGCTCTGCGGAAAATGGATAAATATGCGCGTTCCTTTTCCCGGCTCAGACTCTGCTGCAACTTCGCACCCTATGCGTCTTAGTGTTTCCGCCGTCAGATACAGTCCAATTCCGGTCGCTTTCTGATGTTCTCTTCCATTGCTTCCGGTGAATCCGCGGTCAAAAATTCTCGGAAGGTCCTCCTTCCTGATTCCAATGCCGTTATCTTCGATGACGAGTGAAAATCCATGACTGAATGCTTCATCTGCTGTCAGAGGAGAATCGGAAGGGCTTTCTTCCGCGATCCTGATCCGGCCTCCTTCTTTTGTGTATTTTATTGCATTGGAGAGGATCTGCTCCAGTGCAAACGACAGCCATTTTCGGTCCGTGTCGACCGTTCGTCCGGTCGGCTGAAAATCGAGTGACAGATGGTTTCGGATGAAAAATACAGACTGCTTCTTGACGCAGGAGCGGATCACGCTGTCCAGATCCGTCTTCTGGAAAAGAAAATCCGTCTGCTCTGATCCGAGACGCTGATAACTCAGCACCATCTCGACATACTGCCGGATCCGGCGAAGTTCCAGGTCCATGTCTGAGCGCGCAGCAGAATCGCTGCCCTGAATCAGAAGATCCAGCGCTGCGATTGGGGTTTTGATCTGATGCACCCACATCGTATAATAGTTCAGCATGTTCTCCTGCCGATTCTTTGTCTTCGTCTCTCGTTCCGAGAGCTCTTTCAGAAGTTCGGCGATAAGCTGCTGCTCCTGCTGCTCTGAAGGCGAGGAGGACGGGGGAAGTGATGCGGTGATTTCCGGCGCCTGAAGGCGGCATTCCATCACAGCCTCTGTTTTCTTACGCTCATGCAGATACTGCGTGAAAATCGACAGGAGAAGAAACGTTCCGCTCAACAGAAGAGCATAGTGCCAGATCGCGGAATCCATGCTGGTCAGCGCCCCGAGAAGCAGAAATACGGCAGCTGTCACAGCCCATGTGATGATCTGTATGGAACATCTTTTTAAATATAGAAGAAAAGAGGAATGGTTCATCAGAATATTCTCCCTGAAATATTGCTTTGAGTCTGTTAGAAAGGACCCCGGAAGACAGCTATTCTTCCGGATCTGATTCTGGGATATAGTAGCCTAAGCCTTTTTTGGTCAAAATGAACCCGTTCAGGCCGGCAGCGGCAAGTTTTTTCCTTAATCTGGTCATATTGACGGTAAGTGTATTATCGTCAATAAATGAATCTGTCTCCCAGAGTGCCGTCATAATCTGGTCCCGGCCGACCACTTTTCCCGGATTCTTCATCAGGCATTCCATGATCCGGAACTCGTTCTTGGTCAGTTCCAGACGGTTTCCGTTGATCTCCGCGGAGACATTGTTCAGGTCTAATACAGCTCCGCGGACTTCCAGCTTGTTTTCCTCTGCGGGTGCGCCAAAATCATAGGTTCTTCTGAGAAGCGCCTGGATTTTGGCAGTCAGCACGTTCAGGTCAAACGGCTTTGCGATAAAGTCGTCTCCGCCCATGTTCATCGCCATTACGATATTCATGTTGTCAGAATAGGAACTGATAAAGATCACCGGCACACGGGAGAACTTTCGAATCTCCTGGCACCAGTGGTAGCCGTTGAAGAAGGGAAGAGACACGTCCATAAGGATAAGGTCCGGACGCAGCCGTTTTACTTCGCCCGCCACATCACTGAAATCCTCGGTGCAGAACGTCTTCCATCCCCAGGTCTGCAGATGACGCGCGGCCGCATCTGCGATCACGGGGTCGTCTTCCGTAATCAGGATCCGGTTGTGCGCCTGCTCTGTATGATCCTTAATGTCCGGCGGATTATTATGGTTATTCTGATTCATATGGTTCACCTTTCCTATCAGGAAGCCCCTTGCTGCGTGTTCTTTTTGTCCGGATATGAATCATTCTACCACAGAGCGAAGAAACTTGCAGAAATCCGTGAAATCTCATCCGCAAGTCTGCTATAATGGATTAGCTGCAAAGCGTAGAAGTAAGAAAACAGGAGAGAGTAGAATGAGCAAACCAGCTGTAACATATGAATTGCTGCATGAAGATAAAAAAACCGGGGCAAGGCGCGGAATCGTCCACACTCCGCACGGGGACATCCAGACGCCAGTGTTTATGCCGGTCGGAACGCAGGCCGCTGTTAAAGCCATGCGTCCTGAGCAGGTGAAGGAGATGGGCGCGGAGATTATTCTGTCGAATACGTACCATCTGTTCCTGCGTCCGGGTCACGAAATTATCCGGAAGGCCGGAGGTCTGCATAAATACATGAACTGGGACCGTGCGATTCTGACGGACAGCGGCGGGTTCCAGGTGTTTTCTCTGGGTCAGCTCAGGAAAATCACAGAAGAAGGGGTCGCGTTCAGAAGTCACATCGACGGTTCGCGGCAGTTCCTGTCTCCGGAGAAGGCAGTGGAGGTCCAGACCGCTCTCGGCTCAGATATTATGATGGCATTCGATGAGTGCGCGCCGTATCCTGCGGAAAGGGAATATATTGAAGATTCCATGCGCCGGACCTGCAGATGGCTGCAGCGCTGCAAGGATGCACATCATAACACGGAGAAACAGGCACTGTTCGGCATTATGCAGGGCGGAATGTATAAGGACCTCAGAAAAGAGAGTGCGGAGCGCATTGTGGATATGGATCTTCCGGGTTACTCCATTGGGGGATTGAGCGTCGGCGAACCAAAGGAAATTATGCTTGACGTGCTGGACGACTGCGTGGAGTATCTGCCGAAGGACAAGCCGCGTTATCTGATGGGTGTGGGCACTCCGGACTACCTGTTTGAAGGCGTGGAGCGTCATATCGATATGTTTGACTGTGTGGAGCCGACCAGAATTGCGCGCCACGGGCTGGCCATGACCTCGCATGGACGGATCAACATCAAGAACGCCAAGTTTGAAGAGGATTTCACGCCGCTGGACGACGCGTGCGACTGCTATGCCTGCCGCCATTATTCCAAGGCGTATATCCGCCACCAGTTCAAGGCTGGAGAGATGATGGCCGCGATGCTGCTGACGGAGCACAACCTGCATTTCCTGATTCATCTGATGGCGGGGATGCGGAAAGCGATTGAAGAGGACCGGTTCACTGAGTTCAAGAAAGATTTTTACGAGAAATATTACGGTGACGCGGAGTATTAAATTCCGCGTCTTGTCATAGAGATTAGAATATAGGAGACTGCGATGTCGAGGACAAAAGAAAACCAGGCCAAGGGGATGCCGGAGGGCGTATGCCCGCATAATGAGATCTGCGGAGGATGCTGCTATCAGGGCGTCTCGTATGAAGAACAGCTGAAGAATAAGGAGGGGGAGGCGCGAGGGTTTTTCCACGAATCCGGCGTGATCCCGGAAAAATTCGACGCGATCGAGGGATGTCCGGAAGAGTACCGGTATCAGTACAGAAACAAAATGGAATACACATTCGGTGACCTGGTGAAAGACGGGCCTCTTCAGCTCGGCATGCATAAAAAGCGCCAGTTTATGTCGGTGGTGACGGTGGATCAGTGCCAGCTTGTCCATCCGGATTTTAACAAGATCCTGCGCTACACCCTGGATTTCTGTGAGGAGCGGGGATACAAGAAATATCACAAGAAGCTCCACACTGGGCTCCTGCGGAATCTGATCATCCGCCGCGGCGTCCGGACGCATGAACTGCTCGTCAGCATCGTAACGTCAACAGAATCTGAGTTCGATGCACAGAGCTGGAAAGACGGTCTGCTGGATCTTCCCCTGGAGAATACGATTGTCGGCATCTCCCAGACGCTGAACGATGTCCTCGCCGACAAAGTCAGCTGTGATAAGCTGATCAATCTCTATGGCCGCGACTACTATATGGAGGAGATCTTTGGCCTGAAATTCCGGGTAAATCTGTTCTCCTTCTTCCAGACAAATGTAGAGGCCGTAGAGCGTCTGTACAGAGAAGCCATCGATCTGATCGATGATTTCCACGGTAAGCGCGTGTTCGATCTGTACTGCGGGACCGGCACCATCAGCCAGGTCATGGCAAAGGAAGCCGCTTCTGTTCTCGGCGTAGAAATCGTCCCGGAAAGCGTTGAAGCCGCAAAAGCAAACGCCGAGCTGAACGGTCTCACGAACTGCGAGTTCCTCTGCGGAGACGTGTTTAAAGTCCTTGAGACCAGATCCGACAAGCCAGATGTCATCGTCGTTGACCCTCCGCGTGCCGGCATGAGCCCGGACGCCGTCAATAAAATCGCCGCCTACGGCGTTTCGCAGATCGTGTATATCAGCTGCAACCCCAAGACCCTTGCCCGCGATCTGTCCGGCTTCAAATACCTGGGATACGATGTGAAATACGTGAAGCCGTTTGATAACTTTCCGATGACGAAACATGTTGAGACGGTAGCATTGATGTCAAAGAAAAAAGATGAGGCCGGAACCTGCTGAAATCAGCGGGTTTCGGGAATCGTGGAAAATTTCAGCGTCCCCTGAACCTGAAATCTGGCCAAAAAACAGCACATAGGGAAGTTATCCAGGGCGTTTTTTACAGAGTTGTGTGTCGCGGTTAAATAATCGGGCAGGTTGTGGCTCGTGATTAGATGTAGGGTAGGGGATGGATGTTGGGGAAACAGATTCTACAAAGACGAAGAGACTGGTGAGGATATGATTGAGGATGAAGTCTTTAGGAAAAGAAGATTTGTGCCATCCAAGATGGATAGTTTTGGGTTTCAGAAATCCGGTGATCAGTATTGTTATGAAACAGATTTTATGAACGGAGAATTTCATGTAATCTTATCTGTTTCAAAAGAAGGCAATGTGACAAGTGAAGTGATTGATAAGATGAATAACGAAGAATATGTTCAACTCAGGTCAGAACATTTCAATGGAGCCTATGTGAACACTGTTCGTGATGCATACAGGCAATTGCTTGAGCACATTGGAGATGCAGTCTGCAGGGAAGTTCTGTTTGCTTCAGAGCAGGCAAACAGAATCACGGAAATGATTTTGAATCAGTATGACGTAAAGCCGGATTTTCCATGGGAGGCAGCGCAGTACCAGTCATACGGAACTTTCAGGCATGCAGATACCAGAAAATGGTTTGCCCTTATCATGAATGTAAAAAGAGAAAAACTTCTTAAGGATAAAGATAGGACCACTGTTGATATAATAAATCTCAAAACGGATACATTGGAGAATGATATCAGCAAATATCCCGGAGTGGTATTTCTGGGATACCATATGAATCATAAAACATGGATTTCGATTATGTTGAGTGATTATCTTGAGGATAGGATGATTATGGAATACGTCCAAAGAAGTTTCGAACTTACAAAGTGAGATTCATTTCTGAAAGTCAACCGAGCAGGCACTCCAGAAGGGGGGCACCTGCTTTTTTATTCGGTGATGGTGATCTGCGGGCGCACCAAGTCAGAAATGATACCGGATGAACGACCGACGCTCAGTTGGGCCGTAACGGCAATATCATTCTTGTAAGGCTTCCACACTACCATCAGAGGCGAAAAGATTTTTAAACAATATTACATTCACACATTGACAACTGTGAATGCATTCGATATAATATGTACATCTCTCGGAGGTGAAAATCATGGGATTCAGAGAAGACGTCAAAAAAATAAAGGCGCTCACAGATGAGAACCGCCTTGCGATCATGCTTGCTCTCCAGCATGGGGAGAAGTGCGGATGTGATCTGCTGGAGGAACTGAATATCACACAGCCGACTCTTTCGCATCACATGAAGATCCTTGCGGACAGCGGACTTGTAGATTACTACAAAGAGGGAAAATGGATGCATTACTCCATCTCCGCAGACGGGGTCAGGGAGTTCCGGGACATGATCGGTTCCTACGCAAGATGTGACTGCGAAACGGACGAGAGCGTATCCTGCAGATGCAGGGAAAAGAAGTAATCGATATCTATCATTCATAGGCAGTCCTTTGGGATTGCCTATATAAAACCCATAAACATAGATACATTTCAATGTATCAAACTAACGGAGGCAACGTTATGAACAATAAAAACAAAGGTATTAATACATTTCAGCGGTATCTTTCTGTGTGGGTACTGCTCTGCATGGCTATAGGAGTATTGATTGGGCATTTTGTCCCGGCCATTCCTGCCACACTCGGCAAATTTCAGATTTCCGGCATTTCGATTCCTATCGCTGTTCTCATCTGGGTCATGATATACCCTATGATGATGAAAGTAGATTTTCAGAGCGTAAAACAGATTGGGAAGAATCCAAAGGGACTTCTGGTCACATGGGTGACGAACTGGCTGATCAAGCCTTTCACTATGTATGGAATTGCTTACCTGTTTTTGTTTGTCATATTCAAAGCCTTCATATCACCGGGACTGGCGACAGAATACCTCGCCGGAGCTGTGCTTTTAGGAGCTGCTCCATGTACAGCAATGGTGTTTGTGTGGAGTACACTTACAAAAGGGAACCCTGCTTATACGGTTGTGCAGGTGGCCACCAATGACCTTATTATTCTGGTGGCATTTGTTCCGATTGTAAAATTCCTTTTGGGTGTTTCCAATGTGGTTGTTCCCTACAGTACTCTGTTCGTCAGCATTTTTCTGTTCGTTGTGATTCCGCTTGTGGGC
>SFHC01000033.1 GCA_004555725.1 [Eubacterium] saphenum
CCATTATATACGACACGGCGCTAACCAGTCGAACATCGCCTGACGGCTCGTTCTCCTGGGCGCCGTTAGCATTAGGCCTTCCCATCGCTCAACCTTCGCTGACGCTCGGTTTCGCGAGGGCAAGCGCCATAACGACACAGCACTTGCCGTTCGCAGTGCGTTTTGCTTCTGCTCACGGGTGCTGCCAGCATAAGGAATTCCCGCTGCTTTTGCTTCGCTCTCGCTCGCAGTCGCAGGGGCAATTCCATTAAGCAGTTCTCAATCACCCATGCTTCGCTGATGCTCGGATGGATGAGGGCAACTGCATTATACGACGTGTGGCTAGCCAATCGCGGTTCGCTGCGCTCCCGCTCTTGGGCGTCACTAGCATAAGGCCTTCTCATCACTTGGTCTTCACTGCGTTCGACCTCGTGAGAGCAAGCGCCATTAGAACTGTATCATTCTGCTTCTGTCGCGGACGGCGAGGATGAAGCCGAGGGCCATTGTGTTGCACAGGATGGAGGTTCCGCCGTAGCTCAGGAACGGCAGGGTGATGCCGGTGACTGGCATGATTCCCATGGTCATGGCGATGTTCTCAAAGATCTGGAAGATAAACATGCCGATGAAGCCGACGACGACGAGGGCGCCGAACAGGTCGGTGGCTTCCAGTGCGATGCGCATGAAGCGCACCATCAGGTAGGCGAAGAGGCCGATGACGATCAGCCCGCCGATCAGGCCAAGTTCTTCGATGATGACGGAGAAAATGAAGTCGGATTTCTGAACCGGGATAAAGTTCAGGGCTTTCTGAGTGCCGTGGAACAGGCCTTTGCCGAATACGCCGCCGGAGCCCATCGCGATCTTGGATTCATACACCTGATAATTGGATCCGATGCTCAGGTTGTCCGGGTGCAGGAAGGAGCTGATACGCTCTTTCTGATACGTAGCCATCATCATATAGGCAGGCGGAATCAGGCAGGCGACGATGACCAGGAATTTTGCAAATACTTTAATGCTCAGACCGGCAAAGAATACCATGGCGAGCCACATCGTCATGAATACCAGGGCGCTTCCCAGATCTTCTTTCAGGACGATGCCGATGATTGGAGCTGCGAGGACGCCGGCTTTCAGAAGTCCCCGGAAATTATAGAGTTCATCATGATGTTTATCCAGGTAGTCTGCCATCAGCAGGGCGAACAGAACTTTTACGATCTCAGAAGGCTGGACGGTAGTGAATCCGAGGGTGATCCAGGAACGCGCGCCGAACTGGGTGATGCCCAGACCCGGAACGTATACCAGGAGCAGCAGAAACAGCGAGAACACATACAGCTGTTTGATTCTTCCGCGGAAGATTTCATAACCGATCGCCATAATGATCATCATCAGACCGATTCCGATCACGTAGGAGCCTGCCTGTACGATCGTGTTTCTGTTCCAGAACGACATCGTGGAAATCGTCGTGCTTCCGATCATCAGGATGCTGAGCACCATAAACACAGCAACAATCCCAAGCGATATTTTATCAGCGCCCTTAAAGCGCGAGAGTATATACCTCATGAATTTCATCCCTTCCGGTTATATGGAATACTTGACATAAAAACCACTAGAACATTATAATGTAAAAGATGTAAGTATATCAAGGCGGAATTGCAGGCTTGTGCATCGCTTTTAAACGATGCGTCCGGTCTTCTGCGGCGCGCGGCCTCACGTACAGTGATTCAGCTGCTCGGCGTGTGTAATCCAACCTATCTTAGAATATACAGAATATCACATTTACGGACCGTTTTCCGGAACTTTAGAAAGATTTAAGATCTTTTTTATGATAAATTTTGCAATAGGATCTGCAGTATTGCCGTTTACGCAGAAGATGCGGGCTGACTGCTGCCCCGGATGGGCGCAGCTGTTTTGTGAACATTGTATGAACAGAATGTGGGCGGATGGTATCGTCCGTTGTTTCTTGTACATGACCGCATGGTATGCCGCGTATCGACTGCTTTGCTGTGCACGGATTACCAATTCAATGCAGGAAAATGCATGAGACAGGGGGTTTCACAATCCATGTTTTCTGTGCTTCTGTGCAGGTCATTGCAGACAATTCTTTTCGGGAGCGAGTCCGGAGCAGTTTTAACCGTTGCCGGACTTTTTCTGTTGCTGTTTTTGACAAAACGCAGACGGGGCAAGAGGTTTCCCGGCATTGGTCACACAAGAGAGCAGAAATAAATGGAAGGAGGTGCTTCCGTGCCGTTAGTACCAGTCATTGGTCTGATTATCGGAATCGTGCTGGCATTGGTTGTCGGTGTCCTGATCGGATATATTGTCCGCAAGAACGTTGGTGAGAAAGTCATCGGCAGTGCGGAGCAGCAGGCTAAGAACCTGATTCTGGACGCAAAGAACCATTCAGAGACGATTCGTAAAGAGATTACGTTAGAGGCCAAGGAAGAAGCACACAAGATCCGCGATGACGCGGATAAGGAAGTCAGAGAGCGCCGCAGTGAGGTCGCGCGCCAGGAACGCCGCATTCAGCAGAAAGAGGAAGCGGCGGACCGGAAACTGGAGCAGTTTGAAAAACGCGAAAAGCGCATGGCCCAGCAGGAGCAGGAGACAGAAAGAAAGAAACAGAAAGCAGAAGAGACTCTGCAGCAGCAGGTAAAGGAACTGGAGCGGATTTCCGGATATACGGCAGAGGACGCCAAACAGATTATTCTGGAAAAAGTTGAGAAAGACTGCCGCCACGAAGCGTCCAGGATGATCAAGGAAATCGAGAGCCAGGCCAAGGAAGAGGCCGATGAAAAGGCAAAGAACATCATCACCGGCGCCATTCAGAGATGTGCGGCAGATCAGGTTGCAGAGAGCACGCTTTCCGTAGTCAACCTGCCGAATGACGACATGAAGGGCCGAATCATCGGACGTGAGGGCCGCAACATCCGCGCGATCGAGACCTCGACCGGAGTCGATCTGATTATCGACGATACACCGGAAGCCGTCATCATTTCCGGATTTGACCCGATCAGAAGAGAAGTCGCAAGGATCGCACTGGAAAAACTCGTCATGGACGGACGCATCCACCCGGCCAAAATCGAAGAGATGGTCGAGAAAGCCCGCCGCGAGGTTTCCCACGTCATTAAAGAACAAGGAGAGCAGGCGACCTTTGAAACCGGCATACACAACCTGCATCCAGAGCTTGTAAAACTCCTCGGAAGACTGCACTTCCGCACATCCTACGGACAGAACGTGCTGCAGCATTCCATCGAGGTATCCCATCTGGCAGGACTGATGGCCGGCGAACTCGGACTGAACGTCAAGCTCGCCAAGAGAGCCGGACTCCTGCATGATATCGGAAAGGCGCTGGATCATGAATACGAGGGCACACATGTCGACATCGGTATTCAGATTCTGAAGAAATATAAGGAAAGCAGCGCGGTCATTAACTGCATGGCATCCCACCACGGCGATTACGAGCCGAAGTGCATGGAAGCCGTCCTGATCGCAGCCGCAGACGCACTGTCCGCCGCAAGACCGGGCGCGCGCCGCGAGACGCTGGACGTTTACGTCAAGAGACTCGAGAAACTCGAGGACATCGCAAACACCACGCCGGGCGTTTCCAACTCCTACGCCATTCAGGCCGGACGCGAGATCAGAATCATCGTCAACCCGGACGAGGTGCCGGATGATGAGATGCCGCTGCTCGCGCGCAATGTCTCCAAGCGCATTGAATCCGAGCTCGAGTACCCGGGCCAGATCAAGGTCAATGTCGTCCGCGAGACCAAGGCCGTCGATTACGCGAAATAACAGAATACCATCAGAAGCCTTTCGTATCCGAGCAGGGAAACGGAAGGCTTCCTTAATACATGCCTACGTTTAGGACAAAAAGTACACAGGACAAGGAAGCAATATATGATCTATCTGGACAACAGCGCAACAACCCGTCAGGCCGATGAAGTCACCGATCTGATGGCTGATGTGGCAAAGAATACCTTTGGAAACCCTTCCTCTTTATATTCCCTGGGAATGGACGCCGAGAAAGTCGTGGAAAACGCGAGAAAGACATTCGCAAAGACGATCGGCGCCGACTCGTCGGAGATCTTCTTCAATTCCGGCGGAACGGAAGGAGATAACACCGTGCTCCGTGAAGTCGCGGACGCGAGGAAACACCAGGGAAAACACATCATCGTCAGCAGTGTGGAGCATCCGGCCGTTTTAGAAAACTGTGACCGCCTTGAACATGAGGGATACCGGGTCAGCAGGATTTCCGTGGATTCCCTTTGTCATATCAATATGGAGGAACTGGCGGACGCCATCGATGAGGAGACGACACTGATCTCGGTGATGGCCGTCAATAATGAAGTCGGAACCATCATGCCGATCAAGGATATTGTGAAGCTCGCGCGAAAAAAGGCGGGAAAGCCGGACAAGGCCAGCGGAATTCTGGTGCATACGGACGCCGTGCAGGGATACGGAAAAGTTGATCTGAAGAACACCGGCGTGGATTTTCTGACGGTCAGCGCACATAAATTCCACGGACCTAAGGGTGTGGGCGCGATGTATGTGAAGAAGGGAACGCTGATTCCGGCGCTGATTCTCGGCGGAGGACAGGAAAGAGGCTACCGTTCGGGTACGGAAAACGTTCCGGGAATTGCAGGCCTGGGAAAGGCTGCGGAGCTGATGCAGCAGGAGATGGAAAGCGGGCATGATACCATGAAAGCCTGCAGAACCAGACTGCTTGACGCGATCTCTGATCAAGTTGACGACATTATCATCAATTCGCCGTTAGACGATACGGGAGCCGATTCCGTGCTGAACATCAGTTTCCTGGGCGTTCGCGGAGAGGTTCTGCTGCACGTGCTGGAAGAGGACGGCATCTATGTGTCTACAGGATCCGCCTGCTCATCCAATCATAAGGGACAGAGCCACGTTCTGCAGGCCATGGGCAGAACTCCTAAGGAAATCGAGGGCGCGGTGCGGTTCAGCTTCAGCCGGTACAACAGGCCGGAAGACATGGATATCGTCGCAGACAGAGTAAAAACCGCCGTGCAGAGATTCCGCAGACTCGGAAGTTTTCAGTAGCCGCGGGAACGCATATAGAAAGGGAATAACATGAACGAACAGAATATTTTCATTGTGCGCACTGGAGAAGTCGCGCTGAAAGGAATGAATAAGCCGTATTTTGAGCGTGTGCTCGTCCAGAGAATCCGCGCGGCCCTGAAGAAGACCAATGAGCAGTCCAAGGAAGAAGGAAACGGCGGAATTGATGTGTACCGCCATGAGGGACTGATCTTTATCAAGAGCCCTAAGACCATCCCGGAAGATACGATCATTAAGCTCGTCAGCCGTGTATTCGGCGTGGCGTCCATCAGCCCGGCATGGGAGTGTGAGAGCAACCTGGATGCCATCGGAGAAATGGCCGTGAAGTTTATGCTGAAACAGATCGAGGAACGCGGCGTAAAGACGTTTAAAGTATTCGCAAAGCGCGCGGATAAGACGTTCCCGATCAAGAGCCCGGAGATCGCACGCATCATCGGCGCCAAGGTTCTGATTGGCTGTAAGGTGCTGAAGGTCGATGTTCACAACCCGGAGGTTCGTCTGCATGTCGATCTTCGCCGCGGAGTTTCCTATATATATGATGAGAAAGTCGCTGCAATCGGAGGACTTCCGCTCGGCACCAACGGACGCGGACTGATTCTTCTGTCCGGCGGCATTGATTCCCCGGTTGCCGCATGGATGATGGCACGCCGCGGCATGCTGATCGAGGCGGTGCATTTCCACAGTTATCCGTACACTTCCAAACGTGCGCAGGAGAAGGTGGAGAAGCTCGCCAGCATCGTTGCAAGTTATTCCGGTCGCATCCGCATGCATGTCATCAACCTGCTGCCGATTCAGGAGCAGATCGTCCAGCACTGCCCGGAGGAGGAGACCACGATTCTGGTTCGGCGCTTCATGATGCGCATTGCCCAGGAGATCGCCCGGAAGAACCGCTGCATGATGCTGATTACGGGAGAAGACCTCGGACAGGTTGCGTCCCAGACGGCAGAAGCCATTACGGTTACCGATGCGTGCGTGGAAATTCCGGTTCTGCGTCCTCTGATCGGCATGGATAAGGTTGATATCATGGATAAGGCCAGAGAGATTGGAACGTATGAGACATCCATTGAGCCTTTTGAGGACTGCTGCACCGTATTCCTTCCGAAGCATCCGACGACAAAGCCGAAGCTGGCAAGGATCGAACAGTCTGAGTCCGCGCTGGATGTAGACGCGCTGGTGAAGGCAGCTGTGGAATCCGAAGAAGTCGTGGAATGTGAGCCGGAAATTTAAGAAAAATATTCCAGATAATAGACGTATGACTGCAAGCCGCCCGGAAACGGGCGGCTTGCGTTGTACATAGATCTGTACAAGCAAACAAGAGCGGCTGAAATCATTTATATAAGAAAACAAAATAATGTGATAGATTAAGAAATGGGATAGTGATTTAAGGAAAGAATAAGGAATGCGTAATGTTTAAATAGAAGTACAAATGCATTCAAAACATATGTACGTTGTATAAAAAACGTTGATATTTCAATGAAAAATAGATACTGCAGTATCGAGGTTAAATCTTAATGCCTCTTAAGATTTATCGTCATCATACCGTCACAAAGTGCAAATAGGGTTGACACAAAGGGCCCAATGTGGGTATAATGTGTTATGAAATCTGTGGGAGAACAATAACGTTTTTTTCACAGATTTTAACCAAATGCGTGATTTACACATCCGGTTCTTGTCGTCCGGAGACGTGAAGATCATGCGTAAATTAAATCTCATTTTTATTTTATGGAGGTAAGACGACATGACAAGAACGAAAAGCTCTAGAGCTCTGGTCAGCGTTGTCCTTGCTGTACTGATGGCTGTGG
>SFHC01000034.1 GCA_004555725.1 [Eubacterium] saphenum
TGAATATTCCGGTGCGCTGAAAGCGCAAATCCGGTGAACTGGAAATCACCAGTCCGGCCGGTGGAAATCATAAATACGTGTATTCCGGTTCAACGGCACCGCCGTTCCGGCGGTGGAAACCACCATTCCGGAACGGGGAAACCGCTGCCTGTTTACTCGCTTAGTTCAGGATCCAATCCATATACCTCTCTCATGGAGCGGTAGTTGGTGGGATCCAAAGGTACGATATTGATCTTGTAGGCATCATGTTTGATACGATCCAGGATAGCCTCAGCCAGAGGGCTGTCATCGCCTCCCAGCTGATCGTACCAGCCATCCGGTTCATACTGCGAACAGAAGATGGTGGATGATTTCTTCCGCCTTCTGTGGAGCAGTTCCAGAATGTCGTGCTGATCAGCCTCAGTCGGCTTCAGCAGCAGCCATTCATCCAGAATCAGTACGACCGGATTGGCGTATTTGGCAAGGACTTTCTTGTACGTTCCATCGGATCGTGCAAGTTCAAGTTCCAGGAGCATATCCGGAAGGCGAACATACTTCGTCCGGTAGCGTTGTTTGCAGGCTTCCATGCCAAAGGCGCAGGCCAGGTAGGTCTTTCCGCTGCCGGTCGCTCCGGTGATGAACAGATTCCGGTGCTCCGTAATATATTCACAGGTGGAGAGTCGCTCGATCAGTTTCCTGTTGAGTTTTCTCCCGGATGTATAGTTGATGTCGGCAATGAACGCCTCCGGCTGATCGAAACCGGCATTGCGTATGAGACGTTTGAGGCTGTTGGCCTTTCGGTTACTGTATTCGATATCGACCAGCATCCCGAAACGATCCTCAAAAGCGATATCCTTCATCTTCGGGTCATCCATCTGTGTGAGAAATGCATCAGACATGGATGTCAGGCGCATTTCGATCAATTTATCAATAGTGCTTTGGTTCGTCATGGTCAGTTACCTCCTGTAGTAGTCACCACCTCTGGTGATGGCATGAGAGTTACGGGATTTAGCAGATTCCGATTTAGGATCAACCTTTTCTGGTTTGTTCTTTCCGGCGACAAGAATGTTTTTCACAGACTTGTAGCTGGGGCTCGCAGTGTATGACAGTGCCTTGATACAGGCGGCTTCCAGTCGTTGGGGAGAGTATTTCTCTGCCAGCCTCAGAAGCCCCATACAGCTGCGATAGGATTGCTGCTCGATTCTCGTGGAGGCAAGGATCGCATTGACGACCTTGCACGTATTGCTTCCGATGCGTTCAGCCCATTTGCGGAAACGGTCGCCGTTCCATTCAAGATATTTCTGATGGTCCTCCGGCATATGTTCCGTGATGGTGCTGTACTGCCCCTTGCGTCCGTATCTGCGGCGATGAGAGGCGATTCGGTTATGGTTAAAGAATATTTCGACTACCTGATCAGTTATCCGTACGTCGACTTTGCGTTTGATGTACTCGTAAGGAACAGAGTATAGCATTCCGTCGACAGATATGTGATAATTGAACTGAACAGTGGCTGACTTCCATTCGGCCAGTTCATAACGGGTAGCCGGTAATTTAGCCATCAACGGCAGTTCTTCCGCCACGAAGATCTCATACCGGCTGCCCTCTTTTTTCTGGAAGGGCCGGTGAGAGAATTCTTCGAGCTTTTCACGGATAGCACGATTCAGTTCGGCCAGCGAGAAGAACTGTTCATTGCGGAGCGCTGCGGTGATCCATGTGGAGATGACCCCAACGGATCCCTCTGCGTTCGGTTTGTCCTTCGGAGCCCGCACGCGGGCAGGAAGGATCGCTGTGTTGTAATGCTCGGCCATTTCATGATAAACAGTGTTGAGTTCCTGCGTATACCAGTCGCCAGTGTGGAGCACTGCCGTTTTGGTATTGTCCGGAACCAGTATTCTGGTCACACCTCCGAAGTACTCATACATGTGTACATGAGCCGTGATCCAGGCGCGCTGCTTCTCATTGATAAAGGCTTCGACATACGGATACATGCTGTAGGTCATCACGCCTACGAACAACCATGCGGGGATCATTTCACCGGTATCCGGATCCGTGATGTAGGCAGGGTCACCGGCCCAGTCGACCTCGACCTGTTCGCCGGGTTTTCTGGGGATATGCATCGTTGCATGTCGTTTCTGCTCATCCTGCTGGATGTGATAGCAGAACTGGGAATACATGAGGGGTTCTTCGCCGGACATTCGGCATTCCTCCAGGTATTCCGTCCACAGGAGCTTTTTGTTGACTCCGTTGCGGAGCAGTTCCTTGTGGATGTAATCGAAGTCAGGCATCTTCTTAGGCGTCTGCTTCGACTGTTTGGGAAACATCATCTTCCCAAGCTCACTGTCAGTCAAGGACTCGTCTAATGGCCATGAGAGGTTTAACTCTTTCGCCCGACGTTGGACCTTGACGACGGTTTTCTGCGAAACATTGATGCTTTGCATAATGTTTCGCTGCGAGAGTCCTAAGGCTGTTAGCCGAAGGATTTCACGGTATTGGGTCATACTTTTGACCTCCTTAGAATAGATTTACACCAAAGGTGCATATCACTATTCTAAGAAAGGATATTGGTGATTTCCATCTCTGGAATGCTGATTTCCGTTTGACCGGAATGGTGATTTCCAATGGCCGGACAGGTGATGGATTTCACTCCGGAATACTCAGGAGGATTTGTTATGGAAGAAAACAGCAGAAACAGAAGCGCGGAAGTAAATGCGCTCGCTCCGATCCCTCTGGATCAGAGAAGAAGCTGGGTCGCACTGACCTTTGTTCAGGCAGGCATCTGCGTGTGTGTGCCGTCGTTCCTACTTGGGGCTTTGCTGGTTGCCGAAATGCCGGTATGGCCTGCAATTATTTCCGGGTCGCTGGGTTATGTCATCGTCGTCGTTGTCATGTCGGTTCTCGGTATGATTGCGAGCGATCTGGGCAGAGCGTCCTGTACAGTGGCACAGTCGACCTTCGGGGAAAACGGCGCCAGGCTGATCGTCAGCATTCTGTTTGCCATCAACCTGGTTGGGTGGTTCGGAATTCAGAACGGATTATGTGGCGAGGCTTTTGCGAATTTTATGAAGACCAGTCTGGGAATCCCGTTTCCGCTGGTGGCGTCAAACATCATTTGGGGAATGATCATGTTGCTCACGGCGGTGTTCGGCGTTAACGCGCTTTCGAAGCTTGATTATGTTTCGATTCCTTATCTTATGATTGTGATGTTCATCGGAATGGTTCTGGCGATTCAGAAGAATGGCATGTCGGGGCTGAATACGGATGTGAAACAGACGATGACATTTCTTCAGGGCGTCAGCCTTTCGTTTAACTTCTACGCGGTAGGAACAATCTCAGCGATGGATATTACCCGGTTTCAGAGGAACCGGAGGGAAACAGTCCGCTCGACAGTCTGGGGCGTTCTCCCACTGGGAATTATCACTCTGGTTATCGGGGTTGTTCTGACGAAGATAGCGAATAATTATGATATCAGCGTCGTGCTTTCCGATGTTGGAATTCCCGTTCTTGGCGTAACATGCCTGATTCTGGCAACCTGGACTACAAATTCCACCAATGCCTACAGTGCCGCTCTGGATGTCACGATGGCTCTGAAGGTACCGGATAATCGCAGAAGAGAAGTGACAATTGTGGTCGGAGTGATCGGAACACTGATGGGAGCTTTTGGGATTCTGAATCATGTAGAAAGTTTTCTGAGCTTTCTTTCCTTCCTCGTTTGCCCGATCGGAGGTCTGATGTTTGCGGATTACTGGATCGTTGGAAAGGGAAAGCCGATGAGCTGGCATGCTCTTCCCGGATATAACTGGATCGGGATCATCACATGGGCGATCAGTGCCGCACTGGCATACGCAGTGAAGATTGAGTATTCCGGGATTATTTTCGCGGCAGTAATCTATTTGATTCTGGAGCATTTCAAACCGTCTGCGTCCAGAAGACTCGACGGGGACGGGTATGTGCCGGAGACAAGCGGTACACAGTATGGCGAAGCGCAAGAAGGAGAGATGAAAAATGAAGAAGCTTAGCAGACAGGAAGCAATCGATATTATTTACGGATGTGCGGTTCTGGGAACCGGGGGCGGCGGAAATCTTCAGTCCGGACTGAACATGATCGAGGAATGTTACGATCAGGGAAATGTGATCGAAATGGCGGAGCTCAGCGAGCTTGGCGATGATGATTTTGTTGCCACTCCGTATGGCTGCGGAGCACCGAGGCTGTTGGACGGAACGACCGATGACCGGTATGCGAAACTGCCCAGACTGGATTATCCCGCTCCGCTGCTTGCCTTTCGGACTCTTGAAGAATACATGGGAAAGAAATTTTTTGCTGTGGCATCTTCCGAACTCGGTGCGGAGAGCACTGCGGAGGCACTGTACATTGCAGGAAGACTCGGGATACCGATTATGAACGCAGATGCAGCCGGACGGTCTGTCCCGGATCTTCAGTATTCGACGTATTTTGTAAAAAAGAAGCCGATTTATCCGATGGCGGTCGCGACGGAATTCGGTGAGACCGTGCTCATTAAAGAGGTTGTTGATGACTTTCGGGCGGAAGCAGTTGCGAGAGCAATTGCAGTGGTCAGCGATAATATGGTCGGAATTGCGGATCATCCGATGAGCGGACGGGATTACAAAGAATCTGTGATACCGGAGGCCATGACTTATGCGATGAGGATCGGTGAAATCCTGCGCGAAACAAGAGAGAGCGGCGGAGACGGACATATGGTCGCAGAAGCCATTGCGCGGAATATGCAGGGAAGGATCATGTTCCGGGGAACAATTACAGATGCTCCCTGGGAGGCAAGGGACGGATATAACTATGGGGAGATTCACCTTGCGGGAATTGACAAATTTAAATCCGACACCTATCGGATCTGTTTCAAGAATGAAAACATAATTTCTTTTAAAAACGGCGAGGTGGATGTTACCTCCCCGGATCTGATCTGCATGATTGACAAAGGCGGGATCCCGGTGAATACGCCGAACTTTGGGAAGGATCAGGAACTGACGATTCTCGCATTGCCCTCTCCGGGTATCTGGGTATCTGAGGAAGGCTTGAAGTGCTTTGATCTGAACTATTTCGGATTCGACGTGCAGTACAGACCGTTTGATAGAGAGGAGAAATGAACATGAGAAAGCTGAGTGAACAGGATATTAAGGACATTTTATATGGATGTGCAGTTTTGGGCACCGGAGGCGGAGGTAATCTGGAAGATGGTCTTTCAATAATGGATGAGGATGTAACAGAGGGGCGTGAGCTTCAGATGGTAAGTCTGGAAGAACTGCCGGACGATTGTTTTGTGGCGACTCCTTATTGCTGCGGAGCGCCGAAGGGATTGGACGAGAAGGAAGATGATAGGTTCCGGAAGCTCCCGCATTTGGACTATCCGCCCTCACTGTTGGCGTTCCGAAGTATGGAAGAATACATGGGAAAGAAATTTTTCGCAGTTTCTTCAACAGAGCTGGGAGGTGCAAATACAGCAGAGGCACTTCATACGGCATGCCGGCTTGGATTGCCGATCATCGATGCGGATCCTGCGGGAAGATCGGTTCCGGAACTGCAGCACTCGACGTATTTTGTAAAAAACAAATCCATCACCCCGATGACCGTCGTAACGGATTTTGGCGAGGTAATCATCGTGAAGGATGTGATTGACGATTTTCGGGCAGAGGATGTCGTGCGGGCGATCGCGGTCGCCAGCGGCGCTATGGTCGGCGTCACTGATCATCCAATGACGGGGCGCGATTACAAAGAAGCAATCATTCCGGATGCGATTTCCTATGCGTTGAATATTGGTAAGACTCTGAGAGAAAACAGGGCGTCCGGAGGTTGGAAGGCTGCGAACGTGATTGCAGAAAAGTTCCTGGGAAAGCCTTTGTTCCGCGGGAAACTGAAGTATGCGTCATGCGAAAAGAAGGACGGATTCAACGTCGGAGAAATCAACCTGGAGGGAATTGAGGACTTTCGGAGACAGCAGTATAGAATCCGGTTCAAGAATGAAAATATTATTTCATACAGAGATGAAGAAGTGGATGTGGTCGTGCCTGATCTAATCTGTATGCTCGACGAGGACGGCAATCCTGTCACGACGCCGAACTTCCGGGACGGAATGGAGATGAATATCTTCGCACTGCCGTCGCCGGAAATCTGGAAGACGCCGGAAGGACTGAAATGCTTCGGACCGGAGCATTTCGGGCTTCCGGTGGAGTACGTTCCGTTTAAAAGATAGTCTGTAGAGAAAGAGGGAACTGTGTGAAGATGCAGGATAATGATCCTGGCGTTCACACAGTTCCTTGTTTAGCTAATGTACCTTGTGCGGAATATCAACTGAACGAAAGTGATCTTGTGGAAGCGCACATGGTGCGTATATCCGTGCAGGCTTCCATTGGCCTGCACCGTGGGAGCAGTTTTATTTTATTCCCACGGATGGAGAACGACTTTAATCGCTTCGCCGCTTTTTGTCAGTTGAATGCCTTTGTTTATCTCATCCAGAGGAAGGACATGAGTGATAAATTTCTCTGTTGGGAATGACGGTGAAACGGCCAGCTGAAACGCTCGTTTGGACTGGCTGTAGGAGGCACCGAAGTGTCCCTTAATCCAGATGTTATTGTAGTGGATCAGGTTGGTGTCCAGTTCGGTCAAAGAGCCTTTTGGAACGCCGCCGAAGAAGACGACAAGCCCTCCTTTGCGAACCATGTGGATTGCCTGCGCCTGCGTCGCGTTTACAGGAGTGGCGGAAATGACTTTGTCTGCTCCTTTCCCCTCAGTCAGGTTCAACACCTCTTGGATCGGATCGGTCTCAGCACTGTTGATTGTGACATCCACGCCGAACTGTTTAGACATGTCGAGGCGGGTCTGGTTGATATCGATCATGATGATTTTTTTTCCAGGCAGGCGAATACAGAGGTCAGCGGTTCGCCCAGGCTGGCGGCATCGAAGGAGACGTCTTCAGGGATTTCGTAAATTCCGCCTTTCTGAATTTTCTCTCCGCTGACCGCGATATACTGTGCGAATCCGCCGGTTCCGGCCAGTTTCGCGACATGCTCATTCTCGCAGTTCTCACTGTGACCGCTGATGCAGGCATCGCATTCCATGCAGTAAGTTCCCGGAAAGAGAAAAAGTCTCTGTCCCGGCTTGTATTTTGTTGTCTCAGGCCCCGTCTCATCGACATAACCGACGATCTCGTGACCGTATATAAACGGATAATCTCCCTTTCGGGAATCGGTAGTGAGGTTCCGTATATCAGAACCACAAAGACCTACAGACATGATTTTCAGAATCATGCCGTCTCTGGGGCAGGTCGGCTTTTCCGTTTCTTCAACTCGAATATCATTTGGCCCGTACATCAGAGCCGCTTTCATTTTCATATTTCAGTTCTCCTTTCTGTTCGTTTGATATGGCATCAGTTTACGGGGTTTGTGCCGGAATTTCAAACGGGAAATTGCCACTTATAAACGGCATTATTTTAAATTGCCTGAAGGAAGCGGAAAAACTTTTTTTGCGGCAGTAAAGTTTTTTTGATATTGTGTTATCAAACGAAAATATCGGAATGAATCATGGAGTGGAATGCACGACAGAAAGGACCGGCTATGGCAAGAATCGAAAATTATTTACTTGGAATGGATTGCGGGACAACGAATATCAAGGCAGTACTTCTTGGAGAGGATGGGAAGGCGGTTGCGGAGGCGAGCCGCGCCAGCCATACTTTGTCCCCGGGCCCGGATATGCAGGAACAGAACGCGGATGAATGGTGGGGTAATGCTGCAGAGATTCTGAGGGATATCACAGAACTCGCGGGTACGGATATCGTGAAGAGGATCCGCGGGATCTGTGTCAGTTCTCACACGGTCTCGCTGCTCCCACTGGATTCAGACGGAAAGCCGCTGCGCAATGCCATAATATACCAGGACTGTCGTTCGACTGGAGAACTGGAGGACATAATTGAGAAAATCGGATATGAGCGATTTGTGAACATAATCGGCGGACGTCCGTCTATTGCGTTCCTGCCGTCTAAACTGCTCTGGTATAAACGCAATGAACCGGAACTTTTCGGAAAGACTCGATGTTGTCTTCAGGCGAGTTCATATATCAACTATAAGCTGACGGGAATGCTGACTGCGGATGTGGATCAGGCAGCACGAACGCAGTGTTTGGATGTGAACAGCATGACATGGTCGTCGGAAATCGGAGAGGCGATGGGAATCTGTCTGGATGAGATTTTACCGTCGCCGCGGCCGGTGGATGACATCATTGGCTTTGTGACGACGCGAGCTGCGAAGGAAACGGGACTTTCGGAAGGAATTCCCGTGATTTGCGGGTGCAGCGACGCGATGGCGTCCATGTATGCGACTGGGCTTTGTCGCCTGGGTGAGGCGGGCGAAGCTTCCGGAACCACATCTCTGCTCTTTGTCGGCAGTGACAAAAAAAGTGCGCCGGATGTGCCTGTGACGACCAGGCCTTGTGCAATCGATGGGGTTCCCTATGTGTTCGACGCCCCAATCCAGGCATCCGGAGCGTCTTTGAAATGGTTTATTGAAAAGCTGGCGGCGGAAGAGCGGGATTATGCCGTGAAGAATAGCAGAAATATCTATGACTACTTGAATGAACAGGCGCTGGAGGCACCTGCAGGCTGTCGAGGGCTCTATTTCTATCCATATCTGCTTGGAGAGCGGGCTCCGCTCTGGAATAATTATGCACGTGGAATGTTTATCGGAATGGGCATGGATATGACGCGAGCCGAGTTGATACGCGCTGTGTTCGAAGGTACGGCTTATGCTCTGCGGCACGTGATGAGTACGATTCGTCATAACGGAGGTAAAGCGGGGATTTTGAGAATATGCGGAGGGGGAGCAAAAAGTCGGACGTGGTCTATGATTAAGGCGTCAATGCTGAAGATGCCTGTGTATGTGCTGGATGAGAGTTCCGGTGATGTGCCGGTCGGAGATTGCTTGATTGTCGGACGCAAGGTCGGAGTTTTTGAGTCCCTCACAGAGGCATCCAGAAGAATCATTCGTGTAAAGGAGATTATTCAGCCGGTGGATGAATGGGTTTCTGTTTATGATAAACTGTATCCGTATTACGCTGAGATGTACAGTTGTCTTGATGAAAGCCTGAAGAACCTTCACAATACAGTGACTGCACTGGAATACGAAAAAAAGCCCGGCAGGTAAATGTCATCGTTCGGCAGGTGACGAGTCGGGTTGCTGTATCAGCGTCTGCCGCTTCGTATCCATGGTGCGTGAACGAAAATGTTCTTTAAGGGGTCAGAGGTTCATCAATGAAACTCAGATAATAGCGGGTGAGCACATCCGGGTTTTCTTCCATTTTGATTTTTGGAAGGTCGTATGCCTCGTCATAGAATAAGTTTGCCAGTCGGAACGTGATCGGCATGTCCTCCAGCGTGAAACAGGTCATAATGAAGACCCGGATCTTATGAGTGTTCCATGTGATTCTGTGATCCAGCGTGAGGATTGACATGGCGGATTTTTCGGCGGGAATAAGAGAGTAGATATAGGCTACACCGGGGCAGATTGCGTAGGTGGAATTTTCTTCGTGCTGTATAATATCGTTGAGGAAATCAGACGTGACGAAACCCGCATTGATGAAGTCGGCAGCCATGTCCCGAAAAATGCTGTACGGATCACCATGCCCGGTTTTCTCATGTCGGAAGGCATTGATAAACAGGTCATGAGGTGAGGGACTGGCCGTGTAGATTTTTCGTATAGTACGCTGCAGAATCAGGTGCTCCAGTCGGGCCAGATCGTCCTCCGTCATATTAATCGACATATAGAGGGTATCTGTGGTGGGATTGCGCGTAATCGGTTTCTGTACAGTCGTCAGGATCAAATCTGTGTCTGTAAAATCAAAAGAGTTTTTAATGTTTACCGGGAGCAGAGCTGTGATATTCAGATAGTTTCCGAAATCAGATTCCAGCCTGCGTTTCATGGCGAAGAGAAAGGGCATGTTCATCTGGCAGCAGATAACTGTGTTCAATTTATCCCCAGGGTGATTGTGCACAAAATTTTCCAGAGCTCCGCAAAGACAATAGGCCAGATAAATCAACTGTGTTTCTGTCAGTGTTTTTCCCAGATATTGAAGTGCCAGGGGCTGGAATAAGTGAGCGATGGTGAGCTCAATTCGAAGATCGTTTTTGACGAAGTCGGAGGTGTACTGTTCGTTATAAATA
>SFHC01000035.1 GCA_004555725.1 [Eubacterium] saphenum
AAACCCGATCTCGTGATCCTGACACCATTCCTTCGCAAGCTCCACATAATATATATGCCGATACGCAAAATACTCGTCTGCGATGCCATAATAGTTTAAGGCGCTTTTGAATCTACGGAAAGCACCTCGCCCCTGAAGCGCTTCAAATAGTTTCTGACCGATTTCCCGAGCCTGTTCATCTGAAACATATTTCAGACCGCTTCCTGCAAAATCAGCAAACTCCTCCATGATGCGATACTCGTTGATCTCGTATTAGTTTGGCAGCCGGACAAACTGCTCACTTTCCTCGATCATGGCAATAATTTCTTCCCACTCATCAGGATCATCATACATTCCCTTGCTCTCTGGTACAGCAGTGATCGTCCCTGTATCTTTATTCAAATACTGCTCCCAGCCATCAAATGCTTCCTCAAAAGCATCAGCCAGAACAGAAAGCTTGATTTTTTTCATGCTCATAGCGTTTTCACTTTACTACTTCCCAATATCCTATCCGGTCGGATCCATGTCTAACCAGTTTCCCACTTTCCCTCAAGCGTTTAATGATACGCTTGATCTGCCGACTGGACACTCCCATCTGTTCTGCTGCTTTTGCTGCGCTGAGTTTCGGATTATCCTGTAAAAGTTCCAACAACTGCTTTTCTTTATCTCCGACATTATCTCCGACATCCTGAGTTTTGCCCTGCATGTTTACTATTTCTCTTTATTTAGTTTCTTCCAGCAATTTTGTCGATAACGGCCCTTATCGGAATAGTAAGCGTATTCCTATTTCAAATCTTTTTTTGATTTGATCAAAGCCTATTCTTATCAGCTTCTTATTTGACCATGTTTAATTATCACGATTATGAAAAGGAGCAAATCCTCTCTGCCCTCAGACAGAGCGCCGGAAACCGGACGAAAGCGGCGAAAGCCCTCGGCATCTCCCGAAGCCTTCTTTACGATAAGCTTCGAAAATACGATATTCTCTCCGGCAAATGACCGGAGCTGCTGACACCTCTTCACCCTTTCCGGTTCGCCAGCGCCACATACGCGATGGACAGATCCCGGAACAGCTGGCTGTCTGAATACTCCGGATGTCCGATTCGTTCCTTGATGCGGGATAAACGATAATGGACTGTGTTTACATGACATCTCAGCTCCGCGGCCGTTGCCGTGGCGTCCCCGCCGTGCTGAATCCATGCGGTGCAGGTTTCCTCATATTCCTTCACGACCTCTGCGTAATGTGCGGAGAAATGCGTCATGGCAGGCGAATCTGCCAATGGAATCAGGAACTGATAAACGCCGATATCCGCATAAGAATGAAAAGCCATACCGGTCATAGAAGCCGCAAGCCATCCATAATAGGCCTCCCGGAAGATCTCACCGAAGCACTCATGAGAAGGACGGATTCCACTCCAGACAACGCGGAGCCTCTCGCGGGGAATCCCCAGCACGTCAGCAGTTTCACGGAATACCGCTTCGAAGGCGGAACGCTCAGACCGTCTTGCGGTCATCAGCAGGAACAGCCCGTCATCATAAGGCACCGGAAGCACCTTCGTTTTGATTCCCTTGCTCAGATAGTATGAGTTTTCAACGCGTGCGACGTCCGGCTCGCCGGAACTTCCGGGGCGAAAGTACACCGCAGCGCTGAATTCCTTTAATAACAAAGAAATCCCATGGCTGATCCGGTACTGGGACTCCCTTCCCAGATTCCCGCGAATCATCTGATCAACCACATCAGAGGTAAGAAATGACGAGTCGTCCTGCCGGATGGCGTAGATGATGTCAAAGATAATATTTTCAAACCAGGTGCCTTCCCGGTAACAAAAAACAGGGAAAGACATTTTGTCGGCAAAGTCCAGAACCTCCTGAGGAAGCGTCTCGAAGACAACCTGCTTGTAAATCAGGGCCGCAGAACCGCGATCAGAAAGCTCTCTGACGGCCGGAAGAAGCAGTTCCGGGCGATCCTTTGCGAATAGCAGGCTGGAGAGCACCATGCTGTCCGGATTGAAGGATCCCGCGGCGTCGTATGCTACGTCCGGAGCAAACTCGTAATCCAGAATCTCCGCCGACTGAACCGGTCTCTCCAGCCCTCCGCGCCCCGCAGCCAGCACAAAGGAATCAGCGCAGGGCAGCTTTAATATGTCTTTAACCGTCAGTGCCATCGCTCTCCTCCTCATTGTATATTTCACAAATAGTATACATTAGTTTATTGAAATCTACAATAAATTATAGGGAAAACTTTTGTTAGAATAGAGACAAAGACAGGGTGCAAAAGGCGCAAAGAGCCCAAAAACACGGAGACCGCAAAAGCCGCAAAGAGCGTAAACACGGAGGTAAGAGCCATGAAAATCAGAACCTTTAAAGTGGAACAGTGGATGAACGAGTGGGAAACCAGGTGCAGGTATAATCTGGCAGAAACTTGTATCGACTCTTTGACTGTGCGGGAGCTTCTGGAGCTCTCGGGAGAGGATGTCGGGGAATATATGAAGAATCTGGCGGATACCCGGCTGACCTACAGTCATATCGAGGGATCGCCGGAGCTGCTTGCCGGAATCGCGTCGCTCTATGAAAATGTGGATGCAGAGGACATCGTTCCCCTCCACGGGGCAATCGGCGCGAACCATCAGGTCATTATGACACTGCTGGAGCCCGGAGACAATATGGTATCGGTCATGCCGACCTACCAGCAGCATTATTCCATACCGGAGTCCATCGGAGCAGAGGTTCGCGTGCTGAGACTGAACCCAGAGAACCGGTTCCTTCCGGATTTGAACGAACTTCGTTCACTTGTGGATGAGAACACCAGGATGATTACCATCAACAATCCGAACAACCCCAGCGGTTCTCTGATTCCGACAGAGGAAATGCAGCAAATCGCTGAGATTGCGCGAAGCGTGGATGCCTATGTACTTTGTGACGAGGTGTACCGCGGAATTTCCGAAGACGGCAGCTATATGCCAAGCATTGTCGATATCTACGAGAAAGGAATCAGCGTAGGCAGTATGTCCAAAATCTATTCTCTGGCGGGACTGCGCATCGGCTGGTTTGTTTCCCGCGACAAAGAACTAGTGCGTCTGGCAAGGGAAAGAAGGGATTATGACACCATCAGCTGCCCGGTAATCGACGATAAACTTGCGGCGCTTGCTCTGGCCAATAAAGAGGCGATTTACGCCAGAAACAGAGCGATCCTGCTGAAGAACCGGCATATTCTGAACGAGTGGGTGAACGCCACTGAAGAAGTCTGGTATCAGAAACCTGTGGCCGGCACAACGGCACTGGTCTATTACAGAAAAGACATCCCCTCGCGAGATCTATGCATCGGATTGCTTAAATCCAAAGGGGTCATGTTCACTCCGGGCGAATGCTTTGAGATGGAAGGCGCCGTGCGCATCGGATACGCCTTTGACTCAGAGCTTCTGGCTGAAGGGCTGAAGCTGTTCGGGGAATATCTGAAGGAAATCTGATGAACGAGGAGGTAGTAGCAATGGAAATCAAGGTACTGAGCAGAAAGGATCTCATAAACGTTCTGGAGCTGCCGGAAGTCATCGAAGGCGTAGAGGCGGTGTACAGGGCCAAGGCCAAAGGGCAGGTCGCGGCATGGCCTCTCGTGGAGCACCGGTTTGAAACCGGCGCGCTGATGGATATCCGCTCCGGAGGAGCATTCGGAGAAGTCGCCATTCACGGTGCGAAGCTGTTAAATAATTTCCCGGAAAACGCAGAGAAGGGGCTGCCGGTATTTACCGGCGTATTAATGGCCTTCGACTCGAAAACGGGCATGCCCATCGGCGTAATGGATGCTTCCTATATCACCAGCCTTCGCACCGGCGCAGCGGCGGCTATTGGCGCCGCCGCCCTGGCACGTCCGGACAGCGAAACGCTTCTTCTGGTCGGAGCAGGATTACAGTCCATCTATCTGCTGGGCGCGTCCATTTTGAAGCTGCCCGACATTACGAAAGTAATTGTCGCCGACCCCTATGCGCCAGAAAACGCCTCCCGATATGTGAAATCCATCGAGAAAAGGCTGAAGGAAGAATTACATATCGATTGCGGTCATGTGACCTTCCGGGCATGCGATGATCTGAAAAAAGCGGTGGAGGTCAGCGATGTCATTCTTACCGTGACCAGAAGCACAAAGCCTCTGATTATGAAGGACTGGGTCCGCCCGGGAACGCATCTGAGCTGTATCGGCGCCGACATGACGGGGAAGGAGGAGATTGATCCTCAGCTCTTTACAGTCGCCAGAGCCTTTGCGGACGATGCAAAGCAGTGCTGCGCCGTGGGCGAAATGGAAATTCCGGCCAGGATGGGGCTTATTTCACCGGACACAGTAACAGGGGAAATCGGTCAGGTTCTCATCGGAGAAGTCCCAGGAAGGGTATCTGCGGATGATATCACGATTTTCGACGCCACCGGTCTGGCTGCCCTGGATCTTGTCACCGCAAAGACAGCGGTAGAATCGGCGCAGAAAAAGCATCTCGGTACAACAGCAGAAATTTAAATAACATATGCCCGTTAAGGAGGAATACCATGAAAATTGATAACTTTGTATTGGAAAACTGGCTGAATCCTGCCTGTGACAGTGACAAGAACAAAATTTATCTGGGCGGCAGCTGTGTGCAGCCCATGACGGTAGAAGAGCTGTTCCGGCTTACCGGGGAAAGTATGGAGGACTTCTTCCGGGAACTGAAAACGATGAATCTTGGTTACCCGCGGTTTGACGGCACTCCTCGCTGCAAAAAAGCCGTATCCGGTTTGTACAGGGCAGTAGAGCCGGATGAGGTGATTCTGGTCCACGGCGGGACAGGCGCCAATAACACGGTGGTCATGACCCTGGTGGAGCCTGATGATAATGTAATTTCCATTGTGCCCAACTATCAGCAGTTCGATTCTATTCCCCGTTCTCTGGGGGCGGAGGTGCGGAATGTGCATCTGCAGCCGGAGGCCGGATATCGTCTGGACCTGCAGGAGGTCCGCCGGAAGGTCGACTCCGACACCAGGGCGATTTTGTTCACCAACCCGAACAATCCCTCCGGAGCATTGCTGACGCTCCGGGAGATGGAAACGCTGGTGGAGATCGCCAGGAGCTGTGACGCCTGGATTGTCTGTGATGAAATGTACAGAGGTCTGGACGAGGAATATATGCCCTCCTTCGCCGATCTGTACGAGAAGGCCATCGTCACCTGCAGCTCATCGAAAATCTATTCCATAGCCGGCGTAAGGGTCGGCTGGATTGTCTGCCATGATGCGGAGATGCGGAAGAGAATCTATAATCGCCGTTCCTATGATTCTATTTGCGGCGGGGTCTTCGATGAATGGATTTTCGCTGTTGCGCTGGAGCATGCGGACAAAATCTTTCAGCGCAGCCGTTCTATCGTTAACGCCAACAAAAAAATCATCGACCGCTGGCTGGATGGTCACCCGCATCTTAAGCAGTACGCCGATGCGCACGGCACCACTTACCTGATACACTATGACATCGATATGGATGCACAGGTATTCGGCGACCGTCTGCTGGATGAGAAGGGGGTACTGGTCTGCCACGGCGACTGCTTCTTTGTTCCCCATTCCTTCCGGATCACACTGTCCCACGCTGACCGGCTGGAAGAGGGACTGGCACTGATCGATGAGTTTATCGAAGAGAACGCCTGACGGCGGGAGGTGCAAAATGCTGAAATTAAAACCGGTAACCAAAGAGAATCTGATTGAAATAACGGATCTTGAAATGGAGGATACATCGCACAAGGAATCGGGTTTGTGGCAGTACATCTTCAAGTGTTATAAGGAGAGTATGAAACAATCTCTGTAAAAGTTCATTTCTGAGGCCTTTCATGATACAATCAAAATCATGGAGGGTCTTAGATTATGGCAAAAAGAGAAAGAAAATCCGTACATCACGTGGAAATGACGGACGGGAAACGAGCGATCATTCAGGGACTGCTGCAGGAATATGATATCCAGAATGCTCAGGATATCCAGGACGCGTTGAAAGATCTTCTCGGTGGAACCATTAAAGAAATGATGGAAGCTGAGATGGATGACCATCTCGGGTATGAAAAGTCAGAGCGGACGAACGATGACAGTGAGGACCGTAATTACAGGAACGGCTACAAAAGCAAACGAGTCAATTCCAGCTATGGAAGTATGGATATCGATGTGCCGCAGGACCGAAATTCTTCCTTCGAGCCGAAAATCGTGAAGAAGCGGCAGAAAGACATTTCTGACATCGATCAGAAAATTATCTCCATGTATGCGAAAGGGATGACAACGAAGCAGATCTCGGAAACGATGCAGGATATCTATGGGTTCGAGGCATCGGAGGGCTTCATTTCCGATGTTACAGACAAGATCCTCCCACAGATCGAAGAATGGCAGAACCGGCCGCTTTCCGCGGTATATCCGATCATATTCATCGATGCCATCCATTTCTCCGTACGGGAGGATAGTATCGTTCACAAGGTGGCCGCATATGTGGTTCTGGGAATCAACACCGAAGGAAAGAAGGAAGTCCTTTCTCTGGTCATCGGCGAGAACGAGAGCAGCAAATACTGGCTCACTGTATTGAATTCATTGAAAAACCGTGGTGTCCAGGACATTGCTCACTGTATTGAATTCATTGAAAAACCGTGGTGTCCAGGACATTTTGATCCTCTGCTCGGACGGACTCTCCGGGATCAAAGAGGCGATCACAACTGCTTACCCGGAGACGGAACAGCAGCGCTGCATCGTACATATGGTACGAAACACGCTGAAATATGTGGCAAACAAAGACATGAAAGAATTCGCCAAAGATCTGAAAACAGTCTATACAGCGGTAGATGAAGAAGCCGCTCTGGAGCAGCTCGAAAGAGTGAAAGGAAAATGGTCGCCGCAGTACCCGTATGCCATGAAACG
>SFHC01000016.1 GCA_004555725.1 [Eubacterium] saphenum
TGCATTTCCTGTCTATGCAGTTTTCTATGTTCATGCCCGCTCTCTCGAGCGAACTTCTATATCTTACCGCCTGCAGTCAACTTTGTCAACACTATTTTTAACTTTTTTTGATTTTATTTTTACCGGTTTTGCATCATACGTCCTTCCACACCTATTTAGTCGTTGATATTTCAACATTCTACAAGTTTCATCGTGTTTACCCATCACCCCTTCATATCGGAGAACTTCACGCAGGCTTTATTATCTTTTACTTATAAGAAAAAAGGCCGGTGCCATTAAGCAGGATCTTTGCCTAATGCATCAGCCTCTTTTTTCGCTTTATCTGTATAATTTTCCGGATTCGCGCAGATACACTACCCTAGATCGCACTGACAAAATTCTTGGTGCGTTCATTCTGCGGATGATTGAAGATCTGATCCGGGGTGCCCTCTTCCGCGATCACGCCCTGATCGATAAAGATGACCTTATCAGCCACTTCTTTCGCGAATCCCATTTCATGGGTGACGACGACCATAGTCATTCCCTCGGATGCCAGTTTTTTCATAACATCGAGCACTTCTCCGACCATCTCCGGGTCCAGTGCGGATGTCGGCTCATCGAACAGCATGACTTCCGGATCCATAGCCAGCGCACGCGCGATAGCCACTCTCTGCTGCTGTCCGCCGGAAAGCGCGCGCGGCTTAGCGTCCACCTTATCCGACAGCCCGACCAGCGCAAGCAGCTCACGGGCATGCTTCTCCGCTTCTTCCTTTGACTTCCCCTTTACATGGATCGGTCCGACTGTAACGTTCTCCAGCACACTCATATGCGGGAACAGATTAAAGTTCTGGAACACCATTCCCATACGCTCTCTGACCTTGATCAGATTCTCCTCACAGATCAGTTCTCCGTCAATATAGATCTCGCCCTCGGTCGGCTCCTCCAGGTGATTGAGACAGCGCAGGAGCGTCGATTTTCCGCCTCCTGACGGTCCGATGATGCACAGCACCTCCCGGTCGTTGATAACCTGGTTGATCCCTTTCAGGACTTCCAGATCTCCGTATGATTTCTTTAAATTCTTTATCTCAAGCATGTCTGCAGACTCCTTTTACATTTATCCTGTACGTCGTTTCCTTGCGCGTTCTGCTTTTGCCGCAGCAGAACCTACTCCATCTTCAGCCTCTTCTCCATGTAGAGAACGAGCTTGGAAATGGTGATGGTGAACACTAGATAAACCAGGGCTACACCGACATAGGCAGTAAAGAAGTCGAATGTCCGTGCAGACAGGAGCGTACCTTCACGTGTAATTTCCGTTACGCCTGCAACAGACAGCACGGCAGTCTCTTTAATCATGGTAACGAATTCGTTTCCCAGCGGCGGCAGGATCAGACGCAGAGCCTGCGGAATGATGATCAGATGCATAGCCTGACGGTGCGTCATGCCGAGGCACTGAGCCGCTTCCATCTGTCCCTTGTCGACCGCGGTCAGACCTCCTCTGACGATTTCCGCCATGTACGCAGCACTGTTCAATCCACAGCACAGCAGTGCAGGAATAACCAGATGCGGCCATTTCCACTGCACACCCATACTCTGTACGAGCACCGGAATACCATAGGCGGCAATCAGCGCCTGCACCATCAGCGGGGTTCCGCGGACAATATCAATATAAAGCGTCGCCAGGCCGCGCAGCACCTTAAATCTCGAAAGACGCATCAGCGCCAGAATCAGGCCGAGCACCAGTCCGATCAGAACAGCGACCGCACTGACTCCCATGGTCGTCGGGACTCCGCGGAACGCTGTCGCGAAACCTTCCCACAGTTTACTGAAAAACATAGTCTTCTCCTTACCATTCCATTTCTATTACACACACATAGCGGACAGAGCCTCCTGTCCCTCTTCCATTGCGCAGAAAATCGAAGAAGAGGGGCTGCACACTCCTCCACTTCGATTATGCATACTTCTGTTTCCTGTCTTTACTTAGACGCGAACTTGTTTCCAACGCCCCACTTGTCGCAGATCTTCTGGAACTTTCCGTTCTTGACGATGTTCTTCAGTCCGTCGTTCAGCTGCTTCTTCAGCGCAGTGTTGCCTTTCTTGACCGCCATAGCGTAGCTCTCAGCATCCAGTGTCTTTCCGACTGTCTTGAACTTTCCGCTGTGCTTCTGCATGTAATTCTGCGCAACCGGCTTGTCGATAATTACAGCATTGACGTCGCCGTTCTGCAGCTGCATGATGCAAGTGTCGAATCCGTCCAGAATTACAGCCTGCTTGATCTGCCCCTTCTTCTGCAGATTCTTGCACTCTGTCGCTCCGGATGTTCCGGTCTGGCTCGCAACCTTCATATCCTTAGTCAGGCTCTCCTCACCCTTGATTGTGGTGTTATCCTTCTTGACCATAACGACCAGTCCCGCATCGCAGTAGGTATTTGAGAAATCTACCTTCTTGGAACGATCCTTGTCGACGTTCATTCCGGCAGCGATAATGTCTGCGTTTCCAGACTGAATTGCCGGAATCAGAGACTGGAACTCCATGGACTTGAACTTAACCTTGAAGCCCTGGTCCTTAGCGATAGCCTTCACCATATCCATATCGAATCCAGTCAGATTTCCATCCTTATCCGTCGTATCGTACGGAGGGAATGTCGGTTCCGTGACAACTGTATACGTCTTTGTCGTCTTCTTGGAGTTCTTGTTTCCGGATGAGCTGCTTCCGCATGCTGTGAACGCCAGCGCTACAACTGCGCAGAGTCCCAGAACAGCAAGCTTAACTGCCATTTTCTTTTTCATGAGATTACTTCCTTTCCACTTACACGTGAATTTATTATTGCCTTGTTGAATGTAAATATATTAAATTACATGCATAAATTTACCATTCTGTGCATATCTTGTCAATAGCTTTTCCCTAAATTTATTCACTTTTTTTCAACTTTATGCACAGCGCACCTAGCTGGCCATTTCGATATTGCGACAAAATTCATCCATGCAAGGGAGATCACTCTGCTGCATACCGTGCTGCGTCATCCCGCTCCGGCAAAAGCTGCACGCGCAAAGGGATCACGTTCATCTTTCCTGCGGGCAGACGTACACTCTCCGGATTTTCCCTGCGCCTGTATCATACGCACGGACAGACTCCAAATTCTGCAATCCATCCCCGTTTTCCGGATGGATCCATGTCTGCTCACTGTACCACGGCTTCCAGAGACGCACGCGGTCCTTCCGGCGCGAAATCAGCTCTTCTCCGTCTGGTCTGTACTGCGTTGTCATCAGAGGATATGCGCCCTGCACGCGCTCCGCAGATTCCAGCGACGGCATACAATATGCCGCCCCGAGATTCTCCAGCACTCGCTCGGCACAGTGATTATATACATTTAGTCCATAATCCGCGTAAACCGGAATCCCGCGCTCGGCAAGCCATGCGATCCAGCTCAGACTTCCGGCATAAATTCCAGTCTGCTTCCAATGTTTTTCCACACCTTCGGCATGCGCTTCCACCCACTGCGCTTCTTTCCCTTTTGCGACATTGGAGATGTACGGAACAACACAGGAGAATCCGGTTGTCTCCAGCGCCTTTTTCAGCTCGCTGTAATGTGTTTCCGCCTCAGGGAGCGGAAGCAGCGCGACGCATCCCGGACGGCAGGACATACTGGAAGTAAACGATTCCCAGGAATAAAAGTACACTTCATCATGGTCCGCCTGCATAAATGCCGGCGCCTCCGGCCGAGGCTGCACAGACCGCCGGCCGCACGCAGACCTGTCCTCTTGCGCGGCAGCCTTTGTCCGCCCGGAAGAAAGGGAAGCCGTCAGATCATCCAGCACGCTGCGGCGAAGCGCGTTCAGTTCAGACATCCTGACATGCAGACGAACAGACTCCGGAAGCTGCAGATTCTGCACATAAAACGGCGTACCTCCCGTTTTCCTAAGCGCCGTATCGATACGTTCCAGACTGACCGCATGATCCTGTGACGGAGGGAACGGCCCGGCTTTCTGCTCAGTCCTGGCAGAAACTGGCTGATCATAGTCTCCGGAAGACCCGTCCGTGTTCACCGTCTGCGCGCGGAGAACCAGGTACTCGCCATCCTCCTCCAGCTGCATGGCAACCGGCCTCTGACGGCGGTACTTCCCCTGATGGAAATTCACCTCCCGGAACGTCCTTTTCGCCGCCTCCAGCTGAGTCTTGGAAGAGGTCCGGTATATCACATCGCCACGGCGCGCTTCACCCTTAAAATCGCCGATCCGCGTCAGTCCGCCCTTCATAGGCTTCAGGTAAGTGAGAATTCCACCGGTCAGCGCATCATTGTGAATTTCAATCCCATCGCCTAACTGCAATCTGCGATCCAGCCGCACATCCAGCAAAATCGGATTCACCCGGCTGTTCACCGTTCCAACGCGGATGCCCTGGTGTTTTGGCAGACCGCTGCACATCAGCTTCTTCCCCGGGTATCCGTGGAGATATCCCTCTGTGAAGTCGCCGCGGTTGAAAATCTGCCGCAGCGCCTCGCGGTCATCCGGCTCAACAGTGTAGCCGCCGTTTTGCAGGTATAGATCGATGTATTTCCGGTAGATAGACGTCACAACAGCTACATATTCCGGCGATTTCATACGGCCTTCAATCTTAAATGAGTCTACGCCCGCGTGAATCAGGTCTCCCAGGCTGTCCAGCAGACAAAGGTCTCTCGGACTGAGGGGGTACCGCCCTGTATTCAGTTTCCGGTGTTTTTCATCCAGCACAGTATACGGAAGACGGCACGGCTGCGCGCACGCGCCCCGGTTCCCGCTCCGGCCGCCGAAGTAGCGGCTCATCTGGCACTGCCCGGAATAACAGATGCAGAGTGCCCCGTGAATAAACATTTCCAGCTCCAGATCTGTATGTCTCCGGATCTGAGCAATTTCATCAAACGTAAGCTCTCTTGACAGGACTGCGCGGCGGAAGCCCAGCCGTTCTGCTGCTTCTACGCAGCGCAGATCATAGGCTGTCGCCTGCGTTGAAAGGTGCAGAGGAAAATCCGGCATTTCCTGCCGGATCCTTCCCGCCAGTCCGAGATCCTGTACAATCAGCGCGTCAACGCCGATCTTATAGTTGTACTCCGCTTCTTTCAGAGCAGCGTCCAGCTCATCGTCTGAAAGCAGGATATTCATTGCGGCGTGGACGCGCACCCCTCTCTGATGCGCGTACGCGACAGCGTCGCGGAGCTGTTCGTGGTTGAAATTATGCGCGCCGGCCCGCGCGTTAAACAGGCTGCCGCCGACATATACAGCATCCGCGCCATTCTCCACGGCTGCCAGAAAAGCCTGTTCGCCGCCGGCCGGAACGAGCAGCTCGCACAACCGGCTTTCCTTCTTGGCGTTTTCGGTATTGTTTATCATGATTCTGATTCTCCTTTACACTCTCCGCGGCTCCCTGCGAAAAAGGACCGCTCCCGCGGCTCCTGCCAGGCAGAAAGAAACTGCCGCGGCAGATGATCGTTTTCACCTGCTGCGGCAGTTTCCGTTCAGTCTTTCTTCTCCCGCAGCCTACAGCGGGTTGTATTCCAGATGCGTATTCTTCTGCTTCAGTTCTACGGCTTTGGTGAAAATCTGCGCCGTGTCCATGCAGGTCAGAACCGGAAGGTTATGCTCGATTGCCGCGCGGCGGATCGGGAAAGTATCCGTATCCAATTTATTCATGGCCTTAGGCGTATTGATCAGCACTTCGATGCCGTTCTCAATCATCGGAACGACGTCCTCAAACGGCAGGAAGGTGTTTTCCACACCGTGCTCCGTCAGGAACTTGCCCGTTCCCTTTGACGCATAAATCCTGAATCCGAGATCCTTATACTTCTGGACAATGCCTGCGCTCTCTGCGTTCTTATCATGGTCGCGCAGGGAAACGAACACACCGCCTTCAGTCGGGATCTTGCCGCCTGCAGCGATGAATCCCTTATAGATTGCCTTGTCCAGATCCGGATCGATGCCCAGGACTTCTCCTGTGGATTTCATCTCCGGCCCTACAGCAACGTCGACGTCGGTCAGCTTGGAATCGGAGAATACCGGCACTTTGACCGCATAGTAATCCTTATCCGGATACAGTCCGGTTCCGTATTCCATGTCCTTCAGCTTCTGTCCGGTCATGACGGCAACGGCGATGCGCACCATCGGGACCTTGGTTACCTTGCTCAGAATCGGCACGGTACGGGAAGCGCGCGGATTTACCTCGATAACATAGATCTTGTCTCCATCCCATGCGAACTGCACGTTCATCAGGCCGACAACATGCAGGGCTCTTGCAATTCTCTTGGTGTGATCAACCAGGGAATCGATGACTTCCTGCGGGAAATCATACGGCGGATAGGATGTGCAGCTGTCTCCGGAATGAACGCCCGTACGCTCAAAGTGCTCCATGATGCCCGGAATCAGGATATCCTCTCCGTCTGCGATGCAGTCGACATCCATCTCCTTGCCCTCAATATACTGGTCGATCAGGACCGGATGCTCGTGCGACATGCGGACAGCTTCTTTCAGATAGGTGTTCAGCTCATCATCGTTATAAACAACCTGCATTGCTCGGCCGCCGATAACAAAGGACGGGCGGACAACCAGCGGATAGCCGAGTTCTCTGACTGCAGCCTCAGCCTCTTCATGAGTGCGGACTGCGCAGCCCTTAGGCGTTTCAATCTTCAGCTCGTCCATCAGCGCATGGAATTTCTCACGGTCTTCCGCAAGGTCGATGTACTTATTCTTGGTGCCCAGAATATTGATTCCGCGGGCAGACAGTTTTGCCGCCAGGTTCAGAGAAGTCTGTCCTCCAAACTGCAGGATGACGCCTTCCGGATGCTCCTGTTTGATGACGTTCATCACATCGTCGGTGTGCAGCGGATCAAAGTACAGTTTATCGGATGTATCAAAGTCTGTGCTGACAGTCTCCGGGTTGTTGTTGATGATGATGGACTCATAGCCCAGATCTTTCAGCGCCCAGACGCCCTGTACGCAGCAGTAGTCGAACTCGATTCCCTGTCCGATGCGGATCGGGCCGGAGCCGACAACCAGGATTTTCTCGTTTGCAGAGCGGACGCTCTCATTTTCTCCGCCGTAGCTCTGGTAGTAATACGGAGTTGCGGCTTCGAACTCGCCGGCGCAGGTATCTACAATCTTATAAACCGGATACATGTCGTGATACAGACGGATATCCTGCAGCACCTCTCTCGGCATACGTGTCAGGTCCAGGATGTCGTCATCCGTAAATCCATGGCTTTCTGCCTCGTAGATCAGTTCCGGCGTCAGTTCCTCATTCTGCAGACGGCGCTCCATCTCGATGATTCCGTAAATCTTATACAGGAACCAGAGGTCGATCTTAGTCTCCGCATGGATGCTCTCAACGTCCGCAATTCCTCTGCGGAACGCCTCCGCAATGCAGAAGATGCGCTCGTCATCGCCGACGCGCATTTTGGCCATGAGCCGGTCGTTGTCCAGATTGGTTACATAAGGGACGCGCAGTCCTGTTCCTTCGATTTCCAGGGACGCGATGCCCTTCATCAGAGCAGACTCAAAGTTGCGGTCGATCGCCATGATCTCGCCTGTCGCTTTCATCTGTGTTCCGAGTTTTCTGGACGCTGTGCGGAATTTATTGAACGGCCACTTCGGGAATTTTACGACGCAGTAGTCGAGCGTCGGCTCAAAGCATGCGCTGGATTCCTTGGTGACATAGTTCTGCAGTTCGTCCAGGGAATATCCGATGGCGATTTTGGCTGCGATCTTTGCGATCGGGTAGCCTGCCGCCTTGGACGCGAGCGCGGAAGAACGGCTTACACGAGGGTTGACCTCGATAACCGCGTATTCATCCTTATCCGGGTTCAGCGCCAGCTGAACGTTGCAGCCTCCTTCAATGTGAAGGGCGCGGATAATTTTCAGCGACGCGTCGCGGAGCATCTGATACTGGTGATCATCCAGTGTCTGTGTCGGCGCGACAACGATGCTGTCGCCGGTATGGATGCCGACCGGATCCAGGTTCTCCATGGAACAGATGATGATGCAGTTATCCTTGGCATCGCGGATAACTTCAAGCTCGATTTCCTTCCATCCGGCGATGGATTTCTCGACCAGAACCTGTCCGATCGCGCTCTTCTCGATTCCCATCTTGCAGTGCTCGATCAGTTCCTCTTCATTATTGGCAATTCCGCCTCCGGTTCCTCCCAGTGTGTACGCCGGGCGGATAATGACCGGATATCCGATCTTATTGACAAAGTTCAGGCACTCCTCTACGTTGGTCGCAATGGTGCTCGGCGGAATCGGTTCGTCGATTTCCTGCATCAGTGTCTTAAACGCTTCACGGTCCTCTGCCTTATAAATGCTCTCACGGTTGACGCCGAGCAGCTTGACGTGGTATTTATCCAGCACGCCTTTCTCATACAGAGACATGCCGATATTCAGTCCTGTCTGACCGCCGAATCCAGCGAGGATGCCGTCCGGACGCTCTTTTGCGATAATCTGTTCTACTGCCTCCTCTGTAATCGGCTCCAGGTAGACCTTATCTGCGATTCCGTGATCCGTCATGATGGTCGCCGGGTTGGAGTTCACCAGAACCGTTTCAATGCCCTCTTCAGAGATCGCCTTGCAGGCCTGTGTTCCGGCATAGTCAAACTCGGCCGCCTGTCCGATGACGATCGGACCGGAACCGATGATCATTACCTTCTTTAATGTGAAATCCTTAGGCATTACAGCGTTCCTCCCTTCATCAACTCAATGAACTTGTCAAACAGGTATCCTGTGTCGTTCGGTCCAGGATTGGATTCCGGATGGAACTGAACGGAGAATACCGGTTTGCGGATGTGCTGCATGCCCTCCACGGTTCCGTCATTCAGATTCAGGTGGGTGATGTCCAGACCCTTCAGGACGACACTGTTGGAATCAACCGCGTATCCGTGGTTCTGGGAAGTAATGTAGCTTCTTCCTGTTTTCTTATCAAAAACACCGTGGTTTACGCCGCGGTGTCCATACTTCAGCTTGTATGTCTTACCGCCGGACGCGAGCGCAATCAGCTGGTGTCCCATGCAGATTCCCATAATCGGCATCTGATGCTCACCATAGTTGCTGTTTGTGATCAGTTTTTCCGTAACAATAATATCTTCTGTCGCGGATTCCGGATCTCCAGGACCGTTCGTAATGAACACCCCGTCCGGATGCGACGCCAGAATTGTCTTCGCCTTGGTTCCGTAAGGAAAGATTGTCAAACTGCAATTTCTGTTATGAAGTTCTTTTAAAATGCTGCGCTTGCAGCCGAGATCCATGACTGCGACATGGAACTGCGGGTTTTCTGCCTCCCACTCAATGACGTGATCTGTTCCCGCATCTTTCATCTGATCTGTTCTCAGCTCTGTTTCTGCACAGATTTTTTTCAACTGTGAAAGAGGAAGCCCTTCTGTGCTGATCACGCACTTCATGCTTCCATGTTCCCGGATTTTCATGGTAATCTCACGCGTATCCACTTCATACACGCCCGGAACTTTCTGCTGCTTCAGCCATTCATCAATGGTCATCTTACATTTCCAGTTGGACGGATGGAAGCAGACATCCTTGGCAACCAGTCCGAACGCATAAATATGATCGGACTCATAATCGGTATCATTGATTCCGTAATTTCCTATTAAAGGATACGTCATCGTAATGATCTGCTCACTATAAGACGGGTCTGTCAGCGTTTTCTGATAACCAGTCATCGCTGTATTGAACACGAGCTCTCCGACTTTGGTTCCGCACCAGCCGAACCCGCGCCCTTTATAAACAGTTCCGTCTTCCAGGTAAATAACTCCCTTCATAACGTAATTCTCCTTTCCTCACACTTTCAAAAAGTATACTATAGCATGGAATAATATTCAACATTATTTTTTACTGTTCGAAAAGATTAATTTCCCCGTGATTCCCCCAGATTCCGCGTATCCTGTGTCCTTTGACGATTCTTTCACATTCTGCTTTCAAAAAAACTCTTGAATATTAACAAAAAATACTTGATTTTTATTCATCCCAGTGTTACTATACATACATCACGATAATTATTCTTTTTTATTAATAAATATCAATTTTGGAGGTAAGTGAAATGGCAAAGGAAAAAGTAATTCTCGCCTATTCCGGCGGGCTGGACACATCCGTGATTCTGAACTGGCTGAAAGAAACCTATGACTTCGACGTTATCGCAGTATGCTGCAACGTCGGCCAGCACGAAGATTTTGACGCTGTAGAAAAGAAAGCCCTCTCCACCGGCGCATCCAAGGCAATCACCCTGGATCTGCGTGAAGAATTTATTACAGATTATATTTATCCGACTCTGAAGGCCGGAGCGATTTATGAAGATGACTATCTGCTCGGCACATCCATGGCCCGTCCTCTGATGGCCAAGAAGTTCGTCGAAATCGCTGAGCAGGAAGGCGCGTTCACTATTGCGCACGGCTGCACAGGAAAAGGAAACGACCAGGTTCGTTTTGAAGCCTCCATCCAGGCCCTGAACCCGGCTATCAAAGTTATCGCACCTTGGAGAACATGGGATTTCAAGTCCCGTGAAGATCTGATCGAGTACGCGCATCAGCATAACATTCCGATCGCTCAGACAACCAAAAAGATCTACTCCCGCGATGAGAACATCTGGCACATCAGCCACGAGGGCGGCGAGCTGGAAAATCCGTGGAACGAGCATCTGCCGACGATCCACGTTCTGTCCAAGACACCGGAAGACGCGCCGAACGAACCTACTACCATCACCATCTCTTTTGAGAAAGGTATTCCGGTTGCCATTGACGATGAAAAACTCTCTCCGATCGACCTGCTGGCCAAGCTGAACAAGCTCGGAAGCGAGAACGGCGTCGGAACAATCGATATTATTGAAAACCGTCTGGTCGGCATGAAGTCCCGCGGCGTCTATGAGACTCCGGGAGGAACAATCCTGTATCAGGCTCACCGCGACCTGGAGAAGCTGATCCTGGACCGCGACACTCTCGCATATAAGAAGATCGTTTCCCAGAAATTCGCAGAGCTGGTTTACGATGGACTCTGGTTCACTCCTCTGCGCGAAGCTATCAGCGCGTTTGTCGATGTCACGCAGCAGAACCTGACCGGAAAAGTAAAGATGAAACTGTACAAGGGCACCGCTTATCCGGTTGCGAGCCAGTCTCCATATTCTCTGTACAACGAGGAATTTGCAACCTTCAGCGAGGATGAAGTGTACAACCAGTCCGACGCACAGGGATTCATCAACCTGTTCGCTCTGCCGCTGAAGATCCGCGCCATCCAGAAGCAGTCTCTGGAAGGTGTTCCGGAATCCCAGCAGGCGCTCGGAAAGAAGATCCTGAAGGGCGGAGACTTTATCGAATAACAGCCGCCAGAAGGCGGATCCTGCACGCGCAGCTTTACAGAAATGCGCCTGCAGCTTAACAACTATGCCATTTCACTTACACACATAAAATGGGCAGAGGCCACATTCCCAGTTTATCGGGAATGCGGCCTCTGTGTTTTTCTGCCCGGACAGACTGCATCTGCATGGAACACGGTTCCGGCGCTCCGATGCAGAAAATCCCGGAAATCAAAAAGCCCGGCGGCATACACCGTCAGGCTCTCTCCTTGCCCGTAAATCCTTTGTCATCAGGATCCGCGGACGATCAATCTCTTCACTTGTTAACAGCGTTAATAGCGCGTGGACTTCTTCTGATTCTGGTCCATACCCTGGAGCTTATCCAGCTCATCCAGAGCCTTTCCGGTTCCGATCGCCACGCAGGACTTCGGATCATCCGCGATGCGGACTTCCATGCCTGTGCGCTCAGCGACTTTCTTGTCAATGCCGTACATCAGGGCACCGCCTCCGGTAATGACAATTCCGGAATTACTGATGTCTGCAGCGAGTTCCGGCGGCGTCTGCTCCAGTACACTGTGGATCGCCTCACAAATTGTGTTCAGCGGCTCTTCCATAGCTTCCATAATCTCGTCGGAACTGATGGTAATAGTCTTCGGAAGGCCGGTAACCAGGTCTCTTCCGCGGCACTCCATCGTGACTTCCTCTTCTCTCGGATACGCCGTTCCGATTTCCTTCTTGATGTCCTCGCCGGTACGTTCTCCAATGTAAAGTTTATGCACCTTGCGCATGTACTTGATGATGGAATCATCGAACTCATCTCCGGCAACCTTGATGGACGCGCTCGTTACGATTCCGCCCAGTGCGATAACCGCAATGTCCGTAGTGCCCCCGCCGATATCAATCACCATCTTTCCAGATGGCTCGGTGACATCCAGGCCGGCTCCGATTGCCGCAGCCAGAGGCTCCTCCATCAGATAGACTTCTTTTCCGCCGGCTTCTGTGGCTGCCTCTCTGACAGCACGCTTCTCGACTTCCGTAACGCCGCTCGGCACACAGACCATGATGATCGGCTTGAAGAAGCGGGAACTTCCGCATGTCTTGCGGATGAAATACTGAAGCATCCTCTCCGTAATGTCATAATCAGACACAACGCCATCCTTCAGCGGCTTGGCCGCAATAATATTTGCCGGTGTTCTTCCCAACATCTGACGGGCTTCCTCGCCAATTGCCAGGATCTCGTCTGTATCTCTGTTTACCGCAACAACGGAAGGTTCATTGAGAACAATGCCCTTATTCTTAATATAAACAAGCACATTGGCCGTTCCCAGATCGATTCCAACTTCTGTAGCCATTATGATCTCCTTATCTAACTGCCTTTATTTTCATCGCACTTCTCTCACAAGTGTTTATCGCCATATATCTAAATAATTATATACAACTTTCCGTCCCATTTCAAGGCGAACGAACGCGTCCGGACTATGAGACAAAATTCGACTTGTCAAGGAGCTGCTCGTCTTTTTTCTCCGGGATGAACTTCTTGATATAGTATTTGTCCTTAAACATCTCGTAGAATCCGCGGAATACCGGATTGGACATATCCTTGGCCTCTTCCAGGTACTCATGGGTGTCAAAGGAGTACTGGCGCAGTTCAATCATGGCTACACCGATATTGGAACAGTGATCAGACGCGCGTTCCAGGTCATTCAGAAGATCGTTCAGAATAAATCCGTTCTGAATGGTGCAGGTCCCGTTCTTCAGACGCTCCGTATGGTTGCTCTTGATCCGCTCAGTCATCCCGTCAATAACTTCTTCCAGCGGTTCGATCTTCTGCGCAAGCGTGTAATTGGACTCTGTGAACGCGGTGTATGTGATGTCGAGGATCTCTGTCATTGCAGAAACCAGAATATCCAGCTCTTCATATGCCATATCTGAGAATTTCAGGCGTTTATCATGCAGTTCCTGAGCCGTCTGCATAACATTCAGGGCATGATCGCTGATCCGCTCAAAATTGCTGATCGTATGCAGCATGAGCGAGACTTCCTTTCCATCGTGGTCAGAAAGCTCATTTCCGGATACCTTCACCAGATAAGAACCGATGTGGTCTTCAAAGACATCCACTTCCGCTTCCAGATCACGCACCCCCTCTGCTTCTTTCTCATCGAACTGAAGCAGCAGGTTCATCGCCTTAACCAGGGAATCCTTTGACAGCAGCGCCATCTCATTCTCCTGCTTGGAGCACTCTGCGATTGCTACGGAAGGGGTCTTCAGAAGACGCTCATCCAGGAAAGCAACCTGTTTCTCCGGCTCCGTCTTTACAATGCGCTTAGCCAGCTTCACCAGCTGCTTGGTGAACGGAAGCAGCATCGCCGTCGTGCAGATATTAAACACACTGTGGAACATCGCCACGCCGACCGGCGCAATCGCCTTAGACAGGAACGGAAGATCGATGGTCGCATTCACGATAAAGTAAATGAGCATGAAAATAATCGTTCCGATTACATTGAAGGAAATATGGATCGCGGCAACTCTCTTGGCGTTCCGGTTTACTCCAATACTGGAAATCAGCGCTGTCGCGCAGGTTCCGATATTCTGTCCCATGATAATCGGGATCGCCATGTCCCAGGTGATGCTTCCCGTCAGCGCCAGCGCCTGCAGCATGCCGACGGACGCCGCAGAACTCTGAATGACCGCCGTTACGGTCAGTCCGACCAGAATACCCAGGAACGGGTTCCGGAATGCCGTGAGCAGTGTCTCAAACTTAGGCGAATCCGCCAGCGGAGCTACTGACTCACTCATAAACGTCATTCCATACATCAGTACAGCAAATCCGACCAGAATATTTCCGATGTCTTTCTTTTTGCTGGATTTACAGGTCATCATCATGATGACGCCGATCAGCGCCATAATCGGCGAAAACGATTCCGGTTTCAGCATGCGGACAAACACATTGCTGCTGGAAACGCCGATCAAGCTCATGATCCACGCCGTCACTGTCGTTCCGATATTGGATCCCATAATGACGCCGACAGTGTTTCCGATGTCCATGATGCCGGAGTTTACCAGGCCGACAAGCATTACCGTTACAGCGGATGAGCTCTGAATGGCGATGGTGATCGCCGCGCCGAGCGCCAGACCGGCAAACCTGTTCGACGTCATTTTATTCAGAATGGCTTCCATCTTTCCGCCGGCCAGTTTTTCCAGGCTGGCAGACATCTGGTTCATTCCGAACAGGAACAGTGCCAGACCTCCGAACAAGGTAATAAAGGAGAATATACTCATACTTTTTCCACCCTCACATTCGCATTATTCTGCAATCTGCATTTCGGTTCTAAAGAGCAGCCGCCTTCTTGCCGCCGCTTCCGGCAAACCGAGAAACACTCGCAACATCCCGGAACATTTTGGGATATCCATGTATTTCCATTCGATCGCCGACTATCCTATTTTACAGAGCGGACATATTCTTGTAAAGAAAATTTTACTACACTTTCGGGCTGAATAACAGAGCTTTAACGGTCTGCCGGTTATTCCCTCCGGCGCCTTTCCGTCTCCTTCCCCGTCCATCTTTAACTTTTCAATGCGGTGGACGGGGATTCCGGGTATACACGCGCCGTCGATGGGAATAAAAAAAAAGCAGGCGATTGAATGAAGCCTGATTCCCGCTTCATTCAACCGCCTTATGACAAATTCACAACGGAGCATTTCAACTCCGCACATATCCGCACATATTTAATAAACGGCGTTCCATATCACCGGCGCTTTGTATATTTACCGAATCGCTTTGCAGACCGGCTCCTCCTCTTCATGGTAACGCATGAACACCGGCGACTGAAAGCCATGAACCAGACTCTTCTCGCAGACGTTGGAGTCGGAATCGTGAACAAAGAAGCACGGCTCCATATTTCCGTGCTCATCAATCGCACAGAAGTACCGTCCTCCCGCGACGCAGCCTCCGATCAGCTCTCTGTCCTTGCAGAAATTGATGGACATGATCGGCTTGGTCTTTCTGAATTCGCGTATTTTCTTCCAGACCTGATCTCCTTCCTCCGGCATGGAGGACAGGAAGAACACCAGCTTGACGCCGTGATCAACCAGGCAGTCAAAGAATGATTCTCTTGCGAAACGTTCCTGATTCTCTCGGTCATAACGCACCACTGCCGCATACGGCAGTTTATACTTCCTCAGCATCTCTGTCGGCGCATCCAGACCCCGGTCAGCTTCCGTTCCTGTGACGTTCAGCGCAACGATCAGATTCTTTACGCGGAGGATCTGACTGGCATAATCATCATCGAGATGGCGTCCATCTGTGCAGACCATAAATTCACACTCCGCGTGCTTGTTGCAGAGCGCGATCATTTCCTCCTTATTGCGCAGCATATCCTTACCCTGGAACATAAAAGCAAATGTGCCCAGCTGCTTCGCCTGTTCAATGACGTCGTCCCACGCATCAAAATCCAGGCCGTTTTCTTCATCGAGTGTAATCAGAATCACCCACGGAATATTGCATCCATATTTCTTTCGGCTTTTCCCTGCCGTTTCTGCCGCCAGAGCGTTCGCGTTAATGACCAGATTCTCAAACAGAGTTTTTCGCACATCATCATCGATATCGCTCCACAGACTGACCAGCAGTCTGTACCAGTTACTGTCTTTTTTCTCTATTATATCCCTGAACAGCTGGCGCTGCGGTTTCAGCACTTCAGGGTCAATATAAGAGTCCAGCCAGTCTACCAGCTTCGGCAGGTTCTCTTCTGGATCCTTATCCAGAAATTCATACATGGACATGAGTCCCAGTCTCTTTATTTCATTTCCAACAATACTCATTTATTCTTCCGCTGCTCCGAATCTAACGTTTTACATCAAGGAACACCTCCGCATACCGACAGGAGATGTCCATATACTAACTTAGACGATCCACGTCATTCAGACAATAAACAATACGATTAATATGTCTAATATGCTAGTACGCCCCCGCCGGAGACGCAAATTTATCCACAACGAACTCCAGTATCCCGTCAAGGAGAAACATCAGCTTTCCAAACTGCTTCTGATACTCCGGCTTCATTCCGGAAGCAATCCATTCCGTCAGAATCCCGACCAGCGCATACGTCGCCATGTCCGCCAGAAACTGCTTATCTTCCGGAAGAACCGCATCCCCCTTAGACGTCTGATCAATCTGCTGTTCAAGCAGCGGGTGGATAAACTTCTGCAGATACTGATCCAGCTGGCGCCGCGTGAGCGAATAATACGTATTCATCACAAAATCACGGTTTTCCATCATGCGCAGCATCACCTCATGCATCATTTCCTGCCAGTTATCTGAGTCAAGCTGGTCCGCCAGATCCGCAAACTCCTCCTTCAGGATCCATTCCACCAGATCATACACATCATGGAAATGATAATAGAACGTCTGCCGGTTTACGCCGCAGTCATCCGTAATATCCTTCACCGTAATCTTTTCCAGTGTCTTCTTAGTAAGAAGCTTTTTTAAAGATTCCGCCAATGCCTTTTCCGTCTGAACCGACATACACCCATCCTCTCATGACCCTGCAGGCGACAAAATCCGCCGCGCAAGGAATTACCGAATTTGCCAATTACGCCGTTATTTATTTCTGTCATGCGCAAAGCCCGGCAAACGCGCGCCCGGCCGCCGCACACGAACGCATATGAACAAGCTTCAACGCGCAGTTACTAGATATTATGTTCCCCGCGCGCCGATAAATCAATACTCTCTTCTGAAAAGCAGCTTTTCCACCTAAACCCGCGCACCCTAACGCGTCTTTACTTTTGTGCGGTATATCACATCGAATATAATATTTTTGTGCTAAAACACAATATCTTATTGACGGATAAATAATTTTTATGTACACTAATATGTACATAAAGAGTCGGCACTATATTCAGTTTATTCCGTATGCAATATTATTACACGAAAGGAGAGGGAAAAAATGGCAGATCAGACTTTAGACAATTCAAAAGGAAAATTTAAGTCGCGTTTCGGCTTCCTGATGGCATCCATCGGTTCTGCCGTCGGCTTAGGAAATCTATGGGCATTCCCGTACAAGATGGGAAAGAACGGAGGATTCGCCTTCCTCCTGATTTATCTGGTGGTATTCGCCACTGTAGGCGTAGTCATGATGCTGACAGAGCTGTCCTTTGGACGCAAAACGGGCAAAGGCGTCATTTATGCATGGAAAACACTGAGCGATAAATACACCTTTGTCGGCATCCTCGGCTGGCTGTCTCCACTGCTGATTCTCGGTTTCTACTGCATGCTCGGCGGTTACTGCCTGAAGTACTCCATTGCCAATCTGGGCGACATCTTCGGCGCAGGCTGGGGTGTGCACGGAGCAGACAGCGGCGCGTTTTTCACACAATTCTTCAGCAGTCAGTCGCAGAGTGTCATCTTTACAATCATATTTACAGCACTGACCGTCGGAATCGTACTCGGAGGCGTCTCTTCCGGAATCGAGAAATTCTCGTCCATCGCGATGCCTGCGCTGTTCTTTATGCTGCTCATCGTCATTATCCGAAGCGTTACGCTTCCGGGAGCCGGTGCCGGACTCGCGTTTGTCTTCAAACCGAACTTTGCCGTATTTAAAGGCGTCGGCTGGATCAGCGTCCTCGCCAGTGCGGGAAGCCAGCTGTTCTTCTCACTTTCACTGGCTATGGGCATCATGATCACCTTCGGTTCCTACATGGATAAGGAAGACGACATTCAGCAGAGCGCCGTCATTATCCCGATCGCAGATACCATCATCGCCATCATGGCAGCTATGGCAACCATGCCGGCCGTATTTGCAAAGCACCTGGAACCGGGACAGGGTCCGGGCATGCTGTTTGTCACCCTGCAGTATGTATTTGCAGAGATGGGCAAGGCCGGTCCGATTTTCGGCTTTATCTTCTACTTCCTGGTGTTCATCGCTGCGATCACATCCTCCATCTCGCTGGTTGAGGCTGTCGGCGCATCTCTGATGGACCGCGATATCGCAAAGAACAAGCCGGTAAACCGCACCCGTTCCACTTTAATCGTTGCCGTCATTATCACGATTGAGGGCATTCTGATTTCCATGGACGGACTCGGAACACACGGCATCCTGCACATTCTTGGACAATCTACCGCCCTGGATGTATTTGACCTGCTTTCAGAAGGCCTGATGATGCCGCTCGGCGCACTGCTGACCGCGATCATCTTTGGCTGGCGGACACCAGACTATCTGGACGACGACATCGCGCAGGACGGTCATACGTTCAAGATGAAGAAATACTGGCACTTCTGCATGAAATGGATCGTTCCGATCATCATGGCCCTCGTCCTGGTCGGTCAGATCGACGGATTCTTCCAGCTGCATATTTTCGGTTAACAACAGCTTACAGATATCTGCACCCACATGTGTTAATATCAGTAAAATGTATCTCCCAAAAGAAGATCGTGTCCGGCGAGCGGACACGATCTTCTGCGTTTAATGCGCTTTAAATTTCCAGCAGTCCGTACTGCCGGATAAATTCCGGCTCTACATAAGCATCCAGTTTGGCTGCAGTGGACGCATTCTGCAGGCTTTTCCCTTCCTCTTGCTGCCGGTACTGCACCCAGGCCATTGCGCACCAGGTGATGCCGCGCAGACAGGTAATGGCTGAAAAAATTTCCGTGCGCTTTTCAATCCCGTCCGTCGGGAAGCGGCCATGCACAGCCTGTTTATACGCGCAGAGGAAATCCTCTTTTTCCGCCTCTGTCAGGATCACATCCGTCTTCCAGAATGTCGTTGTCGGTGCCAGAAAATGTCCGAGATCCTGCGCCGGATCGCCGTACAGCGGCTTTTCCCAGTCGATCAGGCTGCATCCGAGATACGGCGCGCTGGCGATTCCCGGATCGATCAGAAAATTGGTGTTGTTCAATTCCGTGTTGATGCAGCAGCGGTACGGGATGCCCTGCTCCAGCTGTTCCGCAGCTTTGCGCCCGCGGTCCAGACATTCCCGGATCAGATGTTTTACCGGATCCGATCCAAGATCAAATTCCTGGTATACGCGCTGCATCTGCTCACATTCATCCAAAATCTCCATCAGCGGATGTTCTGAACGGATCAGGGTTTCCGGATGATTCAGGTTTGCTGCGTGGATATCGGCCAGGATCCATGCGGCCTTTTCCAGGTCGCCGGGTCTGTGGTACTGAAGAGGACCGCCCGGCAGATATTCCATGACCATAACGCCATGCTTCAGATGCTGCAGGCTGCCGTCCGCATACAGCGGTTCCGGCGTCCTCCCGCAGCCGTTTAATTCTTTCAGCGCATTGTATTCATAGAGAATCTGATTATCCAGATGCATCTGACTTCCGTAATTAATGCGAAGCACCAGTTTCCGTCCTGTGCGCGGATGAATGAACCAGAAATTCCGGTTGTATTCGCCCTGCGCCAGGATATGATACTGTTCCGTTTTTTTCTCAGGAAGACCGAGCGCTTCACGGTAGGATGTCTGCCTGACGTATGCAGACAGGCCTTCTACGGATTCCAGTATCTGATCGTCCGATTGTTGTTTCCCTTCTTCCAGCATTGCGTTACTTACTCCCGTCTTTTCTCTTGCTCTATTTCCATTTTGTCTTCACACGGTTTAAATAGGAATGTGCGACATCCGGCTGTTCAGAAATGCCGAGGATTTCCGGAAGGATATGGTGCATCTCCGCTCCGCTTCTGGTAAACCGACCTGTACAGGACGCACAGCAGGTATCGATTCCGCCCTCGCGCCCGGTGAAAGAACTTGCCATCTGCTCCGCAAGCTCCGGTTCGCAGGCCCCTCCGGATCCGCCCAGCCCGCAGCACTGCGGCTCCTCTTCAATTGTAATCTCCCCATCTGTAAATGCCTGGATCGACCGCACCCATGCGCGGGATTCCCGGTCCGGGCACGGGACAAAGAAATGCAGATCTCTTGAAATCCGTCCACCGATTCCCAGTTCCTTCAGCTTATCGTAAATGCTGGTCACCTTCAGCGAACATCTCGGCGTGAGGTGATAGAAACAGTTCGGACAGGCCGTGACAATCTCATCGACGCCGGCCTTCTGAAGATTTTGCGTGATCTCTTTTGTGATTCTCCTTGCGTCCTTTTCCAGACCCAGTTCGGCGATTGGCTTTCCGCAGCAGTCATACGCGGTTCCGATCCCGGCTTCTTTATAAAGAAGCTCGGAGAGATACGCGTTGGTTTTTGGGAACAGCGACGGAAAATTGCAGCCCGGGAAATAGACACTGCGCGCCGATCCGTCTTTTGGCGCAGCATGCTTATAATTCCTGTATTTATAATGATTCTTTTCCCAGACCAGCATGCGGTGTTCTTTTACTACGCGCTTCTCTTCCTGCGCGGCAGTCTCCTCTCTGAGGTTCATTATCACCTGCCGGCCGTCAATGTGCACCGGGCAGACCCGTGTGCACCGGCCGCAGAGGAAACAGTGGTATGCAAGGGGTCTGAGCCGCTCCTTATCCCCTATGACCAGATCATATTTTGTCAGAAATAAACACGCGTCGCGGCACTTGCCGCACCGGACGCAGCAGTCTGTATCCAGTGTTCTCTCCTGCTCACTCATTTTCTTTCTTCTCTCCTTCCGGCTGAACGTATTTCTTCTTCAGAATCATGCCGGCAGCGATCACAACTGCGGCGATGACCAGCGCGATGCCGATATACAGCTTCCGGTTATGCGGGTCGGCAAGTCCGGCTGTACCAATAGTGTACATGGCAGTCCCCGGAATCATAAACAGAAATGAACCCACGGAGTATTCGATAAAGCCGATGTCGGTTATTCCGTAGGCAAAATTCTGCAGATTGTACGGAAACACCGGGACAAGCCGGGTGATCATGAGAATGAACATCTCATTTCTTCCGCTCTCATCGAACAGCCATTTCTTCAGGTACTTATTCTCTGACGCCCTTGGACGGATCGTATCCTGCAGAAAGTACCGCCCGACCAGGAACGCAACCATGGCGCCGAGTGTGGTCGAAACGCAGCAGAGGACAGTTCCCATGACAGGACCAAAGATCAGTCCGGCAAGAATCGCAAATGTGACGCCCGGCAACGCGAGCACGACACAGCTTACGATCGTGATGCCCATATAAATCAGCGCGGCCATCAGGAAGTTCTCCTTGACCATCGTCTTCAAGAAAGACAGATTGTCCGGATCACTCAGGTAACGGGACCAGCCGAAAACATGGTTCAGTACCAGAATCAGTACAATAATGCCGACAAATACCCAAAGTTTTTTATGTTTCAATCCTTACACCATCCTGTATGATAATCACGTTTTATTTACCAACCTTTACCGTACAATAAATAACCCCGTACGATACAGGTATTCTATCACGGGCATTCCATTCTTAAAAATAGATAATATCAATTCAACATGTTCCTTTGACTGTTCTTCCGGACCCAGTCTCAGATTCAGTTTCTGCCTCCTGCCCTCTGCTTTTCATTTTGCCGCGCATTCGGCCCCCGGTGAATTATTTCCTGTATTTTTCGCCGGTTCTGCAGAATAATGGTACAATGTTATTTAGTCACTGAGAAACAGAAAGGAGATGCATGTCCTATGCAGCTGTCCGTTATCATCCCTGTGTTTAATAATTCACGCACCATCAGGCGAACCCTCCGCTCCCTCGCACGTCAGACGTTCCGGGATTTTGAAGTTCTCCTGATCGACTCGGAATCCACAGACGACACCGTCGATAAAATTCACGCGTTCATGGATGCGCAGACGGAGAAACAGCCGATATTCCGCCTCTTCTCTCATCCGAATGAAGGAATTTCCGCTGCCAGAAACAAAGGGCTGGACATGGCGCAGGGAAAGATCATCGCTTTCTGTGACGCGGACGACGTCGTTCCCGCTGCGGCTTACGAGCAGATGCTGAAATACTGGTCGCTGTTTCCAGACTGCAGGATGACGGCCGGCCAGTACGACCGCAAAGACGGATTTACCGTCTACAAGAACCAGCGCAGCGTAAAAATGAGCCAGCGTCCGGTCATACCGAGAAACGATCTGGACTTTCTGCACGGACAGACACTGTGGAACAAATGGTTCTCCGCAGAAATCATCCGGGAGCATCATCTCCGTTTCAAACCGTATCTCCACATGGAAGACAGCGTATTCCTCTTTGAATACCTCCAGTACGTCGATCAGATTGTCACCTGTCCGCATATCGTCTACCATTACTATAAGCCGCTCCCGCTCGACGGGCGAACCGCGTCTCAGCAGAACCGCACGGAGAATCTGACCAGCGCAATTGAAGCGTACCGCGCTGTCCTGAAGCTTACAGAAGGATGGGGCGACACATACCGCATGGACCTTCTTCAGCGCATGATCCAGGCCGTTCTCATGGGCGACTATTACCGCCGTTTCTGGGAACTGGACCGTGAGACCGCCAATCTCGCCTGCCGCGCCATCATGAAGGGCATGGAAGAGCTCGACGAGCAGCGGCGTGAAGAAGTCATCCTGAACAACTCTGACTTGTTCATTGACGGAGAGCTGCGGAAACCGGGGGATTTTCTCCAGGCCCCGCTGCTGACCATTGCCGTATCCCCTTTCTATACATCCAAACAGGTGCAGCGCCTGCTCAGCAATGTAAGCGGACAAGTCTTCCCGTGTTTTCAGGTCGTCCTTCCCGCTAAATTCCAAGACGTTTCGTCAAACGTCAATATACGATATATCGATGAGGATTCCGAACGCGCATTCTTCCAGATCGTCCTGGACCAGGCCGAATCTCCATATATCGCCTTCCTCGATTTCCCGATCGTCTATGATATGCGCCTGCTGAAACAGCTCTGCAACCGCCTCGACCAGATGGAAGACGGCGACATTCTCGACATGGCCTCCGCACGCCCGGTTCTTCTGGAAAAGAAGAATAAGACCGCCGAATCCGGGGTCGTCAACGTCGGCTACCGTCAGGAATACTTCCCGCTCGATGCGTTCCTCTCCAACAAAATGTTCCGTACCATGGCCCTGCAGGACCTACAGTTCCGCTTCAGCGGCTGCTCCGCCAAAGACTGCGCCTTCCTGGCATCCGTCCTGACCTTCCATCGCTTCCGCAAGAACACCATTCCGGTCGACGTCCGTGAAGATGCCTTCATCCGCCAGGCCCTGCAGGTCGAGGGACAAAGAGGACTGCCAAGGAATATCCTGAGTCCATGCTCCCGCATCCTTCATGAACAGCAGCGTCCGATGCCTAAACCGCCAAAGCGCCCGTCCCTGAAGCACCGGATCGCCAATAAACTGATCCCTGCTGCGCTTCGGAAGCACAGACGTTAATTCCTGTCCAGAATGATCACTTGATTCTGTAATGAACTGCGTTCTGTCTCGGCAAAACGCAGCTTTTCTTTGTCTTCTAAGCGGCTGATCGATGTTCACCGGCGACCGGATGATTTACGACACAATAAGAACCCCACCCTTCCACGACGCTGAAGCGTCGGGTGGGTGCCCGGGAACCTTGTTGTCGTCTAACGGCCAGACAATAAGAGGACGCTGCTGCGAATGGCGATGTGCCGTTCGCAACAGCGTCCTATATGCACCTATTAATCGTCCATGAATATCGGTATGAATCATCTGCAATTACTCGGCATCTGCAATCATACGCCGGACGCAGGCTTCCATTGAATAATTCTGCTTCAGTTCCGGAAAAGCGTGTTCCGCTTCTTTTCGCCATTCTGCCGCATTTTCCATCGCAGTCTCAACGGCCTTCGAAAAATCTTTTTCTCCGTGATAGAATGTAATCTTCCCCGGAAGGTTTTCATACGCAGGGCTGTAATCGCTGACGATCGGACAGCCGCAGGCAGATGCCTCAATCATCCGGTTATTCACCATTCCCGTTTCCCTCATGGCCGCAAAATGATCATTCAGGATAACCGCGGAATTCCGGTACAGCTCAGGCAGATCCCTGTACTGCGCCTGACCGTGAAAATGCAGGTACTCCGTATCCGACTTGTAGAACTTTTTCCATCCGACGCCCCAGATGTCGACCGGTATATGATATTTCTCGCACCAGTCCACGCAGTTCCGCCGTTCACCTCTGGTGTTCCCGACAAAAACTAATCCGTACCGCGGACTCTTTTCCACATCATTTCCTGAGCTTTCCGGTCCCGCGAAACCTGGCGCGCTGTATGCCGCCGGGCAGAAATTCTGCATATCCGCACCCACAATCAGTCCGCTGACCGGAACGCGGAGACGCGTCTTCAATTCTTCTGCCAGCGGTATTGAATCTACATAGATGTGGTCATACAGCTCATACTCCTCATCCGGCACCATATCCGGATGACAGACCATCCACATCAGATAGCGGCAGGCTGCGTTTCTTCTGTCAGGATGATACGGGTGCCGGCCGCGCATGACCAGAACGACGTCTGCGCGTACCGGCTCATACCAATCTTCATGGCAGTTCAGGACGACATAATATCCCATCCGTTCGATGACCGATTTCAGAGACAGGCAGTACGCGTAATCGCCCCATGTAAACTTTTCTTTTGTATCCGGCGCCGCGCACTTAATCACCCAGATTTTCCGTCCCCGTGCGAGACGCTGCACTTCCGCGTCCCGGAGCGCCCAGATGTCGCGGCGGCGAAACTCTTCCTTCACCAGGGTTTCCAGTTTCTGCGCCGCTTTCTTATTCTGTTTTCCGATCCGAACGGATTCATCTGTTTCACGGCTGAGTTTTCTCAGCGTCTCTATCCAGTGTCCTAAACCCATATGCACGCACTATTTTCCGAGGTTGACCCAGTATGCGGCAGTTCCTGCAGAATCCGTGTTGGACCAGCGATATGCAGACTCGGCATAGTTATAAGTATGCTTGTAGCCGAGCTGCTGCAGAACCAGCTGCATGTATCCGGAGCGGATTCCTCCTGTGCAGTACGTGACGACATAATCATTCTTGCTGATGCCCTTCTTCTCGAACATCTTGGTCAGTGCTGCCTTGCTCTTCAAGGTGCCGTCCTTATTAAACATGCTTGCAAACGGAATGTTTACCGCGCCCTTCAGATGGCCGCCCTTGGTCTCGCCGTAATTCTGCGCGCCATTGTATTCCTCAGCTGTACGGGAATCAATGATGGTGTACTTGCTGTAATTCTGCTTCAATTTTGCTGTTGTGATGTCATGGGAAGTTGTGTCCACCTTCTTGATGGTGACTTTCTTTGCCTTGCGTGTCACTACGGATTTGGTCGTCTTCATGCCGGCCTTCTTCAGCGCAGGAACACCGCCGCTGACGATGTGAACATTCTTGTATCCGCACTGGATCAGCTGCCATGCGACACGGCCGTCGTCACCCCAGCCGCCGGTTGCATACCCGTCGCTGATCAGGATAATCTTATCATTCACACCAAGTCCCAGTTTTCCGAGCGCCTTGCTCATGCCCTTTGCGGAAAGAGAACGCGCGAAACCAGCGTCACCAGGATTAACACCGCCTGTTGCCGGCGTGTTGGAAATCTGCTGCCATGTCATAGCAGACGCGCCCTTGATCGTTCCAGATTTCTTTACGGCATCCGCGCCGCGGGTATCCACCAGCTTGACGTTCTTGTTTTTCAGTGCTTTCTTTGCCAGCGCTGCACTGTAAACGTACTTTCCTGTGAACGTCTTGCTGCTTGTCTTGGATGCGGCAAAGGCAGACTGGCCAAGACCGGTAAAGCAGATGGTCATGGACGCGACCAGAAAACCGACCGCGAACTTGCGAAGTTTTGTTGTTTTAACCATAGTTGTAATCCTCCCTGTTTATGCTTATCTTACATTGCAATAAGTGATCCATTTTACATACATCCTGTTATAAGAAGATGTTGTTTCTGTTGCGTCTGATGCGCATGATGTGCCGGTTTACACACTGCGTTTCCTGATGCGGTTTCTGATGCCCTATTTTGTCTTGGTCGTGGAAACTTTGCCGACTCTGCACCATCTCCAGTAGGACTGATCATAGTTATAGGTATGCTTATATCCGCTCATCTCCAGAACCAGCTGAATGTAGGCAGAACGGATTCCGCCTGTGCAGTAAGCGACGATCTTGTCGTCCTTGGAAATGCCGGCCTTCTTCATCATGGTATCGATATCCTTCTTGGAAATCAGTGTTCCGTCCTCGCGGAAAAAGTCGGTATACGGCATGAACACCGCATCCGGCAAGTGTCCGCCCTTCGCCTCCTTATATTTGGTCGCGCCGTTGTATTCTGCCTTGGTCCGGACATCGATGATCTTGTAGTCCTTATAATGCTTCTGCAGCTCTTCCGTCGTAACCGTATGATTGTAATTGATCTTGCTGACTTTCACGGAAGCTGCTTTCGGTGCGGAAGCGCCCTTCTGCGTCTTGACGCCGGCGTCCTTCAGCGCCTGATAGCCGCCGTTGACGATGCGGGCATTGGTAAATCCTGCCGCGTTCAGCTCCCACAGAACGCGGGCGTCATCGCCCCATCCGTCCAGTGTCAGCCCGACCAGATAGATCTTCTTGTTTTTCGTCATGCCGAGTTTGCTGAGTCTTGCGGACAGATCAGACGCGGACGGAATCTTTCCCCAGTTCTTGTCTCCGGCTTTTCCGTACTGGCTCCCGCAGGTGCAGAGATCCTGCCAGGTTGTGGCGATCGCTCCTTTTACAGTTCCCTTTTTCGCCTCATCCGCGCCGCGGCAGTCGACAAAAAGCACATTCTTCTTTCCGACTTGTTTTGCCGCATATTTAGCAGAAACGATGTATTTACCGGTAAACGCCTTCTTCGATTTCAGCTGATCCGACGATTTTCCCTTCGCGCCGCAGCCCGTAAAAACAAGCGCTGTGGTCACGATCAGACAGACCGCCAGAACGGATTTCCATCTTTTTTTCATATTCATTTCCCCTCTCCATGAATACTGCAATAAAACCATCTGCACAATGAGACTTTCCACGATACGTTTCGCTCAGCTTTTCATGAAATCATATTCATAAACAAGTTCCCGGCTTTCCGCAGACTTTTCCGTATATTTTTCGCAGAGCCTCTCGATGCTCCAGCGCGTTAAAGCGTTGAAACCATGCTATTTCCGTTACTTATCATTATCCAATGAATCCTCCTATATAGCCAATAGAATCTATCTATACAGAGCGGACAGCCGCACAGTGCCCGGCATTACCGGTTACTATACAGCTGTCCGCTTTCTTACTTACTCTGTCATGATCTGTTTTACAATTTCCGCCGCTTCCGTCAGTTCCTGAACCGTCGTGTATTCTGATGTCGTATGTACATTATGCATCGCTCCGGAGATGCACAATCCCGCGATGCCGTTTCTGCGCAGCACGTTCACATCGCTGCCGCCGAAGGTCTTCACTGGGAACACGGAATACCCCAGCATTTCCGCCGCCCGTTTATAACGCCGTAATGCCGGATCATCATCTTCTACATGGTACGCTTTCAGATGAACCGTTTTTTCTGCCGATACGGACGCGCCCATGGCTTCTGCCTCTTCTCGGAAAATCCGGACTGCATCCTCATACATCTGCAACGCTTCCTCATGAACGGTGCAGCGCAGCTCTCCCCTGACTTCTGCGGATTCCGGTATGATATTGGTGCCTGTTCCGCCCTGGATCATACCGATATTAAAGGTCGCGTGGTCATTGATCCTGCCCTGCGGAATTCTTGCAATCGCCCTGGATGCCGCTGTAATGGCGCTGATGCCATCCTCCGGATCGAACCCGGCATGCGATGCCTTTCCATGCACCTGAATTGTAAAGGAAATCAGCGTCGGCTCCTGCACCGAATATCCGCCGGTTTCATCGCTCAGATCCAAAGCAAATGCCTCTTTTGCCTGAAAGACCGACAGATCCATCGCCGACGCGCCGACCGTATACGCCTCTTCCGCCGCCGCAAATAAAAACTCCAGCGGCGGATGATCTGCGTTCTCTTCCTGGAGTTCCTGAATGACTTCCAGCAATACAGCGAGCGCCGCCTGATCGTCCGCGCCCAGAACCGTCGTCCCGTCACTTGTTATCCTGCCATCCTCGTGCACGACCGCCTTCCTGGAGCAGGCCGGCTCCACCGTGTCCATGTGTGCCAGGAACAGAAGCGGCGCGGCATTCTCCCTTGCCTGTGTATCTTTTGCCGGAAGATATCCGTAGATATTCCCCGCGTTCCCGCCGATCCGGTCCGCGCAGTCATCCTCATGGACCACCACAGCCAGCCTTTTCAGCTCCCGCTTCAGGTAATCCGCCATCTCACGCTCTCTAAACGACGGGGAATCAATCTCCGTCAGCGCAATAAACCTCCGGATCAGTCTGTTCTGGTTAATACTCATTTTCCCTTACCTCTTGTTTCTCCTGTCCCGCGTGCCCATAAACAAGGCCGCACAGTCCTGCATTCTCTGAACTCCGCTTCGGTTTACTCAGAATCCTCATTCCGGTAAAACCAGAGATATTCATTATATTTCCGGTTATAGTACTCATTGATTTTCTTTTCCTGCCAGCGGTCCCGGTCACTGAGAATCGCCAGCATTTCATCCGCAATTTCCTCTGCCGATCCCGGACTTGCCGCCCGCAGATACGCCAGCATACGCGCCATCGTCATCTCCGTGCCGAGACTGTCGGCAAGCATCGCGCCGAACTCCTGCGGGTACCCCATCCGGACAATCTCCGTGATCAGCTCCTGTTTCAGTTTTTCCCGCTCCGTCATGCGCAGCTCCTTTCCGTTCCGGTGACCGGATACTCGTTTTCCGGGCGCTGTCCAATCGATTCCCAATTAAACTGTTTAAATGGTAATAACTCCAAACACATTCAGCACGGAACTTGCCAGAATGACAATCAGGAATACCGGCGCAATGAACCGGATGCAGACATTATACATCTTTTCCATCCGGAAATTGGAGGACAGGCGAACTTCTTCACGCACACGCGTTAATCCTACCAGACGGATCACCAACATACAGGTTGCGAATGCTGCAACCGGCATCATGATGGAATTCGACAGGAAGTCGAAGAAATCCAGAATCTGCATGCCCAGAATCCGGACTGTGCCGAGGAGGCTGTATCCCAGTGATGACAGGGATCCCAGCAACAGCATGATGAAAAACACCAGCAGAGTGGACGCTTTCCGGCTCCATCCCAGTTCATCCTGGAACGTAGATGCGCTAGTCTCAGCCAGAGAAATCGCACTGGTGACAGCCGCGAACAAAACCAGCAAAAAGAAGAGCGCTCCGACTATACTGCCAAGTCCCATGCTGGCGAATACTTTCGGCAGTGTGATGAACATCAGCGAAGGACCCGCATTCAGCACGCTCGGCTTTCCTCCGTAAAACGAGAATACTGCCGGAATAATCATCAGTCCGGCAAGAATCGCAATGCCGGAGTCAAAAGCAACTACCTGATACGTAGCCGTCTCGATATTGACGTCACGCTTCATATACGATCCGTAGGTGTACAGAATTCCCATAGCAATGGACAGTGAATAGAACATCTGCCCCATCGCCGCCACGATAGTCATGACAGAGAAATGCCGGAAATTCGGAACCAGCAGGTATTTCACACCCGCCATCGCTCCCGGACGTGTCATGGAGTAGATCGCGAGAATGACTGCCAGAACCACCAGAACCGGCATCATAATCTTGGAAACCAGTTCCACTCCGTTTTTGACACCGCCCAGCACCGTCAGAATGACAATAACACAGAACACAATAAACCAGAACTCCGCGCCGGACGCATTGCTGATAAACGATGTGAAATAATTATCTCCGGCAGCCTTCTTCACGCCGCCTGCAATATACGTTGCCAGATACCTGGTTACCCATCCGCCGATGACACTGTAATACGGCACGATCAGCATCGGGATCACCGCATTGATCCATCCGCCGAACCGTGTCCCGAATCCCCGTCCGAACTTTGCAAACGCGCCGACCGGGCTTTTCTGTGTCATCCTGCCGACAGCCTCTTCAGAAACCATCATCGTATATCCGAACGTCACCGCCAGAATCAAATAGACCAGGAGAAAAATTCCTCCTCCGTATTTTGCTGCCAGATACGGAAAACGCCAGATATTTCCCAGTCCGACCGCCGATCCGGCCGTTGCCAGAACATATCCCAGTTTCCCGGAAAAACTGGATCTGCTTTCGCTGTTTTCGCTCATAATCCCCTCTCCTTTTACAAAATCAATAGAAAAACAACGTTTGCGACCATTGTTAGATACCCATAACAATATTGCACAAACGTCGTTCATTCTACCACATTCTTAGTATTATGCAAACAAGAGGTCGAATATACCGGTCTGTTTTAAGTTTTTGAAAACGATTATTTACATGTATACATGAGAAGCGCCGGCGCGCCTTCCTATTTATGGAAGAAACGCATCAGTCCGTTATACAGATACGGGTAGGTCTGCATATAGCTGTGCAGATGACCCGGCCAGGAGTAGAAGGTCACGTTGCCCTTCGCAAAGCTGGAGGACGGATCCGACCAGGTGAACCCGCTGTACGCGCAAAGGTCCTTTGCCTGCATCTGCGTGCCCTGATTCATGATGTCGCTGCCGCCGGATGCCGCAAACACGTAGATCTTATTGCCGTCGGCCCTGGATTTAACTCCCGCGGCGATCTGTTTCGCGCTGGTCTTGCTCTCCTGCTGCAGGTAGCCGTTAGAGTAATAGTACATCGGCATGCTCATCGGCAGGTAATACTGGAACACATTGGCGTGGTTCTTCAGCGCGCGCCAGGTTGCGCAGCCGCCCATGGAGAATCCGCCGATGGCGCGATGGGCGCGGGACGCCTCAAGGCCCTTCTCAGAAGTCGACTCCGCATAAGTGGAATACTTCGATTCCACAGCCGGCGCCAGAGCCTGCACGATTTCCGTGCTCACCTGGTCCAGCTGTCCGTAATAGTAGTTTCCGTAAGCCGGATCATATTCCACGCCCACCACGATCGTCGGCTGGATTTTTTTATCCGCGATCATATGGTCCAGGACGTTCTTGAACGGGCGCGCGCCGGACTCCCATCCGAGATAGGTGTGGTACGTTCCGCCGTACCCGTGCATCAGATAGAAAACGTTATATTTCTCCGTCTTCTTATACCCGGCAGGGAGATACACCAGCGCGTTCCGCTTATATTTAGTACCGTTGACGGTCATGCTGTACGTCAGTTCATGCAGGGTCCCCTGCTCGCTTTTTGACGCGGCATTCTCATACGCCGCCGGCATCGTCTTGATACCGGAAACATCCGGCGCGTTCTCCGACACCTTCCTGGCCGCTGCCTTTTTCTGGCTCTTCTTCGCGGTTTCCGTCTGTGTTTTCTGCGCCTTTCCGGAAGACGTTTTATCTTTATTCGACAAATCTCCCCCGCCAAGGAAGTGCACGCACAGTGCGATCACCAGAATGATCAGCACTGCCACGATGATGTAAAATCGTGGATGAATCTTGTATTTTTTCTTTTTCATGTTTCCATTCCTTCCGTTCTTGTCCGGATTATTTTTGTCTGAAAGCAGGCTCTTCTAGCCCAGTGCCACGTCCATGGCCATCATCATGGTGAACCCGACGGCAAACATAATGACGCCCACGTTGCTGTGCTCGCCCTGCGACATCTCCGGCACCAGTTCTTCCACCACGACGTAAATCATCGCGCCGGCGGCAAAACCCAGGAGATACGGCAGAACCGGGATCATCAGCTCGGACAGCGCGATGGTGATCAGCGCCCCGACCGGTTCCACAACCCCGGACAGAAAGCCGCCGAGAAACGATTTTCCCTTTCCCATGCCTTCAGAATGCAGCGGCATGGAGATGATGGCTCCTTCAGGAAAATTCTGGATCGCGATGCCCAGGGACAGGGCCAGCGCGCCTCCGGCAGTCAGTCCGGCGTTTCCGCCCAGCCATCCTGCAATGACCACGCCGACGGCCATTCCCTCCGGGATATTGTGCAAAGTGACCGCCAGAACCATCATTGCCGTCTTGGTCAGGTGACTTTTTGGCCCCTCGGACTCATCGCTGTTCAGATGAAGGTGGGGAATAACGTGATCCAGCAGCAAAAGAAACAGGGTTCCGATCCAGAAACCGATGAAGGCCGGAAGAAATGCCAGCTTTCCCATGCTGCTGCTCTGCTCCATAGACGGAACCAGAAGGCTCCAGATTGATGCCGCCGTCATGACGCCGGCTGCGAATCCCTGCAGGATCCGCTCTACTTTCTGACTTAACTGATTTCTCATAAAGAATACGCATCCTGCTCCCAGAGTCGTTCCCATAAACGGTATCAGGACGCCGTAAACTGCCTGTATGTTCATGCTCCCTCCATTTTAACGCATTTTCACGGTGATGTTCAGAGGATGTAAATAGATCCGGAAATTTTCTTACTTCTGCGCAGTCTGCAGATTTTCTGTCTCCGCTTCATGGATCATCCGTTCTTATACCTCTTACCTCTATCTTATCATCTTACTCCAAAGATAGAAATGCAATAAGCAAGGTCAGCTTAATTTTCTTCTTGCCGGGAAGGTACTGCCCCTTGATTCATTATGCATACCTTTTTAAAGAGCAATCAGTCGGGCGAAGATTCACCCTGCTGGAGCTTTTCATCAATAACGGGCACACAGCAACAGCGTTTCCCGCTAAAAACGGCCGGACCGTGCTCCGCACAATCCGGCCGCCGGATCTGTCTGCATAGACGCAGACGAAATGGAAAGCCATTCTCTTAACTTGTTCGGATTGTCTCCGGAAAAACCGCTTACTGACGGCCTTCAGAAGCGCGGTCGTCACGGCGCTTTTTCTTCAGCGCGAGGACTGCTGCCAGTCCGCAGGCAGAGGTGAGCAGAAGCGCGATCATCACAGCCAGATCGGTCTGGTCTCCCGTGCGGACGAGGGAACCGGAAGCGTTTCCGGAAGAGGCCGCGGATCCTGACGGATTGGTCTTTGCCAGACTGTTTTTCAGCGTCTTGGTATTGGCCGGCTGAACCTGACCATTCGTCTTGCTCGACGTGGAACCGTTGGTCTTACTTCCTTCGGAAGAATTCTTGCCGGAAGAGTTGTTCGTGCTCCCGTTCGTCTTGTTTCCGCCGCTGTTTTCCTCTTTGCCGCCGTTTTCTTCCTTCGGCTTGGTGTAATGGTTGCTGATCTCCACGATGCCGGAGGAGTTTCCGCCGGAAATCGATGCTGTCAGCTTGTGATCGGCGCTTTCGGTTACTGTCACCGTCACCGGGTGCTGGGTTTCATCATAGGTGAAATTCTTATCACTGCCTTTGCTTTCCGTGACGATGTAATGGTATGTTCCAGCCTTCTCGTACCGGATCGTTCCAAAGGACGCCGGGCTCTCACTGCTGACGGTGATGCTCTTCACCCCGTTTACCGTGCCGTTCTTCGGCATCGGCGCGTTATCCTTTGCCTGCAGGTTCATCGTAAACGATGCGCCTTCCGGCCATTTTCCGTCGTTGCCGATGATGAGCTTCTGGACGCGGAGGTCGGCGGAAGCAGGGGTGACAGTTACTGACGGAACATCCGGGACTGCCGGGGTGTCCGGCTTCTCTGGTGTGTTCGTTATCTCAAGATTCTTCTTTTCATTCTTGCTTGAGAAAGTTCCTTTCTGCGCCGGACTGTAGGAAACCGAGTATCCGGGATGAGATCCTTCCTCTACAGAATAACTTGTATTCTCCGGTAATCCTGTGAATGTCACACTGCCCTGGTTATATAAACTCAGGTTGACACTTGCGTCAGAATTCATGCTCGCCGATTTCTTTTCAGACTCTGAACCGATATAGTTCAGAGGATTCTTCATCGGTTTACCATCTTTATCACTCAGCATCACTTTAATTGAAAAAGGTCCAACCTGACTGTCATCACTACCCACAACTTTCTTTGTGATCGTAAGGCTTCGTGTATCTGTCTTATACGTATTCGTAAAATTTGCTACAGAAGTTCCTCCGGCCGTGATCGTACCTGTATTTCCTGTCGAAGAAGATGTATAATCTGTATCCCCATCTTCCGTTACCTTGTATGCCAAACCTGCCGGAAGTCCGGTAATCTCCTTGGAATCCCCATTTCCCAGCGCAATGCTTTCAGAAATTCCATCTTTAAACGAAACATCCCCATAGGTTCCGCTTAATTTAGAAGCAGGGTTACCATCCTCGTCTGTAAGGGTCACTTGAAAATTAAACTTTTTGGTTGCACTGTCATTTCCATTAACAGTCTTTGTTATTTTTAAATTTCCCACCTTTGCTGACGGGTTAAATGTTTTTGAAATGGTAGCCTTATGTATAACCGCTCCGACCATGCTCTGAAAGCCCTTGCCTTCTGAATCGGTTTTCTCTGTACCGTCAGCATTTTTGACCGGGGAGTACTGTTTAACTGACTCAATCCATACAAGATTACTTGCTTCCAAAGATATTTTTTCTGTTTCGGATGGCTGATGATCGGCCTTTAGCTGAAATCCTTGTCCAGACGTAACCGTATCACCTCCATCGACAACAGAATATCCGCTTGGCAAAGTTAACTTATATTGTCCACGATAATTATCAGGCTCAGTTACCTGAAGTGTGCCACTATACCAATATCCATCGTCCGCGTTATATGTAAATCTTGTATCTCCCGTAACATTTACTTGATCTGAAGATGGCTGGGATGTCAAAATATTTGTATTCCCCGATTCATCTACAAGGCGTTTTGCTAGAGGATAAGCTGAAAGATCTGTAATATCATTATTTGCTACACCATATTCCTTCATTAAATACCAGACTGCATATGATGTATTTTCATATGCTTTCTTCTCTGAAACAAAGTATTCACCTGAATATAAGTTATTATACTGGCTTATCGGGTCGCTATTATTATGTTCATGAGTATTTGAATCTATCGAATAATAAATGCAAAGCGCTGCTTTATAAAAAGGGGATGCTGTAATTTGGCTGTATGTAAGTCCATTACTGGTTGATCCTGAAGGAAATAAAGCCCCTACTTCCTTCAGAAATGACTCCAATCTTTGTAGATGATCCTGATTTAAATTTTTCCAGTCACTATATGAAAACGTCTCATTTCCAAGGGTGTCTGAAAAAGCTTTACGTAATGCCGCCGTTGGCTCTAACGCTTTATTAAATTGCTCCTCCGTGATGTTATTATCATCCGCAATCTGATACATTCCAAGCCCATTATACGGATACCCAGCATATAAAATTGTCGTTAACTTAGAAATAAATTCATTGTATTGACTACTATTAAAGTTTTCTTGTGTAAGATACCCTTCTGTGTAATTTGGAGCGGTAAATGACGGCGTATCATGTGGCCAGTGCATCCGATTATTCATGCAGTAAAGGATAATATTCCCATTATCCAATGAATGGATATCTGTCTTTTCATCGTAATCGATTTTCATTCCATTCGTATTGTTCGTTCCAGCAGTATCTGACTTTATTTCCTTATTTCCCTCAGAACCCGCATCACTCTGCGCCTGAGTATCACCCGTACCCGAAACTGAACTGACAGATGCCGACGATTCTTTCGTTCCAGTAGACCCTGATCCATTGTCTGATCCTGTAGAATCTGTACTGCCGGTCTGAGTTCCCGTTCCTGTCCCGGAAGAAGACGTCACCGTCGGCGTACTGCCGCCACTGCTCTCCGTCCCCTCCCCAAACGACCAGAACGCCGTCATAGCCGAGAAAATCATCGCTAAACTCAGCACGATGACCAGCGGCCGGTTCTTTCTATTTCGTGAATGTTTTCCTCCCATCCATTGATCTCCTTTTCTCCGATGTGATAAAAATAACATATATCCCTCTGAATTACGACAATTATATATCACACAACTAGGGAATGTAAATCAAAAAGTTTTCATCAGAGTAGCTATCTGCGGTGAAATAATATCGATTCGCACTTAATATTTTGACAACTAACTGCTGGCTTCCTGTTTTTCTGTGCATCTCTATCTGTCTTAACACGAATATCTGAACATTTCTTAAACACAGTTGACGCAGCCGGATCTACAGTGTACCATAATCAAACCAAGAAGATGCATCCCTATATTGGATCAGAGGAGGTGATTTCATGATCAGAAAATTTACTGTAGCAGGGTTATGCCTGATCACCTTGCTTTCACTCGCCATGCTTTACTACTTCGGACTGTTTACCGACCGCTACGCCGGTGTCCCAGTCAGTACATTTCAAGTTCTTCTGCTGTGGCTCGTTCCAATTGCGGCTACTATTTCCGTATTCCTCTATATGCTTCTTGCGGACCAATACCTTTTCATGAAACGGGCAGCCTTGCTGCTGACTGTTTGTCTGTTTTTCGGTTCTCTCTTCAGCATTGGGATTCTGCAGAAGGAAGCTCGTACTTCATACGGCAATCATTACATTGGAATATCGGCCCTGATCCGAACCAGCTAAACAGGCACGTAAAAAGCGGCATACCCTGAATCACTCCGGGTGGATGCCGCTTTTCGCTTCTGTTATATGAATATAGTGTCTGTTTACTGTTTTTCAAACATATCTTTACTTACGCCGCAGACTGGGCAGTGCCAGTCGTCCGGGAGATCTTCAAAGGCTGTCCCCGCAGGGATTCCGTGTTCCGGATCGCCCTTCTCCGGGTCGTACAGGTAGCCGCATGGACCACACCGGTAAACGGCAGGTTTCTCCTGTTTCCCGGTTTCTTCTGCAGCGCCCTCCTCAGAAGTGTTTCCGAGCAAGCTGCGCACCAGCGCCGGAATGCCTGCAAAATCTGCTTCCTCCGGATTCCACTGGGAGCGGATATTTTCATCCACCACCTCAAATCCGGCCTTGCGCAGGGATTCCTGAATGCACTTTACACTCTCTCCGCTCCATCCGTAGCAGCCGAAAGCAGCTGCTTTCTTATTCTTGAACTTCAGCTGTCTCAGGAACTCCAGCCAGCCGGCTACGGAAGACAGATAGCTGTTTGCAACGGTCGGTGAACCGACAGCGATGGCTTTGGACTTGAAGACTTCCGTCATCACTTCATTCTTATCCGACTTTGCGATATTGAAGACTTTTACCACGGTATTTGGGCTCTGTCTGTGAATCTCATCCGCGATCTTGTGTGCGATCTTCGCGGTTCCTTCCCACATCGTGTCGTAAGCGACGGTCACCTGATCTTCCTGATATGCGTCTGCCCACGCCGCGTATTTCTCGACGATCTGCAGCGGGTTATCTCTCCAGATGGCGCCGTGTGAAGGCGCAATCATCTCGATATTCAGATTGAACCCGCTGATCTCCTCAAGTTTCTTTTTCAGGATCGGTGCAAACGGGTTCAGGATGTTGGCAAAGTATTTCATTGCCTCCTTGTTGAGCAGGCACTGGTCCGCTTTATCGTTGAACAGTTCTTCTACTGCATAGTGCTGGCCAAAGGCGTCGTTAGAGAAGAGAATGTTGTCTCCTGTCATGAATGTTGCCATGGAATCCGGCCAGTGGAGCATCTGCATTTCCACAAAGACGAGTTTCTTGCCATTTCCGATATCTACGCTGTCGCCGGTTTTTACGACGTGGAAATTCCATCCGCGCTTTCCGTACTGTCCTTCAATGCTCTTGACGGCATTAGCAGTGCAGTAAATCGGCGTGTCCGGAATCTCGTCCATCAGAGCGGTAAGAGATCCGGAATGATCACATTCTCCATGGTTGGCTACGATAAAATCAATTTTATTCAGGTCAATTTCCTGTTTCAGATTCTCGACAAAATCAAATCTGTGCGGAATCCACACGGTATCGACGAGTACTGTTTTCTCTTCTTCGATCAGATACGCATTCTGGCTGGATCCATTCAGAATCGAATAGTCATCACCGTGAAAGCGCTCCAGCTCCCAGTCCAGATATCCGACCCAGCTGACGCTACCTTTTACATGCTTTCTCATATTCCGGCCTCCCTGCTTACGCTTCTTCGATCGCGCCGACTGGGCATCCGTTCATAGCTTCTGCAGCAGTGTCCTCTGCACCTGCCGGAACTTCCTCTTCAATTGCGTGTGCCTTTCCGTCGTCACCCATGGAGAAAACCTCCGGGCAAGTGGCTTCACATAATCCGCATCCGATGCATGTATCATTAACTCTGTACTTCATAATTCTGTTCCTCCTGTAAGTTCTTTGTATGGTTATATGTTTATTTATGTATGGTTATATATCAGCAATGGTTTATCGTACTGAATGTCTGCGCTTTCCCTGCTGTCCGCCGGCAGTTTTACCGCTCTCCGGTTATTCCAGAGTCAGCAGCAGCGCCATCTTGAACTTCTCGGTCGCCTTGACCAGGTGCAGTCCGCCCTTTGCAAAGTGGAAATTCTCTCCCGCCTTGATCGTGTGCTCTTTGCCCTCATATCCGATGACGCCCTCGCCGTCCAGCGCAAAGATCAGAGCTTCTCCCGGCGCGGCATGCTCGGACAAGCCTGCTCCCTTGTCAAATGCCATGATGACAAATTTCATTTTGTCGTTGTGGACGACATCCATGTTTACGATCTTTCCGTCCTGGTACGGCACGAGGTCGGCCAGTTTAAAAACTTCTCCTGCTTTAATTGCTGTGTTCATAATATCCCTCCTGGTAATTGTCAATTCTGTATAGACAGTGCCCGTTTCTGTGCGCATTCCAACGGGCTGATCTGCCGGCGCCAAAATGCCTTCTCCGGCGCCGAGTTTCCCGAAAACCCCGCTCTTTCCGTACACCTCTGTCTCTCCGCACGCCGGCAGGATCATCTTATAGTAAGGAAAGATTTCCGCACTGATGTCTGTCTCTGCCGCCAGTGAAAAATATGTGACGGAATGTTCTCCGGAATGAACCTCCTTCGAGATCGTGCACCCCGGAACCGGAGCATTGTCCTTCGCAATGGAAAATACCTTTCCGACTGTTTCTTTCATTCTGCACCATCCCTTTCTATAAACCTATCTATTAGCTCTCTATTTCCTTTGTCAGCTATACAATATACGATCCTGCACCATAATTCCGTATCTATGGATACACTTTGAAATATTTTTGTGTATAATTTAGGGGGGCAAAAGAAAAACGGAGCATCCCGCGGAAAAAGCCGCGCCGGATGCTCCTGAAGCAAGGGAGAAAGGCGGTATTGACAATGAATTACACTGCACTGGAACACAGTCCGATCTTCAAAGGGATTCCCGAGGCTGAGCTTCGCGAACTTCTTCAGGCCGTTCCTTACCATGTTCAGCACTATGAAAAAGACGAAACGATTTTCTATCAGATGGATCCGGCAGAAAGAATCGGAATTATTCTGGACGGCTCCGTCCAGGCGCAGAAGATGTTTCCGAACGGAAGCCAGGTCAACGTATCGACCCGCCGTCCCGGAGACATCATCGGCCCGGCTGCCGCATTCTCGGAAAGCCGAAAATATCCCTGTGATGTCACGGCGACAGAACCGTCAGACATCCTGATTATCCGCCGGGAGGACGTGCTGCGCCTGATGCAGAGCGACCTGCGCATCCTGGAAAACTTCCTGACCGAAATTTCCACTGCCGCCTATATGCTGCAGCAGCGGATCGAGCTGTTCTCCTATACCGGCATCGCAAAAAAAGCCGCTTTCTGGCTCCTGATGAAACAGAAGGAAAGCGGCCGGGATCAGATTCCCGTTCCCGGATCCATGACCAAATGGGCGATGCTGATGAACGTGTCTCGAACTTCCCTGCACCGCGAGCTGAAAAAGATGGAAACCCTAAACCTGATTCAGTATTCCTCTCATGCGATCACAATCAAAGATGCGGACGGACTGCAGGAGATGCTGAGTGACTAGATGCGATTCGTCCTGCAGCGGCTTTCGCTTAAAAAAGGCAGATCATCATCGCCAATCTGCCTTGTCATGATATCTCAAATACTATAATAAACACTCTCGGTCACGACCATTAATATAAAAGCCGTCTTACTTCCATTATTTTTTTATCCTGCTCATGTATTACTACATAAAATATAGTGTAATTTCCAACATATATCCGATAATAAGGATACTTCCTGTTCCTTTTTGAAACATATGGTTCAAAAAATTCTGCAATCGAAGACCGGTCCAGGATTGCCTTCTCTATGGCATCGAGGAGATTTGCTGCCGCAACTGTATTATTCAATCTTTCTGAAATATAAACTGTCATCTCCTCCAGATCGTTGTAAAACGTTGGCGTGTAACGCAACTCATACTTGCTGTTTGACATTTAATTTTCCCCGAATCCCTCCGAATACTTCCTCGTGTGTCATTCTTCTGGAATCTTTTTCAGCCTGAAGGTCAGCTTCATCTAAAGCGTTCTCCACCGGATCCGTTAACTCGGAGTACGCTTCCAAACTGAGCAGCACCATCGATCCATAGCCATTCTTAGTGAGATACACCGGCTGACCTTCTTTAACACAGCTTTCAATTTCTGCAAATTTATTACGCAGATCCGAATCTGCTCTTCATAGATCTCCATGCTCATCACAACCATTTCACCATATCCGTTTTTCGTCACAAAAATTGGTTCTTTGCTGTCATGACACATCTTGGAAATATGATTTGTATTCTTCAATTCCCTGATTGGTATGATCTGTGGAATATCCTCACCTCCATGGCCTCATTATACTATAATAATACTCTTATTCTTCGAACGATTTCTCAAAAACCCAGAGAATGATTCATGATTTCCTGTTATCAAATATCTGTAAATCGACAAATCCAGAACACAAAACAGGACTTTTATTTGATTGCGCACAACTCTGTTTCCGGATTTCTGTCTCCATTTCGCTTTCCGGCTCTAATTTTCCTTCTATCTTTGCTGATTTCTGCTTTCAGCATGAAAAGCTACCAGTGTATACTGTGTACTGTTTCTAACAGCATGCATCATCATAAAGAACTGCAAACTTTTTCTTATAAATACATAATATTCAATCAATAGTGCCGTGAATTCTCAGTGCTCTATCCTTATCTTTCACACGGCAGTTCATCTTGCGTTCCCGAATCGCGGTTATTTTTCAAAACGATAACAGAAAAAGGCAAACTCCTCATTTGTGTTCTGTTCCTCGCGAAAATGCAGATTCAGGAACATGGAGTCGGGAAATTATTCCCCGGTCGTAGCCTGCCGGCGCTTCACCGCACTCGCGGTTCGAACGTTCGCTGAACGTTCTCACTTGCGCTCGTGCCTGCGGAGTTCGATTCTCCTCTTGGCAATAAAAAAGCAGAGCTTTCGCTCTGCTTGAAGTAATGGAGATGAGGAGAGTCCGGCTGGGCCCCTTCCCCATCCCGGCTCGCGCTCTTCCGGCGCTTCGCCGCACTCGCGGTTCGAGCGTTCACTGAACGCTCTCACTGTCGCTCGTGCCTGCGGAGTTCGATTCTCCTCCTGGCAATAAAAAAGCAGAGCTTTCGCTCTGCTTGAATTAATGGAGCCGAGGGGGAAGCAGTCGAACTCGACGGCTTCCCCTTTAACAAAAGGGGATTCGTCGGTCCAATACTCATCCAGCGAGAACCAGTCCCGCCACGTGATTTCCTGCTTGTCGTCCTCGGAGAACCACATGCTCACGACGAGCTTGTCATCGTAAAGATAGACTTTATCCACGAAATACTCGAAGACCTGGTCTCGAATCTCCGGGTCGTTCACGTCGGCGTGCAGGAACTTGTCGAAGTACGCCTGGATGCTGTGCCTGTCCTCGCACAGCGACACGCGGACGTTTTCCGTCCCTATGGCATCGTCCAGGGCGCTCTTCTGCTCTTCGAGCTGCGTGAGGCGTTCGGTCACCGTGTCGCTGACCACGCCCCTCTCGATGACCTTCACGAGGTTCGCGAGGCTTTTCTCCACTTCCCTGCGCTTCGCCTCCAGCGCTTCGAGATACGCGGTGTCGTCGTGGTTCCTCTCGTAATACTCCGCCGCATCCAGGGCGAGCGCCGTCACGTTCTCCTCGTCGTCGACGATGTTGTGCAGGGCGAACAGCACCATGTCCTCTAGGTCCCGCTTGCGGGCCTTGTGCAGGTGGCACTCCTTCCTGCGCTGGGCGGAGCAATAGTAGTAGTAATACTTCCGCCCGGTCTTGCTCGTACCCGACACGCCCTGCATGGTGCTCCCGCACTCACCGCAATAGAGCTTGCCCGTGAGCCAGTAGCGCGGGGCCTCGGCGTCGTCCATGCCGTGCGCCCGCTGCGAACCCTTGCGCTTGTTCTCGGCGAACCGCCTTTGCGCCCTATCGAAAGTCGCCTCGTCGACAAGGACGGGCATTCCGCCGGCGACCGTGATGTCGCCGTGGTGGTACTCGCCGATGTAGGCGCGGTTCTTGAGCATCTTGTTCAGCATGTTCACGCTGAACTTCGCGTTCCTCGGCGTGCGCAGGCCCTGCGCGTTCATCTCC
>SFHC01000006.1 GCA_004555725.1 [Eubacterium] saphenum
TTCTGAAATATGAGGAGTATTAAAGCCAAAAATCTCGGGTGGAAAAATATTCCATCCGAGATAAATTAAAAATACTTACACACTTAACTTGACAATCCCAAAGCAGGTGCCGTACGGAACATTCTTATTCCGTGCGGCACCTGTCTTTTACTGTCAGTGATGGACAGACAAGTATTTTTCGCTAGTCTTGCGGCTCCAGCTTTTCAACCTGTTCTTTCAGAGCCGTGAAGGTCTCGTCGCTGAGATCGTGTTCAACACGGCAGGCATCTTCGCGCGCAATTACCGGATCGACGCCAAGATACTCAAACAGAAAACTCAGCACGCGGTGGCGCTCATATACGCTGCTCGCAATTCCCATTCCTGAATCTGTAAGATGAATCATGCCTTCCTTATCCATTTCAATAAACTTTTCTTCGCGAAGACGGCGGGTTGCGTAGGAAACGCTTGGTTTAGTGACGCCGAGGTGGTTGGCGATGTCCACAGACCGGACATAGCCGTGTTCATTGTGAAGCATCAGAATCGCTTCCAGATAATCTTCTGCCGATTTACGTACTTTCCCCATTTTGCTTGTAATCCCGAAAGACAGTGACAGTCTTTCGGATCTCCTTTCTCCATCTGCCGATGGCAATTCTTTTCATGACAAAACACGATCCGGCAAGGCTGTATTCGTGTATTATGTCGTATACGCGAAAAGCGCTGCCTTCTCGCGCAGATTCATTGCTTTTTTGTTCATCTCTTGCTTTAAAAATTGTATACTCTATATATTACCATTATTCCGTGTGTTGTACCATGGTTTTGCAAGTTTCCTGTTTTTCTCCGATTCTGTGGTGAAAAAATATAGGAAAGAGCACATAAGCTGAAAGGAGGCGCAGGATGATGAGAGAAGAAATGTCAGAGAACGCGCTTAAGAAAAAACTAACGGAGCGCAGTGGAGAAAAACTGCTGCAGCTTCATGAACCGGTGTTTAACAATCTGGACCTGTCGGGCTGGGATTTGTCTGGCCTGGATCTCAGATGGGCGGATTTCCATAATTGTATACTGGAACAGACAGATTTTCACGGAAGTGATCTGTCGAATGCATGTTTCCGAGATGCAAAGCTGAAAGGCGCAGATTTCCGCGGGTGCGTCCTGCACGGAACAGATCTTCGCTGGGATGATCTGCGCGGCATCCATATTGAAGGCGCGGATCTCTATGCCGCGCAGCTAGAAGGCTCCCAGACAGAAGGAATTGTCGATGATGAGAATACCAGGTTTTTCCGGATGGAGTGCCCGGAAATCGGAGCCTTTGTCGGGTATAAAAAATGTTTTAACAATACGCTGGTTCAGCTTCTGATACCGGCAGACGCTAAACGGGTCATGGCGACGACTCGCGCAGGAAGATGCAATAAGGCAAAAGTCCTGTCGATCAAGACGTTTGACGGTGAACAGAGTTTTGAGGAAACCTGCGCGCTTGCCGATCCGAATTTTATTTACCGCCGAGGATGCTGGGTGCATGTGGATCCGTTTGATGAAAACCGGTGGCTGGAATCCACACCGGGCATCTATTTCTGGCTTACGCCGGAAGAGGCGCTCGCATATTAGAAAAATCGGAATGCGTGAAATCGAAAAAAATCTGCGTAAGTTATCGATCCTGATCCGGCGCCGGCTGAGCCGGAGGCGTTGCCTGGACTGCCTCCTTGCGCAGTTTCTTTTTGTCCTGGAAAAAGGCGATGGCAATACCCATCAGTATGGCAATGCCGCAGAACACCTGGAGCGCAAAGGTCGGAACCTGGCTGTCCGGGACGATCATGGCGAGAAGCCCCATAGCGGCTGCCGGCGGGATCCACAGGCTGCTCTTCTGAATGGTCAGGAAACTGCACACGATGACGCAGAGTACGCAGAGCACCAGAGGAAGATGCAGGGTGTCGATGATCAGAAAACGGAAGAATGCGCCGTACGCTGCGCAGGCGGTAATCAGAAGGGACACAGCAAGCGGGCGTTTTCTCGCAGGACTCTTGGGATTGGTGAATTCTGTAAATGCGACCAAAACCGGAGGAGCCGCGATAAACAGCAGGTGTGCCTGAATGGCAATCCAAGCGATAAGCATGACGGTGACAATTCGTTTTCCGGCACTGATGAGCTGTTCTCTGTCTGGATACGGGGCAGGTGTAAAAGGCGCCGGAATGCGTTTATGCATGCGCACCAGAATCTCGTGAAAGAGAATGACGCCCAGGGTCAGAGTAGATGCGGAAATCGGATAGACGATGCTTCTGGTCTGCAGGATGACCGGAAGAACGGCAGCGCTGATGATCGGCGCCATGCTTGTGCGGCCGAACAGGTAAAAGACCTGACTGACGATAAATGCCAGGACGATCTGATACCAGATGGAAAGCGGGACATAGCGCACGATCAGGAGGCCGGAAGCCGCACAGCAGGTGATCAGAATAAACATCCGAACAGAACTGACTCTCCACGGCTGCCGTGGAGAAATCAGGTAGCCGAGCGCCATGGCAGCAATTTCCGGGAAAATGATTTCCTTATCCTGCAGTCCTTCAGAAACGCCCGCCATGAGAAGCAGAACAGCAGCGGCCAGGAACAGGGACATTCCATTCAGCCGATTGCCCTTTCCTGTGCTGTTTTCTGTGCTGATGCGGGTAATTGGTTTTGATATTTTTAACATTCTTCCGTATCCTTCTATTATCAGCATTAAGTTTATTGACAATTCAACGCGGGCGATACTTCGGAAGATTACGACGTATCGCGGTATGCTTATAGAAAATCCATATAATGTAATTGTACTACAATGCAGTAGGTTATACAATTGGTATCCTTGTTCATGTTTTTGAATAAAATTGCAGGAGAAGGATTGACAATCGCGGTTAGTTATATTAAACTAACATGTGTTAGATGATGTTAACATAATGCTGAGGCGAAATCGTTCGCTTCATTTATATGTATAGGTGTACAGGATGTATCGGTTAAGAAGATCGTCCGGAAAGGAATGGTTATGATACCGATTGCAATGATGAGTCCGGGAGATACCGTTACGATTAAGAAAATTACCGGAAGCGACAAGGTGCGCCAGCATTTGTCTGAATTAGGCTGTGTCGTTGACGGTAAGATTACGGTTGTATCTAGAATCGGAGGCAGTGTGATTCTTCAGGTGAAGGACAGCCGCGTAGCTCTTGACAGAACGATGGCGAACCGGATCCTGGTATAGAATGGGGGAAGTCAGATGAAAACATTGAAAGATCTTCAGATTGGAGAATCGGGAACTGTTGTGAAGATCACAGGCGCGGGTCCGACCAAGAGAAGAATCATGGATATGGGCGTCATTAAAGGCGCAGAAATAATGGTCAGAAAGGTTGCGCCTCTCGGAGATCCGATTGAGGTTAACCTGAGGGGATATGAACTCTCCCTGAGAAAAGCGGAAGCAGAGAATATCATCGTCGAATAGCATGATGAGGCGCCGTCAGGACTGCATGAACGCAGTCTGTGTACTCAACGGTTAGTTATAACTAATAAAAAGTAGAGAATGTTAACTGAAAAAAACCGCGGACGCAAATCAGCGGAAACGCGCGCAGGGTGCTGCAGTGAAACGGCGGAGGCAATACACCGGTGAACTTCAGGTTATGATGCGGCAGTCTGTATGAAAAAAAGAAAAGGAGCATGAAAGCGTGAAAATTAAGATTGCGCTGGCCGGAAACCCAAACTGCGGAAAGACGACCTTGTTTAATGATTTGACAGGAAGTACGCAGTATGTCGGAAATTGGCCCGGAGTTACAGTTGAGAAAAAGGAAGGACGTCTGAAGGGTCATAAGGATGTGATTATTCAGGACCTTCCTGGAATTTATTCGTTGTCGCCATATACGATGGAGGAAGTGGTTTCCAGAAATTATCTGGTAAATGAAAAACCGGATGCCATTATCAATATTATCGACGGTACCAACATCGAGAGAAACCTCTATCTGACGACACAGATCCTGGATTTACACATTCCGACTGTCATTGCAGTGAATATGTATGATCTGATAAAGAAAAACGGTGACCGTGTGGATCTGAAGAAGCTGGCAAAAGAGCTCGGGTGCCCGGTCATCCCGATCAGCGCGCTGAAAGGCAAGGGAGGAACGGAGCTGGTCAATAAGGCCATCGAGATTGCCAGACGTCACCAGTCTGGAGAAGCGCCGCATGTGTTTGCCGGAAGCGTCGAGCATGCCCTTGCACATATCGAGGAGTCTGTTTCACCTTTTGTCGATCAGAATAATCTGAGATGGTACGCGATCAAGCTGTTTGAACGCGATGAGAAAGTCATCGAAGAGCTGGGGCTGGATGAACCTCTGATGAAGCACCTGGACATGCATATTCAGGACTGTGAGAAAGAGATGGATGATGACGCAGAAAGCATTATCACCAATCAGCGTTACGCTTACATCCAGAAAGTTGTGGATGACGCAGTTCATCAGAAGCGGGCACGAGGCAATATGACTCTGTCTGACCGTATCGACCGGGTAGTCACCAACCGCTGGCTGGCACTCCCGATATTTGCGGGCGTCATGTTCCTGATGTATTACATTTCCATTTCTACACTGGGCGGCTGGCTGACAGACTGGACCAACGATACGCTGTTTGGAACGTACATCACCAATGCCGCGAACGCCGGACTGAAGGCGATCGGATCTCCGGCCTGGCTGCAGAGTCTGCTGGTTGACGGAATCATCGGCGGCGTCGGAACTGTACTCGGATTTGTTCCGCAGATGGTGCTGATCTTCATCTTCATGGCGCTCCTGGAAGACTCCGGGTATATGGCGCGTGTCGCGTTTATCATGGACCGTCTGTTCCGCAGGTTCGGACTTTCTGGAAAATCTTTTGTGCCGATTCTGATCGGAACCGGCTGCGGTGTTCCGGCGATTATGGCAACCCGCACGATTGAAAACGAACGCGACCGGAGAATGACGATCATGCTGTGCACATATCTTCCGTGCGGCGCGAAACTGACCATTATCGGTGTTATTGTTTCGACGTTCTTCCCGGGATCCAAGTTCATTGCTCCGGCGATGTACTTCCTTGGAATCGCGGTCATTGTTCTTGCGGGTATTGCACTGAAGAAAGTCGGGTATTTTGCCGGCGATCCGGCTCCGTTCGTCATGGAGCTTCCGGCTTACCATCTGCCGACCGTCAAGGGTGTGGCGATTCACACCTGGGATCGCGCCAAGCATTTCATCATGAAGGCCGGAACGATCATTTTCTCGATCACGGTCATCCTCTGGTTCCTCCAGTCGTTCAACTTCCGCCTGCAGATGGTGGATATGGACCAGTCCATGCTGGCAGCCATCGGACATGCGCTCCACTGGATCTTCGTTCCGCTCGGATTCGGAAGCTGGAAGGGAACAGTTGCCGCAATCTCTGCGTTTGCCGCAAAGGAGCAGGCAACATCCACACTGGCTCTGCTCGGAGGCTTCAGTGAGACCAGCAGAGCAGGCATGCACGCGATTTTTTCCGGAGCGGGCGTTCCGTCTGCAACACTGGCTGCGTTCAGCTTCCTGATGTTCAACCTGTTCGACCCGCCGTGCCTGGTTGCGATGGTTACTGCGTTTAAAGAACAGGGAGAACAGAAATGGGGCTGGTATACCGTCGGGTTCCAATTCCTGGTCGGATTCATGATGTCCTTTATCACCTATCAGATGGGGGCGTGGCTGATTTACGGCGTCAAGTTCGGCATCGGACAGGCCGGGGCTTTAGCGGTCCTTGCGTTTATTGCGTTCTGTGTATTCCGCAGACCTTCTAAATCCAAGGCCGGAAGCATCCCGGACGGAGAGCCGGCGGTGAAGTAAAGCGTCACACATTTGCGGTTAATCCCTGTTCAGGGACAAAATGGAACTGAGCAAGGTTAATCGGATGAAATCTGCCGATTTCATCTCTTGCGCCGGGCGGACCGGATGCATAATTGGCATCTGTCTGCCCGGTAATATAAAAAATATGGGTTAGATATGTTTAACCAAGGGGCGGCGGGGTATTATAAAAATGTCTTCGGAGGAAGATCGGTCAATCTAGTGTAAAATCTGGATGTGAACAGTTGAAATGAAATGTGACAGGATCCGGAAATCGTGTGTTTTCGGTCTTTGGAGGTATGGAGATGAACCCTGTTGTAGTAATCCTTATAATTGTAATTGCTGTGCTGTTTCTGCTGGCGCTTCGCCATTCCATCAAGAATGCCGGGAAATGCAGCGGATGCGACGGGACCAAATGCGGTACCTGCGCGGCACTGAATGAGATGGCGGAAGATCTGCAGAAAAAAGAGGCAGACCGGATGCAGAATAATGCGCGCGGATCAGAGTAAAGAGAAATCTGCGCCGGAACAGGAGGTATTTCGTGAGTGTTGTTATTTTAGGCGGAAACGAACGTATGGAACGGAAGTACGCAGATATCTGCAGAGAGTATAACTGCAGTGCTAAAGTCTTTACCAAAATTAAGAGCGGGCTGAAAGGGAGGATTGGAAATCCGGATCTGCTCGTCATGTTTACGAGCACCATGTCCCATAAGATGGTGAGGGCTGCAGTTGCGGCAATTGATGAAGAATGCGTCGATATTATCCATGCTCCGAGCAGTTCTGCCAGCGCGCTCAGAAATATCCTTCAGGATAAAGTAAACATAACAATGTAAAAGCAATAGTGAGTATACAAGATTGCCTGACGGTGGGGTTGTGTATACAAGGCAAACGGACGGGAAACAGGGTTATTAAGACCAAGGATTCCCGTCCGTTTTTAACATGTTCATGAATTATATTTCATCTCTGAAGTTCAGCGTCTTCTTCAGCCCGTCAACGCCGACTCTGGCATTCGGGAAAACTTTCGTCGCGTTGGACTCATATTCCTTTGGATCGGTAATGCTCTGGCTGAAGTGGGTGAGCCAGAGCTCTTTTGCGTCTGCTGCTTCTGCGAGTCCGGCAGCCTCTGCGAATGTCATGTGTCCCCACTGTTTTGCTTTTTCGATTTTCTCATCGTCCGGGTAATTGCCTTCCAGAATCATCAGATCTGCATCTTTTCCGTAATGGATGATCGAATCACACGGGCGGGTGTCTGTGGAGTAAACGATCTTCAGTCCCGGCCGGCTGCGTCCAAGTACATCCTTCGGTTCATAGAGCTGATCGCCGATTTTTACCGGTTCGCCGCTCTGCAGCACAGACCAGGCGCGTACAGGAATATTCAGAGACTTTGCTTTTTCAGGATCAAATTTTCCGGCGCGCGGCAGGGAAATCTGATACCCGAGGCACGGGATCACATGCTGTACCGGAAAGGCTTCGATCTGCATATCTCCGCAGCTCAGCTCCGTCTCTGCCTTTCCGTCCGTCTCACAGGCGAGCACTTTAAACGGAATCGGCGCGATGACGAGAAGGCACTGCAGAAGATTAGCAAGGCCCGGCGGTCCGATGATGGTGACGTCCTCGGTGCGTCCGGCGTTTCCCATGGACAAAAGGAGACCGGCAAGGCCTGCAACGTGATCGGCATGAAAATGGGTCAGACAGATTGTATCAATCGGTTTCAGACGGCAGGACGCCTCCGCCATTGCAATCTGCGTTCCTTCCCCGCAGTCAATCAGGATGCTGTGTCCTCCGGATGTAATATAAAAAGAGGTCAGCCAGCGATTCTTCAGCGGAACCATGCCGGCTGTCCCGAGCAGGCAGACATCAATCATAATTTTCATTCCTCCTGTACTTTTGTTTATCTGTTGATGCTGTACAGCATGCCGGCATCCGGCATACTGTAATTTTTTACATCTCTCTTTCTCTGTATATGTCTATTGTAACTTTTTTTCGGTTGTCTGTAAATCATTGCACTATGCGGATGATGTTCTGCACATTATGCAGAGAAACATGCGGAAGAAAATCAAAAATATTAAACGCAGAACTCGCAGAACTATCGTATAAACGCAAAAATTGTGAAAAGATTCTGTGATGATAGCGTGAAAGGTATTGAAATGAACGAGAATGATCTGTATACTTTTTATTAGCCTAAAGATATTTTTTTGTAAAAAGGCTGCGGCGAGTGAGCTGTCCCGCCTGAAAATGGATTCTGCATTCCTGGCGGAGCGACAGAGCACCCGTCTGTTCTTTTCAGCATGAAATATGCTTTATGAGGGGGGATCGGGAATGATACAGTTTGAACATGTCAGTAAGAGTTATGGTAAAAACCATATTCTCAAAAATATGAATTTTACAATTCCGGACGGTAAATTTGTTGTTTTGATTGGAAAATCCGGATGCGGAAAAACGACAACGCTGAAAATGATCAATCGTCTGATCACACCGACTTCAGGGCGAGTTTTGATCGACGGGCAGGACATCAGCCAGATGAATCCGTCTGATTTGAGACGGCATATCGGGTATGTCATTCAGCAGATTGGACTTTTTCCGAACATGACTATTGAGCAGAATGTCTCTGTGGTACCGAGACTGCTGAAATATGATAAAGATAAATGTCATAAAATTTCAGAAAATCTTCTGGAATCGATCCATATGGAAAAATATAAAGATAAGTATCCCTCGGAACTTTCCGGAGGACAGCAGCAGAGAATCGGCGTATTACGAGCGCTTGCGGCATCGCCTCCGGTTGTCCTGATGGATGAGCCGTTCGGCGCACTTGATCCGATGACCAGAGACGAGCTTCAGATTGAAATCAAGAATATGCAGAAGCGGCTGAATAAGACGATCGTCTTTGTTACGCATGATATGAATGAGGCGCTGCGTCTTGCCGATATCATCGTCTTCATCGATCACGGTGAAATTGTCCAGATGGACAGCCCGGAAGAGATTCTGCGTCATCCGGCAAACCGGCTGGTCCGCGATTTCCTGGGGAAGCATGTGTCAGAAGAACAGAAGCCTTCAAAGGTTGAAGATTTTATGCTCACCAATGTCAAGTACGTGCGAAGCAGCCGCGGTGTTCGGGAATGTGCAGAAATGATGGCCAGAAACAGCATTGATTCACTTCTTGCTGTTGACGATGAGAATCGGTATATCGGAACGATCAAAATCGGTGACATGATGCACTGGGGCAGGAATCTGGAGACTGTAGAGCCATTGATCCGAACAGATGCACGGACGGTACAGGTTGGTGAAGAGGCGAAAGAGAGCTTTGACTACCTGCTGGATACCAATGCGGATTATGTCGTTGTTCTGAATCCGGATAAGTCGATTGCAGGAATCATCACCAAGACCAGTGTAGCGCGTTCTGTCGCTGAAAATCTCTGGGGAGGTGAAGAATCGTGAGAACTATCATGGCAACTTACGGGCACCTGCTGCTGAAAGCGATCGGCGTGCACATGTTCTACGTAACCGTTTCCGTGGTCTGCGGATTCTTTATCGGGTTAATCGGAGGGATTCTGCTGTCCAGGATCCCGCGCGCATCGTTCGTCATTCTTCCGGTTGTTTCTGTATTTCAGACAATTCCGGGTTTGGCGTTCATCGGAATTTTGTTTCTGATCATCGGCATGCATCCGGTTACGGTGCTGATTGCACTGACAGTATACGCCATATTTCCTGTACTGAAGAACACGTATGAAGGTATACTGAATATCGATCCCCAGTACATCGAAGCCGCGAGGGGATGCGGGATGACAAGCGGACAGATGCTCCGCATGGTGCAGCTGCCCCTCGCATCTCCGGAAATCGTCGCCGGCCTTCGCATGGCTGCGGTGTATACCGTCAGCTGGGCCGTCCTTGCAGCGATGATCGGACTTGGCGGACTGGGAGACTTCATCTATCAGGGAACAGCTTCAAATAACAACACTCTGATCCTTCTGGGCGCGGTGCCGGCAGCGCTTCTTGCGATTGTGATCGGAGCCGTCATTGATCTTCTCCAGAAAAAACTGACGCCGAAAGGAATGCAGGAGGTGGTGGATCGATGAGCATGAGCATTATTGTAGACCATCTGTTTATGGTCCTTGCGGCGAGTGTGCTGGCGATCGCAATTGGAATTCCGCTCGGCATCCTGGCACATGTATATAAGAAAGCAAAACCATGGATTCTCCATGTTGTCGACGTTCTGCAGACGATCCCGGCGCTGGCTCTTCTGGGTTTGATCATGATTGTTGCCGGCGCAGGCAAACTCACAGTAATCATCGGTCTGACCCTGTATTCACTGCTTCCGGTTGTGCGAAACACCTACCTCGGACTGCATCAGGTTGATCCCGGAGTCAGAGAAGCAGCCAGAGGAATCGGCATGACCAGAATGGAACGGATCGTTCAGGTAGAGTTTCCTATTGCTTTTCCGACAATACTGACCGGAATCCGCATCGCCGTCATCAATGCGATCGGAACGGCTGTATTTGCGGCGTTTGTCGGGGGAGGCGGCGTCGGAGACGCCATGTATCAGGCAATCCGTATTCACGATATGAAGATGATCTTAGGATCTACGGCAGTCCTGATGCTGATGGCCGTCGTCCTCGATTCCCTGATGAGTCTGTGTGAGAAAAAGATCCGGAAAACGCACAGTGATAATACGCACATCATACGCACCCTTGCTGTGATCCTTGCGGCATTTGTCGTCATCATCCCGTTTGAAGCCGGGCAGAAAATCAACCCGGATGAACTGATTATGTACGACGGCAATTACAGTGAAGTCCGGATCATGGTCAGAATGGCAAAAGATCTGATTGAGGACAAAACAAACCTGCATGTGGTCATCAAGGATGAAATGTCGCAGGTGAATAATTTTAAAATTATGAAAGGAAAGAAACGCAGCTGTGACCTGATGTTCAGTTACGACGGAACGGTGCTGACTACGTTTATGCACAAAGATCCAAAGGACGTACCAGAGAATATGGCACTGTATGACTATGTGAACCGCCAGTCAAAACGGAGATATGGTATTTCCATGACAGGAAAAGTCGGCTTTAATAATACATATGCGATTGCTGTTCCAAAGAGAATCGCGGAAAAATATCACCTGAAAACGATTTCCGATCTGGTTCCGGTTGCCGATAAACTGACCTTCGGCGCAGAGCATGATTTCTTTACCCATGAAGGGAGCGCAAAATATTATCCGTTTGTAAAATACTACGGACTGAAATTCAAATCGTATAAGGCGGTTGATGAGAGTCTGAAATATAATGCGATCGAGCATGGCGCATTTCAGGTTACAGAGGTATATGCCACAGATGGACTGAATAAAAAGGCCGGTTTGGTCATTCTGAAAGATGACCGACATTTCTTCCCAGAGTATAACGGGTCCTATTATGTGAAAGACAGCACCTATAAGCGATTTCAAAAGAAGGCGCCGGAGCTGAAGGAGGTTCTGCAGGAACTGAATGGAAAAATATCCACAGAAGATATGCAGAACATGACGTATCAGGTTGATGTAAAGGGAAAGACACCAGATGAAGTCGCAGAGAAATTCCTGAAACAGAAGGGACTGATTCATTAAGAAGGCCGGATAAACAGATTCCCTCCGGGTATTCTGGCATGATTACGGAAACAAAAGACGTGTCTGCCCAAATGCCGCGATTCGTGGTAAAATAAAAAATGAACTGAAATTGCAGAAAAGCCGGCGCGCCGTCGTCCGTGAAAGACACTGGGCGCGCCGGCCTTGATGTATAGAAATGCACACTTTGATGCATGCAGAAAGGGAAGGCAAAAATGAATCAGAATGTTGATTTTCAGAAGCTGCGTGAGGATGCAGTTTATATTTTTCATAATGGCCTGGCCTGTTCGGAATCTGTCATTTATGCAATCAAAAAGGATCTGGATCCAGATATTCCAGATGCGCTGATTGCAGCGAGCAGCGGATTTCCGTGGGGAATGGGAGGAGCAGGCTGCACCTGCGGCGCACTGGCCGGCGGAGTTATGCTGATCGGGCACTATTTTGGAAGAACGCAGCCGAAAGGATCTGAGTACGCGCGCTGTCAGAAACTCACGAGGGAATATCATGACGCGTTCTGCGGGTATGCGGGGCATGCCTGCTGCGGTGCGATTATTTCCGGAATGGATAAGAATTCAGATGAGCGCAAGGCAAAATGCACGGGAATTGTTGAACTGGCTGTGACCAAGACGGCATGCATCATTTTACGGGAACAAGGACTGCTCAGCCCGGAACAGGAAGAGGCAGAACTTCAAAAAGTGCGTGATCAGAACCGGCGTGTCGAGCGTGCAGGAGCCGCTTTATGAAGCGTATCGTAACGGGTATTCTTGCGCACGTTGATGCCGGGAAAACGACGCTGTCTGAAGCTATGCTATATAAGACCGGGGAAATCACCCGTCCGGGGCGTGTCGACCACGGGACATCCTTCCTGGACACCGGAAAATTGGAACGGAGCCGGGGGATCACGATTTTTTCTAAACAGGCGCAGCTGAGCTGGCAGGACATGCAGATGACGATTCTGGATACACCGGGTCACGTTGATTTTGTTTCAGAAACAGAGCGGACGCTGCCGGTGCTGGATTATGCCATTCTGCTGATCAGCGCGGGATCGGGCATTCAGAGTCACACAGAGACACTGTGGAAACTGCTGAAAAGAAACAGGATCCCGACATTCATATTCATGAACAAAATGGATCTTTCCATTCATAAGAAAGCGGAATGGATTGAAATTCTGCAGGAACGCCTTGGAGCGGGATTTACGGATTTTTCCGTAACCGGAGGCGAGCGTTTTACTGACAGTCTGACACTGGGTTCAGAAAAACTGATGGAACTCGCGCTAGACGGGCAGCCGCTTACGGATTCTGCGATTGCGGAAGCCATACGGAGACGGGAAGTGTTTCCGGTGTTTTTCGGTTCAGCGCTGAAGATGGAGGGTGTTTCGGCGTTCCTGGACGGCCTTGCCAGGTTCACTTTGTCTGAAAAAAAGAAGGATGCGTTCGGTGCGAGGATCTATAAGATTGCGCGCGATGAGAATGATGTGCGTCTGACGTTTATGAAAATCACGGGCGGATCGCTGCGTGTGAAGGATCGTCTGAGCGGGACGGCGGATGACGGAGAGCCATGGGAAGAGAAGGTAAATGAATTACGCCTGTATTCCGGACAGCAGTACCGTGCAGTTCAGGAAGCCGGGCAGGGCACGATCATTGCTGCGGCAGGGCTGACGCAGTCACATGCCGGAGACGGCTGCGGATTTGAAAAGAATATGCATCCGGAAATTCTGGAGCCTTTTCTTACGTACACGGTGACCTCTGAAGATGGAACGGATTATCACACGCTGCTGCAGGAGATCCGGGAGCTGGCAGAAGAGGACCCCAAGCTGCATGTGAGCTGGAAAGCGGCGGAGCAGGAGATCCGCGTTCAGATCATGGGTCAGGTGCAGCTGGAGGTGCTGAAGCAGACGATGCAGGACCGGTTCGGGCGCAGCGTGTCATTCAGTTCCGGAAAGATCATGTATAAAGAAACCATCGCTGAGCCGGTAGAAGGTGTCGGCCATTTTGAGCCGCTGAGGCATTACGCAGAGGTGCATCTTTTGCTTGAACCGCTGGAACGGGGAAGCGGGCTGTCGTTTCAGTCTGTGGCGCCGGTGGATCAGCTGAACCGGAACTGGCAGAGCCAGATTATGACAGCGCTGCAGGATTATGCGCACATCGGCGTGCTGACGGGATCGATTCTGACGGACGTTAAAATCACGCTGGTCAGCGGCAGGGCAAGTAAAAAACACACGGAAGGCGGAGATTTCCGGCAGGCTGCGCTTAGAGCCGTCCGGAACGGGCTGATGAAGGCGGAAAATATTCTGCTTGAGCCGTGGTTTAAATTCCGGATTGAGGTTCCGACAGAGAATGTCGGACGTGCGATGACCGATCTGCAGAAAATGAACGGTTCATTTCAGCCCCCGGAAGCAGAAGACGGGAGGTCTGTGCTGAACGGCCGCGGGCCTGCCGGAGAGCTTATGCTCTATCAGGAAGAACTGACGCGCTACAGCCGCGGAACCGGACGGATTTATCTTCAGCTGGACGGCTACGACACATGTCATAATACCGAGGAGGTTCTGAAAGAAACGGGTTACGATCCTCTGCGTGATGTGGAGAATACCCCGGATTCCGTTTTCTGCGAGCATGGAGAAAGCAGTATCGTCCCATGGGATGAGGTGGACGAGCATATGCATCTTCCGAGCATCATGGAGAAACAGGATGATTGGGAGGACGAGGCGCTTGCAGAAGCCCGCGTGCATGCGTATGAGCGCCGGATTGCCGATGACGCAGAGCTGATGGCGATTTTTGAGCGGACGTATGGAGAAATCGGCCAGGATAAGACCTCAGGAAGAAATGTGCGTATGACAGCAGCAGGTTCCGGAATTTCCGGGGTTCGGATGATCAATGCGGACGGAACGGTCGATTATGGCTATTCGACAAAAACAACGCGCAAGGATGAAGCAGACTCCGTAGCAAGGAACCCGGAAGCGGAGAAGCGCGCGCAGCAGAAGCATTCTCATCAGGCGGCACGAAAAAAAGAAATGGAAAAGCGCGCGCAGACGTATATTATTGTCGACGGATACAACGTGCTGCATAACTGGGACAATCTGGAAGAACTCTGCAGAGTCGATTACGGGGCTGCCCGCCAGCAGCTTCTCGAGACTTTGTGCAACTATCAGGGGTTCATGCAGTGCCGGATGGCGGTGATCTTTGATGCCTATAAAGTGAAGGGCGGAGGAGCGGCGAGCAGTACGCGTTTTCACGACATTGACGTCATTTACACGAGTGAAGACCAGACGGCCGACTCCTATATCGAGCGCATGACCAGGGAACTGTCCGGAAAGTACCAGGTCCGGGTCGTTACAAGCGACAGCCTGGTTCAGCAGATTTCTCTGGGGCACGGCGCGCTCAGGACGTCTTCCCGGGAATTTCAGGGAGAAGTGCATTCCGTAGAACGTGCGATCCGCAGAGTGATCGGAAAGGAATCGAGTTGAAGAGACTGCGCGGTCCATGGTATAATGAACTGTGAACGGGCAGAGGATGATTAGAGTGCATGTATTTTTGTACATTATAAATAATAGTTAAAGGAGCAAGTCTTTATGGAACCAAAATATAACCGGGTGCTTCTGAAAATCAGCGGTGAGGCGCTTTCCGGCGGAAGCGGGAGAGGCATCAATGAAGAGATGACGGCGCTGGTCGCCAGAGAAATCAAGCAGCTGCATGATCTGGGCGTTGAAGTCGCGATTGTCGTCGGCGGGGGAAATTTCTGGAGGGGAAGAACCAGCCAGAGTATGAAGAGAGAAACCGCAGACTACATCGGCATGCTTGCTACCGTCATGAATTCGCTGGCTCTTCAGGACGCGCTGCTTGCAGAAGGTGTTAAAGCCAGAGTGCAGACGTCCATTACGATGAACGAGGTCGCAGAGCCGTATATCTGGAGAAGAGCGCTGAAAGAACTGAGTGACAAGGACGTTGTGATTTTCGGAGCGGGCATCGGAGAGCCGCATTTTTCCACGGATACAGCGGCAGCGCTGCGCGCGGTGAATATTGACGCAGATATCATCCTGCTTGCCAAGAATATTGATGCCGTCTATTCAGCAGACCCGAAGACGGATCCAAACGCAGTCAAGTATGACCATCTCACCATGAAGGAAGTTCTGGACAGAGAGCTGAAGGTTATGGACCTGACGGCGGCAACAATCTGTATGGAAAACAATATGAAGATTCAGGTGTTCGGACTGGCAGAAGAGAACAGCATGGTCAGAGCCGTCTGTGGTGAACAGATCGGAACGCTGATCGAATAATACGAAATTACACAGGAGGACCTAAGACATGGCTAAGAACAAATCTTTAGAAGAGAAGATTGAAAGAACCAAGACAGATCTGAAAGCTGCGCTGAATACGGTGCGCGCAGGCCGCGCAAATGCTGCGCTGCTGGACCGTGTGACAGTAGATTATTACGGTTCGCCGACACCGCTGAAGAGTCTGGCGAATATTTCCACGCCGGATCCGCGCACACTGATGATTACGCCGTTTGACCCGAAGTCGGTCAGTGACATTGAGAAGGCTATTGAGGTTGCGAATCTGGGCATTACACCGACGAACGACGGAAAAGTGATTCGTCTGGTGATTCCGCCGCTGACTGAGGAACGCCGTAAGGAGCTGAAGAAAACCACCAAGAAGATGGGCGAGGAAGCAAAGGTCGCGGTTCGCAATCTGAGAAGAAAAGTCAACGATGACATTAAGAAGCGCGAGAAAGACGGCGAGATTTCCGAGGATGAGCGGAATGAAGAGCTGGAAGAGACACAGAAGACGATTGACAAGGCCGTGAAGGATATTGATCAGATCGTTGCACTGAAAGATAAGGAAATCATGGAAGTTTAGGCAATAACTCCATAGGGCGGCTGCTGTTGCATGCAGCCGTTTTTTTAACGTGAGAGGATGCCCGGAAGCGCAGTGCGCGTCAGAATGACTGTATACAGGCTGCGGAAGCCGGGGAAAGGATTATCATTATGCTGGATCGAGAGAGAATGCCGCGCCATGTGGCGATCATTATGGACGGAAACGGCAGATGGGCTAAGAAACACGGAGTTCCGCGGCTGGCCGGCCATAACGCCGGAATGGAATCGATGAAAGAGATTGTTCGCTGCGCGTCCAATCTTGGAATTCAATATCTGACAGTATATGCGTTTTCCACAGAGAACTGGAAACGGTCACAGGAGGAAGTCGGCGGGATCTTTAAACTGCTGACCAAGTTCGTCGATCTGGACCTGGACGAACTGAATGAGGAAAACGTCAGGGTGAAGTGTTTCGGTGATTATTCCGTTATCCCGCCAAAGGCAAAGAAGAGTATGGATGAAACACTTTCAGAGACTGCGGACAACACGGGTATGCAGTTTAATATCGCGCTGAATTACGGCGGGCGCGCGGAAATTCTGCGCGGAGTGAATAAGCTCGCGGAAAAGATCCGCAGCGGTGAAATTGACGGTGAAATCACAGAAGATATGATCAGCCGGTCACTCTGGTCCGGTGACGAGAACGGAAATGTTCCGGATCCGGATGTGATTATCAGAACCAGCGGAGAGGAGCGGCTGTCTAATTTCCTGCTCTGGCAGTGTGCATACAGTGAGTTTGTATTTACCGATGTTCTGTGGCCTGATTTTACACCGGAAGTGTTTAAAAAGCTTCTGGAAGAGTATCAGGGAAGGGACAGAAGATTCGGCGGAAGAAAATAACGGGAAAAGAAATATTCTTAGGAGCAACAATTTATGAAGACTAGAATCATTTCCGGCGCATGCATGGTGCCGCTGCTGATCTTTGTATATCTGGGCGGATACTGGCTGACAGCGCTGGCCATTTTAATCGGCGCAATGGGAATACATGAGTTTTACCGCGGATTCCGTGAAATCGGCGTTCACGCCAATGAACTGATGGCGTATATCTTCATGTTTATTCTGTATCTCATGAACGGGTTCTGGCCGGGCGACTATAAACTGATCGCTGCCTGGCTTGTCGCAGTCATTATGGCAGGATCCGTCTACATGTTCAATGTACAGAAACGGACACCGGATGACGCGATGGTCACGATTATCGGCATTCTCTATATCGGTTTTTTCTCTTTCCATGTGACGATGATCGATGAAACCGGCGCGTTCAGCATTTTTAAATGGCTGATCCTGCTCACCGCATTCGGAACCGATATCTGCGCGTACTTTGCTGGAGTTTTCCTCGGAAAGCATAAGATGGCGCCGCACCTGAGTCCTAAAAAAACCTGGGAAGGCGCAATCGGAGGAATTATCGGATGCACACTCGTCTGCTGGGGCTTCGGCATGATATTCTGCAGAGAGTTTGTCGGAACCTGCACCATTATCGGACTGATCGGCGCGCCGATTTCCATGTTCGGCGATCTGACTGCATCTGCATATAAACGAAAAATGGGAATCAAGGACTATGGCAATCTCATCCCGGGACACGGAGGAATCATGGACCGGTTTGACAGCATCTTGTTCACAGCGCCGTTTGTATACTATTATACAGCGATCGTTCTGATGCACTTCCATATCATTTTTTAGAGAGGACAAAGGGAACATGGCAAGGAAACGAATTACAATTCTCGGAAGCACGGGTTCAATCGGGACACAGACGCTGGATGTCATTTCTCAGCACCCAGACCGCTTTCAGATTATCGCGCTGACCTGCGGAAAAAATGTCGAACTGCTGAAGCAGCAGATCCGCCGGTTCCGGCCGGAGATGGCGTGCGTGGAAAGTGAGAAGGATGTGGCAGCTCTGCAGAAGGAGTTCCCGAAGATCCATGTTGTTTGCGGCAAGCGGGGGCTGATTGACGCTGCAGAAGCAGAGAGCGACATCCTGGTTAACTCACTGATGGGAATGCGCGGCATGGTTCCGACATATCATGCGATCCTGTCCGGAAAAGACATTGCCCTGGCGAATAAAGAGACTCTGGTCACCGGCGGACACCTGATCATGGATGCGGTCAGAAAAAACGGCGTCCGGATGCTGCCGGTCGACAGCGAACATTCTGCAATTTTCCAGTGTCTGCAGGGAAATCAGGGAAAGAAAATCAGAAGGATTCTCCTGACTGCGTCCGGCGGACCGTTCAGAGGGTGGAATTACAGTCAGCTGAAGACGGTCACGCCGGAGATGGCATTGAAGCACCCGAACTGGAAGATGGGAAGAAAAATCACGATCGATTCAGCGTCGATGATGAATAAAGGACTGGAAATGATTGAGGCAAAATGGCTGTTTGATGTCGATATCCATGATATCCAGGTGCTGGTTCATCCGCAGAGCATTGTCCATTCAGCAGTTGAATTTGATGATACTACGGTCATTGCACAGATGGGAAAGGCAGATATGCGTGTTCCGATCAGCGTGGCTCTCGGATATCCGGATCGGCTCCACTGGAGCGGAGAAGGGCTCGATTTCTTCCATGCTCCGGCGCAGCAGCTTACGTTTGAAGAACCGGATCCGGCTGCGTTCAGGTGCCTTCCGCTTGCTGTCTCAGCTTCTGAAGAAGGCGGAAGCTGCCCGGCGGTCATGAATGCCGCAAATGAGGTTCTGGTCCAGGCTTTTCTGGATCACAAAATCGGTTTTACAGATATCCCGGAGGGAATTGAGAAGATTCTGCAGCAGCATCATAAGATTGAAGACCCGGATCTGGCGCAGATTCTTGAAATTGATCAGGAGACACGGGAAAAGACTTGGAAGGACTGTGTAAAGCAGTAAGGTTGTGAATGATGCATACAGCAATTCTGGCAGTACTATTATTTGCGATAATGATCTTTCCGCACGAACTCGGACATTTTCTGGCTGCGCGTGCGGTTGGTGTTCAGGTAAATGAGTTTTCTTTTGGTATGGGGCCGGCAATCTGGAAGAAAAAGAAAAACGGAACGCTGTACGCGGTCCGCATCTTTCCGATCGGCGGATACTGTGCTATGGAAGGAGAAGATGAGGCTTCAGAGAATGACCGCGCATTCAGCAGCAAGACAGCCGGACAGAAATTTCTGGTGCTCGCTGCGGGCGCATTCATGAATGTCGTCATCTGTATTCTGCTGTTTATGATTGTGTTCAGCGTTTCCGGAATGACCACAACGGCCGTCTCTAAAGTTGAGACCGGAAAACCTGCGTACACGGCAGGGATTCAGAAGGGTGACCGCATTCTCAAGGTGGATCGCCAGAAAATCACATCTTGGGAAGGAATAGGAACAATTGTGCAGAAAAAGAACGGGAAGCCCGTATCTGTGACTGTGGAACGCGGAGACCGTGAGATGACCTATACTCTCCGGCCGGTGAAAAGTCAGGGCCGCTATCTGATCGGAATTGAACCGGTTCTTTCACATAATCCCGCCAGAGCGTTCGTACGGAGCATCCGCGCTGCCGGCTACGCCGCGGCATTCATGTACAAGACACTTGGGCAGCTGATTACCGGAGGCGTTGGCATGAAGGATGTGAGCGGTCCGGTCGGCATTGTTTCTGCCGTGCATAAGACGGTAAGCTACGGGTTCACCTATTTTCTGTCATTTGCCGCATTTATCAGTCTGAACCTGGCGGTGATCAATCTCCTTCCGCTGCCGGCGCTGGACGGAGGACGGATTCTGTTTCTCCTGATCCGAAAGATCGGAAAGAACCGCATCACGGACGCAATGGAAGGGAATGTGCATCTTGTAGGATTCACCCTGCTTCTGGTGCTGACAGTCATCGTCACCTGGCACGATATCGTTCGTCTTTTCTGATGGACGAGGAGTGAATTTCATGGTAAGGTAGTGGAACATATAGAAGGAGGACAAAGCACATGAGCAGCAGAAAACAGGTAATGGTCCGCGGTATTCCGATCGGCGGCGGCGCCCCGGTCGTCATTCAGTCCATGTGTAATGTTGATTCCCGCGATGGGAAGGGAATCCTGGATCAGATCAGACGCCTGGAAGAGGCGGGATGTCAGATTGTGCGGCTTGCCGTCCCGAACCAGGAGGCGCTTCAGGTTTTCTCCCATGTCCGTCAGAAAACGGATATGCCTCTGGTGGCAGATATTCACTTTGACTGGAGAATGGCGGTCGGAGCCATTGAAGAAGGCGCAGATAAAATCCGCATCAATCCCGGAAATATTGGTTCTGAAGAGAATGTCAGATGTGTCGTAGATGCCGCGAGAGCGCATCATGTGCCGATCCGCGTCGGCGTCAATTCCGGCTCTGTAGAGAAGGATCTGCTGCAGAAATACGGCCATGTGACGCCGGAAGCGCTTGCAGAAAGTGCGGTGCGGAATGTCCGCATGATTGAAGACATGGGGTTTGACGACCTGGTGGTTTCGATAAAATCCAGCGACGTGCAGATGAATTATGATGCGCATAAAATCGCGGCGCAGAAAATTGATCATCCGTTCCACATCGGCATCACGGAAGCCGGAACGGTAAAAATGGGAAAGATCAAAAGTGCTGCCGGAATCGGAGCGCTGCTGCTGTCCGGAATCGGCGACACCCTCCGTGTCTCCTTGACGGCGGACCCGGTGGAAGAGGTGATCTTTGCCAGAAATCTGCTGGAGAGCATCGGACTCAGACAGCCTGCGTTCGAACTGGTCAGCTGCCCGACTTGCGGAAGGACCAGGATTCCGCTTCAGGCGCTTGCAGAATCGGTCGAGCGGCGTCTGTCACAGGAAAAAGACCTTCCAAGAGGCCTCAAAATCGCAGTTATGGGATGCGTGGTCAACGGACCGGGAGAGGCTGCAGAAGCCGATTACGGGATCTGCGGAGGCGATGGAAAGGGCATTATTTTCGCGAAAGGAAAAGTACTGAAAACCGTCAGAGAAGATCAGCTTGAAGACGGGCTGATTGCGGCGATTCGTGAAGGAGCGGGAAAGATTGAATAAACTGATTCAGGAATTTGTCAGCTGGGATAGACTCCCGGAAGAAAACAGAGAGCAAATGGAATGCGTGATTGAAGACGCTCAGATAAGAAAGGAAACAGGCGTACTGTCGATGGACATGCGCCTGAATTTTATCATACCTGCTGAGGACGACCGGAAACTGAAAGAGGCCGTCATCCGCCAGCTGCAGGGTCTTACAGGTGTGGAGCTGCGTTATCATTATGAGCGGGATCAGATGGCGCTCTCAGAAGAGGATATCCTGCGCCTGTATCTTCCGCGCCTGATCCGGGAATCGGAATCGTTTGCAAAGGTCGCGTTTGATCCTTCGCGGGTTCAGATCAGGGGACGCTCTGCTGTGCTTGGATCATTCGGACGGATGGCGACGGAGAAATTGAATGGAGAGCTGGCTTCTGAGCTTGCGCGAAAGGTGCAGGAAGCGTTCGGGTTCACCTGTCAGGTAAGATTTGAAAATGATGAAAAACGGTATGAAGAGGTCGGAAAAAAGAGAAACAGTGAGTTGACAGACGAGGAAATCTATTCGGCTCCGGGCGCAGATGTATACAGCGATGCAGGAGCTATGACAGAATTTGACGCGTTTGATCAGAGTATGCAGAATGCACAGGATGCAGATGCGGATCAGCTCCTTGCCGCATATGGCGGAATGACGCCGGAAATGTCTGCGGATGATGCCGGAATGACGCCTCCATGGGAAGATGTCTCGGGATCATCCGGATCGGGAAAAACTGCAGCGCCGTCCGGACTTTCGCGTTCGCGCAGAGATGAATCCGGTACCGGGCATGCCAGGAAAGCGAGGACGTCCGGACAAGCCAGAAACACGCAGGGCGGCGCCCGCCGCGGAACAGAGGTTGTGCTCGGACGCGGAATACGCGGAACTTCAGTGCCGCTGATGCAGCTGACGCCGGATAGCGGCAAGGTTATTATAGAAGGCGTTGTTTTCCATAAAGAGAACAGACCGATCAAGAATAACAAACAGATTGTCACACTTCTGATTACGGATAAAAAGACCTCCGTCTGTGTGAAATCGTTTTTGAAAAATGAAAAATGGGATGATGTCGACAGCCGGATCAAGGAAGGCGATTATATTATCTGCCAGGGAGAGACGGAGTGGAGTAAATACGATAATGCGCTGAATGTCATCGTCCGCGACATTTCCAAAGGAGAGGGGCTTCCTAAAAGGGAGGATACCTGGGAAAACGGCCGTCGTGTGGAACTTCACTGCCATACGAAGATGAGTGCGATGGACGCGTTAAATGATCCGGAGCGCATCGTTCAGCTGGCCTCGGACTGGGGACAGCCGGCCGTCGCGATCACTGATCACGGTGTCGTGCAGTCCTTCCCGGACGCAGCCGCGTTTGCCGGAAAGCTCGCAAAAAAGGGAAAGCCGATCAAGGTCATTTACGGAATGGAGGGATACCTCTACGATGATGAAGGCTGCATCGATGCAGCCGGGAACATCGACTACAAGAAAAAGAAAGGGACCAACCATATTATTCTGCTCTGCAGAACGCAGGAGGGACTCAGAAACCTGTACAAGCTGGTTTCCATTTCACATGTGAAGTATTTTTATAAAAAACCGCGGATTCCGAGAACCGTTCTGGATAAATACAGAGAAGGCCTGATTGTCGGATCGGCGTGTGAGGCGGGAGAGGTCTACAGAGCGCTGGAACAGGGTAAATCAGATGAAGAAGTTGCGGAGATCGCAAAGTACTATGATTATCTGGAAATCCAGCCGCTGATTAATAACCGGTTCATGCTGGACGCTGACCGGTTTCCGGATGTCAACACATGGGAAGACCTGAAGGAATACAACCGGAGAATCGTGCGCATTGCAGATGCCCTCGGAAAACCGGTCTGTGCCACGACAGACGCCCATTATGATGAACCGGATTCTGCGATTTACCGGAATATCCTCCTTTACGGCATGGGATTCAAGGACGCGGAGAACGGACAGGGGCTGTATCTGCGCACAACCAATGAGATGATTGATGAATTCTCTTATCTCGGTGAGGAGACGGCTCAAAAAGTCGTCGTAGACAATACCAACCGGATTGCGAATTGGGTGGAAGACGGCATCAAACCGGTCCCGGATGAAAAGTGCCCGCCGAAAATCGACGGCGCAGAAGAGGAACTGTATAATAAATGCTTTGAACGCGCGCACAGGATTTACGGCGATCCGCTCCCGGACAAAATTCAGGAACGGCTGGACACAGAGCTGAACGCGATTATCAGCAACGGATACGCAGTTATGTACGTTTCTGCGGAGCGACTGGTGAATAAATCGCTGCAGGACGGCTATCTGGTCGGATCCAGAGGATCCGTCGGCTCGTCCTTCGCGGCAACTATGGCAGGAATCACCGAGGTCAATCCCCTTGACCCGCATTATATTTGTCCGAACTGTAAACACCTGGAGTGGGGCGATATGACCAAGTACGACAATGGACTTGACATGCCGCCGAAGAAATGCCCGGAATGCGGCGCAGAGATGAAGCGGGATGGATTTACGATTCCGTTCGCGACATTCCTGGGCTTTAAAGGAAATAAGGAGCCGGATATCGACCTGAATTTTGCCGGAGAATACCAGGCGAGAGCGCATAAATATGTCGGCGTGATTTTCGGGGAAAAGAATGTGTTTAAGGCGGGCACGGTCGGAACGATCGCGGAGAAGACGGCTTACGGCTATGTGAGAAGGTTTTTTGAGGAAACCGGACGCGCAGTCAATAAGTTTGAGATCGATCGTCTGACGGAAGGCTGTACGGGCGTGAAGCGCACGACAGGACAGCACCCGGGCGGAATCATCATCGTACCGAGAGATCACGACATCTTTGAGTTCTGCCCGATTCAGCATCCGGCCAATGATACCAAGACGGATATCATCACGACGCATTTCGATTACCATAAGATTGATAAGAATCTGCTGAAACTCGACATACTGGGGCATACGGTTCCGTCCATGATCCGTCAGCTGCAGGATATGACAGGCGTTGATCCTCTGCATGTCGATCTGACTGATCAGAAAGTGCTGAGTATCTTCAACGGCACGGAAGCGCTGGATATCAAGGATCCGGATTACAGGTTCCGGCATGGTACGTTCGCGATTCCGGAGTTTGGAACGGGATTTACGCGCCAGATGCTGGACGACGTCAAGCCGAAGCGGTTTGAGGATCTGGTCAGAATGTCCGGGTTCTCGCACGGAACGGATGTATGGCTGAACAATGCGCAGGAATATATCCGCAACGGCACGGCAACCATGCGTGAAGTGATTTCTACACGAGACGACATCATGAACTTCTGCATCGCGCACGGCATTGAAAACGAGACCTCTTTCCGCATCATGGAGGAGACACGTAAGAAGAATCTGGTCCTGACGGAGGAACACAAGCAGGAGATGCGCGACCACGGCATTCCGCAGTGGTACATCGATTCCTGCTCCAAGATCAAGTATATGTTCCCGCGGGCGCATGCGGTGGCTTATGTTATGATGTCCTTCCGTATGGCCTGGTATAAGGTGTATTATCCAGTTCCGTTTTATGCAACATACTTTACCTCCGTACTGGCTGATTTTGACGCTGAAACGGCGCTGAAAGGCAAGGAGGCGGTTCTGCGGAAGATGGACGAGATCAATATGAAGGGGAATAACGCGACTGCGAAAGAGAAGGACAGCGAGACGGTTCTCGAGGTGATCTACGAGATGTATGCGCGTGGGTTTGAGTTCCTGCCTGCGGAGCTCGGCACTTCCTATGCGGAGCGGTTCTGGGAAAAGGACGGGAAAGTCCTGCTTCCGTTCGCTGCATATGAAGGGGTTGGTGCAGCCGCGGCGAACCAGTTGGTGGATGCCTATAACGAGAAGCCGTTCGATACGGTGGAAGACTGCCAGACCAGAGCGCACCTCGGAAAGGGTGTTATTGAAACTCTGCGGGCGCACGGAATCTTTGAGGGGCTTCCAGAAACTGACCAGATTTGCTGGGCAATTTAAAGGATGACTGACGCCTATGAATGTTTTGATTATTCATAGGCGTGTTTTCTGACAAATACAGACTGCCCAAGGGGTCACATACAGACGTGATTTTCCATTATTATACAATGCATAAGATTGTATATATATTCGTTGTAACACTGAGGGAGAATTATTCGTCCCTTCCTTGTAGAAAATGCACCGATCATGTATACCGGATGATTTGTAAAAAGTACTTTAAAAAACCCTCCTTTGGGTATAAGATAGATATGTCGCAAGAACACAAGATATTGTGTGTGAGTGAAAAAGAAAATACCTATATATAGTGTCGTTGATGCAACGAGCCACTATAGGGTGATAAATATGATCTGCACTGGAAATTCAGAACTGGCTGGCATCCCGCAGCAGAATTGCAGAAGATGCTTTGGAGAGGGGGTCAGGCCGCCGTTCTGTGGATTTTCTGCGCCCTTTTGCATTCATAAATTATGCATAAAGAAGAACAGAGTACATAGTGCAGAGCGGACGTTGTAAAGGAGTGTGGCGGAATGGAAAGAGAAATTATCTGCAATGTTATCAAGAGAAGTGGTCAGGAAGTGGCGTTCGATCCGGAAAAGATCGTCAGTGCTGTGAGCAAGGCCAACAAAGAAGTAGACCGCATTCACCAGATGAGTGAGTATCAGATTGAAGCGGTTGCAGAGAACGTCACACGCCAGGTTGAAAAGATGCAGCGTGCGATTAATGTAGAAGAAATCCAGGATATGGTAGAAAAAGGCATTATGGAGATGCGTGCGTTTGAAGTCGCGCAGAAATATGTCCGCTACCGCTACCGCCGGTCTCTGGCCCGCAAGGCTAACACGACCGATGACGAGATCCTGTCTCTGATCGAACAGGCCAATGAAGAGGTAAAACAGGAAAATTCCAATAAAAACCCGGTGATCAATTCTACGCAGCGTGACTACATGGCCGGTGAAGTCAGCAAAGATCTTTCCCGCCGTGTTCTGCTGCCGGAAGAAATCGTCAAAGCGCATAACGACGGAATCATTCATTTCCATGACATGGACTATTACGCGCAGAAGGAGCATAACTGCGATCTGATCAATCTTGAGGATATGCTGCAGAATGGTACAGTAATCAGTGAAACGATGATCGAGAAGCCGCACAGCTTCTATACAGCCTGCAACATTACAACGCAGATTATCGCGCAGGTTGCATCCAATCAATATGGCGGACAGTCCTTTACGCTTTCCCATCTGGCGCCGTTCGTCGATGTGAGCAGAAAAAAACTCCGCAGACTGGTTGCTCAGGAATTTAAGGACACCGGTGTTCAGGTCAATGATCAGGTTATTGATGACATTACAGAAATGCGCCTGAAGAAGGAAATCAAAGACGGAATCCAGACGATTCAGTATCAGCTGATTACACTGATGACCTGCAACGGCCAGGCACCTTTTGTTACGATGTTTATGTACCTGGATGAGGTTCCGGAGGGTCGCACCAGAGATGACCTTGCAATGATGATTGAAGAGGTTCTGCGTCAGCGCATGCAGGGGGTCAAGAATGAAAAAGGCGTCTGGATTACACCGGCTTTCCCTAAACTGATCTACGTTCTGGATGAGGATAATATCCATGAAGGATCCAAGTATTTCTACCTGACAGAACTGGCGGCAGAATGTACAGCCAAGAGAATGGTTCCGGATTATATTTCAGCCAAGATCATGAAGAAGCTGAAGAATGGAAACGTTTACACCTGCATGGGATGTCGTTCTTTCCTGACCGTTGAGGATTCCCAGCGCAATCCGGACGGAAGTCATAAGTTCTACGGCCGTTTCAATCAGGGCGTAGTCACCATTAATCTGGTGGATGCCGCATGTTCCTCAGACGGAGATATGGACCGCTTCTGGGAGATTCTGGATGAACGTCTGGAACTCTGCCATCGTGCGCTGCGCTGCCGTCATGAGCGTCTGAAAGGAACCGTTTCCGACGTGGCGCCGATCCTCTGGCAGAACGGCGCGCTGGCTCGTCTGAAGAAGGGTGAAACGATTGATAAGCTCCTGTACGGCGGATATTCTACAATTTCGCTCGGCTACGCAGGACTCTGCGAGATGTGCTGGAGAATGATCGGAAAGAGCAATACGTCTGAAGAAGGACGCGAGTTCTGCCTGAAAGTCATGCAGAAACTGAATGATAAGTGCAAGGAGTGGAGAGATGCAGAGAACATCGCCTACTCCGTATACGGAACGCCGATGGAATCCACAACTTATAAGTTTTCCAAGTGTCTGCAGAGAAGATTTGGCATTATCCCGCATGTGACGGATAAGAACTACATCACAAACAGTTACCATGTCCATGTAACAGAACCGATTGATGCGTTCCACAAGTTGAAATTCGAATCTGAATTCCAGAAGCTGTCACCGGGCGGAGCGATCAGCTATGTAGAAGTTCCAAACCTGCAGAACAATATCCCTGCGGTAATTACAGTCATGCAGTACATCTATGATAATATCATGTATGCAGAACTGAATACCAAGAGCGATTACTGCGAAGAATGCGGATACGATGGTGAAATCAAGATTGTTGAAGATGAGAGCGGAAAACTCGTTTGGGAGTGCCCGAACTGCGGAAACCGCGACCAGAATAAGATGTCCGTTGCCCGCCGCACCTGCGGTTACATTGGAACCCAGTTCTGGAACCAGGGCAGGACGCAGGAGATCAAGGATCGTGTAATGCACCTGTAGATTGAAATATTGATAAAGAAATTATACAGTCAGTGCCATATGGTGCTGGCTGTTTTTATAGTTAATGTAACTGTGCAAGATCTTAGTTGACAATATCGATGTTCGATATTAAGATGAAGATAGAAAGAATATCGATATTCGATAAATATAAACGGCGGCAAGAGAGGATGATGGGGCATGGCAAGGTCAAGATTCCAGACGCTGACAGAGCAGATGTTCTATATTCTCCTCTGTTTTCAGGAAGAGTGTTTTGGAACGGAAGTGATGAAAAAAGTCAGTGAAATGACTGAAGGCCGCGTAAATGTCGGACCTGGGACGCTGTATAATCTCCTGGAACAGTTTTCAGATGCCGGGATGATTGAAGAAACGAGAACCGAGGGCAGAAGGCGGTGCTATCGGCTGACTGAGGCGGGAAAGGATGCTCTTGAGGAAGAATATAAAAGGCTGTGCAGGCAGATTCAGGATTACAGGCAATATATGAAGGAGGGATTCTGATGAGAGGCTTTTTTGAACCCATGATCTATACCTTTTACGATCACAGCAGCATTGAACATCACCTGGAATCCCGGGCGCGGTCCGGATGGCGTGCGGACGGAATCGGATCGACGATCCATTACCGACGCGCAGATCCGGCAGAAGTGAAGTACGCGGTGACGTATTTCTGGGGCAGTGGAACCTGGGCCCCTCCGCGAAGGAAAGAACAGCGGTTTATGGAGTATTGCATAGAAACCGGATGGATTCTGGTGGCAGAGAACAAGCGAATGAAGGTGTTCTGCAATGAAGATCCGAATGCGGTTCCGCTTGAAACGGAGCCAGGTGTTCAGGTGAAGAATATTCGCGAAGCCTGTGCAAAAGGCATTCTTCTGTCTTTCATATGCGGTGTAGCTGGATGGCTGGTTGCGCTGAAGTGTTGGATCCCACTTCTTTTGCATCAGAATGCTCACCAGCATCCGATTATCGCATACGCGGGATTGTTGTTTCTGGGGCTGGCACTGGTTATGACCGATTATGTGATTACCTATTTTCGATGGTCAGGCCGGGCAGAGGAAAATGCAAAGAATCGGCAGTTTACACCAACATGGTCACATTCTCGGTTTCAGACAGTGATCAATGCTGCAATGTTGATCTCATTTCCTGTTGCGTCACATTTTGTGTTTCATGCATCACCTGGCCAGTGGATTCTGGATCAGATGATTTACTGTCTGATTATGCTTCATGCATTTGTATATCCTGTTCTGCCGTTCAGACTGAAACAGAAAGGGTATTCCGGACCATTAAATTTTCTGATAACCGGTGGAAGCACCGCTTTTGTTGTTGCGATATTATGCATTATAAGGGCAAGAATCAGTTGAGAAATATCAGATATAACAGATTCGTGTAAGTGTGAAACAAACAGGGAGAACTACAGATGAACAGTCATATTGAATTGAGAATATTTCCGTTCTATGATCACAGCAGCATTGAACGTCATCTGGAATCCCGGGCGCGGTCCGGATGGCGTGTGGACGGAGTCGGCGCGCTGTTTCATTATCATCGTGCTGAACCGTCTGAGGTGAAATATGCTGTTGTATATGTAGAGGACAGTGGATTCTGGACGCCGCCGAACGAGAGCGAACTTTCTTTTGAGGAGTTCTGTGAAGAAGCCGGCTGGGAGCTTGTCGCTGAACACCATAAGCTGAAAGTATTCTGTAATGAAAATTCGAACGCGGTTCCACTCGAAACAGAGCCACAGATACAAGTGAACAATATCCGGATGTGCAGCATAAAATTTGTGCTGGATGATATCCTTCTGATGCTGGGGTGGCTGTTTCTGATTGCATGGAATTGCCTGCCATATATCCGAAGTCATTCTCTGACAGCCCATCCGGATGCGATGCTTCAGGGAGTTATATATCTGGGGTTTCTTCTGATTTCCGTTGACGCGCTGATAACGTATGCATGGTGGGTACACCGCGCGGAGAAAAATGCAAAGGTCCGGGAGTTTACACCGACCAGGTCGCACTATAGATTTCAAACCGCTTTATATGCTGCGCTGCTTTGTGTGTATCCGGTATATTCTTTCTTCAGATCGGATGGAAGCTGGCTTTCCCTTGTGTTCACCATATTGGGTGCTGTATTAATTCTCTATCCGATGACTGCGCAGCCGCTGATTAACTTCCGGCTCCGGAAGCGAGGAGCTTCAGGACTTGTGAACTGGTTCTTCTGTAATGGCATTATTGCAGCTGCAGTTGTAGTATCGATCATCTTCATCGTGAAATGGATTGAGGTGAAATAAGCTCAAATTTTCACAGAGTCGTCTGGTGGTATAAATACAATGACTGGAGTTGTATCAAAAAAACGATAAAACAAAATAACAATGTAATATCTTTTTGAGATTCTATATGGTAAAATTAAAGAAAATCAGGGAGGTGATGGAAATGACCAGAAAACAGAATCGATATCTCCTGATTGAAGGTGCGCTGTGTATCATTTCGCTGGCTCTGATTTTCAGTCTGTACGGGACAGTCCGGCAGAGCGTATCAGAATTTTATCTGAATCCGCTCATGCTGGTGCTGTACGCACTTGTGGCCAAGCCGCTGTTTGCGTTCAGTCTGAGCGCAGTCGCAGCTGCCGCGCTGCTGAAAAGACAGAGTATTCACATTCCGGCGGGAATCTGCAGGGGAATACGCGTAATTTTATATGTGTCTTTTGCTGTTTATCTGCTGGCGGCAGTCCTGTGGTACAGCCGCCTTCTCGGGACAGGCGGATCGATATTCTTCTTCAAGATTGTTGATTCTGAAGTTCCGTTCATCCTTGCAGGCATGGTTTCCTCCGTGCTGTATTTTGCCGGAGATCATAGTCAGGCATGAGCGCACCTCGAAGAAGAACCGGCACGGAGCCGGTTCTTCTTGTGAGAAAGGGGAGATTAAAATGCCGAAATATTCTATGGTATTGCTGGCGGCGTTATTTGTTTTAATCTATTTTGCCGTCTGGGTGATTGAGAAGATAAGGTATATGATACGGAAAATTTCTGCTCTCGAGGCTCGTGTTGAACAGATGGAATCAATTGCAGAGAAAGAGGTTCCTGGTTATGACAGAAAAGATTGAACGGTTAAAGTCACGATATTTTTGGATTCATACAGGGTTGTTAATATTATCAATCGTTCTCATATTAATTTATGCTGCCAGAGGAGTTCTCCGATCCGGGTCAGCACAGGACGCTATGATATATGTATATATCGAACGGCCGCTGTTTTCATACAGTCTGGCTGTCATCCTGATGGTTATCCTTTCTGATAAGATGAACGTTCGTTATTCAGGGCGGCTGAAACTGGTTCTCCGGATTATTGTGATTATGATCACTGTGGGATATGCAGCTGCTGCAATGGGATGGTGTACGGGTTTAATTTCTGCAAACGGGACTGTTTATCATGGCATAAATGTAATGGGGCCTCAGTTCCTGTTTCTGGCTGTCGGGATATTGTCTGCTTCTCTGCATCTGCCGGGAAGAAACAAAATTTAAAAAACATATGTTCTTAACAAATCGTGTGTTGTATGTTACAATAAGACTTTAAGAACTCGGATGCATGAGATATGAATTTGGAGGGTCGGATGGACATACAGCGCGCGATTTTGCATATCATCGATTTTATTTCAGGAGTTTACCTGCCGTCGCAGCACGAGCTGGATCTGGGCAGCGAAGCTGTCCGGACCTATCTGGAGACACATATTTCGCGCAGCCAGACAGAAGCACGTGCTAATATGGCTGTGTTTTTCGATGACAGCAGGATGAAGGCAGAACTTCAGGATTATCTGGACGGGGGCCGTGATTTTATTTCCTTTACACAGGAGATTGCGGAGAATCTGAAGGCGGCGCTGGAAGCTTCGGACGCGGAGACCTCCTATGATCTTCTGGCAGCGGAATTTACCGATGAGGACGGACCGCAGCTCGCGCTTCTGCTGCTGGATCACCGGACGGCATATACCCATGTCGTGGAAAATGGAGAACAGGGAACCGTTGCAACCATTATCCGCAATCATGCCATTCTTCCCGGGGAAAAGCAGAAAGCGGCCGCCGCGGCCCTGATAGATAAGAAAACTCTGGGCATCCGTTATACGGATAAAAAGCTGGAGATCAACGGTCAGAAGGTCAATCTGCTGGAAGAGGAAATTCTGCAGTGTCAGAAAGAACTGGCCAACCATCATTTCCTGGTTGCGGTAGAGAAGATTACCCGTGATGTGGCGGAGGAGTTCGGACAAAATTCATCGCTGGCGCTCGCAAGGGCAAAAACATATATTGCGGAAAACGCGGAAACTGCCGACCGCCTTTCCCCGGAAGATGTGGGGCGGGAAGTGTTCTCCGGTTCACCGGGGATGATGGCTTCCTATGATGAAAAGGTTCAGGATGCACAGCTTCCGAAGCAGGCCGTTGTAGATCAGGAAGTTGCGGTGAAGAAGGGCCGGAGCCAGAAAATAAAAACGGATACGGGAATCGAAATCACCTTTCCTGCAGAATACGCCGGGAATGACGATTTTATAGAGTTTATCAATCAGCCGGACGGAACGATTTCCATTGCGGTGAAAAATATCGGAAAGATCATAAGCAGGCTTTAAAGCGGGGAGGTTGAATAATGGACTGCATATCGGTAGAAAATATGAGACTCAGTGATCAGAATACCATCGGAAACAGTGTTCCGAGTCTGGAGCTGATGCGGCGTGCAGCTGCCGGAATCTATAAAGCTGTGGATTTCAGCACCGAGCCGATTGTCATCTGTGTCGGATCCGGAAATAACGGCGGAGATGGTTTTGCGCTTGCAGAGATCCTGAAACAGGACGGAATGGAGTGTGAAATTCTGACCGTCAGTGACCATTGGTCTGAGGACGCGCAGTACTATAAAGCTCGCGCTGAGCGTCTCGGTGTCCCAGTAAAGGCTTATGCGCCTGAAACGAATCAGCTGGAAGGCGCGGCGGTTATTGTTGACTGTCTCCTGGGGACCGGCTTTCAGGGCGACGTGCGGGGAAAATACGCTGACATGATTGAAGAGATCAATCACTTGCCGGCTTTGGTGGTAAGTTGTGATATTAACAGCGGCATGAACGGGGACAGCGGTCAGGGAAGTCTGATCGTTCATTCTGATGTAACCGTGACCATCGGCTATGTCAAGCAGGGTCTGATTACAGAAAACGCCGGGAAATACATGGATTGTCTGATAACAGCAGACATTGGAATTGACCTGGATCATAAAGAAGATGAGCTTCTGTCCGAACGTGTCTGGAACCAGCTGAAGCAGCAGAAGACCAATAAAATCCTGAAGCTGGACGACGGGACGGAATACATCGAACGCGCCGGGCACAGGGTGTATTGTATGCCGGAGTGGCTGGATCCGGCTGGTGTGATCAGCCGATAATAAACACCGGATGGAAGAGTGAGCGGAACAGCACGTCTTACCGCTCTCAGAAACATAGATAATCGCTGTTGCTGATATTAATATTTAGAAAGGAAATCCGTTAACGTTTTAGAAATGAGAAAGAGAAGAGTACATCAAGATATTACGCAGGTATTTATCTGTGTGATGATACTTGCTGTCGTTATCACTGCCAGTATGATTATTACCTTATTCCATACGGATGCCGGGGCCTATGCGGAGACAGAAACGGCAGAGAAGACGGGATCCGGAAGTGTAAAAGTCATTCGCGTGCCGTACAGTCAGGGACAAAAGGGAATCCAGAAGGCCCTGAACAAAGCAAGGAAGCATGCATCGGCAGAACAACCATATCAAGTCATCGTAGAACCTGGAACATATAGGCTGAAACGTGCGCTGAATATTTATTCCAATACGGAACTGATCAGTGAGCCCGGAACAGAGTATAAAGAAACAAAGCGAGATAATCTGCTGAAGGTCGGAATTCCTGGAACCGATACGCAGGCCAGAGGTTTCTATTACCAGAACATCACGATAAATGGCGGAAAATGGAGCCGCTGTAAACTACATAATTCAACCGGAATCAAGATCGCACATGCAAAAAATGTTACTTTGGAAAATGCGGAACTGTGTAATGCAGAAAACAGCCACCTTGTAGAGACTGCAGGAGTGGACGGTCTGCAGGTAAAGAATTGCTATTTCCATGATTCGACGCGCACCGTATCTGGAAATGCAGGATATGAATGCGTGCAGATTGATATCCTGGCCAGAAAGCATTTCAACGGATATGCAGCTCTGGATGAGGAACGCGACTGTGTATCGAAAAACATTACGGTGGAGAACTGCCGGTTCAGGAATGTTGTACGCACGGTCGGTTCGCATACTGCAGTGCTTGGAAAGCCGTTCCGGAATGTGGTTTTTCAGAATAACACGGTGACAGACTGCCATGACGCGGGATTCTATGTGCGTAATGTAAGAGGACTTCGTGTTGTAGGAAACCGGATTCGGTGCAGAGATAACGGAATAGCGGTTTTTAATATGGTTTACACCTTGAACGGTTATTATTTAGCAGATGGATGTTCCGGATCAGGGACTTCTCTGATTATGCCAGTAAACGGTGTGATTGCCGATAATAATATTGAGACGTCCGGCGGAAACGGAATTTATCTTCTCGGGCGAAGGCTACGAAAACCGGTGAAAGCGGATTCCGGTCAGAAAGTGCCGAAAGGAGACTATTATGTCGGGAATATTAAAGTTGAGAACAACACAATCAGAACCAGGAACCGCAGAAGATCACCGATCATAATCGCGGATGGACGGAATATCTCTATTCGGGGGAATTACATCATCAGGCCGACACGGAAGAATCCGGCGATTCACGTGACTGGTGGAAGTCGGAGCATCAGAAGCAGTGGAAACAAAGTCAGGAGGAAATGATGATTCAGGAATTGGACAGAGATGTCAATCTGTCTTTGACGGCAGAAATGATGATGAATTTTAAAGAGAATATGTAGGCGCAGTTTAGGCCTGTGCACAAAATCGTTTGGTCGTGCGGTTCTGTGCGCATTGTTTCCGTTGAAGACTAAATAATTCTTAAAAATCCTGAAATAAATTGAAAGAGCAAATCAAGAATGATATATTGAAATCAGAAACAGTCCAGTGAAAAAGTAAAGAATGATGCAAATAAGGGGAGGATGGTGGAATATGGTTAAACTGATCATTTGGCTGATTATTCTCGTGTTAGTTATTTTGCTTGTAGTATCAAATGTTAGAATAGTGCCCCAATCACATGCGTATGTTACGGAATTCTTCGGGAAATTTAAGGCAGTATGGGAAGCCGGACTGCATGTGAAAATTCCGTTCTTTGAGCGTGTCGTTAAGAAGATTTCCCTAAAGGAGCAGGTGCTGGATTTTCCGCCGCAGCCGGTGATCACAAGGGATAATGTTACGATGATGATTGATTCCGTCGTCTTTATGAAGGTGTTCGATCCGAAGCTGTACACGTATGGTGTGGAGAATCCGATTTCCGGACTGCAGAATCTGTCTGCCACGACGCTCAGAAACATTATTGGAGACATGGAACTGGACCAGACGCTGACGAGCCGGGATGAGATCAACCGAAGGATGGAACAGATTCTCGATGAAGCGACAGATCCATGGGGAATCAAGGTATCCCGCGTGGAGATTAAAAATATTCAACCGCCGAAGGAAATCGAAGAGGTCATGACCAAGCAAATGCGTGCAGAGCGTGAACGCCGTCAGACTGTTCTGGAGGCGCAGGCGCATCAGGAAGCGGTTGTCAGCCGCGCAGAGGGAGACAAAAAGGCGAAAATCCTCAGTGCAGAGGCAGAAAGGGATGCGCAGATTGCACTCGCAGAAGGCCGTTCCCGTTCGATTAAAATGGTTTATCAGGCAGAAGCAGAAGGTCTGGAAGCTCTGAAAAATGCTAATGTCAGTGAGACAGTCCTTCGTCTGAAAGGCCTGGAGGCTCTGAAAGATGTCTCCGACGGACGCGCAACCAAGATCTTTATGCCTTCAGATATTACAGAACTGGTCTCTACACTGGGGACAGCTGCAGAGGCAATGGGGATCGGCGATTCTATTCCGGTTGATCACATGCCGAAGAAGAAGCCGCTGGTTCCAAAAGATCCCTGTATAACGCCGGAAACAGGAAAAGGAGGCGTAGAAGCATCTGAGACTTCAAGGAAAATCATCGCCGATGTCGAGGACAATGAGCAGAGCCTTGACGGAGATGAATAATCATAAACATTACGGCGAAATTCAGGAATTTTCGGATCCGGGGTGAAGCGTCACTGAACGCAGGCATCTGTAAACAGCAGTGTTTTATGAACAGCATCAGGCAAGATATTGGAATGTGCGATGTTCGTTTAGCATAACTTCACCAATTGTTCATCTAAATTCGTGGATTCACCACAGTAATTTGCTATAGTAATACCTGTCGAAGGGAAGTGCCGATCCCGAAGACAATGATAAAATTAAATCATAAACTCTCTTTTTCATGAAACATTGCAAAGAAAAGGCCGGTTCTGCGGAACCGGTTTTTTCTTTTTCCCGGATGGATTATACTGAACCTGTACTTTCGGATAGCTGTAATCATTGATGGAATGGGGAAGGAGCCGGAAACAGAATGAAGCGTATTGCATTAGCTGAAAAATTAAAGCGGAAGAAGATCCTGATTCTTGACGGATCGATGTCAACCGCATTGGAAAATCTCGGATGTGATCTTCGTGATCCGCTCTGGACAGCAAGGGTTCTGGCCAATGAGCCGGATAAAATCCGCAGGGTGCACCTGGATTATCTGCGTGCCGGAGCGGATGCGGGGATTACAGCAAGTTATCAGGCCAGTGTCCGCGGTTTAATGGAGGCTGGTTTTTCTGCGAGTCAGGCGGAGCATCTGCTTGTCCGTTCTGTCCGACTGTTCAGAAAAGCAGCAGAACAGTGGCAGGAGGAACAGTTGTCCGGACTGAGTTCAGGGAAAGATCATGCTCGACACCCATCCGGCAATCCGATGCAGGTATTTGATGGACGGCTTGAGGATGGAAATGAATCTGGAGCTGATCAGCCTCTCTGCTTTGGATCCTGCGGCCCATACGGCGCTTATCTGCATGATGGAAGTGAATATCGCGGAGATTATCATATATCCATGCGTGAACTGGAGCGGTTCCATAAAGACCGCGCAGAAATTCTGTGGAAAGAAGCAGGCTGTGATCTTCTGCTTTTTGAGACGGAGCCTTCGATCGATGAAGCGAGGGTTGAGGCAGATGTCGCAGAAGAGCTGGAAGCGGATTATGGAGTGAGCTTTTCATGCAGGGATGAAGTTTATATCTGCGGCGGTGCGCGGATCGAAGACTGTGTCCGTATTATGACAGCTGATCATCCGCATCTTCGGTTTCTGGGAGTCAACTGTACCGCGCCGAAATATATTGAATCACTGATACTGGCGATGCGCAGTCAGACGGATCTTCCGATTGCCGTTTATCCGAACAGCGGAGAACAGTATGATATTCGAACCGGACAATGGTCGGGAGCGAATCCGGATCCGGAATATTTCAAGGCCTATGCAGAAAACTGGATGCGTGCAGGCGCGGTTATGATTGGCGGATGCTGCAGGACGACAACCAGTGAAATCCGCCAGTGTACTGAAGCGCGGGATGAATATTTACGTGCGCCGGAACATAGAATTATAAATCAGGAGTAGATTAGTCGCGGTGTTTTGGAAGAGGGTCAAGCTTACAGAGCCATCCAGGCAGATGTTGATCCAAGCCGCTCCATTTACGAGTAACTCTGCATTATACAATGCTGCGGCGGCATCGGAACATGAAAAGCGCCCGTCCCGGCAGGAATGTCCTGCTCTGGGACGGACGCCTCTTATAACTGTAATATACTCGTTTTGATCTTAAAACTCTGTTACAAGATCAAGGGTATGTTCAGCATTCTGTTTTCTGCATGCTTCAACGAACTTGTCAAGCGGAACGTTCTGAACCTGTTTATTCGAACCTCTGAGGTTGATGGAAACAGTGTTCTCTTCAGCTTCTTTGCTTCCGACAACCAGGATGTACGGATCCTTGTAGTTCTTGAAGTTCTTGATCTTTTCACGCATATTCTTGTCTGTATAGTCTGCTTCTACGCGGACACCGGCAGCTTCCAGAGTCTCTGCAACTTTCTTTGCATACTCATTATGCTCCTGACGGATTGGAACGACGGCAACCTGATACGGGTTCAGCCAGAATGGGAATGCGCCCTTGAAGTTCTCAGTCAGAATTCCGATGAAACGCTCAACAGATCCGAAAATAGCGCGGTGCAGCATGACTGGCATCTTCTGAACACCGTCTTCATCCGTGTACTTGCAGTCGAAGTTCAGCGGGAGCTGGAAGTCGAGCTGAATGGTTCCCATCTGCCACTCTCTTCCAAGTGCGTCGGTCATCTTCAAGTCAATCTTTGGACCGTAGAATGCGCCATCGCCTTCGTTGATCTCGTAATTGCCTTCTCCGTAGACTTTGTCCAGAATTGCTTTCAGATCTGCTTCGGCACGGTTCCAGGTTTCGATGTCGCCCATGAAGTCATCCGGACGCGTGGAAAGCTCTGCCTTGTAGGTCAGGCCGAATGTACCGTAGATCTCCTCAGCAATGCTCATAATATCCGCGATTTCATCGCCGATCTGATCCTCTTTCAGCAGAATGTGCGCATCGTCCTGACGGAACATCTGTACACGGAACAGACCGTTCAGCTCTCCGGATTTCTCTCTTCTGTGGATGACGTCTGTCTGGCTGATTCTGAACGGCAGATCCTTATAGCTTCTGACGTCGCGCTTGTAAACCAGGATTGCGTTCGGGCAGTTCATCGGTTTGCAGGCGAATACGCGGTCTCCCTCGTTTCCGCCCGGGATGATGAACATATTCTGGACATAGTGACCCCAGTGGCCGGAAGTCTCCCAGATCTCTTTGCCGCTGATGACCGGTCCGGAAATCTCCATGTAATCATGCTTCTCATGGATCCCTCTCCAGTATGCCATCAGAGCATTGAACAGCTTCCATCCTCTCGGCAGCCAGAACGGCATACCTGGAGCGCTCGGATCGAACATGAATAGATCCAGCTGTTTTCCGAGCTTTTTGTGGTCGCGCTCCATCGCTTCTTTCAGGAGTTTTTTATGCTCCTTCAGTTCCTGCTTGCTCGGGAATGCGAAGACGTAAATTCTCTGCAGCTGCTCTCTGTTTTCATCGCCTCTCCAGTAGGAACCGGAAGAAGACTTGATTTCGAACGCAACATTCAGCAGCTCTGCAGAGTTGTCGACGTGCGGGCCGGTGCACAGATCCACATAATCGTCGCCGGTATAGTAAATCGTAATGTCCTCGCCTTCCGGGAGGTCTTCGATGAGTTCTGTCTTGAATTTCTGATCTTTGAAGATTTCCAGAGCCTCTGCTCTGCTGACCTCCTTGCGGGTCCAGTCTTCTTTTCTCTTCAGAATTTCATGCATTTTATCTTCAATGGTCTTGAAGTCGTCGTTGGTGATCGTCCGCGGAAGAACGAAATCATAATAGAAACCGTCTGCGATCTGCGGTCCGATCGCGTACTGTACGTTCTCCTTGCCAAAGATTTCAATTACAGCCTTTGCAAGGACGTGTGCCATAGAATGGCGATAAACTTTTAAGAATTGTTCTTTTTCCATAAGTTAACCCCTAACATTTTGTTGATTTTGTTTCTATAGCTAATTATTATACGTTAGAGACCTTGAAATGTAAAGAGATTGCCAGAATCTTTATCTATTTATTATAATTTTCGACAGATTGATTTCCAGTATGTTTATACTCGGGACAAAAGTGAAAGAGAAAGGTGAAAACGCATTGTATCCTTGTGCCTTGATTTTTGTCCGGGAACTGGTATGATGTAATATACGGCTGTGCGCAGCGCAGCAGGAATGAATTGTTTATTATTAATATATAATGGTAGGAAAATGTATTACGGAAATATAAAGGATTATGATGTTGCAAATGGACTGGGAGTGCGCGTGACGCTGTTTGTTTCAGGGTGCAGAAACCACTGCGAGGGATGCTTTCAGCCAGAAACGTGGGATTTTCAGTACGGGAAGCTGTTTACGCAGGAGACAGAGGATGAACTGCTGAAGATGCTGGAACCCGACTATATCGCGGGATTCACCTGTCTTGGCGGGGAGCCGTTTGAACCGGAAAATCAGAAGGTCCTGGTCGGACTGTTCAGAGATATCAAGCAGGCGTACCCGAATAAGACGATCTGGTGCTATACAGGATACCGGTACGGCGAGGATCTGGCTGAGGGCGGAAGCAAGTTTACGGATGTCACAGAGGAGATGCTTGGATATATTGATGTTTTGGTTGACGGAAAGTTTGAACTGGAACAGAAGGACATCACACTGCATTTTCGCGGAAGCAGGAACCAGAGAGTGCTCAACCCGAAAACGGGGGAGTTGCTGGATGTATAGCCATGGAATTCAATTGGAAAGGTTTGACAAGTTTTTCCAAGTGTGCTATTATTTCAGTGCAAGTAATTATGAGTTATCGTAAAGAGTGGGCTTCGGTCCGCTCTTTCAGTTTTGTTAGGGGTAATTTTTATGGCCGGCAGTGGTAAAATTGTAAAGCTGACGGAAGATCTCCTGCAGGATTTTCTGACTGAGAACGGACTGGCTCTGTACCATGCAGAGTTTAAGCGTGAAGGCAGGGACTGGTATCTGAATGTATTTATCGACAAGATGCCGGATGAGAACGGGCAGGAGCAGTATGTCAGCAGTGATGACTGTGAGAAAGTAAGCCGCTATCTGAGCGGACGTCTGGATGAGCTGGATCCGATCCGGCAGAACTACTATCTTCAGGTGTGTTCTCCGGGGATGGACCGTCAGCTGTATGAACAGAAGGACTATGACCGGTATGCGGGCAGGCTGGTGGATGTCAGGCTTTACGCTGCCGTCGGAGGAAATAAGGAACATCAGGGAACACTGGTCGGATGTATTGACGGAAACGTAGTCATCCGTGACGAACAGGGAAATGAAATTGCGTTTCCGCAGGATCAGGTTGTAAAGACTTGTCTGGCGGTCGTTTTCTAAGGAGGAATAAAGAAAGATGAACAAGGAATTTATTGCAGCCTTGAATGATCTTGAGAAGGAAAAGAATATTTCCAAGGACGTTCTTCTGGATACGATTGAGATGGCTCTGCTTTCTGCGTATAAGAAGAATTATGGAACGTCGCAGAATGTCCGCGTGGTCATCGATCGTGAGACAGGAGACATCCAGGTGCTCATGAGAAAGGATATCGTCGATGAGGACGATTACTATGATGATATGCTGGAGATTCCGCTGTCCGCGGCGCATGAGATCGATCCGCGCTATGAAATCGGCGACAGCATCGAGTTCAGTGTGATGCCGAAAGATTTTGGCCGCATTGCGGCGCAGACGGCCAAGCAGGTTGTCGTTCAGCGTATCCGAGAGGTTGAGCGCGGCATGGTTTACGACGAGTTTGTAACACGTCAGGGAGAAATTCTCACTGGTACAGTGCAGCGCCGCAGCGGAAACACACTGTATGTCAGCCTGGGCTCCACAGAAGGCATTCTCCCGGGAAAAGAACAGGTGCCGCAGGAACATTTTGATGTCCGTGACCGGTTGAAGGTCTATATCATGGATGTTAAGAAATCCACCAAGGGACCGCAGGTCTTCCTGAGCCGTTCTCATCCGGGCCTGGTTAAGGGGCTGTTTGAGATGGAGGTTCCGGAAATTCAGGACGGGATCGTAGAAATCAGAGGCATTGCCCGAGAGGCTGGATCCCGCACCAAGATGGCAGTGTTCAGTAACGATCCGGAAGTCGATCCGGTCGGTGCCTGCGTAGGAACCAGAGGAAGCCGCGTGCAGACTGTTGTCGATGAGCTCTCCGGAGAAAAGATCGATATCATCACATGGAGCGATGATCCGCAGCGTCTGATCAGCAGTGTGCTGAGCCCGGCGGATGTAGAGCAGGTCATTATCGAGGATGCAGAGAACAAGTCTGCGACTGCAGTTGTTCCGGATGATCAGCTCTCACTGGCGATCGGAAAGCAGGGACAGAATGTCCGTCTGGCTGCGCGTGTAAGCGGATGGAAGATTGATATTCAGAGCCATCATCAGTTCCTGGATCGCCTGCAGAAAGAGGCAGAGGAAGAGAAATACGCAGAAGACGCAGAAATCCCGGCAGAATCTGAGGAAGCTGCAGCAGAAGTTCCGGAAATTGATGATATGGAAGAAGAGACGGCAGTGCCGGAATCTCTGGAGACAGAGGCGCCGGAGGCAGAAGTTTCTGCTGATGAATCTTCTGAAGAGATTCTGGAAGAAGAATCTGAGACTTCGGAGGAAACCCCGGACGCAGAGTAGCGAAAAGCGGGATGTACCTTGCTGATGCTCGGATGAAGGAGGGTTCGTTTTGTCGAATAAACGTCAGGGACGTACAGAGCCGATGAGAAGATGCATCGGCTGCATGGAATCAAAACCGCAGAGAGAACTGATCCGGATTGCGTATCACGGGGGCCGGCTTGCTCTGGATGAGACTGGGAAGGCTCCCGGCAGAGGCGTTTATCTCTGTAAATGCGAGTCATGCATTGCAATGGCGGAAAAGAAGAATGGACTTCAGCGTGCGCTGAAAACCGGTTTCACGAAAGAAGAGACCGCAGCGGTCTATGGACAGGTTCGTGAGCTGCTGGACGCACACAGGGAAGGCATGGAGAAAAATGAATAAACAAGGCAGACTGTCGGCCTATTTGGGATTCTGCGCCAGGGCGCGTAAGCTCCAGAAAGGCTATAACACATGTTTGTCGCTGATTCATAAGGGTAAGGTCAGACTACTGATTGTTGCAGAAGATTCCTCTGAAAACACGATCGGCAAGATGACGCAGAAGTGCAGGGCTTCAGGCACTGCATGCAGGGTATTCGGAACACGCGATGACCTTTCACATATGACGGGAAGCAGCGGCAATGGAATATTTGCGGTGACAGATGGTCATTTTGCGAAGGTCATTTGTGAGGAAATCGACCGCATACAATCGGAAGGAGAGATGTTGAATGACAAAGAAGGTATTTGAACTCGCCAGGGAATTAGGAGTATCGAGCAAGGAATTGCTTTCTAAGGCAGGAGAGCTCGGAATCAAGGTGAAAACGCATGCCAGCCTGCTGTCTGATGCTGAGGTCAGCAGCCTGACTGAAAAAATCTCCGGATCCGACGCGAAAACAAAGCATAAACCAGCATCTGTCGGCCGCCCGATTGTTGACGAGGAATATCTTGCCAGCAAACATAAACCGCCGATGGGTACGCCAGTCGTCGATGAGAGCGTGTTTGACCGCAAGGAAAAGAAAAACGCCGAGGAAAAAGCTGAAAACAAGTCGGATAAACCGGCGGAAAAAAAGGAAGAGGCAGTGCCTGCTGCTGAAGAAAAGCCTCAGAAGGATCAGAGGGCTCAGAAGGAAGAAAAAGAAATTCCGGAAAAGAAGCCGGCTGAGGAAAAGGCAGAAGAGCATAAGAAGAAAGAACCGCAGGCAAAAGAATCTGCAGAGAAAAAGGATGAAAAACATTCAGGAGAGACCGTGACAAAAAAACCAGTGAAAAAAGAGAAGAAAGAGCACAAGATCAAACTTGCAGATTCTGAGAAAATCAGCATGCCGGGCATCAAGATCGTCAAGCGCGCAGAAGATGTCAAAAAAGAAGAAAAGCAGCTGAAAGAGAAGAGAGCTTCCGAACGCAAGAAGAGAGAAGAAGAGCGCAGAAAGAAGAATGAGAAGAAGAATCACGACCGGAAGAAGGAAGGCGGCGAAAGCTACGTCGCAAGAGGCGGTTCCAACCGCAGCTTCCGCACGGAAAACAGCGCCGGCTCATCAGAAGGAAGCGGCCGCAGCGGAAACCGCGCACACAGAAGACACGGAAAAGATTCTGGATCGCATAATAAATTCGATAAGTTCGAGAGAAAGTCTCTGGAGAAGAAACAGCGCAAGAAGTACCAGAAGACCCAGAAAGAACCGGAGGCTGAAGAGGAAGAAGAAGTACTTCCGGAAGGAACATTCAAGCTGGATGTTCCGATCACAGTTGCCGGTTTTGCTGAGCAGACAGAGGTTTCAACATCCAAGGTCATCATGACGCTGATGAAGATGGGTGTAATGGCGAACATCAACCAGACGATGGACGAGGATACCGTTCAGCTGCTCGCGGATGAACTCGGCATTAACGTCGTGATCGGTCAGGTTGAGCAGGAAGAGGTTGAAGAAGGTATCGAGGACTTCAAGGACGATGAGAAGGATCTGCGTCCTCGTCCGCCTGTCATTACTGTTATGGGTCACGTTGACCATGGTAAGACGTCCTTGCTGGACGCTATCCGCAAAACCAACGTTACATCGCGTGAGTCCGGCGGAATTACACAGCACATCGGTGCTTCCGAGGTTAAGATTAACGGAAAGAAGATCGTCTTCCTCGATACGCCGGGTCATGAGGCATTCACCGCTATGCGTGCGAGAGGAGCGCAGATCACAGATATTGCTGTTCTGGTTGTTGCTGCAGATGACGGTGTCATGCCGCAGACAATCGAGTCCATCAGCCATGCCAAGGCGGCGGATGTACCGATTATTGTTGCGATTAATAAGATGGATAAGCCGGGCGCCAACCCGGATCGCGTAAAGAAGGAACTGGCGGATCACGGTGTCCTTGTCGAGGACTGGGGCGGCGACGTCATCAGTGTTCCAGTATCTGCCAAGACCGGCGATGGAATTAAGGACCTTCTGGAGATGATTCTGCTGCAGGCAGACATGATGGAGCTGAAAGCGAACCCGAACAGACTGGCTCTTGGCTCTGTTATTGAAGCGCGTCTGGACCGCGCAAGAGGTCCGGTGGCGACACTTCTGGTAGAAAATGGTACTCTGAAGAGCGGACAGAGCATCGTTGCGGGTACCTGCTCCGGAAGAATCCGTCTGATGACCGACTACAGAGGAAAGAAGATCCGCAAGGCCGGGCCGGCTACAGCAGTCGAGATTCTCGGACTTACCGATGTTCCGCAGGCCGGAGACGTGTTCAATGCCGTCCAGGACGATAAGACAGCAAGAGAAATCGCTGAACATCGTCAGGAGAAACTGAGAGAAGAGACTCTGGCCAAGAATTCCAGCATGTCCCTGGAAAAACTTTTCAGCCAGATTCAGGAAGGCGAGACCAAGGAACTGAACCTGATCATCAAGGCAGACGTTCAGGGTTCCGTCGGCGCTCTGATTTCTTCTCTTGAGAAACTGAATAATGAAAACGTCAAGATCAATGTCATCCATTCCGGTGTAGGAACGGTCAATGAGTCTGATATTATGCTGGCAGAGACGTCCAGTGCAATCATCATAGGATTCAATGTCCGTCCGAGCAGCGCAGTTACGGCGATGGCTGACCAGAAAGGCGTTGAAGTCCGTCTGTACACCGTTATCTACGACGCAATCAATGATGTGGATGCCGCGATGAAGGGCATGCTCGAGCCGGATACCAAGGAAGAGGCGCTGGGCAAGGCCGAGATCAGAAGCACATTCAAGGTGCCGAACGTCGGCATTATTGGAGGTGCCTATGTCACCGAAGGAAAAGTGGCGAGAAATGCGCAGATCCGTCTGGTAAGAGATGGAATTGTCATCCACGAAGGTACAATTTCCTCGCTGAAGCGCTACAAGGACGACGCAAAAGAGGTCAACCAGGGCTATGAGTGCGGTATCGGAATCGAGGACTATAACGACATCAAGGAAGGCGACGTTATTGAGTGCTACCATATCGTAGAAGTCAAGCATGAGGACTAACAGCTTGAGATCTGCTGCTTTTTCGGACAAAATGTAAGGGGAAAGGAGGAAACGCAATGATTTTCTATTTCAGCGGAACGGGGAATTCCCGTCATGCGGCTCTGATGCTGAACGAGCATGAGCCGTCGGAACTGGTGAATATAGCAGATGCGGTTACGCATAAGAAATACAGCTATTCCCTGTCTGAAGGGGAGCGCGTGTTCCTCGTATTTCCCGTATATTTTGGCGGACTTCCGGGCATTGTGGACCGTTTCATTTCAGAAATGCAGCTGCATGTTCCGGAGCCAGTTTCAGATGATCCGGCATCCTCGCTTAAGACAAAAGAGGAACGCAGCAAGGAGTCTGACCGTCAGCAGGAAAAGAAAAGCCGGCACAAAAGGAAGAAACGCAGATCCGCAGGTGAAGATCCTGAACACTGCGTCCCTGAAATTGTCGGTGTTGCGACATACGGAAAGGCGGCTTCCGGATGCGGCCGCCAGCTGCAGAGTGTATTGAAAAAGAGAGGCTTCAGCCTCAGTGCCTTTTACAGTGTCCAGGCTCCGGAAAACTGCATTTTCTACATGAATCCGCCGATTCGAGAAGCCGCGCTGGTTCAGCTGAAATACATGCAGGAACGGATGAAAGACGTGATGGATTCTATCGATTACCATCACCGCATGCCGGATGCGCTGAGCGTTTCTTCCGGAATGGAATCATCCTTTATGCACCGTTTCTACAAAGGAAGCTGCAAGACCGCAAAGTTCTATGCGACGGATGCCTGCATTTCCTGCGGCCTCTGTGAGAGGGTGTGTCCAGTTCATGCGATTCAGATGAAGAATGGACGGCCGGAGTGGATCAAACCTGTCTGCGAGCACTGCACGGCCTGCATCAACCGCTGTCCTCAGGACGCAATTGAGTACGGCCGCATGACCAGAGGCAGGAACCGGTACGCGCATCCGGACCTCGGAAAGCAGTATCGCGTAGAAAAGCAGAAATAACGCAGACATACAGCATAATGGAATAAAAGAATTGAATGACGGCGTTGGGAGATGAAGCTGACAGGTAACATACAGAAAACTTTCTGTAAGCCACAGACCGGGGAACACATTCCGGAGCTTTCATGCTCCAGCGCCTTTTCTAGATAAAGGAGGAGACAATGAGCAGAGGATACAGACAGGATCGTCTGGCGGGGGAAATTCGCCGCATTATCAGTGAAATGCTGCTTCGCGAGCTGAAAGATCCACGCCTGTCCGGACTCATCAGCATAACGGAAGTGGAAGTGACCAAGGATAACAGTTATGCGACTTGCTATATCACCATTCTGGAAACACAGAAAGATGAAGAAGCAAAGATTAAAAAAGAACAGGACGTTCTGGACGGACTGCGAAGCGCAAGCGGCAAGATGCGCGGAAAAATCGGCAGAGAGCTGAAACTGCGCAGAGCGCCGGAACTGATTTTCAAGTTTGACCGGTCGGAAGAATACGGCCGCCATATCGATGAGGTTATCCGAGGAATAGAAAATGGCAATTATTAACAATACATTCGAGGAAATCGCTTCTGTGCTTAAGAAGGCGGAAACGGTTCTGGTGTTTACCCACCAGAAAATGGACGGGGATGCAGTCGGATCATCATGCGCGCTGACCAGGGTGCTTCGTCAGATGGGAAAGCGCGCGTATGTCCTGATTGAGGACGATACGCTCGCAGACAACCTGAAATTTCTGGATGACGGATACTGCACGACGGATGAGCGTGCGATCACAGATCCGGATGTGTGCATCTGTGTGGACGCGAGCGAACTTTCCCGGTTTCCGGAACGGAGTGAAACGTTCCAGACCGGAAAAGTGAGTGTCTGCGTGGATCATCACGTCGCGCAGAACCCGTTCTGTGACTATCATTATGTTGACCCGCAGGCGGCAGCTGCCTGCGTTCTGGTTCATCATCTGATCCGTGCCATGGACGCACAGATCGACCGGGAAACCGCCTCTTTGCTGTTCGCGGGAATTACGACAGATACCGGCAATTTCCAATACAGCAACACAAACGAAGACGCGTTTCTGACTGCTGCCGACCTGGTTCGGACGGGGGTGGATATCAACGCGGTCAGTGTCCGTCTGTATGAGAATATCAGCCCGCAGAAAATGCGTCTGAAGGCAGAAGCGCTGAAGAATATGCAGATCTCCGCGGGTGGAAAACTCGTCATGACTGCGGTCACGCAGGCGATGCTGAAGGACTGCGGAGCGCAGATGATTGACGCAGAAGGCATAGTTTCTGAACTGAGAAGCGTTCAGGGAGCAGAGATTGCCATCCTGTTAAAGGAAGATACAGATAAGGTATTTGTCAGTCTCAGGGCAAAAGGCGGCGCTGATGTCCGGAAAATTGCGGCGCAGTTCGGCGGAGGCGGCCACGTGAAGGCGAGCGGCTGCACGCTGCATATTTCGCTGCAGGAGGCGTGGAAAAAGCTGCAGGCTGCTGCAGAAGAATGCCTGGAGACGATGTAAACAAGAGAGTGATATGACAGAAGGCATTATTAATATTAACAAAGAACAGAATATGACCTCGCATGATGTCGTCGGACGTGTGCGCAGGATTTACAATATGCGCCGGGTCGGACACACCGGCACCCTGGATCCTATGGCGACCGGTGTTCTTCCGGTCTGTCTGGGGCGTGCCGCGCGCATTATGGAGTACATCGAGCCGGATTTGAAGACGTACCGCTGCGTTATGCATCTCGGGCGCGAATATGACACGCAGGATATCTGGGGAACACGGATTGCTGAGGCATCTGAAGAGGATATTAATCAAATCAGCCGTGAACAGGTGGAACAGGTGCTGTCCTCGTTTGAAGGCGTCCAGAACCAGACCCCGCCGATGTATTCTGCGGTGAAAGTAGACGGAAAACGTCTGTATGAATATGCGCGGGAAGGAAAAGAAGTCAAGGTGAAGAGCCGCCGTGTCTATATCGGTGATGTCCACCTGGAAGACGTACAGCTTCAGCAGGGATACGAGAGCCGCATTCAGTTTACGATGACCTGCAGCAAGGGAACCTTTGTGCGTACTGTATGCCAGGATACAGGAAGAAAGCTGGGCGTCGGCGCAGCCATGTCACAGCTGACCAGAATCCAGTCCGGCGTGTTCCGTATTGAAGATGCGGTGACGCTGTCGCAGCTTCAGGAAATGAGTGAAGAAGAGCGTGAGCAGATTCTCATTCCGATTGATCGGCCTCTTGCGCCGCATTTTGGCAGGTTGATTTTGTCCGGAGAAGACGGGCTGAAACTGATGCACGGTCTGACCATTCCGCGCAGAAAGGGAAAGATAGAGCAGGACCCGCCGTATGCGGAACACGATTTTCTGCTTCCGCTTCCGGAGAAATACCGAGTAGGGTATCTGGCGTATGCGGATCTTTCCGACGTTAAGGAAGAGGCGGAGCCGGGGCTTACTTTTCTTGGTGTGGCCTATTATCAGGAGCAGGATGATACATTCAGGCCGGGAAAGATCTTTTATCCGCAGCCGCAGTAGGGAGGTGCTGAAATGATTACATACAGAACATTAGAGGAAATCACAGAAATAGAGCCGACGGCTGTAGCGGTCGGAAATTTTGACGGGGTCCATCTGGGGCACCAGAAGCTGATCGGCAAAACAGTGGAGTTTGCAAGGGAACACGGGCTGAAATCGGCTGTGTTCACGTTTTCCAATCATCCGAGAAACCTGATCAAGACAGCATCTCCGGTAAAGAATATTCTGTACCAGCATGAGAAAGCAGAAATCATCGCGTCGCTCGGTGTGGACTATATGATCGACATTCCGTTCACCAAGGAGATTATGGAGATGGATCCGGTCGCGTTTGTGCAGGAGCTGCTTCTGGAGAAAGCCAATATGAAGGCGGTGTTCTGCGGGTTTAACTACACCTTCGGTTATAAGGCGGAGGGGAATACAGATGTGCTGCGTAATATCGGAATGGATAAGGGATTCAGTGTAAACGTGATGCCTCCGTTCATGATTGACGATAATGTTGTCAGTTCTACACTGATCCGCACATTGATTGCATCCGGACAGGTGGAGCGCTGTAAACGGTACATGGGCAGAAACTACGAGATTGCCGGAGAAGTGGTCGTCGGCAACCGCCTGGGCAGAAAGCTCGGATTTCCGACTTCTAACCTGGTGATTGACAAGAGTATGGTGACCCCGCCGAACGGTGTTTATGTGACCTTATGCGACTACAATGGTGTGAAATACCCGAGCGTCACTAATGTCGGCGTAAAACCGACTATCGGAAAGTACAACAAGAATGTCGAAACCCATATCTTTGATTTCAACAAGGAACTCTACGGAAAACAGATTGTCGTTGAATTTCTGAAGAAAACCAGAGATGAGGTTAAGTTCGACAATGTGCAGGATCTTTCCGAGCAGATCGTCCGCGACTGCAGAGAAGTCAAGCGTTTCCACGAGCTGATGAAGGACTGCGGAGAAGACGATCCGAGCATGGTGCATTTTTCTGTGTCTGAGAAATACCTGAACCGTCTCCATGAGCAGAGTGCGGACAAAGAATACACGGAAGACGGCAGCGACAAAGGCGCAGACGGAATTCCTCCGGCCGATAAAGAAGGAGACAAGAACAGTCAGTCCCTGAAATAGAAAGATCCGGACATTTTCCTTGCAAAATGGCAATTTGCATGCTAGAATATGACCGTTGTGTAAAAGAACTACCCCTGCTTGGTTCCTCGTCACTCCGGCGAGAACTCAGCTTGGGCGTATGGCAAGAAAGGAGACTACCAATGATTACAAAGGAAAAGAAGGAAGCAATCATCAAAGAGTATGCGACTAAGGAAGGCGACACAGGTTCCCCGGAGGTTCAGGTTGCAATCCTGACAGCACGCATTAACGAGCTGAACGAGCACCTCGCTTCCCACCAGAAGGACCATCATTCCAGAAGAGGTCTGCTGAAGATGGTAGGTAAGAGAAGAAACCTGCTGAACTACCTGAAGGGAAAGGATATCGAGAGATACAGAACACTGATCGCTCGTCTGGGACTGAGAAAGTAGTTCGGAAAAAATCGGAAACTATGTTGAAAGGCCGCTGCCTTGATCGACGATTTGTCGGTTGAGACAGCGGCCTTTTTGATGTATGGAAAGAGTGGAAAAATAGTTGTCAAATGGTTCCATTAGAGAGATTGTGCATATCTGTGATAATAAAAATACATACTTAATTACTATGATATAAATATTATAGATAACAATGAAAGATAAATAATCGTGACTAGAAAAAAGTGGGTTCTATAGCAACAAATCGCATGTAATTATATATAAAATCTATTTAGATACATTTTATAATCTAAAAACAAAATAATAGGTAGAATCAATATAAAATATACAAAGTATCGGGATTTTAATGTTGAAAACAAAGGCTTCTAAAGTGCTATAATCAAGACTACTCGCATATTCTACTAGTCATTCGTGTGGATGGATAATAAATTCTGTCGACCCTGTCAGATAGACTAGGTCTAGTAGAAACGTAATCTATTTAATCACCTGTTCGGAGGTAAGTGATGTGGACAATCCATATATCAGTATTCAGCATTTAAGTAAATCCTTTCATACAGAACACGGACGTGTAAACGTGTTAAACGATATCAATCTGGATATTGCCAAGGGTGAAATTTTTGGAATCATGGGTTTCAGCGGGGCAGGGAAGTCAACTCTGGTAAGATGTATTAATCGTCTGGAAGAACCTGACGGCGGCAAGATCCTTATTAATAACCAAAATATCCTGGAACTCAATCATGCAGAATTAAATAAAAGACGTGAAAAGATCGGAATGATTTTTCAAACCTTCAATTTATTTGACTCGAAAACCGTTTATAAGAACATTGAAATGCCTTTAAAGAACACAGTTCGAGATAAAAATGACCGGCGCAGCCGCGTTGAGGAATTGGCAGAACTAGTAGGACTGAAAGATAAAATATATCAGTATCCATCACAGCTCTCCGGAGGACAGAAGCAGCGTGTTGGCATTGCCCGGGCGCTGGCAAATCACCCGGATGTTTTGCTCAGCGATGAAGCAACATCTGCCTTAGATCCTCAGACAACCATTAATGTATTGGATCTGTTAAAAGATATTAATGAACGTTTAGGTGTAACAATGATCTTGATTACTCATGAAACAGAAGTAATCAAATATGCCTGCGATGAAGCAGCGATCATTGAATCAGGGAGAATACAGGAATCAGGCAATGTCATTGACTTGTTCAGATCTCCAGAAAGCGATACGGGAAAGATTTTTGCACGTGTTGAGAATGATATGTCAAAAGCATGGGAGGAGCGGTTTAAATCATGACATTTGCTACTAATTCGTTGGGAGAAATACTTAAAAGCGCTTTTAGCGCAGAAACCTGGAATATGCTGCTTCCATCACTTTGGTCAACTATTTATATGGTGTTTGTGGCTGTAATTATCATGCTGATTTTTGGCACATTAATTGGCATTGTTCTTGTGCTTACCGATAAAGATGGCCTGCATCCGATGCGCACACTCAATAATGTTTTGGGAGCGGTTATCAATGCTCTGCGTTCGCTTCCTTCGATGATCATGATCATTATCACACTTCCTCTCGCGAGATTAATTACCGGACAGGGGTATGGACCGAATGCATGCATAATTGCACTTGCAATCAGCTGTATTCCGATGTATGCGAGACTGGTTGAAAACAATCTGTTTGAAGTAGATAAGGGGAAGATCGAAGCTGCAAAAGCAATGGGGATAAGTAATGGGAAGATCTTATTGACTGTAATCGTACCAGAAGCCGTACCGGCAATAATTCGAAGCTTTACCGTGGCAATCATTTCGGTATTATCGATGACTGCTCTTGCAGGAGCATTTGGTGCGGGCGGAATTGGTAATATTGCGATTCAGTATGGTTTTAATCGGTTCAGGTATGACATCTTGATTGCCACTGTGTTTATTCTGATTGTATTTGCAGAACTAGTTCAATTGGCAGGGGATTTTTGTGCCAAGTTAGTTCTGAAAAAGAGACATATGCTTTAATATCAATCACATCGTGTTGATATAGATCGTTTTGTAAGAATTGAAAAGGAGAATGAAGATGAAGAAGAAACTGATTTCAGTGTTATTGATCTCAGCATTGGCAGTGGGAATTCTGACTGGCTGCGGAAACAGTAAGTCAAGTGATAAAACGTCTGGAAAGACTGTCACATTGACATGTCTGGCGGATACAACTCCGCATGCAGAAATCCTTAAACATGCTGAACCACAGTTGAAAAAGGAAGGTATTAAGTTAGATATTAAATCTGAAACCTGGGATAAAACATGGAATGAACAGGTTGAAAACGGCGATGTCGATTTCCATTATGATGCGTATATTCCATATTTGGATGAGTGGAACAAAGCAAATAAAGGACATTTAGTCAGTGCCGGAAAAGTGCATTATGAGCCGCTGGTCATGATGTCGGACAAGTATAAAAAGCTCAGCCAGCTTCCTGATAATGCAAAAATCGCGATTAAAGAGGATGTCACCAATCAGTATCGCTGCTTAAAACTTCTGGAGCAGGCTGGACTGATCGAGTGTTCTAAAAAGATGACCATGTCCAATGCTGACACAAGCATGATTACTAAATACAAGAAGCCGATTAAGGTAGTTGCTATGGATGCAGATGTCATCATGAGAGACCGTCAGGATTTTGACGCCTATATTACAAACACAAACCGACTGCTGGATGCAAAACTTGACCCGACAAAGTATCTGGTCCGTGAAAACGAGAAAAATGCATCCGTCTTCGGAAATGTAATTTGTGTAAACAAGAAGAATGTCAACAATAAGGACATCAAAAAGTTAGTAAAAGTTCTCCAGTCCAAAGAGATGAGAGAGTGGATTAAAAAACACTATAAAGGAGCTATTTTACCTTGCACAAAATAAAGGCATTTAAGGCAAATGCCGGGGAGGAACACAAAAGAGGAAATGGAATATTCAACACTAGCCATTCATGGCGGAAGAAAAGATGATAAACAATATGTTGGAGTAAACTATCCAGTATACCTGTCCTCAACATTTATGCAGGATTCATTAAATGAGTTTTCAGAGTTTATGTATACCCGTTCTAAGAATCCGACACGTGATAATGCAGAACAGCTGGCGGCTCAGCTGGAAGGGGCAAAATATGGATTGGCGATGGCCAGCGGAATGGCTGCAAATTCATTGGCCTTTTCACTGATTAAACCTGGAGAGAAAGTACTGCTCAACAGCAATGTGTATGGCGGAACCTGGAACTTTGTGTCACATATTTTTGAAGACCGAAACATCGATTTTGAAATTGTAACTGACTTTAACAATTATGATTTCGATACCATTGACGAGAATGTCAGTACGGTATTTATCGAAACTCCATCGAATCCGCTTTTGGAGATTACAGATCTTGCAAAGGTGTCAGAAAGAGCTAAAAAGAAGGGACTTCGCATTATTGTAGACAATACGTTTATGACGTCATATCTTCAGAAACCATTAGAATTAGGTGCAGATATTGTCACGTACTCAGCTACTAAATATTACTCCGGGCATTCAGATATTATTGCCGGGCTGGTATTAGTGAATGATGATGCGCTTTATGAAAAACTGAAGTTTAACCAAAAAACTTTAGGGGCAATTTTGGATCCGATGGCTTCGTTCCTGCTGGTTCGTGGAATGAAAACACTTCCTCTGCGTATGGACCGTCATGAGCAGAATGCGATGAAGGTTGCCGAGTTTTTAAAAGACTGTGGTGCATGCGAACATGTATACTATCCTGGGTTGAAAGATCATCCGGGATATGACATTCAGCGCAGGCAGGCAAAGGGTAATGGAGCTGTTGTCAGTGCGGTATTTAAACCTGAATACGACTGCAATAAATTCTGCACATCCACAGAGTATTTTGATCTCGCCGTAAGTCTTGGCGGGATAGAATCGTTGGTGTGTCACCCTGCAACAATGACTCATGAAGAATATTCAGAGGAGCTTCAGAACGAAATTGGAATTACAAGTAATCTGCTTAGATTCTCTGTAGGCATTGAGGATATTGATGATCTGCTGGGAGATATCAAACAGGCGTTAGAGAAATCCAGAATTTAATTGAAGAGAGACGGCTGTTGCGTGGCGACAGTCGTCTTTTTTCTTATCAAATAATGTCCTAAATCTTTTTCAAATAAATGCAGACCTGATGCCCAATATATGGTAAAATAACAAGCGTTTAATGAGATTTGAATATTACTGGACTAAACAGGAGGGAGTTGTTTAATAGGAATGGCGAGATTTACGGATTACAGGACTTTTAAGACGGCGCTGGGCGGCAGACTGATGCAGGTTGAGATCGGCAAGTTTGCAGAGCAGGCTAACGGCGCTGCGCTCGTACGCTATGGTGATTCTGCAGTGCTGGTAACTGCGTGCGCGTCAGATGAACCGCGCCCGGATGCGGATTTTTTCCCACTGAGCTGTGACTATGAAGAGAGAATGTATGCAGGTGGAAAGATTCCGGGAGGATTCATCAGAAGAGAAGGTCGTCCAAGCGAGAAAGCTGTTCTTAGCTCCCGCTTAATGGATCGCCCGCTTCGTCCGCTTTTCCCGAAGGGATTCTTTAATGATGTTGAGGTTGAGGCGCTGGTCATGTCTGTTGATCCGGACTGTGAGACGGATATTATGGCTATGATCGGATCTTCCATCGCGCTTGCAATTTCTGATATTCCATGGGACGGCCCGACAGGATCGGTCCGCGTTGGACGTGTTGACGGACAGCTGATCATCAACCCGACACAGGAACAGAGAGAACAGAGCGATATCAATCTGACTGTTGCCGGAACCAAAGAGGCTATTATGATGGTCGAGGCCGGCGCGAAAGAAGTTCCGGAAATGGAAATGCTGGATGCCATCTGGTTTGCGCATGATGAAATCAAGAAACTCTGTGAGTTCATTGAAGAGATCGTTGCGGAAGTCGGCAAGCCAAAGCGTGAAGTTGAGCTTTATCAGATTCCGGAAGAAATCGACGAGAAGGTCAGAGCATTTGCTTATGATAAGATGAAGGACGCGGTTCATAATTCCGACAAGATGACACGTCTGGATAACATGAATGCAGTAGAAGTTGAAACACAGGAGCATTTTGCAGAAGAATATCCGGACAGTGAGAAGGATATTGCGAATGTCCTTTATAACATTACCAAGGAGTGTGTCAGAAGCTCCATTCTGGACGACGGTGTACGCCCGGATGACCGTAAGCTGGATGAGATTCGTCCGGTTTGGTGCGAGACCGGAGTTCTGCCGCGCGTTCACGGAACAGGACTGTTCAAGAGAGGACAGACACAGGTTCTCTCCGCCTGCACACTGGCTCCGCTGTCAGAAGCTCAGAAGATTGACGGTCTGACTGAGCAGACCGAAAAACGCTATATGCATCATTACAACTTCCCGGGATTCTGCACAGGAGAATCCAAAAAGCCGAGATCACCGGGGAGAAGAGAAATCGGACATGGCGCACTCGCTGAGCGCGCACTGCTGCCGGTTGTTCCTTCCAAAGAGGAATTCCCGTATGCCATCCGTGTCGTCTCTGATGTTCTGTCATCCAATGGATCGTCTTCCATGGCGTCAACCTGCGGATCCTGCCTTGCTCTGATGGATGCCGGCGTTCCAATCAAGCGTCCGGTAGCTGGAATCGCGATGGGACTGATTGAGCGCGTTGAAGAGGATGGATCTTCCAAGATGGCTATTCTGAGCGATATCCAGGGTATGGAAGATTTCCTCGGCGACATGGACTTTAAAGTAACCGGAACAGAAGTCGGTGTAACTGCGATGCAGATGGACATCAAGGTACATGGACTGTCTAAGGATATTATGGAAAGAGCGCTGCGCCAGGCAAAGGAAGGCCGCATGCATATTATGAACATCATGCTGGAAGAGATTCCGGAGCCTCGCAAAGAGCTGTCCAAGTGGGCGCCGAGATGCATTGCAATGCGCATCGATCCGGACAAGATCCGCATTGTCATCGGACCGGGAGGAAAGACCATCAACTCCATCGTTGAGGAAACCGGCGTCAAGATTGATATTTCTGAGGATGATCCGGGTCTGGTCACCATTTACAGTGATAATGCCGAGGCAGCAGAAGAGGCGATGGATCGCATCAAGCTGATCACAGCCGATGTGGAAGTCGGAGGCGTTTATGAAGGAGAAGTCAAGAGAATCATGCCGTTTGGCGCGTTCATCGAGATTCTCCCTGGAAAAGAAGGCCTGCTCCACATTTCCAAGATGGCGCGTCATCACGTCGACAAGGTTGAAGACATCATGAACATCGGCGATAAGGTTGAAGTCAAGGTTGCGGAAATTGACAACCAGAACCGCATCAACCTGGTTAGAACCAAACTGCCGAGATAAGACAAAAATAAATCAGGCAAAGAGAAAACCCCCGAAACCGTTGAAGTTTCAGGGGTTTATTCTCTTGAGTGAACAATCACTCGTTGAAGAAGTATGTAAATGAGGTGAACACGATATCAGCGCCGCCGTGCGACTTTTGCAGAAGAAAGGAAGATCACATTATCAGCTGTGCCGATCTCACTCTTTCCTTCTGCCTTATTCTGCATGGATGCGCGGCTTAGTTTTTTCCATCTCCGTTTTCTTTCGGAAGGGAATGGAATGACCTGATGGTCGTCTGCCTGTTTTTCTTCTGCGCCGCACGCATGTGAAAACAGTAGACCGCCGAATACTAAAACCCCAAGTGCTAATATTGGCATCATAGTAACACATCCTTTCTGTTGACTAATCTCTGTATCTCAATCCCTTTGTTTAATCTCTAACTCTATTATAATCGATTGATAATAAAATATCCAGTGTTTTTTGTGTTTTCAAAACAAAAACTTTCTTGTGGTGAAGTAGTAAAGCGGTGAAAGGATTATAGGATTAATTGTGAATTATTTATCTATATTCATACTGCTGAACGCAACTTCTTTTTCTATATTTACATCGCACCATGTTCAGGATGGGACAGAGAGGTGATCTGCTGCCGTCGGATTAGCGTGAATCTTCAGCGGAGAGGGCAGGCTCTGTTTACAGAACCCTTGCAATTCAAGGTATGCGGCCTTTTCACTTTCTTGACACCCTGAAGGTAAAAATATATAATAAAGAGCGACGAATTTTATCGTTAGATCATAAAACAGGCCTGGCTGCGACGCAGTTCAGGAATTTCGATAAAGGGATTCCTTAAGGTTTGGAAAGGAAGATTGGAATATGTTTGAAAAGCTTTCAGATCAGCCTGTTGCTGAGGTTCAGAAGAAGCAGGTGCAGGAATGGGAGGATGAAGACCTCCTGAACCGCCGTGTCAAGGAGAGGGAAGACGCAGAGCCGTTCATTTTCTACGAGGGACCGCCGACGGCTAATGGAAAGCCGGGCATTCACCATATGATGGCCCGCACCTTAAAGGATTCTATTACAAGATATAAGGTTATGAAGGGCTTTAAGGTTAAGCCGAAGGCAGGATGGGACACGCACGGACTGCCGGTTGAGATTCAGGTTGAGAAGGATCTCGGCATGAGCGGAAAGCAGGATATTGAGAAATACGGAATTAAGGAGTTCTGCGAGAAGTGCCGCCAGTCGGTATTTACATTCACGGATATGTGGGGTGATATGAGCCGCCGCATGGGATTCCTGGCAGACCTGGAGCATCCGTATATTACACTGGATAATAATTATGTTGAATCAGTATGGTGGATTATCGACCAGTTCTTTAAGGCCGGAATGATCTATGAAGGTCATAAGGTTCAGCCATACTGCCCGCGCTGCGGAACAGGACTCGCATCCCATGAGGTAGCGCAGGGATATAAAGAAGTCGCGGTCACAACGCTGACGGTCAAGTTCAAGCATGTCGGCCATGAAAATGAGTATTTCCTGGCATGGACAACAACCGCGTGGACCCTTGCTGCGAACACCCTTTTGACGGTAAATCCGGACGTGGACTATATCCGTGCAGAGATGCTGGAAGGCGATGAGAAGGGAAGTATCTTTATTCTCGCCAAAGAGTGCGCAGACAAGGTATTAGGAGAAGGCAAGTATAAGATCCTGGGAGAAATGAAAGGAAAGGATCTGGAATACGAGAAGTATGAGAAACTCATGCCTTGGAACGAGCTGGATCCGGAAAAGGACAAGGCTTTCTTTGTCACATGTGATGATTATGTAACGACTTCTGACGGTACCGGAATTGTACATTCTGCGCCTGCATTTGGTGAAGACGACTATAATGTCGGCAGAAAGTACGGCGCTCCGGTTTATGAGCCGGTAGATGAGAGAGGCTGCTACACAGCAACACCGTGGAAGGGTCATTTCATCATGGAGGAAGGTCTTGACATCGAGATCCTGAAATGGCTCGCCAAGGAAGGAAAACTGTTCGCTCACCAGAAGATCCGTCACGATTACCCGCACTGCTGGAGATGCGGAACGCCGCTGGTTTACTACGCTAAGCCGGGCTGGTACATCCGTATGAGCGATCTGAGAGATGAGCTGGTTGCAAATAACAAGACGGTTAACTGGTTCCCTCCGTTTGTCGGTGAGGGACGTTTTGGAAACTGGCTGGCTGATGTCAGAGACTGGAATATTTCCCGTCAGAGATACTGGGGTACGCCGATTCCGGTATGGAGATGCGAATGCGGCCACCTGGAGTGTGTCGGAAGCAGAGCGGAGCTCGCAGAGAAGGCAATTGAAAAGGTTGATCCGGAAACCGTAGAGCTGCATCGCCCGTACGTGGATGACATTCATCTGACCTGCCCGAAGTGCGGAAAGCCGATGACCAGAATTCCAGAAGTTATGGACTGCTGGTTTGACAGCGGATCTATGCCGTATGCGCAGTGGCATTACCCGTTTGAGAATAAAGAGATCTTTGAGCAGAATTTCCCGGCAGACTTTATCTGTGAGGGAATTGATCAGACAAGAGGATGGTTCTACTCGCTGATGGCGATCTCTACGTTCCTGATGCATAAGGCGCCGTATAAGAATGTTCTGGTCAGCGATCTGATTCTGGACAAGAACGGCAAGAAGATGTCCAAGTCAAAGGGCAACACGGTCAATCCGTTTGAGATGATGGATAAGTACGGCGCTGACGCGACGCGCTGGTACATGATGAGTGTATCTCCGGCGTGGACGCCGACAAAGTTTGATGAGGAAGGCCTGAAGGAGACGGTAAGCAAGTTCTTCGGAACCCTGAAGAATATCTATAACTTCTTCATTCTCTATGCAAATCAGGATCAGGTTGACCCGACCAAGGATATCGTAGACCCTAAGAAGCGTCCGGAAATCGATCGCTGGATTCTGTCTAAGTATAATAAGCTGGTTCGTGAAGTCACAAAGGATATGGATGAATACAACCATATGAAGACCGTCAGAGCGATTCAGAGCTTTGTCGTGGATGATTTCTCCAACTGGTACATCAGAAGAACACGCCGCCGTTTCTACGCATCTGGAATGAATGATGACAAGAGAGCCGTTTACCAGACAACTTATGAGGTTCTGCTCGGCATCGTAAAGATGATGGCGCCGATTGCACCGTTCCTGTCGGATGAAATGTATCAGAAGCTGATGAATGATTCTTCTCTGACTGTTCATACCGCGTACTTCCCGGAGTGCGATGAGTCCCTGATCGACGAGAGCGCAGAGAAGCGCATGGATCTGGTCAAGACACTTGCAGGACTTGGACGCGGCATTCGTGAAAAGGAGAACCTCAAGGTTCGTCAGCCGCTGTCTGAGATTCTGGTGGATGGAAAGTACAGAGATCTGATTTCCGACCTTGCTCCGATTCTGATGGAAGAGCTGAATGTTAAGAAGGTTGTCTTTGCCGATGATCTGACGACATATATGAACCTTTCACTGAAGCCGAACTTCCGTGTTGCCGGACCGGTTCTCGGAAAGAAGATCGGCGCATTCGGAAAAGCGCTCGCTTCAGAGGATGCATCTGCGTTCACCGCAAAACTGGAAGAAGGTCCGGTAACCATGAACCTGAACGGCGAGGATACCGAGATTCAGAAGGATTATATCGATGTTCAGATTCATGCAAAGGAAGGATTCTCCGTTGCTATGGAACAGAATGTCTTTGTCATCCTCGATACAGAGATTACACCGGAGCTGGAGGAAGAGGGCCTTGCAAGAGAGGTTATTTCCAAGGTTCAGCAGCTCCGTAAGCAGAAGGATTTTGACATGATGGATCACATCACGATTTATCTGGACGCGGATGAGCAGGTTAAGGCTGCGGTTGAGAAGGACCAGACTCATATCTGCGAAGAGACGCTTGCGGACAGCATTGAAGAGAAGAGCGGACTTGATACAGTCGACATTAACGGACATAAGACCGGACTCGATGTTGAGAAGAAGTAATCCGCGCGAAACGCGAAATAAGAGAAACACCGTAACTGGTGTTTTGGAGAAAGAATATGAAAGACCTTAGAAACCTAACAGAAGCGGAAATGCAGGAGCTGGCTGCAGAAGCAGGTCAGCCGGCTTTCCGCGGACGTCAGCTCTTTGGCTGGGTGTATAAGGGCAGAACAGACTTCCGGGAGATGACCAATCTTCCGGAAGTTTTTACTGCCTGGCTGGAAGAACACGCGCAGCTGGACAGTCTGAAGCTGCTGGCGCGCCAGAAATCCAAAACCGACGGAACGCAGAAATTTCTGTACGGACTGAAGGATGGAAATGCAGTAGAAACTGTATTTATGAAATATAAATACGGCAACACCGTCTGTGTTTCTTCTCAGGCGGGCTGCCGCATGCACTGCGCGTTCTGCGCGTCAGGCATTAACGGGCTGGTTCGCGGTCTGACCGCCGGTGAGATCATATCTCAGGTGCTGGATACAGAACGGGAAACCGGAGAGAAAATCAGCCGTATTGTAGTCATGGGAACCGGAGAGCCGTTTGATAATTATGAACAGATTTCACGATTCCTGCATATCCTGCATGAAAAAGACGGGCGGAACATGAGCAGCCGCAACATGACGGTGTCAACCTGCGGACTGGTTCCGATGATCCACCGTTTCAGCGAGGAATTCCCGCAGGTGAATCTTGCTGTTTCGCTTCATGCCCCGGAAGATGAACTCCGTGATCAGCTGATGCCGGTCAATCACCGCTATCCGCTGGAAGAGCTGATTCCGGCCTGCAGAGCATATACAGAAAAGACCGGGAGACGTATTACGTTTGAATACGCACTGATTCGGGGAAAAAATGATACAGACGAAAGCATCGGAAAACTGATTCATCTCCTTCGGGGCATGCTCTGTCATGTGAACCTGATCCCGTTAAATGAAGTCAGCGAGACCGGGCTTCTGACCTCTGGCAGAAAACGTGCAGAGGAGGTAAGGAGCCGTCTGGAAGATGCAGGAATCCCGGCAACGGTACGCCGTCAGCTCGGTGCGGATATCGACGGAGCCTGCGGTCAGCTCAGGCTGAAGGCGCAGAAATCCGGAAATTAATGCGCAGATTTTTCCGTCCATGAAGGTTATTTCATCGAATTGTAAAATAACCCTTGTGGGAACTGAAAAAACAGATATAATATAAATATAACGATATTTTCGAATAATTATGATTATTATGGGCGGTGTCCCCTTGACAGCTGGATTTTGTCTGAGAGAGAGCCCTGAACGACAGGGAGAAAAATGATGAATGTACAGACATTTTTCTGTCGGAAATGTCATACTGTGAAATATTCATTGAATGGCAGGGGGCGGTAGTGTATAATATTTCTATATCAGAACAGGAGGGATGGTTATGGTTAAAGTATTAGTCGGACACAAGGGAACAGGCAAAACAAAGATGATGGTTGACCTTGCGAACGAGCAGGCTGAGAAGGCGAACGGAACAGTTCTCTTCATCAATAAGAACGCCAGACTGACTTATGATTTGAAGCACGAGATTCGTGTCGTCACAATGGAGGATTATCAGGGTGTCACAGACAGCGATGAGTACATCGGATTCATCTACGGCATTATCAGCTCCGACCACGACATCGAGGCAATTTACATAGACAGCATTTTGAAGTTTGCGAATTTCTCCCTGGGAGATCTTCCGAAGTTCCTGGAGAGACTGGATAATATCTCTAAGCAGTACGGCATGGACTTCACGGTCAGCCTGTCTGCCGATAAGGAAGAGATGATCGGCGTTGATTTCTCCAAGTATGAGGTTTTAAATCAGTAGCGTCACATCAGATGGATTATTGGGGAGCAGAATATGCTCCCTTTTTTCTTATGATCAGGCGGACAAAATGCAGGAGGGGCAAGGAGATTATGGACTGGGAAAAGCTGAGACTGGAAAACATCCGAAATGCGTACCGCTGTCATGAACCGGTATCGATGGGCGAGCACAGGATCTATTCTGTGCTGGTTCCGCTGGTGCAGACGGAAAAAGGAATCTGCTTTCTATATGAGCGCAGGAGCGCGCACATGAAGACACAGCCTGGCGAAACGTGTTTTCCGGGAGGACACCTGGAAGAGGGAGAGTCGCCGCTGGAAACCGCGCTCAGAGAGACGGAGGAGGAAATCGGCATTCCGCGCGGACGGATTGAAATTGCCGGTCCGGGGGATATTCTTTACGGGATTGCTAATTTTACACTTTATACGTATATTGGTATTATACATGAGGAGGATCTGCGAATGCTTTCCCTGGAAGAGGATGAAGTGGATGACGTGTTCCTCATTCCGGTGAAAGCGTTTTCTGACAATCCTCCGGAGAAACACCTGGAGCGGTCCAAGCCGATCATTCCGGAAGATTTTCCGTATGCCCGCGTGGGAATCGACCGAGACTACCACTGGAGGACTGGAAAATCGCCGATTTATATTTACGAGATTGATGACCACATCATCTGGGGGTTGACGGCGTTTATCACCAGAAACGTCATGAAAACGCTGGAAGAATCTGAGAAGAAATAAGTGACAGGAGAACGATAGAATGAGCAGCCTGCTGAAAGATATAGCAAAGGTTATCGAGCGCGCCAAGACTCAGGCGGCAAATGTCAAGCCGCAGGAATTTACACTGACGGAGGAGATCGGGCAGCATACGCAGAACCGTCTGTTCTGCGGGGATAATATCCATCTGATTAAGGCGATGACAATGGATCCGAAATGGAAGGGCAAAATCCAGCTGATTTATCTGGATCCTCCGTTTTTCAGCAAGACCGATTATGATGCTGTGCTCAGCACAGAGGGAGATAAGGTCAAGCACCTGGCCTATAACGACCGCTGGAAACACGGGATGTATGAATACCTGCGCCAGCTGACGGCGCGTCTGATTCTGATGAAGGACCTGCTTTCCGATGAAGGTCTGCTGTTTCTGCATCTGGACTGGCACGCGGTGCACTATGCCAAGGTCGTTATGGATGAAATATTCGGCGAGCAGAATTTTGTGAACGAGATCATCTGGACTTATAAATCCGGCGGGAGCACCAAGCGCAGATTCTCCAGAAAACATGACAATATTCTGGTATACTCCAAGACCAGTAAATACATGTTTCATGCGCTGAAGGAGAAATCCTACAACCGGGGATTCAAGCCATATCATTTTAAAGGTGTGCAGGAATACCGTGATGAAGTCGGCTGGTACACGATGGTCAACATGAAAGACGTCTGGAACATCGATATGGTGGGCAGGACCTCTGCAGAACGAACAGGATATGCGACACAGAAGCCGGAAGCGCTGCTGGAGAGAATTATCGACTGCTGCACCAATGAGAACGATATCTGTGCCGATTTCTTCTGCGGAAGCGGAACCCTGCCGGCTGTCGCCGTACGGAAAGGCAGACGTTTTGTTGCCTGTGACAACGGTTCGCTTGCGGTTGAGAATACAATCGGAAGGATTGCCGCGCAGAGAGGCCGCCTGAAAGTGTACAGCCAGAAACCTCTGGAAGACGCGCTGGTGAAATCACTGCGCCCTCGATTTGAAGCTTCCCTGCATGCAGAAGTCCGCGATATCGTGTCCAGCCCGCAGAAGATCCTGCAGATTTCACTGGAAAGCGTGAAAGAACGCCGTCTGGAACAGGAGATGAATGAAAAGTCCGCGGCGCAGATTCGTAAAATTGAGAAAGAGAAGCCTCTCGATCTGGTGCAGGCGTGGAGCATCGACTATAACTTTGACGGCAAAGTGTTCCGTCCCAAGGAGATTTACCTGCGCAGAAACGGAAAACTGCAGACCACTTCCGAGAAGATGATCGACGCATTGGAAGCACAGCACCTCGATCACATCGTGATCAAAATTGTCGACATTATGGGAAATGTTAGCTTTCAGCGTCTGGATGAGATTACGTTCTTTGATTAAACCGATTAAGCCCGGACGCAGGGCAGATGTTGTTTCTACAGTGGCTGTATAAATATTAACTGATTTTTTTCTTTGAGGGGAAAAGCACAGTGTTTCAGCAGAATGATGCAAATGGCATTGTTCTGCTGTTTTTATTGATTTTATGAGAATTATGGTGAAAAAAACATAGAATACATGTTGCATTTTATTACGAAAAAGAGTATGATTACACCATTACAGAAACTAACTATTGAAGAAAATTAATTTGAGAATTTAAGGAGGCGGTCAGATTGGCTTTCCATGTCTTTATTGATGGCGCGCACGGCACGACAGGCCTGAAGATCAGAGAGTATCTTGAAGATCGGGATGATATAGAAATTATAGAAATCGATGAGCAGAAGAGAAAGGATCTGGATGAAAGAGTGAAAATGACGCAGAAGGCGGACGTTTCGATCCTCTGTCTTCCGGATCAGGCGTCGAAGGAACTCGCTGAGGCAGCTCCGGATGATGTCCGGCTGATCGACACATCCACTGCGCACAGAGTCAATCCGGACTGGGTATACGGCATGGCGGAGCTGCAGCCGGGACAGCGAAAAAAGATTAAGAACGCATCTCGTGTTGCAAACCCGGGATGCCACGCAACCGGCTTTATTTCGCTGGTCAAGCCGCTTGAAGCTGACGGCGTCTGCGGCGCAGAGTATCCGTTTACGTCGTTCTGTGTCACTGGTTACTCCGGAGGCGGGAAAAAGATGATCGCGCGTCATGAAGATCCGGATCGTCCTTCGTATCTGGTCAGTCCGGGACAGTACGGTCTGACACAGCAGCATAAACATCTCCCGGAGATGATGAAAATGACGGGAATTTCCCTTGCACCTTCGTTTTGTCCGATTGTCGGCGACTTCTACAGCGGAATGGTGATGACTGTGCCGCTGAGAAAGGAACTGATGGAGAAGAAATACGGCGTGAAGGATCTGGTCAAGCTGTACCAGGACTATTATAACGGTGAAAAACTGATTACGGTGAATGAGGAAGCTCCGGATGACGGTTTTATTCACAGTGATTTAAAGGCAGGAAAGAACTCGCTTGAGATTTTTGTAACTGGAAATGATGAGCGTCCTCTTGTCATCTCGAGATTTGACAATCTTGGAAAAGGAGCGTCCGGGGCGGCGGTCCAGAATCTGAATATTATGCTTGGAATTGAAGAAACTAAGGGTCTGCTCTAAGAAGCAAGGAAGGAAATAGAATGAAAAAGATTAACGGGGGTGTCTGCGCGGCACCGGGATTTCAGGCTGCCGGAGCATTCGGCGGAATCGGAAAAAATGAAGAGAAGGGAGATATGGCGCTGATTTTAAGTGATGCGCCTTGCAACACTGCAGCGATTTTCACTAAAAATAAGGTTCAGGGTGCGCATATTACAGTGAGCAGAAAGCATCTGGAAAACGGAACGGCGCAGGCGATTCTCTGCAACAGCGGAAACGCGAATACCTGTACGGCAGACGGTGTAGAAATTGCGGAACAGGGCTGTCAGCTGGTTGCGGATGCCTGCGGAATTTCTCCGTATGATGTCCTGCCAGCTTCGACTGGAGTCATCGGAGAGCCGATGCCGATTGAACCGTTTAAAGTCGGTATTCCGAAACTGAAGTCCGCTCTTTCCTATGATGGATCTACTTCTGCGGCTAAGGCTATGATGACAACAGACACTTATCCAAAGGAGACTGCGGTACAGTTTACGGCAGGGGGAAAAACCTGCACCATCGGCGGCGCGGCAAAGGGATCTGGGATGATTCACCCGAATATGGGGACGATGCTCGTCTTTATTACGACAGACTGCAGCATTTCACCGGAAATGATTCAGAAGGCTCTTTCTGATGAAGCACCGGCAAGTTATAACCAGATCAGTATTGACGGAGATACTTCTACAAATGATACGGTATTCCTGATGGCAAACGGTAAAGCCGGAAATGCAGAAATCACAGAAGAGAACGCGGATTATCAGGCATTCTGCGAGGCTCTGCACGAGGTTAGTGTAGACATTGCGCGCATGGTTGCCGGTGACGGTGAAGGCGCGACACGTCTGATCGAGTCTCATGTCGTTCATGCGCCAAGCGTAGAGGCGGCGAGAGCCGTGTCCAAGAGTGTAATCTGTTCCAATCTGGTCAAGGCGGCGATGTTCGCGGCCGATGCCAACTGGGGGAGAATTCTGGACGCGATCGGATATACAGATGCTGATTTCAGCGCTTCCAATGTGGATGTGAGCATCCATTCTGATAAGGGAGAAATTACTGTCTGCAAGGGAACGGCAGCAGTTCCGTTCAGTGAGGAGAAAGCAGCCGAAGTTCTGGGTGAAGATGCTGTCTATGTGGAAATCGATCTGCATGACGGCGACTGTGAAGCCAGCGCATTCGGATGTGACCTGACCTATGAATATATTAAGATTAATGCGGAATACCGTTCGTAACCGGAGGAAAGGCAGTAAGGCAGGGAAGTATGCAAATGGTTAAACAGGAAGATTTAGACAAGACAAAAATTCTGATCGAAGCCCTCCCGTATATTCAGCGGTTTAACGGTAATATCATTGTGGTGAAATACGGCGGCAGCGCTATGAAAGATGAAGAGCTGCAGTATCATGTGATTGAAGACATCGTGCTGCTGAAGCTGATCGGCATGCGTCCGATCATCGTTCACGGGGGCGGAAAAGAGATCAGCAGATGGGTCGCAAAGACTGGAATAGAACCACATTTTTACAACGGTCTGCGCATAACAGACGCGGATACACTGGAAATCGCAAAGATGGTTCTTGGAAAGGTGAACAGCGACCTGGTTTCCATGGCGGAAGCGATGGGCGCTGATGCAGTCGGGATCAGCGGCATCGACGGAGGACTGCTGACTGTAGAGAAAGCGATGCCGGACGGAAAAGACATTGGTTACGTCGGAAATGTCACACAGGTGGATGTAAAGGTTCTGCATGACCTCGTGTCGAATGATTTCATTCCGGTGATTTATCCGATTGCGGCGGATACGGACGGCCAGGCGTATAACGTTAATGCGGACCATGTGGCAAGCGCAGTCGCAGAGGCAGTATGCGCGGATAAGCTGGTTTATCTGAGCGATATCCGCGGAGTTTATGAAGACCCGGATGATCCGGACAGCGTGATTTCCGAGCTTTACGCAAAAGAGGCGGATCAGTTCGTGAAAAACGGAATTATTACAGGCGGAATGGTTCCGAAGGTAGAGAACTGCGTCGACGCAATCAAGAATGGAGTTAAGCGTGTCCATATTATTGACGGACGCGTTCCGCATTCCCTTTTGCTGGAGTTCTTCACGAACCGAGGCATTGGTACGGCGATTCTGAGCGACAGTGAGCGCAGATACTTTAAAGAATAACCTCTTGCCGGGTAATTTTTGTCGATGAAACGCGCGTAAAGCGCAGATGAGGAGCGTAAGATGAACAGTAAAGAAGTCATGGACGCGTTTGATAAATATGTTGTGAATACCGGAGCTCGTTTTCCGGTTGTGTATGATCATGCAGAGGGCGCAAAAGTCTGGGATAAGGATGGAAAAGAGTACATTGAGATGTGTGCCGGTTACGGTGCGAATTCGCTTGGATACGCGGATCCGGAGTGGCTGGATGCAGTCTGCGCGCAGCTGAAAAAATTTCAGCATACATCCAATCTCTATTATCATGAAATCGGAGCAGTCGTTGCGCAGAAACTCGCAGAAAGAAGCGGCATGAAAAAAGTCTTCTTCGCAAATTCCGGCGGGGAGGCCAATGAAGCAGCGTACAAGATTGCGAGAAAATACGGAAATACCATTGCGGATGTGCATAAGAATTCCATTCTTTACATGCAGACCTCTTTCCACGGACGTACAATTTCAGAAACCGCTTCAACCGGTTCGTATCCGGGCATGGACGCAAAGTTCGGTCCGCTGACGCCTGGATTCTTTCCGGTTGTGATCAATGATATCGATGACCTGAAGAAGCAGGTGGCAGAACATAATCCGTGCGCGATTATCATGGAGCTTGTGCAGGGCGAGGGCGGTGTGATTGCGCTGGATCAGGCGTTTGTGGATGCTGCGGTAAAACTCTGCCATGATAATGACATTTTGTTCATCGATGATGAAGTTCAGGCGGGCATCGGCCGCACCGGAACGTTCTTCACCTATGAGCAGTACGGATTTAAGCCGGATATCGTGTCGTTCGCGAAAGGCATCGGCGGCGGCCTTCCAATCGGCGGCGTACTGACCAATGAGAAGACCTGTGATGTTCTGTCTCCGGGTGAACATGGCTCCACCTTCGGCATGAACCCGGCGGCATGCGCAGGGGCAAATGTCGTCCTGGACAAGATGGATGAGGCGTTTCTTGCGGACGTGCGGAAGAAAGCGGACTACCTGCGCGGCGAACTGATGAAGATTGATGAAGTCGAGTCCCTTTCCGGCCTTGGCATGATGATCGGTGTGAATTTCAAGACAAAGGATTACACGCAAGTGGTTCAGGAGCTTTGTGAAAACGGTGTTCTTGCAATCACGACACACGGACGTCTCCGACTGCTTCCGCCTCTTACTATCACCAAAGAGGAAATGGATCAGGCGCTTCAGGTTTTCCGTAAAGTTCTGGGCTAGAATGGACGGTTAACCTTGATGGAAGAGAGATTCAGATAGCGTATCTGAACGAGAGGAGAAAAAACGAACAGACAGGATCACCTGAAGAAAGACGGCGGGCGGTCCTGTTTTTTATGTGAATTCTTTAACACGTCAGAACGGTTGCAAATACAGTCGGATGAGGAGTATAATAATACCGTATGTGAGGAAAAATGTTTGCACGTACTGCAGTTTTGATTCTGCACGAGAATAAGGTATTAAAGGAGATTTCAGATGAAAGTATTAGTAATCAATTGCGGAAGTTCTTCCCTGAAGTATCAGGTTCTGGACATGGACGGAGAAAACCTGCTGGCAAAGGGACTGGTTGAAAGAATCGGCATGGACGGTTCTGTCATTACGCACACCAAGATCGGCAGCGAAGATAAGTGGAAGAACGAAGTTCCGATGCCGACACATAAAGAGGCCATCGAGCAGGTTCTGAATGCAATTGTTGATCCGGAGCACGGCGTTCTGAAGGATATGAGCGAGCTGGGCGCTGTAGGCCACAGAGTCGTACACGGAGGCGAGCGTTACGCGAACAGTGTTCTGATCGATGAAGAGGTGCTGACACATCTGGACGAGCTGTCTGAACTGGCTCCGCTCCATAACCCGGCAAACATTCTGGGAATCAGAGCATGCCAGAAGCTGATGCCGAACACACCGATGGTTGCTGTATTTGATACTGCTTTCCATCAGACTATGCCGGCTGAATCTTACATCTACGCGCTGCCATATGAGTACTATGAGAAGTACGGCGTAAGAAGATACGGATTCCACGGAACTTCCCATAAATACGTTGCGGACAGAGCTGCAAAGATGATGAATGTCAGCCTGGACGACATGAAACTGATCACTTGCCACCTGGGCAACGGAGCATCCGTTTCCGCAATCAAGAGAGGCAAGTGCATCGATACTTCCATGGGATTCACTCCGCTGGAGGGACTGGTTATGGGAACTCGCTGCGGCGACATCGACCCGTCCATCACAACATACATTTCCGAGAAAGAGCATCTGTCTGCAGAAGAGATGAACGAAATCATGAATAAGAAGTCCGGCGTTCTGGGAATTTCCGGAATTTCCTCTGACTTCAGAGATATCGAGGCAGCTGCTGAGGAAGGAAATGAGAGAGCACAGCTGGCTCTGAAGGTATTTGCTCATAAGGTAAGAGCATATATCGGAGCATTCATCGCAGAGATGAATGGACTTGACGCTCTGGTATTCACAGCAGGCGTAGGTGAGAATGACATCGCTATGCGTGACATTATCTGCAACGACCTGGGCAACCTGGGCATCAAGCTCGACCTGGTTAAGAATAAGATCAGAGGAAAAGAGTGCATCATTTCCAGATCCGATTCCCCGGTAACGATCATGCTGATCCCGACCAACGAGGAGCTCATGATTGCAAGAGATACAGTTGATATCGTAGAGAATCGCTAATATCCGGAAAATAAGACAAAGATTGAGATTCAGAATGTGAAATTACAGGCTGCTGTGCCGGGCGTTAATTCCTGGTCCGGCAGCTTTTTCCTTTGACAGCGTAAGCAGTTTTTCTTATAATGGGAATTGGAGTAAACGGGTTAAGCAGAGGTGAGGAGTTTTGCACCTCTGCGTGTATACAATGTTATGTATACAAAAATGTGCAATATCACACCTGGCCGAAGCCTGATTGCCGGGATCTGAAATTGCATATTATTGATCAGAACACCAAGGATTTGCGATTACGGAGGAAAAAATGAAAACAGTAAGCTTTTTGTATGGAAGAGGGACGTATGAACTTGAAGTGCCGGAAAATACTCCGGTTCTGACTTCACGCATCGATCAGCTGAAGAGCGAGCGCGACGGACTGACTATTGTCCGCGAAGCGATGGAAAATCCAATTGATTCACCGCGTCTTTGTGAACTGGCTGAGGGAAAACCGGACTGTACAATTATTATTTCCGACCATACCCGTCCGGTTCCGAGTCAGGATATTCTGCCGAATATGATTCGTGAGCTTCGGGAAGGAAATCCAGATATTGAAATTACACTTCTTGTAGCTACCGGGTTTCATCGTCCGACAAATACCGAGGAGCTGAGAGAAAAACTCGGCGACGATCTTTATGAGGAACTGAAGGACCATATTATTGTTCATGATGCGCATGATCCATCAAAAAATGTTAAGGTAGGAACATTACCTTCCGGACCGGACTGCATCATTGATAAAGTTGCGGCAGACGCTTCGCTTCTGGTCGCTGAAGGTTTTATTGAGGCGCATTTCTTTGCGGGCTTTTCCGGCGGCAGAAAGAGCATTCTGCCGGGGGTTGCAGATGCCGTAACGGTAATGGGCAACCACTGCTCCAAGTTTATCAATGATCCGCACTGCCGTCCGGGAATTCTGGATGACAATCCAATCCATACGGATATGGTTGCAGCTGCCAGAATGGCAAAACTAGCATATATCGTAAATGTTGTCATTGACGAGGACAAGCGCACAGTTGCTGCTTTTGCAGGTGATTTTGAAACCGCGCACAGAAAAGGCTGTGAGTTCATCAGCAGTTACGTCGCTGTTAAACCACAGATGGCAGACATCGTCATTACGACCAACGGCGGATATCCGCTTGACCAGAACGCGTACCAGTCTCCGAAAGGGATGACTGCCGGCGAGGCAACCTGCAAACCGGGCGGTGTCTTGATTATGCTTGCATCCTGCTGTGACGGAACAGGCGGAGACGGATTTTACCATTCCATTGCGGATGAGCCGACTATGCAGGCGTTCTATGATAAGACCCTTGCGACCAAGCAGGAAGATACCGTTCCGGATCAGTGGTGTGCGCAGATTTTTGCGAGAATCGCGCTCCAGTTCCATGTGATCTTTGTCGCCGATCCGGATCAAAAAGCCATGATTGAAGGATTAAAAGTCGAGTATGCGCCGGATCTTCAGACTGCGTACAGGAGAGCCAGAGAAATCAAGGGAGATGATGCATCCCTGACCTGCATCCCGAATGGTATTTCTGTGGTAGTAAGACCGTAATGCATGGATTTTAGAATCGAATGAAGTGAGGAGGAGAAATCCGACAGCAGAAAAGAGGCCTCAGTTTGTCTTCTGCAGAACGGGTAAATGCGTCGGCATTACGGAAGATAGTACAGGGCTTCTCCGTCGGATCCTCTGGTTTTCAGCAGATAATGCTGGTCGAGCATGTACTCGATCAGCTGCTCCTGAAAGTCATCGCCGGATGTGATCATGGCTGTTTTCCGTGAGCCGAATTCGTGTGCTTTTACATTCAGGATTACACTGGCGATTTCTGTTTCCCGGATATACCCGTATTTCTTCAGATATTTCCGTACGCGCAGTGCGCCGTTATTTAAGAGCATCTCGGTCAGTCTCTGGTTTTCGGTCATCTTTTTCCGTAGACCGATGAGATAGAGAATGGCCGTAATAACTGCAAACAGAAATATTCCCATGATGATAACAAGTGTCTGGCGCATATCTGATCTCCTCTTTTCTGATGATAAACGGCCGGAGAATCTTATTCCGGTTTCGGATCTGTGTGGCTTTCCGGATTGCTCAGGCGGATATACCGCACCTGTTCCAGCGTATAGAAGTATTGGCAGAGGCGCTCGTAAAGAGGCTCCGCCGAATCATGAAACTGTGTATGTACGAGCTGTCCGATTTCATAGATGTTGTGTTGTCCGTCAATCTGTTTCCAGATAAAGCTCCCCATCTCATCGAGATGGATTCTGCTCTTCTGTGGAGTGTGGAAAAACTTCTGTGCAATCCGGTCATAGAACCCTTTGTTTTCCTGGATAATAATAATTCGGCCGTCATCGGTTTCCCAGGACAGATCCCTGCACACGGCAGGGATCTTGTCCAGGAAATTGCTGACATCTTTCTTTTTCTTATGCGTGATTCTTTTCATAGTCTGCATGTACCTTCTTATTCCAGATAGAGAACTTCAGCATCGTCAGGATCAGGAGGAAGAAGAAAATCAGACCTCCGATGTTTCCGAGGCTGATGCCCCTGGCAGATATATCGATGATCGTTCCGAGAGTGCTTCCCTTTACCGGGATGATCGCAAATACGGCAAGAAGAATTCCAATCAGGCCTTCACCAGCGATCATACCGGAAGAATACAGGACGCCGCTGGTAACGACACGGTCTTTCAGTTTTTCATCTGCGTATTTCCGTCGTTCAAGCCACAGCCGGACCAGACCGCCCGCCATAAGCGGAGTGGACAGGTGGATCGGCAGATACAGCCCGATGGCAACCGGCAGAACCGGAATTCCCAGAATTTCGATAATGACTGCAAATGCGGCACCGATAAAGACTAAAGTCCAAGGCAGGTTGGCGTTCATTACGCCTTCGATGACCATTTTCATCAATGATGCCTGAGGAGCAGGGAGGGCTTTGCTTCCGTAGCCCCATGCCGCGTTCAGCAGGTACAGGACACCCGCGATTGCCAGTCCGGAAGAAACCGTTCCGATGATTTCACCGATCTGCTGCCGGTAAGGAGTGGCACCGACAATGTATCCGGTTTTCAGATCCTGCGACATATCTCCTGCCATCGCAGCGACAACGCAGATGACGGTTCCGATCATGATTGCCGTAACCATGCCGGATGGGCCGCCGTTTCCGGAAATTTTAAGGAGAAGGGAAGCGATCAGCAGTGTGGCGATTGCCATTCCGGAGACCGGGTTGTTGGAGCTTCCGACAATCCCGACCATTCTGGATGAAACAGTCGCGAAGAAGAACCCGAAGATGATGATGATCAGTGCGCTGCCGATTCCCATAGGAATAGACGGGACAAAGATCAGGATCAAGAGTACAATCAGTAGAATAATTCCCAGTGCCTTCAGGCTCAGATCACGGTTGGTGCGTGTCTCGGTGTCAGAAGAAGCGCTGGAAGTCCGCAGCCCCCCGATGCTCGCCTTAAATGAACTGATGATCAGCGGCATTGATTTTATCAGGGAGAGTATTCCTCCGGTTGCTACCGCGCCGGCACCGATGTAACGGACGTAGCTTTTCCAGATTTCCCAGGTTCCCATCTGGCTGATCGGATCGGTGGACGGGAACATAACCATGTGACCGCCAAAGGCCTTGATCAGCGGCATGATGATGAACCATGCCGTAATACCTCCTGCAAGCATATAGGAGGAGATAACCGGACCGCAGATGAATCCTACTCCGGCAAGCGCAGGCAGAACATCTATGCCGATTCCGGACCCTTTATAATGTTTAAACGCCCAGTCGGTTTCACTCGGGAACAGTTTGATTCCATCGGCAATAAACTTATATATTGCAGCGATTCCGAGTCCCCAGAATACCGTGCTGGCAGCGGCTCCGCCTTCTTCGCCGGCCATCAGAACCTCTGCGCATGCAGTTCCTTCCGGATACGGAAGCTTTCCGTGTTCTTTTACGATCAGCGCGCTCCTGAGTGGAACCATGAACACAACTCCCAGGAGGCCGCCGCAGATGCACACGAGCGCAATGGTGAGATATCCGGGCGTTTTTCCAGTGCCTTCAGCCGCCCACATAAACGCGGCAGGCAGCGTAAATATTGCGCCGGCAGCCAGAGATTCTCCTGCAGATCCGATGGTCTGCACCATGTTGTTCTCCAGGATGGAATCCTTCTTCATAATCAGGCGGATTACACCCATGGAAATAACGGCAGCAGGGATGGAGGCAGATACGGTCAGACCGACGCGGAGTCCTAAATATGCGTTGGCTCCGCCGAATACTACGGCAAGAATGATTCCCATGATAATGGAAGTAGCCGTAAACTCCGGAATGACTTTATCGACAGGTACATACGGCTTAAAACCACCATCCGGTTTATTGCTGTTTTTCATAGCATTAGCTCCTTTCCATAAAATACCTTTTCAGGCAGTGGATATCAGCGACGCTGCTTTGTAGGAATTTATGTGCACTATTCCATATATACCTTAAAATTATGTAAATTCTGTACTATTGGAAACGAATATGTTCTAGATACTGTACACTGAAATAAATAAAAAGTCAACATAATTAGAGAATTTATTTTATACTGAAAATAAAAAATATGAGGTTAAATAAATTGGAATATATTACATATTAGTGGAATTCACATAATAAATCGATCGAATTGTTATAGACAAGATACGAATATAATAAACAAAAAACAGAAAACATGCCTGCATAATTGTGTTATGGCACATGTTCTCTGTTTTAGGTCTTTGGAAGCGTATTAGAGGTGTATTATCCGATCTCTCTCATCAGATTAATCATCTCGATGGCGCCTTCCGCACATTCAAATCCCTTGTTTCCGGCTTTGCTTCCGGCTCTTTCCACAGCCTGCTGAATCGTATCTGTCGTCAGGACGCCGAACATCACCGGAATGCCGGACTGCAGGGAAGTCTGCGCAATTCCCTTGGAGGCTTCCGCGCAGACGTAATCGAAATGAGGGGTCTGACCGCGGATTACTGCTCCAAGGCAGATTACGGCATCGTATTTTCCGGAGTCCGCCATTTTATTTGCGGCCAGAGGGATTTCAAAAGCTCCCGGAACATAGGCAACATCAATGTCGTCTGTGTCTACTCCGTGGCGGAGCAGGCCGTCTTCTGCTCCTTCCAGCAGATGCTGAGTGATGAAGCTGTTGAAACGGGCAATTACAATTCCGATACGGATGTTTTCTTCTGCGACGATTTTACCTTCAAAGATATTCATGGTATTTCTCCTTAGTCTTTATTGTTATTTCCAGTTGATACAGTCAGTAATACAGACTTTTAGTTGTTTTCATCCTTGCTCGGGTGTGTTTTGTCTGAGATGAGGGATGTGTTAGTAGTTCAGCAGGTGGCCCATCTTTTTCTGTTTGGTTTTCAGGTAGAACAGGTCCTGCGGGTTTGCCTTCATCTGAATCGGGACGCGCTCGACGATTTTCAGGCCGTATTCCTTCAGATCGTAGATTTTCTGCGGGTTGTTGGTGAGCAGACGCATAGTGTGAATGCCAAGGTCTCTGAGGATCTGTGCGCCGATGTAGTATTCTCTGGCATCGCCCGGGAATCCGAGGGCGAGATTGGCTTCCAGTGTGTCCATGCCCTGATCCTGGAGATTATATGCCTTCAGCTTATTGATCAGTCCGATTCCGCGGCCTTCCTGGCGCATATACAGCAGAACGCCTCTGCCTTCATCGTTGATCTGTTTCATGGCGGAAGCGAGCTGCTGGCCGCAGTCGCAGCGCAGGGATCCGAAGACCTCACCGGTCAGGCACTCCGAGTGGACGCGGCAGAGAACGTTTTCACCATCGCCGATGTTGCCTTTTACCAGAGCCACGTGATGCTCGCCGTTCAGGCGGTTGATGTACCCGTATGCGCGGAAGGTGCCGTAGCGGGTCGGCAGATCGCAGGATGCGACCTGATCGATCAGAACATCGTGTTTTTTACGGTATTCACGCAGGTCGTGAATGGTAATGAAGGAGAGTCCGTATTTCATGGAGAATTCCTTCAGTTCCTCTGTCCGCATCATCGTTCCGTCTTCCCGCATGATTTCACAGCAGATGCCGACTGGTTCCATTCCGGCGAGACGCAGCAGGTCCACTGTTGCCTCGGTATGGCCCTGACGCTCAAAAACACCGTTTTTTCTTGCCAGCAGAGGGAACATGTGGCCCGGACGGCGGAAATCCTCCGGACGGCTCTCTGGGTCAGCGGCTTTGCGTGCGGTCAGGCCGCGTTCAACAGCAGATATCCCTGTTGTCGTTTCGACATGGTCAATGCTGACGGTAAACGCGGTTTCATGGTTGTCCTGGTTGTTTTCCGTCATCTGCTGAAGCTGAAGACGGTCGATCGCTTCTTTACCCATCGGCATGCAGATCAGACCTTTCGCCCTGGACGCGATAAAATTGATGTTTTCTGTCGTCGCAAACTGCCCGGCGCAGATCAGATCGCCTTCATTCTCGCGATCCGGGTCGTCCGTGCAGATAATGATTTTTCCGTTTCTCAAATCCTCCAGAGCCTGCGGGATAGTAGCGAACTGAAAGGTATCGGTTGTATTTTTCATGAGATTTTCCTCCTTTGATTGCATTGTATTTACAGGGACATCAGCAGGTCTTTCCATTCCTGGTCGGTTGCAGAGTCTGTGTCGTTTTTCTGCCGCGGATGATTCTGATTCAATGTCCGTATCCGCGGATGATTCTGCCAGATGTCCAGGTTGCGCTGAACATATTTTCCGATGACATCGGTTTCCAGATTGACGAGGTCTTCAGGTTTTCGTTCTCCGAGGATCGTTTTCCCGATCGTATGGGGGATGATGGAAACTGAAAACCATGGCTTTGGTGTTTCTCCTGTTTCTGCGACAGTCAGACTGATCCCGTCGATTGCGACAGAGCCTTTTTCGATTATACATGGTGTAAATTCCGGCGGATATTCTATGCGGTACCAGACAGCGTTTGCTTCCCGTCTGACTGCAGTGACCGTGCCTGTTCCGTCGATATGGCCGGATACAATGTGTCCTCCGAACCTTCCGTTCATCGGCATGGCGCGTTCAAGATTGACATGGCTTCCGATGTTCAGCCGGGACAGGGACGAGCGACGGATCGTCTCAGGCATCGCGTCGGCTGTGAAGGAATTTGGATTCATACGCGTCACGGTCAGGCAAATGCCGTTCACAGCAATGCTGTCTCCGATCTGCGTACCTTCCAGGACCTTCTTGCAGGAAATTGTCAGTTCACCTGCAGCACCGGCAGGCGGCAGAGCAATGATGGTTCCGATTTCTTCTATGATTCCTGTGAACATGATGCACATCCTTCCTGCGGCGTATCCGGGTACTGAATCAGGCCTTCTGTCAGCAGATCCTCTCCGATCTTACTTGTATTTACAGGACAAAGGGTAAACGCAAGGGCAGGATCGCCGCAGCCCTGTCCTCCGACCGGCGGCTTTGCGTTTTTATTTCCGAGTATTTTCGGTGCAATGTAAATCTCTGCGCGGTCAGCCAGATGCTCGTCAAGAAGCGACCCCAGAAGATCGGCTCCGCATTCGGTATACAGGCTGCTGATATCCATTTCTCCAAGACGGGTCATTAATGCGTTCAGGTCGACATGGCCGCAAGAATCGGCAGGAAGAACGATGACGGAGGCGCCTTTCTCCAAGTATGGATCTGCTGCTTCCGGGCTGCTTTCACAGGTTGCGAGAATGGTTCTCGGGTACCTGGCGCCGTCATGGGTGGCTGCGGCAGGTAAGGAATCCTCTTGCGTGTAATATTTGCCTGATGAGGATGGAATGTCGTTCAGAACGAGGCTGCTGAGAGGCGTTCTCAGATGACTGTCGCAGATGATGCGGATCGGGTCCGGAGATGATTTGCCATGGCAGGTCAGGAGCGGGTCGTCTGCTGTTACGGTAGATACGCTGGTCAGAACGGCCATGTGTGCAGCGCGGCGGAGGGCAACGCGGCTGCGTGCCTGTTCGCCGGTTATCCACTGGGATTTTCCTGTGTAGCACGCGATTTTACCATCGAGACTCATGGCATATTTCAGTGTAATGAGCGGACGATGGGTGTGCATAAAATGGAAGAATGCAGGATTTAGAGCATCACATTCTTCTTTCAGCAATCCGCTGTACACCTGGATTCCGGCTTGTTTCAATATGGCTGCGCCTTTTCCGCTGACCAGAGGATTAGGATCGGATGATCCGATATAGCAGCGGGCGATTCCTGCGTCAATCAGCGCCTGTGTGCAGGGAGGCTGTTTTCCCTGGTGGCAGCACGGTTCAAGGGTGACATAGATATCCGCTCCTTTGGGATCTTCTGTGCAGGATTTCAGTGCGTTTCGTTCAGCGTGCAGGGAGCCGCAGACCTCATGCGCACCGGATCCGATGACGCGGCCGTCCTTTACGATGACGGCGCCGACCAGGGGATTGGGATGCATATTGTTTCCGGCCCGGGCTGCGAGGCCGGTGGCCATTCGCATAAACTGCTGATCTTGGTATGAAAATGAAGCTTGCATAGAAATGCCTTCTTTCTGTTTGTACGGACTGTAATCTGAAAGCGAAAGAAGAACGATAAGACAAAAACCCTGAAATCAAATGATTTCAGGGTTTTTGAAGTGTGTGACGAGACGGTGATGATATACAAGTTTAATCTTACTGCATTGCTGAATTCGCAGCAAGCGTACCTCGGAGCAACTGCTTCCGGGTACATCAACTTCACGCTCGATTGGTTAACGATCTTCTTTCATCCAGACTTTACTGTCGGCTTCGGAGTTTCACCGAATCATGCCTTCCGGCTCGCGGGCTGTACCGCCGGTCGTGACTTTCACACGGCCCTGAAGATTTAACTTTTCTGACTATAATTGTAGCCATTTCACCAAAAAAATCAAGAGCTTTTTTGAAATTGATTAAAATGCACTAAGAATGTTGGAATTTCAGTTGACCGAGTCACATATACAATTTGTTATTATGTGATAAATGTTTCACGAAAGTCGAAAAAGGTTGAAAAATGTTTGTTTCTTCGACGCATGTACGCATGTTACGCTGTTGGTGGAGGAGGAAAGGAGGGGAACGTGAATAAAGTCCGTGTGAATGTTGCGTGTTCAGACCCTCAGCTATGCGCAGCGATTGTTCGTGGTATGAGTTCTGTTTCGAGGAGAATGGAATTCTGTCAGGCAAGTCATGCATCCTATGGAGGCCAGGATGAGAGATGCCGTGAGCTGAGCTGCGGAGCCAGTGAGGGCGGGATTTGTGATGATCGGAATCTTTACAGTGATGAAACGGAAAAGGGCTGCACAGAACTATGGCTGACGGACAGCAGAGAGATCTGGCAGCGGCACAGAAAGCGCTGCCTGTTTATTCCCGAGATAAAAAAACGGATGAATGTCCAGATGGACGTACAAAATCGGAGAGATCCTGCTTCTGATGTATTTTTGTGTGCACCGCGTCCAGGTCCCGATGACGGTGTTCTGCTGAACCGGAAAGTAATTATGGATGGACTGAACAGTCTGTGGTATGCGGAAACAGGAATGCCCGCGGAATATCTCTCACTGCATGCGTTTGCCTCTGCAGCGTTTTGCAGTGTCTGCGGAGGAAGCGGCGTCACCGCGTGTGCGCTTTCCTGCGCCCGTCTGCTGTTTCGTCAGTATGGGAAGAAGTGTCTGTATCTGAATATGACAGCAGTCGACGATTCAGGAAACTATCTTCGCAGAAAAAACTCTGGAAATCTGCTGCGCATTCTATATGGTCTCAGGCGGGGAAAGCATGTTCCTGTCAGGCCGTTCTTATGTGAGGAAGATGGCATCTGGTTCTTTTCCGGTCTGCTTCAGGGTCTGGATGAGAAGATCGGAGAGTCCGATATGGAGATTCTGTTCCGTGAGCTCAAGATGCAGGAACAGTTTGATTATGTCCTGATTGACTTTGGCAGCAGTCTGACTTCAGCGCATCTGAAGATGATGCAGTGCTGTGATGCAGTGCTGGTCACAGGAAAGGGACCGCTGTCTGAACGGCCGGCATTTCAGCGTATGTGGGAACGCAAGCTTCTTGAACGTTTTCCGCAGGCTGCAATGCTGCAGAATATGGATGATGGCGAAGATGAGATTTTTAGAGAATGGGCATCCGGTGAAGAGGAAAAGGTCGATCCTGCGCAAAAGAAAGAATGCAGCTCAACAGAGAAAAGTACGGGAGCTGCTGTCACAGGGGAATCCGATGTTCGGGAGTTCAGAATTTCCCGCTGCAGCGAGGCATTTGTCCGTATGGGAGGAAGATGGACGATCGATCTGACCGGCTGTTTTGGGATCGAGATGAGTGCGGTGGCAAAGTGGCTTGAAGAGAAGGGATAAGACTCATTCCTGTGTTTATTACAGGAGAAAGGATAACAAATGGAAATTGAGAATCTTTACCGTGTGCAGGAGGATTCTTCTGCATATTTGATTCGCGAAGATGCCGAGATGCAGAGAATGTGCCGAGAGGCGCTGAGGGAAGTGAAGCGGAAAAAACTGGAGCAGTGTCGGAACAGAGACAAGGTTTCCGGGGCGGAAGAACAGGAAAACGAGTCTTATTATTTTGAACTGGTTCTGGATACAGTCTTTAGCTTATTTGATGATCTGAGCATGGATGAATATGTTCAGATTGTTGAATACGTGGTACTGCGAACGGGATCGGAACTTGGGGTGCTGGATCTGTTTCTGCAGGATGATGATGTCTCAGAAGTCATGGTGAATGGGAGCGACCGGATCTTTCTGGAAACGCCGGACGGACTCGTTTCATGCGGTACGGTGTTTGACAGCACAGAAGAACTGGAAGAATGTATCCGGAAGATAGCTGCAGGCGTTCACAGAGAGATCAATGAGATGAATCCGATCCTGGACGCGCGTCTTCCGGACGGGTCGCGTGTAAATGCCGTGTATAAGAATATCGCATTGGACGGACCGGCGCTGACGATCCGTAAATTTGGAAGAACAAGACTGACCGCAGAGGATTTAGTGAGGAATGGGACAATGACGCAGAGCTGCGCGGAGACGCTGAAATTTCTGACAGTCTGCGGATACAATCTGTTTATCAGCGGAGGAACGTCTACGGGGAAAACTACTTTCCTAAATGCGCTGACAGACTACATTCCGGATCAGGAACGGGTGATCATCATAGAAGATTCGCGTGAACTTATGCTGGATCATCTTTTGAATCAGGTGCAGATGGAATGCCGACAGGCAAATTCGGCCGGAAAAGGGAAGATTAGCATGGCGGAATTGATCCGGACCAGTCTCAGAATGCGTCCGGACAGGATTATTGTCGGTGAGGTGAGAGGTGCGGAAACCGCGCTTATGCTTCAGGCGTTAAATACGGGTCATTCCGGTTTATGTACCGGCCATGGAAATTCTGTGCGCGGTATGCTGAGGAGACTGGAAGCAATGTGTCTGATGAACGACAATATACCAATAGACGCGATTCGCAGCCAGATCGTTGAGGCACTGGATATTATGGTGCATCTGGTTCGTCTCCCTGACGGCAGGAGAGCAGTATTTGAAATTGATGAACTGATCGGATTTGAGAATGGCGATTACGTTCTGAATCCGCTGTACTCCTATGATGCGGCAGCTGGAGAAGCATCTTCTGTCAATCGTGTCCAGAACCGGGAGAAACTGCAGCTTAGAGGGTGCGAGAATGAGAGATCTGTCTGATTTTCATCTGACAAGCACAGAAAAATTGAAAACTGCGCTCGTTCTGACGGCTTTTCTGGCTGTATCTGGCCGGATATTCTATGCAAGCTTTGTCCCCTTGCTGCTGTTTCCATTTTGTCTGAAGCCTGCAGAGAGGATTGCGTCAAAGGCACTGCGCAGGAAGTACAGAAAAAAACTGAGGATTCAGTTTCAGGATTTTCTGCGCTGTTTTGCGGCTTCACTGGATGTTGGAAGGCATGTTCAGGAGGCGATGCAGGAAACAGAGGCAGAGCTTCTGAGATTATATGAGGAACATGAACTGATGCTGTCAGCCGTTCGGGAAATGCAGAATCAGATGATTGCCGGCATGACTGACTTGGAGGCGCTGACGGATTTTTCAAGGAAAGCGGATTTAGAAGAAGCGGATTATCTGGTTCAGGTGTTCAGGGGATCGCGCCGCGCGGGAGGTGATTTCAGCGGCGCAGTACGAAAGTGTTCGTATATTCTGCAGGATAAAATCAAAATCGAACAGGAGATTGAACTGATGGCTGCACAGAAACGAATTGAAGGACAGATCATCACGCTGATGCCGGCGCTGATCATTCTGTTTCTGAAAGCTGTCTCGCCGGCATATATCTCAGTGCTGTATACCTGTCTGGCGGGCAGATTTATTATGACCGGATGTCTGATTGCGGCGGCAGGTGCATATCTCAGAATCAGCAGGATTACGGACATCAGCGTGTAAGCTGAGGAGACTGCATGACAGCAGATCCGGACTTCCGGTCTGAAAGGAGGTTGAGGTGGTACATCAGTGAAGATCAGAAAAAAATGGCATGCGGAAATACAGAAGCTGCGGCAGGAAAGTGATTTTGCGGCACTTGCCGCGAAGAAAAAAGAGGAGTTTATTCAGTTTCTGAATCGCGGGAAGAACGCAAGATATGTTGCGCTTCTGATGGCAGCGGCGGTTCTGCTCGCAGGGATCCAGGCGGGAAAAGGGATGACTTCATCACAGAAGTATCTGATTAGAAAAGATGGGACGGTGTCTGCGCTCATTCGTAATGACAGAAAACAGAGGGCAGAGTTCCCGCTGTCTGTAGAGGCCAGCAGAGACGGAAAATCCATGCAGAAAGACGTCACCGTTATCCTGGGAGAGGATGGGACAGCCAAGATCAGGGAACACAGAGATCCGAAGAAAGAGCTGAAGCAGGCTGTGCAGAATGCTGTGCGGAATGCCGAAACAGCCGGAACAGAGAAAGTGACTCTTCCAGCTGAACTTGCGGACGGAACCAGAATGAGATGGGAAAAGAAAGGCGAGTATAAGTTTATTCTGGTTCTTCTCATGGGGCCGCTGCTCATTTCCGGTCTGTATGTTCAGGACCGGAATAAACAGAAGCGCGCGGAAAAAGAAAAAGAGGCGTCTGTACTTTGCGCGCTTCCTTCGTTTAATGACCAGCTGATCATGCTTCTTAACTGTGGAATGGTGTTTTCCGATGCATTTCTGATGATAGCGGAAGGTTATCGCAGGCAGGAGCAGAAAAGCAGGTTCAGTCAGCTGATTTTGAACGTGCAGGAGCGGTCTGAAGAATATCATCAGAGCTTGATCCGAACTCTTGCAGAAACTGCGAGGGAAGAGAAGACAGAGGAATTCAGCCGTTTTGCGGAGACTGTCAGCGACAGCCAGCTTCGAGGAACAGATATGCTCGCTTCTCTGGAGAAAGAGCGTGATGTCCTGTGGGAGACCCGGAAAAATACTGCAATAAAAAAAGGAAAACTTGCAGAGACCAGACTGGCATTTCCGCTGGCGCTGCTGCTGCTGGTCCTGATCGTAATAACAGCAGCGCCGGCGTGTTACAAGTGCGGTAGGCATTACAGGAGAGGAGATACGAAATGAAACGTGTATGTAAAGGATTTATGAAGGACTTGAAGAGCAAGCAGGGAATGGAATTTGTTCAGGTTGCGATTCTTATTGCCCTGGCCGTCGCTTTGGGAATCATCTTTGACGACCAGATCACGGCATTTGTCAACAAAACGTTCCAGACATTAAATGGATAACGACAAGAGAAATGATCACTATTGATGCGGCTGCATCTGCTGACAGATATTCACTGGATGAGATGACGGAGAATATGGGAATTTATGAAATATGGAACACTCTGAAAAGACGGAATACACGGCGAGTAACAAACTCGTGGGATGTACACGGAAACCATATTTGCTTTTGAACAAGAAAGGAGAAGAAATCGTAGAAGCGGCGATTGTCCTTCCACTGATCCTTCTCGTGATTCTGAGTATGATTCTGCTGCTGATCTATTTTTACTCCTGTCTGCAGACGCAGGTTTCTGTACATCATGAATTGCTGGAGCGGCAAGAGATATTCTGCCATGTGTATCGTGTCAGCAGGCATGCGCAGGCGACTGAGAAGCAGATGCAGGGCTTATGCAGGATAATGATGAGAAGTGAATGCCAGGGGAGAATATATCTGATTCAGCCTGCAGATCTGATTTTAACCGGGGAGGAGGCGAAGCTGTATTTACAGAAATAAACAGGGATCGGTGATCGTATTTGTGATGCTGTTCTTTGTTTCGCTGGTTTCGCTGCTGGGCGCGTTTATCGGGGTTTCAAAACGCGATGCATCGGATAGTGCTGCAGAAGCGCTCGGCGGGCTTTGGTGCGAATCTGTACTGGCAGAATATGATCTTCCGCTTCAGCAGCGGTATTGCATCTTCGGCTTTTACGGGTCTGAACGGGAAACACCGATGCGTTTGGATTACTATGCCAACCGAAGTTTTGAACAGAAAAAATACATCGATTACCAGGGAAGCCGTGTATTTCTGGATTTGTATTCTCTGAACAGCACAGACTGTATGAAGAAACAGATGGTACATGTCGGAAAACTCCTGACGCTGAAAAAACTGGGATCGTTATCTTCAGGCGGAAAAGGCACAGGCAAAGAGGCCTCCGGAATTGTCACGCATCAGAACGGCGCAGAAAAGGCAGGGCGGGTTTTGCCAGGAGGGCATTGTTCAGCTGATTCAGGAATTATTAAAGCATATCCGAAAGCCTCGGAAAGAGGCAGGATTGGAAGTGCGGCAGTCCGTTCTTCCCTTCCATCTTCCGGTGCATCCGGAGGATGTTCACCAAGCCAGTTAATAGAGGCCGTAAAAGGGATGCGTTCCCTGAAAAGTGCTGCACACAGTGGAAGCAGCCGGTATTTCCTTGAACAGTATCTCTTTGCCTTCTACCGCGACCATGTGAATGACCGGGGGTTGGACAGCTGTTTTTATGATCATGAAATAGAATATATCATCTGCGGACATCCGAGTGATGAGCAGAATCTGAAGGGAGTGAAGCGCAGGATAATTGCAGTTCGCGAGGCGATGAATCTCATGTTTATCCTGCAGGATCCGGAGATGAATGAAAAAACCCTGGCGCTGGCGGAAGTCCTTGCGCCAGGACCAGAAGCCGCGGCTGTGCAAAAACTGCTTCAGACAGGCTGGGCACTGGCAGAGAGCAGAAATGACTATGAGCTTCTGATTCAAGGAAAAAAAGTTCCGCTGCGCAAGGATAAAAAGTCCTGGGCGGTAGACCTGGAATCAATTCTGGAATCTGGCCTGCCAAAAGCAGATAAGAAGGAGAGTAAGGATGATTCAAAATCCTCAGAGCGTGATTCTGTTGCATTTAAAAAGAAAATTCCATGCATTGATCCGGGGAACAGTTACGGGGAGAATTATGAAGATTATCTTCGCTTTTTTACATCCCTGATGGGAGAAGATCTGCGAGTACTGAGAATGATGGATATCATTCAGATCAATATGCAGTACGGCTGGTATTCGGATTTCCTCCTGAGGAACCACTACTGCGGAATTGAGGCAGAGTTCAGAGTAAATGGCCGTTCATGCGAGATTCGGCGGATGTATTACCCGGATTCTGACGGTCAGGAGAAATGACCGATCAGAGGATGAGGTGAATATGCAGACTGGCAGCATCAACTGGAAAGGAAGGAGGAGTACCGGATAAGATCATGCGGATATTGAAACAGCATCATGAGAAATTACCTGCGGCAAAGAAAGGAATCAAAGGCCTTAAGCGCGTGTTTTCTAAAAAAGGTGAATACATTCTGGAAGCTGCTGTGATCGCTCCAATGTTTATGTTGGCTGTTCTTGCTCTTATCGGGATCATTCCGGTGATCAGTAATTCAGAAAACCTGGTGTTTTCAGCAACGGATGAGATGAGGCGAGAAGCAGCGGTCTGTGCGCTTCATCCGTCTGCGGCCAGGATGCCGGTTCGTCTGGAGGGCCGTGCAAAGGGAGAAAACCGATGGCTGAAGCATTTGTATATTACTGGCTACAGATATCGGTTTTCGCATGGAAATATGGAAGATTTAATTGAAATCCATCTGCAGGCTGTGCATGGGGTTCATGATCCGCTCGGCTGTTTTGACCACATCAGGGTTCCGGCCGTGATCACAGGAAGAGCATTTACAGGGCGGGTACGGACGGGAGGCGCTGCAGACAGCTTTCAGGACGACAGCAGAATGGTATATATTTTTCCGGAAGAAGGGATCCGCTATCATTCTGGGTTCTGTCAGCATGTTCGTGCCTGTTGTAAAATGGTGCCTTTATCAGATAAGATTCGCAAGGCCTATCATCCATGTCCGAACTGCCGGGCAAAAACCGCTGCGACTGGAGCGCCGGTATATGTGTTTTCAAGAGCGGGAGAAGCATATCACTATGGCTCTTGCAGATCGGTGACCAGATGGTGTACGGAGATTTCTCTGAAGCAGGCAAAAGCGCAGGGGTATACGGCGTGCAGGACATGCGGGGGCGGAGAGTAGATAAATCAGGAGGGGAGAATAATGGAAGAATGTTTGGAAATTCAGTATAGTGACAGAGACTTGATGGATTATCAGAAGCAGATTCTGGAGACTGGATACACAGGTTTGTTCCTCCCGGTCAATTTTATGCATGCAGCGGGGAAGGACGGTGTAGTCCGGCTTTCCGGCATGTTTCACACGGATGGATATGTTAGTTTGAAAAACTACTTTGCGCCGGATGTGTGTGAAGCGCTTGATGTTGTGCTGTCTCTGCTGGATAAGATGATCCGTGCAGAAGATGTGTTTCTGTTTATTGGTGAATACTTGATCCATCCGGATCTTGTTTTTGTAAAGAACGGATTAAAGGAGCCGGAAGCTGCGCTCGCCTGGACAGGAACGGATAACAGCAGCCGCGGATATATCTGCAGCATGAATCAGTTCCATGACGGCATCTGCAGTGTGATTGATGTGCTGACAGAAAATCTGAAAGGAGACGGCGAAGGATATCTCCGTCACGCATGGGAAATTACAGCTGGTGAGGGCCTTCATGCGGGCGCGCTGAAACGAAGACTTTACAGACTCAGGACAGAGGCGTTTATGTGTGGCTACAGCCGGCGTGACACGTGGAATACCTTAACACGCAGGCCGGATGCAGATGGGTATGCTGAGGCAGTCTCAGATCACGTCTTTCTGCAGGAAGCAAGTGAGTGAGAACGGAAAAAAGAATGAAATAAGAAAAGGGCAGCGTGTATTAATGACGCTGTCCTTTGTGTTTATCTGTTCTTCTTGTTCCTTCTGTATTATTATCTCCCGTGAGCTGAAAATCGATCTGCCGTTCTTCCGGACGCGCATCGGTTACTCGTATGCGGACCGGATCTCCCAGTGCGTAAATATTATGGGTATTGGATCCGATCAGGCGGTAGCGGCTTTCTTCATAGTTATAATAGTCATCGTTCAGTGTAGAGATTGGAACCAGGCCTTCTACTGTATTTTCAAGCTGTACGTATATGCCGAATTCGGTGACGCCGCTGATGATTCCGGAGTATTCTTCGCCTATGAATTTCTTCATGTACTGCGCCATTTTCAGTTTATCAACATCGCGCTCCAGTTCCTGAGCGGCGCGCTCCGTTTCTGAAGAATGCTCGGATACATCCTGCACATCTGATGTCCATGATTTTCTGCGGAGATCGTTTTTGCCTCCGTTCAGCACCTGCTTAATGATGCGGTGAATCATCAAATCCGGATATCTTCGAATCGGTGAAGTGAAGTGGCAGTAATACGGAAATGCCAGAGCATAGTGTCCGGTGCATTCCGGGCTGTAATAGGCCTTGGTCATGGACCGGAGCAGGACGGTGCTGACGATGTTCTCATACGGCTGTCCCTTTGCCAGCTCCAGGATGCGGCTGAGTTCGGAAGGAGCGAGCTCACCTTTTTTGGTGTGCAGAGAAATTCCAAAGAAGGTCAGAAAGTGTTTCATTTCCTCGATCTTTACGGTGTCCGGCTGCTCATGAACACGGTAGACAAAAGGCACGTGCAAGCGGTTAAAGTGTTCCGCAACGGTTTTGTTGGCGGCAAGCATGAATTCTTCGATCATGCGGTTCGCAACGCGCCGGTCGGCAGGGTGGATATCGATTGGATTCTCTTGATTGTCCAGGATAATCTCCGCTTCCTCGTGGTCAAAATCAATACTTCCTGCTTTCATACGGTTATGATTCAGCGCGGCGGCCAGCTGTTCCATTTCCTTCAGCGCGGCGTAAATGTTAAAACCGTGGTAGTTTGTATAAGTATTGATCAAGGCACTGTCCTCATCTTCCAGCATGTCAGACACATCATCATAGACCATGCGCGCTTTTGAGCGGATGATGCTCTCATATATATTGTGGCGGACAATGTCTCCATCCGGGCGGATTTCCATTTCGCAGGTGAGTGTCAGACGGTCTGCGCCTTCAAAAAGGGAGCAGATGCCGTTTGACAGGGATTTTGGCAGCATAGGAATGACGCGTGTCAGCAGATATACGCTGTTGCCGCGTTTTCTTGCTTCTCTGTCCAGGCGGGAATGATCGTTTACATAGTGGGAGACATCTGCGATGTGCACACCGAGCAGCCAGTTCCCGTTATCGAGTTTTTTTACTGAGACGGCGTCATCGAGGTCTTTCGAATCCGCTCCATCAATCGTGAGGACGATGTCGTTTCTGAGGTCCATACGTCTGGACAGATCAGATTCATCTGGTGTTTTTCGCGCACATTCTGCTGCTTCAGCTTCGCAGGGGGAGGGGAACTGTTCCCGCAGTCCGGAAGCGCGTATCAGTGCTTTGATTTCCGCACCTGAGGCTCCCTTTCTGGCAATGACGTCAATGATTTTTCCTTCTGCGTTTTCATCAGGGCGGGAAGGGTAACGGGTGATGCGCGCGAGGACCTTGTCGCCGTCCTTGGCTTTGCTGTTAGCGCGCCCCTTGATAAATACGCCTTCCCGGTCATGCTTGGCGACAGGAACAACGATACCGTTTTTTCCGATGCGGTGGTACGTTCCGACGACGTCTTCCTGAGCGCGGTTCAGGATCCGGTCGATCAGGCCTTCCGGGCGGCGGTCCCAGTAATATTCCGGCAGCAGGTCAACCTGCACCAGGTCACCGTTCATGGCACCTTTCATGTTTTCCTGGTCAATAAAAATGTCATCCCCGTCTTCCATTACGACAAATCCATTTCCGGACTTTGTTTTATCGAGGCGCCCTCTGAGGGCAGGGGTTTTCTTTTTTCTGCTCATAATTCTCCTTAGATTCTATGCGGCGGGCATCACAATATGCGTGTCGTATGAAACGACATTCTACCTATCAGATGACCTGGCACATAAAGATCGTGAAGCTAATAAAAAACAGGCAAGCACCTGACAGCGCTTGCCTGAAATTGTTTTCGCTTAACACTACTCAGCGTCTTCAGCTGTTTCCTCAGATGGAGCTTCTTCTGCTTCAGCAGGAGCGGCTTCCTCTTCATCTTCCGGCTTATAATCTTCCGGAACCTGCTTCATGGAAAGGCTGATTCTTCTTCTGTCTGTATCGATGTCAAGAATCTTTGTGTAAACTTCCTGACCTACAGTCAGCTCATCGCTGATGTTGTTTACGTGCTTGTTGGCAACCTCAGAGATGTGTACCAGTCCGTCCAGACCCGGCTTCAGCTCAACAAATGCACCATACTCTTTCAGCTGAACAACCTTGCCCTTGACGATCTGATCAACGTGATAGGTATCGTTGATGACAGACCACGGCTCTGGAGTTGTCTGCTTGAGACCGAGGGAAATCTTTCCTTTCTCGCGGTTCATGTTCAGGATCTTGACGTTGATCTTCTGACCAATCTTGAGAACCTCATCAGGGTGCTTCAGCTTGCCCCAGGAAATCTCGGAAATGTGGAGCAGTCCGTCGATTCCGCCCAGGTCAACAAATGCGCCGTAGTCAGTAAATCTCATTACTGTTCCTTCTACGATGTCATCAACCTTCAGCGTATCCCAGATCTGATCCAGCTTCTTCTGTCTCTCCTCAGCCAGTACAGCCTTGTGGGAGAATACAGCTCTGCCTCTTCTCTGATCAACTCTGGAAACCTTGACGGTCAGGACCTGTCCCATGAACTCGTCAGCGCTTTCAACGTATCTGTTGGAGAGCTGGGAGAGTGGAATAAATCCGCGTACTTCCTTGTATTCAGCAATTACGCCGCCCTTGACAACCTTGACAACCTTGACCTCAATATTTGACTTATTTTCAAGTGCTTCATTGATTTCATCCCAGTGCTTGTTGACTTCCAGTCTCTTCTTGGACAGCAGGATTCCGCCGTCGTTGTCATCTGTCTTGATGACTTTAGCCTGGACTTCATCGCCGACATGGAACATGTCTGTCAGTTTCTGTCCTTCCTCCAGTGTAACCTCGCGAGAGGTGAGGATTCCATCTTTCTTGCAGCCCAGGTTGACGATGACCTCGTCGTCATTTACCTGATCAACCTTACCGGTAACGATTTCACCGGTGTGTGGGAGTCTCAAAGATGCATCGATTTCGTCCATGAAAGCTTCCATCGAATTTGCAGTTTCGTTCGTGATATTGTCACTCATAACAGTAGTAACCTCCTTGATAGTACGTTCAGGCGTCGATGCACCTGCCGCAACACCTATTCTATTACACTTTTTCAATTGTTTCAATGGTAAATCATTAATATTTTCGGCAAAAAACGTGTTTGGGCAGTATTTCCGGCAGATTTCAAAAAGTTTCTGGGTGTTTGAGGAGTTTTTCCCGCCGATGACGACCATGGCGTCGCAGGTTTTTGCCAGTTCTGCTGCCGCGTTCTGCCTCTCTGATGTGGCGTTGCAGATGGTATTGTGGATCTCCAGCTCCACATGCTGTCTTTTCAGGCTGTCAATAATTTCCTGAAAGGTTTCCTTTCTCAGTGTGGTCTGGCAGACGACAAAGGCAGACTGGCAAGGAAAATTCTCGGCGTCTTCTTTGCAGCTGAGAATGATTCCCTGATTATCGCACCAGCCGTTGGTTCCGATAACTTCCGGATGGTCTGGGTCGCCGATGATCACAATGGTTTTTCCAGCTTCATATGCCTCCTGGACCAGGCTGTGAATACGGGAGACAAACGGGCAGGTTGTTTCTACCAGGCGGATTCCTGCCTGCTGGGCCTCTTGATAGAATTGTTTTGTCTCCCCATGTGAACGGACAATTACCGTTGATCCTTCAGGCGCATCAGAAAGGGAATCGATGATGCGGGCGCCGAGCTGTTCCAGTTCATCCGTGACATCGCGGTTGTGAATCAGCTGACCGTGCGTGAAAAGATGATTGTGCTGCTGTCTGGTTTCCTGATAGGCGGTTTCTACGGCTTTTTTTACGCCGAAGCAGAAGCCGCTGTGCTTAGCGCGGATAATTTCCATAATGTATTATTCCTCTTCTTTCTTAGGTTTGGTATGTTCTGTATGTTCGGCATTGCTCTGCCGCGCAGTCTGATTCAGTTTCTGGCGAAGCTTTTCGAGAAAATGTCTGAACTGCGCTTCGGATCCGTTTCCGGTCGGATGGTAATAGCGGACGCCTGCGTTCTGCAGGGCATCGGGTAGGTACTGCTGACGGACGTAGCCGCCGAAGTCATGCGGATAGAGATATCCCTTTCCGTATCCCAGGTTTTCCGCGCCGCTGTAATGCGCGTCTTTGAGGTGCGGGGGGATCGGGCCGCAGTTCCGGCTTTGGACATCGTGAAGCGCTTCCTGATAGGCTCTGACCGAGGAATTGGATTTTGGTGAGGAGGCCAGAAGCAGAACGGCTTCGCTGAGATTGATCCCGGCCTCTGGCCATCCGACCATCTGCGCGGCCTGGACACAGGCCGTCACAATCGAGATTGCGGACGGGTAGGCCATGCCGATATCTTCTGACGCAATAACCAGGAGGCGGCGTCCGATTGTCATCAGGTCGCACCTTGCGTCTGCCATTTTTGCAAAATAGTAGATGGCGGCGTCCGGGTCGCTGCCGCGGATTGACTTCTGCAGAGCGGAGAGTAAATCGTATTCCGCAGATTCATCATAGCTGTTGATGTTTCGCTGCAGGGCCTCGCCGACCCTGTCTCTGGTAATGACGCGTTCGTTTTCCGGAAGGTTTTCCGCGATGAATCCGAGCGTGTCCAGCGCAGAGCGTGCATCTCCCTGAGAAAGATCTGCAAGCAGCTGAAGGGCGTCATCTTCTGCGCGCACAGGCGGCTGTATGCCGCCGAGCCCCCTGGAAGGGTCTTTAAGAGCGCGGTTCAAGAGCTGGATCAGGTCTTCCGGTTTCAATGGGTGAAATTCATAGATATTTCTTACACGGCTCAGGATTGCTTTATTCACAGAGAAATAAGGGTTTTCCGTCGTGCTTCCGATCAAATGAATAATACCTTCCTCCAGGGCTTTCAGCAGAGCATCCTGCTGGAGCCTGTTCCAGCGGTGCACTTCATCAACATACAGGACGGTGGAGCGTCTTTCCAGTCCGTAAAATTTCACCCGTGCTTCTTCAAGGATTTCTTTCAGTTCTTTGGTTCCGGAAACTGAGGCGTTGATTTCACGGAAATCATTGTCCATAGTGCGGGCAATAATGCGTGCCAGCGTTGTTTTTCCTGTTCCGGGAGGACCGAAGAAAATGGCAGAGTGAAAACTGCGGTTCTGGATGGATCGGACAAAGAGCGAGCCGGGAAAGAGAAAATGGCGCTGACCTGCAAAATCCTCGAGACGAGTCGGGCGCATACGTGTAGACAATGGCTGCATAGAACTCCTTTCTAAACAGCGCGTCAGAACATATAGAACTGACGCGCCGCTTGATCGTATTTAAATCGGTGTCTCGTTAAGGTGAGGGGATACTATTTCTCTCTCCAGAAGTTTGAGGAGAAAATAACCACTGCCGGATAAATGCCCAAGCGTCCGATGATCATCAGTAAGCTGAGGAAAAAGCGGATAAGCGGACTGAAGATGCGGTAATCGCCTAATGCCAGTTTTCCGCTGAACGTTCCGGTATTGGTCAGCGATGCAATGACGGCATAGAAGGTCGTATCCAAAGGTTGATTATCGATGCTGACAACGACTGCTGCCACAATGATAATCAAGAAAAACAGCATAATGAACACAGTGATGGAAGAGGCCATCCGTGCAGTGATCTTATGCCCGTGTACGATAACTGCCTTGGTTGACCGCGGGTGGATCCTCTTGTAGATCCCGCGGTTGATCAGCTTCCAGAAAACGACGGCGCGGGTTACTTTGACTCCGCTGGCCGCAGAGATGCTGCATCCGCCGATCATCATCAGAACCAGCAGAATGAATATGCTTGTTGTCGGCCAGGAGGAAGCAAGAGATGACGCATATCCGGATGTGGAAGAGTTGGATACACAGACTGTTGCAGCGTCACGCAGCGCATCCACAAAGCTGTGGTATTTTCCGGTGAGCATCAGATCCAGTGAAATAAGGACAGATGCTGCCGCAATAATGGAAAGATATGAACGCACCTCATAATTCTTGGCGATGCGGTGCTTGGTCAGTACATAGTAATATTCAAAGAAGTTGACGGACGCAAGCAGGGCAAAGACAGACATGACGACTCTTACATATGGTGTATGCAGGAAATAGTCCGCAGAGTGTGACGTGTCAATCAGTCCGGAGGTGCTTACATTACTCAGTGTATTCAGCAGGGCAGTGAAAAAGGACATGTCCGAGAGTGAAAGAAAGAGCAATTCAGCACCAGTCATTGCGATATAGAAGATCAGCAGAATCTTCACCGTTCCGTTAAAATGCGCGGTCAGCTTGGTATTCTGCTTACTTATGGAAGATGGACCGCTCAGCAGCCCCTGTTCATTAATTCCAAGCCTGGAAAAAATCGTAATAGATACTCCGAGCATGGAAAATCCGCCGAGCCAGCATGTAATGGCGCGCCAGAGCATGACTGCGTCCGGCAGATGCGAGCAGTCTATGGATACCACTCCGGTTGTTGTCCATGATGCAGCTGAAAGAAACCAGCCATCAATAATACCGATGTGCTGTCCGCAGAGCCAGTACGGAAAGGCGGAAAAAAGAAGAACAAGAAAAGAACCGCAGATGACGATCTGATAACCGTCGCGGATCAGCATTTTCTTCGTGGAGATATGCCGGCTTTTGTTCAGCATCACAGTGCTGAAAATGCCTGTTAAAAGGCAGATCAGAGCCGGAATGAGAAATGCCGTTGCTGTTCCGGAATCCTTCTGTGCTGCAGACAGCGCCATCGGAATCAGCAGGGCGATGCCAAGGGGCAGAAGGGATACTTTCAGTGTTTTATAAAGCAGTCGATTATTAATCTTCATTTCAAAAGCCTCAGTATATCAGTCAGCATTGCAGAACGCATGCCGGAAAGGCCCGGCGCGCGGATGTTCAAATGATGAATTTAATTCTTGTTTACGTTCCAGTATTTTGGCGACAGCAGCGTCAGCACGGTGAACAGCTCGAGACGTCCGGCGATCATCAGGACAGAGAGGACAATCTTGGCCCACGGTGCAAAGAATGAAAAGTTGTAAATTGGTCCGACCTTATTGAATCCAGGTCCGATGTTTCCCAGGCAGGTCAGCACCGAGGAAAACGTTGTCATGACATCATATCCGTTCAGCCCTACAACCATACATCCGATGAAAAGGATAAAGATGTAGAAAAAGATGAAGTTGGAAATGTTAGTCAAGACATCGCGTTCAACCGGCCGTCCGTTCACCTTGATGGTATACACCCTGGACGGATGAATTTTCAGCGCGATGCTTCTGCGGATCATCTTCAGTGCTATCAGAACACGGATCATCTTTGGTCCGCCTCCTGTGGAAGATGCACATGCACCGGTCAGGAACACGATCATCAGCATCATTTTAGAAAATGTCGGCCAGAGGTCATAGTTCTTTGTGACGTAACCGGTTGTGGTGATGATGGATGAGACCTGGAATGCCGCCGCCGTCAGACTCTTAAACGGGTTGGAGATAATCCCGCGTGCGATCAGGTCAATCGTGATGCCGCCTGTTGTGAAAAGAATCACGCAGAGGTACAGGCGGAACTCAGAATCCTTCAGAAGTGCCTTTGGCCCGTGTTTTGGAATGCCAAAGTACAGGTTGAAGTTGGCTCCGCACATCAGCATAAATACGATGATGACCCACTGGATATATGGACTGCTGAAGTGAGCGATGCTGTCGGAGTAATTGGAAAATCCTCCGGTTCCGACTGTGCCGAATGTCTGAATGAGGGAGTCATACAGATTCATTCCGCCGAACATCAGCAAAATCGTCTCTGCCGCCGTGATTCCAAAATACAGCAGGTATAGATTCTTGGCGGTGTCAGAATACCGTGCGGTGAGTTTATCCATAGTCGGCCCCGGAGCTTCAGCTTCTGCGATGGACTGGCCGGATATTCCAAGGTTCGGCATCAGTGCAGCCGTAAAGACGATGATTCCCATTCCGCCGAGCCAATGTGTGAAAGATCTCCAGAAAAGCATGGATTTTGGCAGAGTCTCAATACTGGACAGGATGGTGGATCCGGTCGTGGAAAATCCGGAACAGGTTTCAAAAAATGCATCATAAAATTTAGGGATTGCTCCGGACGCCGTAAGCGGAATTGCAGCGACAAACGACACCAGAAACCATGTAAGAGTTACATACAGGTAACTGTCGCGCTGACGCATCTTAAATGATTCCGCAGGGAGTATTTTCATGATGAGAAATCCCGGAATCATGCATCCTGCCATGGTCAGACCAAAACAGACCGCAGAACTCTTTTCATGATAGATGAATGCGGTGAGCAGGGAAGGAATGATGCACAGTCCGGTAATAAAAATCACGACGCCGATTAAGCGGACGACGTTTTTCATACTGATATTCATTGCATTAATTTCCAATCTGTAATACATACTCAGATGCCCCGCGAGAAGTTCGCGAGGCAGTCAGTAATTTCTATCCTATTATCATATTCTATTCCCCGGGAAATAGAAACTATTATCTCTTCGGCTTCAGCAATTTTTCAAGACTGCTGATGCTGGACAGAAGAGAAAGCATAATGACGTGATCATTTCTCTTAATCTTGGTATCGCCGTCCGGGATAATCAGCTGTCCGCCGCGGTCAATCGCAGCAATCAGAATACTGTTCGGAAGAGGAAGCTCGGAGATTGGTTTCCCAATGAGGTTCATGCCGCTCTGCGCCCTGACTTCAATCAGTTCTGCCTGGCCCTGAATCAGCACAGAGGTAATGATCCGGCTGGCTCCCTGAATCTCTCTGAGAATATTGCTCGCTGTGATGTCCAGCGGGTTCAGAACCATATCCACACCCATTTCCTCGATCAGATCCACATAATTTTCATGGCTGACTTTCGCAATAACGTCCGGGATTCCTTTTCTCTTTGCAGTCAGCGCAAGAAGAAGGTTCTCTTCATCATATCCTGTGGCAGTGACAAAAGCATCCATGCCGTCCATGTTTTCATCTTCCAGAGTCGTGATGTCTGTCCCGTCGACATGGAGAATCATGACGTTCTCAAGCTGCGTAGCCAGATACTGGCAGCGTGCAAGATCCTGCTCAACCAGTTTTACTGCAGCGCCGAAATCTGCAAGTTTCTGGGAAAGATAGTATCCGGTTTTTCCTCCGCCGATAATCATGACCTTGCGCAGAATGTTGCTGCGTTTTTTATTGACCTTCTGGTGGAGTTTGCAGATTTTTTCCTGTTCACCGAGCATGTAGAGAAGGTCGCACTGCTCAATCGTGTCGTTTCCATGCGGAATGATGACTTTTCCGTTTCTTGACAGCGCAAGAACCAGAAAGTCCGGGAAGATAGACCGGATGTCCGTGATGGAACAGCCGATCAGGCGGGCGTAGTTCTTCGCCTCAAATTCAATCATAGAAACTTTTCCCGTCGTAAAAATACCATTCTGCAGCGTGTATTTTTCTGCAAGATACTTATAGATCTCTTCCGTAATGGCAAGGTCCGGGTTAACGATAACGTCCAGATTGAAAGTTTCACGGAGAAGATCAATCTGATTCATATGCTCCGGGTCTCTTACACGGGCGATGACATGACGGCATCCGAGTTTTTTTGCCATAGCGGCGATGACGATGTTCATCTCGTCGTTAGAGGTTGCCGTTAAGAGATAATCGAAGTGTTCGATCCCGATATCCTGGAGAACGGACATTCTTCTTGCATCTTCATTGATCGTCATGACGTCCAGATGCTGAGCTATCTTATCCAGCAGCGCTTCCTTACGGTCAATGATTGTAACGGAATAGTCGCCGTTGGAGAGTGCCTCAGCAACTTTATACCCGAGTTTCCCGGCGCCTACGATTGCTACTTCCATTTTCTGCTCCTTGTAAAATGCAGCAGCGTCACTGCTACTGCAAGTTGATGTTTTCTTTTCGGCGGAGTCCGTGCAGCCGGGCGCTAGTCCGGGCAGGCCTCTTGCCGTTATTCTTTTGTCAAAAAAATATTCAAAAAGAAAGAATGTCGGAAAGCGGATCCTCCGCGCATGTCCTGAAAATCTCTGATCGGGCACGCTGAAAACCGCTGTTTTCCAACCATCAACATTCTATGACAGAAGCAGTGAATTTGCAAGTGAATATTGCATACAGTACATAGCTGCCGGTAAATGCTTTTACGAACTGTTCAATATGGGATATACTATAGGAAAATCATAAAATAATCATGAGGATGCACAAAAAATAGGTTCTGCGGCAATATGCAGCCAGAAAAAGGAGAGGAGAGGAGAGGCAATCATGATCATTCAACGGTTTCAATGCGGTCCGATCTTGGAAAATGGATATGTCATTTATCAGCATGACCACGGAAAGTGCTGGATTATTGACCCCGGTTATGAGCCAGAGCAGTACGTTAGGTTTATGCAGGAGCATGATCTCGATGTACAGGAAATTTTGCTGACACATCGTCACGATGACCATATCGGAGCGGCGAAGGCTCTGATGAAGCGTTTTCAGTGTACGGCAGCTATGCATAAGGAGGATATGCTCAGCTGCAGTCTGCCGGTGGACCATCTGTTTCAAAAGAATGATGTATATTCCATCAGTGACGGAAGTGATGAAGAATTCTTACTGGTTCTTCACACACCAGGCCATACTCGGGGCTCCGTGTGTTTTCTGTCCAGAAAGAGCAAAGTCTGTTTTACGGGAGACACGCTTTTTGATACAGACTTGGGAAGGACGGATCTTCCGGGCGGCTGTGAAGAGGAGATGGTCCGCTCCGTACAGCTTCTGGATGAACAGCTCAGGGATGACATTCATATTTACCCGGGGCATGAGGGCGACTGCACGATGCGTGATGTGCGGATGAACAACGTAGAGTTTCTGGCGCTGCTGCACGGGCAGAGCCGGTAAGGAGATACAGAAGGGACAAAGAATGAACGAGCAAGAAGAAAAGAATCAGAAACCTGTGATCAGGATGACGGCTCTGGATCTGGACGGAACGACGCTCAGGCCGGATAAATCGCTGTCAGAGCCGACTCGCAGCGCGCTGACAGAGGCGAGCAGAAAAGGGGTCCATGTGGTTGTAACGACGGGAAGAGTGTTTTCTGCAGCTCCGGAAGAACTGAAAACTATGGACGGCCTGGAGTATATGATCAATTCCAACGGCGCAGTAGTCACCAGACTGAAAGACCGGAAAATCCTCCGTCAGAGTCTGCTGAAGCCGGAAACTGCGGATGATCTGACAGAATTTCTGCGCGGAAAAAATCTGGACGTGGAGGTGTTCGCGGACGGAAAGGCATATATGAATGAAGATGCTTATCGGAAACTGGAAGAAAACCTCGTGGAATATCGCTCAGAGGTCAGCCGGCGGTACGTCCTCAGCACAAGAAAACCAACCGCGGACATCCTCGAACTCCTGCATAAAAAGCGAGAGAAGATAGAGAACATCAGCCTGAATTTCAGTGACATGGACCAGAGAGAGGAAATGTTCCGTTTCCTTGGAAAGAGAGAGGATGTGACGCTGACCTCTTCAGTTTGGTATAATATGGAAATCGGTAGAAAGGGGACGAGCAAAGCATCTGCACTTCTGTACCTGATGGACCTGCTCGGTGTAAAACGGGAAGAGCTGATGGCCTGCGGCGACAGTATGAATGACGCAAAGATGATTCAGCTTGCCGGAATCGGTGTCGCCATGGAAAATGGATGCGCGGAAATCAAAGAAATGGCGGATTATGTGACGGAGAGCAACGCGGAAGACGGAGTGGCCAAAGCTTTTCGCCGGTTTGTTCTGTAACAGCGCCTGTCGAAAAATGTCGACATAAATTGCTTGATCAAACACATAGAGACTGTCCAAGGCTGAGAAACAGCCAAAGCAGTCTCTTTTTTTGCGTAAATTCTGCGTTAGAAAAAGTCAGAAAATGTTGGTTGAAGGAGGTTCTCTGGGAACTCCATAATGGCAGAGACAGGAGGTGGAGGAGTGGGCGCAGACAGAAAACTGATCGGGACGCTTGGCGAACGGTTTGCGGCGGCGGTCCTGTTTTCCGAAGGATGGAGAATTCTGGCGCGGAATTACAGGTGCAGAGCCGGTGAGATAGATCTGATTGCAGAACGTGAAGATGGGTGCATTTGTTTTGCGGAGGTTAAGACCAGAATGCGCAGGTGGACAGAGAGACCGGCAGAGGCAGTCGATCGGCGAAAGCAGCAGAGAATTCGCAGAGCTGCCCAGTGGTACCTGACGGAAAATAAAGTTGAACAAAGAGAGATCCGGTTCATGGTTTTTGAACTGACCGGACAGATCACAGAATCATCATTTATATAACAGAATGAATTGCAGTAGAGGGAAAGGAGGATGCTGCTCAGTATGTGTGAAAACGCAGCGGAATGAGACGGGCATTTCGATGAGCAGCGGATCAGGATGCTATCAAAAATGAATACGGCCGTGCTGCAGGGGATCCAGGCACAGGCCGTGACACTAGAGACGGATATCTCATACGGACTTCCGGCAGTGACGATTGTCGGACTGGCAGATACGTCCGTAAAAGAAGCGCGGGATCGGATACGTCCGGCGCTGAACAACAGCGGGTTTCGCTTTCCAGCGCAGAGGATCACGATCAATTTTTCGCCGGCAGATGTTCATAAGCATGGGAGTCATCTGGATCTTCCCATGGCGCTCGGGATTCTCCTGTCCGCAGGAGAGCTGCCGCAGGCGGAGGTCAGTCGGTACGCCTGCTTCGGGGAACTGTCGCTCGACGGCGGAGTCCGCCCGGTAAATGGAATTCTTCCGATGGTCAGGGCCATGAAGGAGAACGGGATTACCAAGGTGATTGTTCCGGAAGGAAACGCCGTAGAAGCGGCGCTTCTTAGAGGAGTTGAGGTATACGCGGTTTCCAGTCTCCGGCAGATATGCGCGTTTCTGCAGGGGCAGAGTTCTCTGTTTCCGGTATGCCCGGCTGCGGATGCGTGTGCTGCGCCCGCGGATGATGGACTGGATTTTAAGGATGTGCGGGGGCAGGAGATGGCGAAGCGGGCGCTTGCCGTTGCCGTTGCCGGAGGGCATGGCATCTTAATGACTGGAAGCCCGGCGACCGGGAAAACGATGCTCGCTGAACGGATCCCTGGAATCCTTCCTCCGATGGAAGAAAAGGAAAAACTGAGAATGACGGAAATTTATTCCATTAACGGTCTTCTGGATGCTAATCATCCGTATATGAATAACCGCCCGTTCCGCCATCCGCATTCCAGCCTGACACGCGCGGGAATGATCGGGGGCGGAACGGAACCTCTGCCCGGGGAAGCTGTTCTTGCGCACCAAGGCGTACTGTTCCTGGATGAGATGCCGGAGTTTAAGCCTTCTGTTCTTGAATGCCTGCGGGTTCCGCTGGAAGAAAAGAAAGTCCGCCTGGTGCGCAGAGGAAGGAGTTTTGTGTTTCCGGCAGATTTTCTGCTGGTTGCTGCTGCAAATCCTTGTCCATGCGGCTATTACGGGGACAGTGTGCATGAATGCAGATGCAGCGCAGCAGAAGTCAGAAGATATCAAAAACGCCTGTCCGGCCCGCTGTTGAGCAGAATTGACATACAGATTCATCTTCCGTCTCTGTCTTACGATCAGATCATGGAAGGCAGCTCTCTTGATTCTGCGGCGATGAGAGAAATGGTTCTCCGGGCGAGAGAGGTGCAGAAAAAGCGTTTTCGCGGGACTCCTGCAGTGCTGAACAGCCAGATGGACGGCAAGATGCTGAAGAAATGGGGAAACTGGATGACGAGTCAGAACTGGTCTTAAAAGATGCATACGATAAATTGAAGATGGATCCCCGGATGCTGGACAAAACTATAAAAGTGGCCCGAACTATCGCTGACATCGAACGCAGCAGCATGATAAAGATGCGTCATCTTACCGAGGCGCTTGCATACCGGAGAAAAGAAACCATTTAGAAGATGATGCGGGCAAACTGCTTTTGGGGGCAGAAACGCGGCGGCCCAGATATAAACGGATAATATGCATCAGACTCAGCGAATTCTCTGAGTGAACTGGAGGAGTATATGATCAGACAAGTAAAGAAAGGGGAAAGCGGATATCCGGAGCAGTTTCTCCGGCCTTCTCTGAAAAATCCGCCGAAACAGGTGTTTATGGAAGGAAGAGAGGAACTGCTGAAGCCGCCGGTTCTGGCCGTTGTCGGAAGCAGGAAATGCAGCCCGTATGGTGCTTCTGTCAGCCGGGAAATCGGAAGACAGGCAGCCAAAGCGGGCGTTACACTGGTCAGTGGAATGGCTGCAGGCATTGATTCATCCGCGCAGCGCGCCTGTATTCATCAGGGAGGGAATGTCATCGCTGTGCTTGGGAACGGGCTGGATCTCTGCTATCCCGCGGAAAACAGAGGGTTAATGGAAGAAATCCGCGACCGGGGGTTGCTGCTTTCCGAGTATCCGCCGGGCTTTCAGGCGAAACCCTGGACTTTTCCGCAGAGGAACCGTTTGATTGCGGCGATAGCGGATATCATTGTAATTGTTGAGGCCTCCTTTCACAGCGGAGCCTTAAAAACAGCAGAGTATGCCGTAGAGCAGAATAAAATGCTGATGACAGTTCCGGGGAACATTACAAGCAGATGCAGTGTCGGCACCAACCGTCTTCTTGCGTACATCGGAACTGGAGATATCACTCCGGTCTGCAGCATCTCCGACATCTTTTCTGCTCTGGGGAAAGACCCGGTAAGAGACAGTAAGGAGTCGCTCGGATCAGATGAGCAGAAAGTTCTGCGGGCGGTTTCTGAAGCCGGAGAAATAATGGTAGAGAATATCAGTGCGGCAACCGGGTTTTCTCCGCAGTACGTCAACAGCCTTGTGACAATCCTGGAGATGAAGGGATGGGTGTGCACCAGTATGGGGCGTGTGTTTGCCGCTGAGTAATCAGGGGGAATTTTTGATCGGTTTTGATCGAGTTTGGAAGATTTTGCTTGACATCCGACTATTGATATGATACAAAAGAGAACAAAACGCCCAGGATTACGAATAGGAAAATATATCGAAATATGGTGTAATTATCTGATATGTTTGACAGATGTGCCGGGTGTGATATAATACATCCTTGCTGGAATTTTGATAAAAGGGGTATTTGAACTATGAATGTTGTTCCATCATCGGCTGAAACAGTCGAGACAAAGAATATAGAAGCTGCAGGAGCGCCGTCTTCCGGGAGTTCTGCGTCATTCGATGCAGCTGCCGGAAATGCGCCTGAAGCAGAAAAACCAAAGACGACGGCAAAGAAATCGACAGCGAAGACGACGGCAAAGCGTTCTTCGTCCGGAAAGACAAGCAAGAAAACGACAGCCAGGAAAAAGAAACTGGTAATCGTGGAGTCTCCATCCAAGGCAAAAACAATAGGAAAGTTCCTCGGCTCCACGTACCGGGTGGTCGCTTCTGTCGGTCATGTCCGCGACCTGCCGAAGAGCAAACTCGGAATTGATATCGATCATGATTTTGAACCGCAGTATATTTCTATCCGCGGAAAGGGAGACTTGATTAAAGAGCTGAAACGCGAGGCTAAAAAAGCGTCCCGCGTATATCTGGCAACGGACCCGGACCGCGAGGGAGAAGCGATTTCCTGGCACCTTGCATATCTTCTGGGCATCGATCCGGATGAACCTTGCAGAGTAACATTCAACGAGATCACCAAGCCGGTTGTCAAGGAAGCCATCAAGCATCCTCGGCCGATTGACAGAAGCCTGGTAGATGCGCAGCAGGCGCGCCGTGTGCTGGATCGTCTTGTGGGCTATCAGATCAGCCCGCTTCTCTGGAGAAAAGTAAAACGCGGTCTTTCTGCCGGACGTGTCCAGTCTGCCGCGCTGAAGATAATCTGCGACAGAGAGAAGGAAATTCAGAATTTCATTCCAGAAGAGTACTGGACAGTGACCGCTTCCTTCAAAAAAGGGAGTGTTTTCCAGGCAAAATTAAATACAAAGGAAGGAAAAAAGATTTCGCTTCATACCGAAGCGGAGAAAGATGCAGTTCTTAAAGATCTGGACGGAAAGCCGTATACTGTTGAGAAGCTGACGCGGCGTGAAACGGTCAGAAATCCGTATCCGCCTTACACGACATCCAGTCTTCAGCAGGATGCATCTAACCGAATCAATTTTAATACGCGAAAGACGATGATGGTTGCGCAGCAGCTGTATGAAGGAGTGGATATTAAAGGCCATGGGACGATCGGTCTCATCACTTATCTACGAACAGACTCCGTGCGTGTCTCTGAAGAGGCGCGCTCTGCATCGAAGCAGTTCATCACTGATCGCTATGGAGATGAGTATTACGGCGGCAAAGTATACTCGAACAAGAAAAAAGATATCCAGGATGCGCATGAAGCGATCCGTCCTGCAGACGTCACTCTTGACCCGCAGGATGTGAAAGATTCTCTGTCTTCAGATCAGTTCAAGCTGTACAACCTGATCTGGACCAGGTTTATTGCCAGCCAGATGGCGCCGGCCCGCTATGACAGCCTGCAGGTTTCCATAGCCTGCGGCGAGTACGGGTTCCGTGCGTCCGGCTCACGCATGCTGTTTGACGGATGCCGCAGAGTATATCATGTTTCTTCAGAGGATTCGTCTAAACTTCTTCCAGAGCTTGAAGAAGGAGAAAAGCTGAACCTGCAGAAAATTGAGGGCGAACAGAATTTCACCCAGCCTCCTGCAAGATTCACTGAAGCCAGTCTGGTAAAGGAACTGGAAACAAGAGATATCGGCCGACCGAGCACTTATGCGCCGATTGTCAATACACTTACGGGCAGAAGATATGTAAAGCGTGAAAAAAAGAGTCTGGTACCGACAGACCTCGGATTTATCGTGGACGATCTTCTGGAAAAGTATTTCAAGGATATCGTAGATTCCAGCTTCACTGCAGAAATGGAGAATACGCTCGATGACGTTGAAGTCAAGGGGACAGAGTGGAAGCAGGTCATTCGTGACTTTTACGGGCCGTTTAAGAAGGAACTGGATGCTGCGGATCAGGAGATCCAGAAGGTTGAGGTTCAGGATCGTCCGACGGGAGAAGTCTGCGAACTCTGCGGGCGTCCGATGGTGATTAAAAGCGGACGTTTTGGTGATTTTATCGCATGCAGCGGATATCCGGAATGTAAGAACACCAAGCCTCTTGTTGTCAAAATCGGAGTGAAATGCCCGGTTTGTGGTAAAGATATTGTGGAAAAGCATTCCCGGAAAGGCCGAGTCTTCTACGGATGCAGCGGCTGGCCGGAGTGTAAGCAGTCCTACTGGAATAAGCCGGTCAATAAGAAATGTCCAGTTTGCGGCAGCCTTCTGGTAGAGAAAAAAACGAAGACGACAACACTGGCGTGCTCCAATCCGGAATGTAAATATAAAGAGTAGGAATACGCTGGACTAAAACGGAACAGGCTGTAGAAAAGCCAATTCTGAAAGGGGCGGAGATCAGGACTGTTCTTTCTTTCAGAGCAGAAACAGTTTTGATCTCTATGAATAGTAGATAGTAATATTGTCAAGTTTGTATTCTATGGTGAATTTTCTGTGAAGTCTATTGCATATTGTACAGATATCGATAATAATGGATTATGGTTTAGCAGGTGATTATTGCAACGGTCCGTTTTCACAGAACGAGATTCACAAAATATAGAAATATGAAATAGGAGGCAGAGAAGTTATGGTGGAATTCCACGCAACGACGATTTGTGCCGTAAGAAGAGGTCCGAATGACGTGGCGATCGGCGGCGATGGCCAGGTTACAATGGGTGAAACTGCGATCATGAAAAATGGCGCGGTGAAAGTAAAGAAGATATTCCACGGTCAGGTACTGACCGGATTCGCTGGTTCAGTTGCTGACGCGTTCACGCTGACCGAGAAATTTGAGAGCAAGCTGGAAGAGCATGACGGTAATTTAAGGCGTGCCGCGGTTGATCTCGCACAGATGTGGAGGTCAGACAAGGGCATGAGAAGCCTGGAAGCTCTGATGATTGTCATGGACCATAATGACATTCTGGTTCTCTCTGGAAACGGCGAAATTATTGAACCGGATGAACAGTTTGTTGCAATCGGATCAGGCGGAAACTATGCATATTCAGCTGCAAATGCTCTGTACAACCATACGGATTTAAGTGCTGAGGAGATTGTACGGGAGTCGCTGAAGATTGCGTCTTCCATCTGTGTGTACACAAATGACCACATTACTGTTGAGAAACTTGATTCTCAGGAAAAATAAAGTGGAGAATGATCCACAACAGCATACATACAGGTGTATTGTCAGTAATGTTATAAAGTTGGAACAGAACAAAATTGTTTGACATTTTCGGAAACAATTGGTATATAATATAAAAGGAGGATACATAAACATGGCGGATAAGATCCAGGGTTTAACTCCGAAAGAAATTGTTGCAGAATTAGATAAATATATTATCGGTCAGGATAAGGCAAAACGTTCTGTTGCAGTTGCACTGCGCAACCGTTACAGAAGAGGTCTCGTTCCGGAAGAAATGCGAGAAGAGATTACGCCTAAGAATATCCTTATGATGGGACCGACCGGCTGCGGAAAAACTGAGATTGCGCGCCGGCTCGCCAAGCTGATGAAAGCGCCGTTTGTCAAGGTTGAAGCAACCAAGTTCACAGAAGTCGGCTATGTCGGACGTGATGTGGATTCCATGGTTCGTGACCTGGTCGAGGCTTCTATGCGGATCACAAAACAGAGTGCGATGCAGGAGAAGTATGATATCGCCGATAAAATGGCAGAGGACAAGATTATCGAGGCGATGGTCCCGGGGAAATCCGGAACGGTTCAGAATCAGCAGAGCCAGAACAACAGTCCGTTTGATTTTCTTCGCAACAGCGGAGGGTATCCGAGCCAGAAACAGCTTTATGAGCAGAGTCAGCAGAAGCAGGCGGAGGAATCAGAATCCACCGATGTAAAAATGGCCAGAGATCAGGTTCGCGACCAGCTCAGAAGAGGTCTTCTGGAGGAACAGTTCATTGAGATCCAGGTTGAAGAAGCCCCGAGAAGCAATGAATTGGATATGAGTAATGAAGGCATGAGCATCGCCATTGGAAACATTTTTGGCGACATGATGCCGAAGAAAACAAAGACCAGAAAAGTAAAGGTAAAAGATGCCAGAAAAATCCTGCGAGAGCAGGAGGCGTCCAAATTGCTTGATATGGATGCTGTCACCGACGACGCGGTTGAAAATGCCGAGCAGAATGGAATTATCTTTATCGATGAGATCGATAAGATTGCAGCCGGCAGCGGATATGGATCCGGGGCGGATGTTTCCAGAGAAGGTGTACAGAGAGATATTCTTCCGATCGTGGAAGGAAGTGTGGTAAACACAAAATACGGACCGGTCAAGACCGACCATATTTTGTTTATCGGCGCCGGAGCATTCAGTGTCTCCAAACCGACAGATCTCATCCCGGAACTCCAGGGACGCTTCCCGATCCGCGTGGAGCTGCAGAATCTGACCAAGGATGACCTGATGAAGATTCTGACGGTTCCTAAGAATGCTATTGTTAAGCAGCATCAGGCACTTCTGGAAACAGAAGGAATCCATCTGGAGTTTACGGACGGCGCAATTGAAGAAATCGCAGAGATTGCGTCTCTGATGAACCAGCAGAATGAAAATATCGGCGCTCGTCGTCTGTCCACCATTCTGGAACGTCTTCTGGAAGATATCTCTTATGAGATTCCGGAAGAAGGACCGGAAGGAAAAACGGTAATTGATCAGGATTTTGTGAAGAATAAGTTTGCCGATACGATTGAGAGAGACGATATCGAAAAGTATATTCTGTAACGCTGAGCAGGATAGAATGGACAACCGGACAAAATGCCGGAATGTCCTGACGCCGGATTCCGGTGATTGGAATTCACCGGAATCCGGCAAGATAAGATACTCGATTAAAGGGGCAGTCTGGGAATAGAAGCTGTTTGAACTGCGCTTTTGATAAATATTAATGAACCGTATTGTTTTGAATTGTGTGTGTGGTAAGAAAGGCTGATGAAAGATGAGCAAGAGATTATTATCGAGAATCCGAGAACTAAACAGAATGTTGTCAGAAAGTACGACAGGATACGTTGCATTTGATGAACTGTGCGATTCTATCGGCGAAATGCTTGAATCGGAAGTTCTGGTTATGAGCAAGCGCGGAAAGATCCTGGCAGCACGTAGCAGCGAGGCAGATACGCTGGTGGTCAAAGATGAATCCGGCGCTGAGGTTATAAGACCGGAGATCAATTCCCGCCTGCTGAAGATCACAAGCACCAAAGAAAACGTAACGGGTGATGAGATTACAGAGATCATCGGAGACGACTATAACAAATATGAATATTATCATATCATCGTACCGGTAATCTTTGGAGGAAACCGCGTTGCAACTGTTGTTCTGCTTCGTGACAACGAGCCATATGATGAAGAAGATATTGCTATCACAGAGTACGGTGCAACAGTTGTCGGACTGGAAGTGTCCAGAAGCATAGCACTTGAAGAAGAGGCAGACAGCAGAGAGAAAAACGCTGTAGATATGGCGCTTGAGACACTGTCCTATTCTGAACTGGATGCAGTTGTTAAGATTTTCGGTGAGCTTGAAGGTAATGAAGGACTTCTCGTTGCCAGCAAAGTAGCAGACAAGTTCAACATTACTCGCTCTGTAATCGTTAACGCGCTCCGTAAACTGGAGAGTGCCGGCGTCATTGAATCCAGATCGCTGGGAATGAAGGGTACAAGAATCAAGATTACAAATAATTTCCTGCGTGATCAGATCGCAAAAATTGATATCTAATTGTTCGTATACTTGTTTTGGAATGGTTATAGCAATAAGTTCGCGGCAGCCGGTGTCAGATGACCTGAAATTCACAAGTGTCTTGGTGCAGGTTACACGAATCAATAAAGGTGTTGTTGTATGATCATGGCAAAATTGGCAGTACCGAATCTGCTTCTGCGGGAGATATCAGGTATTACCGCGGAGTGTGAGAGGCGGAAGGTGATGGTGTTACTTTCATCTTCTGCTTTTCTTTCGTTTTTGTCCGCATGCCAGGGATTGGAGAAAGGAAAAAGAAAGTTATGGAACGGTATCGGACGGTATTGAAAGAGGGAAGCGCTGAGCTGGTCATCCAGAAATCGAGGTTTATCGCATACGTTTCTCCGGCAGGCAGCAGAGAAGAAGCAGAGAGTTTTATCCGGCGGATACGCAAAAAACACTATAATGCGACACATAATGTTCCTGCGATGGTAATCGGCGACCAGTTTCAGCTTCAATGGGGAAGTGATGACGGCGAACCGCAGGGCACCTCAGGGGCGCCGATTGTGCAGATGCTGGTCAAAGAACATTTCTCTAATCTTGTGGTTGTAGTGACCAGATATTTTGGCGGAATTAAGCTGGGGACAGGAGGGTTGGTCCGGGCATATACACAGGCGGCTAAAATGGGCGTTCAGGCGTCGGAACCGGCGGCAATGGAGGAAAAGCTTGCGCTTTCATTTCAAACAGACTACAGTACGTTTAACCGCCTGTCAGCTTTTTCATTTGACGGCCGTGCTGCCATTGATCATGTTCAGTACACCGATCAGGTGAGCTTTGATCTTTTTCTTGAGGAGAAAGACCGCGCAGACATTTTGGAAATTCTGGCCGGCCTGACCAATGGCAGTATGCATCCGCTTCATGAGGAACATCAGCTTTTTGCAGCGCCGCTTATCACCGGAGGACAGGAAAATTCATGAAAGACAGAAGCGCAGAACATTCCGGCGGCTTCCAGCCGCCGGCGTTCTGCGCTTTTTTGTCATGACAGGACTAAGCATATGAATATTACATGCACGTAAGGATTCCCAACAGGCATGGATTAATCGCATCCATGGATTTACCATATGTTAAGGATTGTTTTCCATAGGCGATGTTCAGTATTCATACGTTGTTCGTCTGTTAGTCCTCAGTGTATGTGATTTTAGGATCGCCGACGGTGAAGTTGTCGATCAGTCTCGTTCCGTCAATCCGGACGGCCATGGCAACCAGGTCGCCCTTCTTAAAGGTCTCCACCGGCTGCATGTTCAGTCCGTTTACGACTTCAACATATTCCGGATCAGCCATCGGTTCTTCCGCAAGTTTTTCTTTCATGGCGTCAGTGAGCTGGCGGCTTCTGTATTCGCCCTTCTCGACAAGATTCTGGCCAAGGCGGACAGCTCTGGAGAGGATGACGGCGGCTTTTCTTGCCTCCGGGCTCAGATAGGTGTTGCGGGAGCTCTTTGCGAGGCCGTCGCGTTCTCTTACAATCGGGCAGCCGATGACGCGGACGTTGAAATTCAGATCGCGGACCATACGGCGGATGATGGCAAGCTGCTGCGCGTCTTTCTGACCAAAGAAAATGCAGTCCGGTTCAACGATATGCAGAAGTTTGGTGATGACGGTGCAGACGCCGCGGAAATGGATAGGACGCGTTTTTCCGCAGAGTGTTTTTGACAGCACGTCGATGTCGACGTAGGTGCAGAAGTCGTCAAAATACATCTCAGACGGATCTGGATGGAAGACCATATCCACACCATGCGCTTCCAGGAGCTTGCAGTCGTGTTCGAAGTCTCTCGGATAGTCAGCCAGGTCTTCTGAAGGTCCGAACTGGATCGGGTTGACAAAGACTGATGCGACAGTACGGTCGCACTGTTTTACAGATGCGTCCATCAGAGAAGCATGGCCTTCGTGCAGAAATCCCATTGTCGGGCAGAGCCCGATGGTCAGGCCTTCTGCTTTCCATTCAGCAATCTGTGCGCGTACTTCTTCGATAGTGTTTGCGATTATCATTGTATTCTCCTTGCTTTATTTCCTTGCGTTTTATTTTTGTCTGGTGAATGCCTACCGGTTCTTCAGCTCATCCAGAACTTCCGGGTTGGTCATCTTGTGGAATTCGTGGTCGGCGTCCGGGAAGCTTGTTTCCTTGACTTCCTTATCGTACTGCGTGAAGGCGTCCATCATTTCCTGGCCGAGGTTGGCGAATTTCTTGACAAATTTAGGGACATAGTCGCTGAACATGCCGAGCATGTCCTGATAGACCAGGATCTGTCCGTCCGTTTCATTGCCGGCGCCGATTCCGATGGTCGGGATGGTGAGCTTTTCTGTGATCAGGGCGGCAAGAGGAGACGGAACGCATTCCAGAACTACAGCGAACGCGCCGGCGTCCTGAATTTTGTATGCGTCATCCAGCATGCGCTTTGCGGCATCGGCCGTCTTTCCCTGGACTTTGTTTCCGCCGAAGGCGTTAACTGACTGCGGCGTCATGCCAAGGTGTGCCATAACTGGAATGCCGACGCTGGTCATAGCCTTGATCTGAGGGCAGACAGCGGCGCCGCCTTCCAGTTTGACGGCATTTCCGTGCGCTTCCTTCATCAGTCTTCCAGCATTGGTCAGCGCCTGCTCTACGGATACCTGATAAGACATAAACGGCATGTCCATGACGACCATGGTGTCCTTGGTCGCTCTGGCAACAGAACGGCCGTAAATGATGGATTCTTCCATGGTTACAGGGAGTGTGTCCTCGTATCCCTGCATGACATTTCCGAGGGAGTCTCCGACGAGGATGCCGTTGATACCTGCGTTTTCCATGAGTTTGGCTGTCGAATAGTCATAGCAGGTCAGCATGGAGATTTTTTCGTGGTTGTCTTTCATTTTCTGAAATGTTGCTGCTGTGTTTTTCATAATCAGTCCATCCTTTCTGTGCGATTGACGCGAGGTTCTTGTGCGGGATCCTGCAGATACTGTTTTACGGTATCTGAAAACGCGTCCTGAAGAAGTGTGTTGATGGACTGGTAATCGCGGCCGGGATGTTTTTCCTGTGCGGCCGGGATCAGCAGCTCAGAGAGCAGACAGTACATCTGCTTCTTCTGGCCGTCAAGACAGGCCAGGTGTTTGCTGATCGTTCCGGTGTCAGCGCGCTCAACCGGGCCGGTCAGGCTGCTGATAACGCCGTTTTTCAGTGCATTCTGCACGTTCAGCGTGACAAGAGGGGACAGCGCCGCACGCGCGTGTTCTTCTGTGAAGCCGCAGTCCTGAAGCATCTGAATGCTTGTCAGGAGCAGAGCATTGACAAGGTTGCTCGCAATTGCGGCTGCGCAGTGGTAGCGTACCTTGGATCTGGGGTCGATTTCCTGCAGGTGAAGACCGATTTTTCTAAGCACTGGAATCATAGTTTCTAATGCCCGGTGATCTCCTTCAATGGCAAAAAAAACATCCGGCATCTGCTCATAAGCGTGATAACGATCGCTTACAGCAAACAGCGGATGAACGGAAAAGGCCGCAGCCCCTGTATCTTCAATTCCCGGAAACGCATCTTCTGAAGAAAGCGCTCCGCTCGTATGACCGATCAGTTTTCCCTGGAGCAGCGCCGGATCAATCTCCTGATACACAGAAGTAATCAATCCGTCTGGGACCGTCAGGAACAGCACGTCACTCTGCCGGGCAAGTTCATTGATATCTTTGAAACTTCTGCTGCCTGTAAAATGTGCTGCCTCCATCGAGGACTCCGCAGTTCGGCTGTAATAGCCGGAAACCTGCAGACCGTGGGTGCTGAAATATTTTCCAATGGTAAAGCCGACTTTGCCGGCTCCTGTAATTCCGATTCTCATTCTCTACACCTCCCAGAAATGTCCGGGATGGCGTGCTGAACTGGATCCATATCTGTATATTCCAGGGGTTCAGTCATATTTAATCTTGAAGTACCTTTTGGTACGTCTGTGCGCGTGGCACGTCGGTACAGTTTCCAAACGGGAATACCGTCCATCGTGAAAATTCTATCACGCAGCAGGCAATCTGTAAAGACAGGAGATGTCGGAAAAATATGTAAACGAAAGTCTGCACATCTCTGCGGATTGCTGCAGATAATAAAGTCCGGAAAGCAGAGGAGTCCTGCTTTCCGGCGGGATTAGAGATGCTGATTCGGTTTGCAAGAGCATCAGATCAGATTGGTATATCCGAGGAGGCAGTCGTCAATTTCTGCTGCAGCGCTTCTGCCTTCTGCAATCGCGGAGACGACGAGGGAGGCTCCCGTGTGCATGTCTCCGGCGGTAAATACCTTTTTCCTTGACGCGGCATGTTTCCCGGGCTCCGTTACGACTGTCCTGTCCATATCGACAGAGAACGCCCTGCAGATATCCTCCCGGCATCCGGAAAAACCGGCCGCGCAGATGAGCAGATCGCAGTCCAGCGTGTCTCCTGCGGTGGTTTTGACTGCAGTCAGCTGATTCTTTTCATTCGTAATAAAGGATTCCGCCTGGACAGAGAATCGGCGCGGATCAGAACCGGTGAGGGCGATGATTTCTTCATGTGCGTAATCAGCCGGAAGGACTCCGTTTTTATCCGTGTACGCATCTTTTCCTCTGCGGACAAGCTGCAGGATCCCGGCGGCATTCTGACGGAGCGCGGTTGCGGCGCAGTCACTTGCGGTGTCGCCGTTTCCGATAATGATGACCTGTTTCCCTTCAGCGTTCAAACCGCTGTTCTCTTCAGAATGTGCGGCGGACGCAGATGACTCGTCTTCAGAGAATGCAGGAATCCCCTTGCCCGTTTTGGTTTTGTCGAGAGGAAAACCCTGGCGCAGCTGCACTTCTGCGGATGCTTTCAGATATTCTGTACCAGTGCAGATTCCGTGGACAGCCCCGTCGTCAAACGGGAGACGCCGGGCGTTTTCTGCGCCGCAGCAGAGAAGAACGGCATCGTATTCAGACAAAATGCGCTCGGCAAGGGCAGGATCAGAGCAGTCACACCTGGTCTTGAAAATGACGCCCTCCTGCTCCATCAGACGGATTCGGCGGAAGACGACAGATTTATCCAGTTTCATGTTCGGGATGCCGTAAGTCAGCAGTCCTCCCGGACAGGCCTCGCGTTCGTAGACCGTGACTAAATGGCCGCGGTGATTCAGCTGGTCGGCAGCTGCAAGTCCTGCCGGGCCGGAACCGATGACGGCGACTTGTTTTCCGGAACGCTGAAGAGGGATGCGCGGCTTGATTTTACCGGTTCGGAACGCTTCCTCGATAATATAGAGTTCATTGTCGCGGATCGTAATCGGGGCGTCATTCTGCCCGCAGAGACAGGCGCGCTCGCACGGGGCGGGGCATACGCGTCCGGTGAACTCTGGGAAATTATTTGTCTTCAGGAGCCTGGAGAGCGCATGGGACTCATTATTGTCATAAATCATCTCGTTCCATTCCGGAATCAGATTGTGGAGCGGACAGCCGAACAGACGGCCTTCCCAGGACATGCCCGCCTGGCAGAACGGAGTTCCGCAGTTCATGCAGCGCGCGCCCTGCAGAATTCTCTGTTCATGAGAAAGCGGAATGTGAAATTCCATCCAGTCCTGCGCACGCTCTTCCGGAGGACGGCAGGCGCAGACTTCCCGGTTGTATTCCATAAATCCAGTCGGTTTACCCATAATTATCGAACCTCCTTATGATGAATGTAAGAGAAGGCTTCCAGTTCAGCCTGGCTTCTGGACAGTCCTTTTTCCTCAAAGTGAGCGATGGTTTTCAGCATCTTGTCATAATCGATCGGCATGATTTTCTTGAAGCACGGGATGTATGACTTAAATGCGGCGAGAATGCGTTTTCCTTTTTTTGATCCGGTCGCTTCGACGTGCTGCTGAATCAGTGTGCGGAGTTCATCAATATCGTGCTTTTCTGTCAGGGTATCCGTCATGACCTGGTCTTTGTTCAGACGCAGGTAAAGATTGTGATTCTCGTCGAGCACATAGGCGATTCCGCCAGACATGCCTGCCGCAAAATTCTTTCCGGTAGGACCGAGAACGACGACGCGTCCGCCGGTCATGTATTCACAACCGTGATCGCCGACACCTTCAACGACGGCAGAGGCGCCGGAATTACGGACACAGAAGCGTTCTCCGGCGATGCCGCTGATGAATGCTGAGCCGCCGGTAGCACCGTAAAGCGCGACGTTTCCGCAGATGATGTTTTCCGAGGCCTCGTACGGCGCGTTTTCAGGCGGGTACAGAATCAGTTTGCCTCCGGAGAGGCCTTTGCCGAATCCGTCGTTGCAGTCGCCCTCCAGTTCCAGGGTGAGCCCTTTTGGAATAAAGGAGCCAAAGGACTGGCCGCCTCCGCCTTTGCAGTGAATGACATAGCTGTCATCAAGAAGACTGTTTCCGCAGTGTTTGGTGATTTCTGAGCCGAACAGTGTGCCGAAGCAGCGGTCTGTAGAGGAAACCCTAAGAGAAAGAGCACCGGTCTTTTTCTTCAGCAGTGTTTTTCCAAGCTGCTTCAGAAGAATCCGGTAATCCGCTGTTTTCTCCAGATGGAAGTCATAGGTGTTCTCCGGGTTGAAGTGAAAGCCGGTGCGCCGGTCGTGCTGCAATACAGCCTGCAGGTCCACAGTCTCTGCACGGTGCGTGTTCATATGTGAGCGGACTTTAAGAAGATCGCTTCTTCCAATCAGTTCGTCTACAGTCCGGATGCCGAGTCTGGCCATATGCTGACGCAGCCCCTCTGCGACAAAGTACATGAAATTGATGACATGCTCCGGCTTTCCGTGAAATCTCTTTCTGAGCTTTGGGTTCTGGGTGGCGATGCCGAACGGGCAGGTGTCCAGATTGCAGACGCGCATCATGCAGCATCCCATGGCGACAAGAGGCGCTGTCGCAAAACCGAATTCTTCTGCTCCGAGCATGCAGGCGATTGCGACATCTCTTCCGGTCATGAGCTTTCCGTCAGCCTCGATGACTACCTGAGAGCGCAGGCCGTTCTGAATCAGCGTCTGGTGCGCTTCTGCAACTCCCAGTTCCCACGGAAGACCGGCGTTATGAATCGATGTCATCGGCGCAGCGCCGGTTCCGCCGTCGTATCCGGAGATCAGAACGACCTGTGCGCCGGCTTTTGCGACGCCGGCCGCGATCGTTCCGACTCCGGCTTCAGAAACCAGCTTGATCGCGATTCTCGCATCGCGGTTGGCGTTTTTCAGATCGTAGATCAGTTCGGCCAGGTCTTCGATGGAATAGATGTCGTGATGCGGCGGAGGAGAAATCAGGGATACACCTGGTGTTGAGCAGCGTGTCTTGGCGATCCACGGATAGACTTTTCCTCCCGGGAGGTTTCCTCCTTCTCCAGGTTTTGCTCCCTGTGCCATCTTGATCTGGATCTCTTTGGCGCTGTTCAGGTATTCACTTGTCACGCCGAATCTTCCGGAAGCGACCTGCTTGACAGAAGAGTTCTTGTCCGTGCCGTAACGGGCAGGGTTTTCTCCGCCTTCTCCGGAATTGGACTTACCGCCGATTCGGTTCATTGCCTCGGCCATACATTCATGTGCTTCTTCGGAGATGGAGCCGTAGCTCATCGCGCCGGTCTTGAAGCGCTTGACGATTTCGGATGCCGGCTCGACCTCATCAAGCGGAACGCCGCCGTCCTCTGCGTACTGGAATTCCAGAAGGCCGCGGAGTGTATGCGGTTTTTCTGCGTAGTCCACCAGGCGTGCGTACTCGCGGAAAGCTTCCGGATCGTTTTCCTGACAGGCTTTCTGCAGCAGCAGGATGGTCTCCGGACTGTACATATGGTCTTCTTTGTCCGGACCGGAACGGAGACGGTGGTCGCCGATGCTGTTCAGCCGGGAATCAAATCCGAGTCCGAGCGGATCGAAGGCCTGATTGTGGTTCCACTCGACACTTTCTTCGATTTCTTCCAGCCCGATTCCTTCCACGCGGCTGATGGTGTTGGTGAAGTATTCATCGATCACCTGGTGATTGATGCCGACACATTCAAAAATCTGCGCGCACTGGTAAGATTGGATGGTAGAAATTCCCATTTTTGAGGCGATCTTTACAATTCCGTGCAGAATCGCGCTGTTATAGTCGTTGATTGCCGCAGAAGGCTCCTTGTCCAGGAGGCCGACGGACGCCATCTCTTCAATACATTCATGCGCCAGGTACGGATTGATTGCCTGCGCGCCGTAGCCGAGCAGGGTTGCAAAATGATGAACGGTCCTTGGCTCGGCACTTTCCAGAATGATAGATACCGTCGTGCTCTTCTTGGTGCGCACCAGATAATGCTGAAGCGCAGAAACCGCAAGCAGGGAAGGAATTGCCGCATGGTTCTCATCTACGCCGCGGTCAGACAGAATCAGAATGTTTGCCCCGTTTCTGTATGCGCGGTCGCAGTCCACGAACAGACGGTCCAGTGCGTTTTTCAGCGGCGAGCCCTTATAATACAGGATCGGGATGGTTGCCACATGGAATCCCGGCTGGTCGATATAGCGGATCTTCATCAGATCAACTGACGTCAGGATCGGGTTGTGGATCTGCAGTTTTCTGCAGTTTTCCGGCTTTTCCTCCAGCAGGTTCCCGTCTGTTCCGACATAGATCGTCGTATCGGTAATTATTTCCTCACGGATGGCATCAATCGGCGGGTTTGTAACTTGTGCGAACAGCTGTTTGAAGTAGTTAAACAGAGGCTGGTGTTTCTCGGAAAGCACGGCAAGCGGGGTGTCAACGCCCATTGCAGTTGTCGGCTCCTCGCCGTTTTCAGCCATTGGAAGCATACATTCTGTGACTTCCTCATATGTGTATCCGAACGCCTTGTACAGGCGGTCGCGCAGTTCCTGCGGTGATTTTTCCACCTTGCGGTTAGGGATTGGAAGATCCTTCAGATAGATCAGATTTGCGTCCAGCCACTCGCCATACGGTCTGCGGTGCGCGTAGTACGATTTCAGATCCTCATCTTCTACAATTTTCTGACGGAGTGTGTCGATGAGGAGCATGCGTCCCGGCTTCAGTCTGGATTTTTTCACAATCCGTTCTTCAGGGATGTCCAGAACGCCGACCTCAGAAGAAAGGATCAGCGTATCATCGCTCGTCAAATACCACCTGCAAGGACGCAGCCCGTTTCTGTCCAGCACCGCGCCGACACTGTCGCCGTCTGAAAAAACAACTGCGGCAGGTCCGTCCCAAGGCTCCATCATGGTGGCATAGTAATGGTAAAAATCACGCTTTGACCGGCTGATTTTTCGTTCGTTCGCCCACGGTTCAGGCAGCGTCATCATGACAGCCTGCGGAAGATCGATGCCGTTCATCATCAGGAACTCAAGCGTATTGTCCAGCATGGCAGAATCAGACCCATCCGGATCGACAACTGGAAGGATCTTGTCAATATCCGTGTCAGAAAATACACTGCTGTGCATCGTCTCTTCGCGCGCGAGCATACGGTCGATGTTGCCGCGGATCGTATTGATTTCACCGTTGTGCATGATGTAGCGATACGGATGCGCTCTTTCCCAGCTTGGATTGGTGTTGGTGGAGAACCTGGAGTGCACCAGAGCGAGCGCGCTTCTGCAGTCCGGGTCTGTAAGATCAGGGTAGAATTTTCTCAGCTGTGATACTAGAAACATACCCTTGTAGACAATCGTGCGGCTGGAGAAAGAGGGAATATAGGTATTGTTGTTGGAGTGTTCAAAAACGCGGCGGACCACGTAAAGTTTGCGGTCAAAGTCCAGTCCGCGTCTGACTTCCGGCGGACGCTTGACAAAACACTGCAGGATCACAGGCATACAGTCGCGCGCGCGGTCGCCTAAGATTTCCGGATGGGTCGGAACTTTTCTCCAGCCAAGGAAGTCCATGCCTTCCTTATCAACGATGATCTCCAGCATTTTCATCGCCTGCGCGCGTTTCAGCTGGTCGCGCGGCAGAAACAGCACACCGACGCCGTAATCCCGTTCCTGGCCGAGAAGTATCCCGTCTTTCTCCGCTGATTTCTTCATCAGAAGGTGCGGAATCTGGATCAGAATGCCGACACCGTCTCCAGTCTTTCCGGAGGCGTCTTTTCCGGCGCGGTGTTCAAGCTTTTCAACGATCTTCAGCGCATCATCCACGGTCTGGCTGGTTTTCTCGCCGTGAATGTTGACGACAGCGCCGATTCCGCAGGAATCGTGTTCAAAAGACGGATCATATAACTTCTGTTGAAAACGTACAGGATTCACCTGTGCGTCATGAGCCTTTCCTTGATGGTATTTCGTCATTGCGTTCATATCCTTTCTCTAAGTGGGGAACTTCGCACAGGGGTGTGCAGAATATTAAGATTTTAGTTTGTGAAAAATTATACCACGAAAAGTCAGATATGGAAATATATATTTTGTGAAATAAAACATATAAATAGAGGTTATAATGTGATAAATGACAAAATACACGCGGCAAGAGGTTATATTCGAATGATATGACCGGGTGCATGAATTTCCAATTAATCGTATCTCGGCTCAGGCGTAAATGTTTGAGCACGAAAGAAATACACATTAAAAATTCAACGTTTATTTCCTTGCGCATGGATTTTGTCCCGGACGTATACCGAATATGAATGTGTTACAATACACAAATTATATACGTTAAATTGTTGACTAATAACAAAATAACGGGTAATATAAGAATTGTTCAAAGAAACAACTGTAGAAAACGGATATGTGGTCAATTAATAAGGGGAAAATAGGACTGCAGAAAATAATTTATGATTGTGTGACCAAAGATGCACAAAAAAGTTCACATCTGCGAATTGGGGTAGCAGAGAACAACAGCAGGGAGAGTCTGTCCGTATTCTGCAGCGGGATTCATGGGATCGTGAAAGGGGGAGACCATAATGAAAATCAATGTCACCACGGTTGGCTGGGTGTTGATAGCCGCCGCGCTGGTATACTTTATGCAGGCCGGATTTGCCTTATGTGAAGCTGGTCTGACGCGAGCCAAGAATACAGGAAACATTCTGATGAAAAATATGATGGATTTCTGTATCGGCACACCTTGTTTCTGGCTGCTCGGCTTTGGCCTGATGTTCGGAGGAACAGGGAACTTCATCGGCAGCTTTGATCCGCTGATCAGAGGCACATACACCGCGGCCAACAGTGTTGTTCCGCAGACCATGCCTCTCTGGTGCTACGTTATTTTCCAGACGGTATTCTGCGCGACCGCGGCCACAATCGTTTCTGGATCGATGGCAGAACGTACCAACTTCAAAGCGTATTGTATATATTCCGCAGTTATCTCATTATTTGTTTATCCGATCAGCGGTCACTGGATCTGGGGCGGAGGCTGGCTCGGACAGCTCGGTTTCCACGATTTTGCAGGAAGCACCTGCGTACACATGGTCGGCGGCGTCATTGCCTGTCTCGGTGCGGCAATGCTCGGACCTCGCATCGGTAAGTACGACAAAGACGGAAACGCAAGAGCAATCCCTGGTCATAATATGACTGCATGCGCGCTCGGTGTGTTTATTCTCTGGTTTGCATGGTTCGGTTTTAACGGCGGCTCTACTGTAGCTATGGACAAGGCAGGAGCGATTTCCGCCAGTCTCGTATTTATGAACACCAACCTGGCGGCAGCTGTGGCGACATGCACGACGATGATTCTTACATGGATACGTTATGGTAAACCAGATGTCTCCATGACATTCAACGCAGCCCTTGCAGGACTGGTTGCCATCACTGCTCCTTGTGATTGCGTATCTCCGGTCGGAAGCTTCTTTATCGGACTGATCGCCGGAATCCTCGTGGTATTCAGCGTTGAGTTCTTTGATAACAAGGCCAAGATCGATGATCCGGTCGGCGCCATCTCTGTTCACGGCGCAAACGGTATCTGGGGAACACTTTCTGTCGGCCTGTTCTCAACAGGAGCTGACGGCGTCGGAAAGGGCCTCTTCTATGGCGGAGGTGTTCATCAGCTTGGAATCCAGGCAGCTGGAATCGCCAGTGTACTGGTATATGTACTTGTCATCATGTTTATCGCTTTTAAGATCATTGATAAGACGATTGGACTTCGGGTTCCCGCAGAAGTTGAAATCGATGGCCTTGACATTCATGAACACGGACTGGCATCTGCATATTCCGGGTTTGCCATCACCGACGCAACCGATTACACCATGGATGTCAATGAAAATACAGACCTTGGAGAAGAAAATTTCGATCAGGCATCGAACGCACAGATCAATGCAGCTGTAAAGGTACAGAAAGTCCAGACGGAAACCGCATCTTCAGACGAATATATGACAGGAATGCATAAAGTTACGATCATCTGCCGTATGGAGCGGTTCGACCATCTGAAGAAAGCGCTGAATGAACTGGGTGTAACCGGAATGACCATGACCCAGGTTATGGGATCCGGAATCCAGAAGGGATCCGCAGAGCGCTATCGAGGTGCGGTTGTCGATTCCACACTGCTTCCTAAGATTAAGATCGATGTTATCGTCGGAAAGATTCCGGTCGACAAGGTTGTAGAAACAGCTAAGAAAGCTCTGTATACTGGACATATCGGAGATGGAAAGATCTTCGTATACGATGTTCTGCACGTAGTGAAAGTAAGAACCGGAGAAGAAGACTTGGCAGCCCTGCAGGATGTAGAGTAGAACTTGTCTTCTGATTGGACAAAAAGGATACAGCAAGAGAATAACAGACATCCGCTGACAACAGGCAGTGATCTGCTGTCCCATATCAAAAAAGCAGAGAGGGACTGAAGCACAAAGCCAAATTGCTGTGCACAGCCCCTTTTCGCTGTCTGTGCTGCCTGTAGAAAAATCAGCCTATGTGTGCTGTTGAATCCGGCAAAGAAAAATAATTGAAAAGAAAATGAAAATATCTGTTGACATGAACGAGAATCCGCGGTAGTATAAATACCGTTCCGAGCGCGGGACGCGATAAGCGTGGCTGTGCCGGGAAGATGATTTTGCAGACAGAAACTTATTTTCAGAGTCCTTTTGAGAGATCAGAAAAAAGTTCTTGACAGAAGCAAATTCATCATGTAAAATTAATAAATGTGTTCAGGAGTTGATTCCTGAAGCGTAAGATGGGCGCTTAGCTCAGCTGGGAGAGCATCTGCCTTACAAGCAGGAGGTCATAGGTTCGAGCCCTATAGCGCCCACCATTTTACACTTAATAGCTTTCAATCCTGATCAGGCGTCGCAGTGTCGACGGGGTAGGGATGAGCATGAGGCCAAGTAGTTCAGTTGGTTAGAATGCCAGCCTGTCACGCTGGAGGTCACCGGTTCGAACCCGGTCTTGGTCGCCAATATTAAGCTGGCGTGGC
>SFHC01000036.1 GCA_004555725.1 [Eubacterium] saphenum
CTCCCAGAACCATCTCTTTTCCAATTCCATGTTCCCACATCAAACTTTTGCTTTCATTTGCAATTTTCTTCAGAAACATTTCCGGATCCATGGTTCCGTCTGTACGCAATTTAGTGATGTAGCATTCTTTTCCCTTCAGGTTACTGATTGCTATACTGGTTTCAACCACTTCAATTCTGACTGACAGAACATAACGATACTGATAATTGATATCAATCAGAACTTTTCTCCGCCCGGCCCGCTTCGCTTCCTCAAGTTCTCCTTTTTCACAAAGAATCCCCTGTGACAACAGGTCCGAACAGATCAGGGTCACGGTAGCCGGTGTCAGACCGAGCTCTGCGGCAATGTCTTTCCGCGACATCGCCCCCCGGTCATTAAGAAGCTTCAATATCGCACTGCGGTTACTTACCTTTACGTTTCCCAGATTTATTCCTATATATCCCAATTCTGTCTGCGCCTTTCAGATTTCAGTATTTGTAACCAGTATAAATGTAAATTTTTTATAAGGCAAGCATAAGTTTTCGTTTTAATAGCGGCAAACCTCGACATTCAGCATATGCGCAAGCTTTTCAAGCTCCGCTGCCACATTGCCGTAAATCACTACGAAATGCGGCTCCCAACCGTCTTTCACACTGCCATGCACCACGCCCTTTGCATCACTCGCAGTCCGCACAACAATGGAGGTTCCGATGAACTGCTTCGGTTTGTCCAAAGCCGCGCCATCTGCGATGAAGAAACGGAATTTGCCGTCCGGCTTGCGTCCGACGCGGAAAACGGTTACTTTCTCACATGCTTCGCAGCCGAAATCCATCGCCGGGCCGATCTTACGGTTCGGATGAACTCCTACCACTGCGCCGGTGTCCTTGCGTGCCAGGTTGCATGCTGCCATACCGCAGTGCCAGAAGGTGATGGTATTCTCCTTCTCATCCATGGAAACCGGATCACCGAAGAAGGTGGAATTGCCGGTCAGTTCCTTACCGATGTACATGGAGAGCGCACCATAAACGTCTGCCTCACAGCTTGCGCAAACGCCTGCCGCATTCAGAAGGGACAGTACGGAGCATACCGGAGTACCGAAATCCGTGAAGAAATCCGGCCAGCAGCGGGAAGATACCGCGCCGATTCCACCCTCGGTCACATAGTCGGTATATGCCTTGTAAAGCTTTGCAAAATCTTTCACATTCTTATCCGGAGTCTTGTCCAGACCAGCCATGCAGCACCCGGCCTTGTCCAGATATTCTGCACACTCCCCGTCGGAATAGCTCTTCGCCTTATTGATCAGCTCTCTTGCCTCGATTGCCTCCAGCGTTACACCGAAGGTACTCATCATTTCGGCGTCCAGTGCACGTCCAAAACCGAAGCCTTGTGGAGTATGGCCGATCGCAGCCATCTTCAGATGATTCAGCTGATATTTTACCTTAGCCGCTCGAACAGCCGCGCCGATCTCTGCAATTACTTCATTCTCCTCCGGAGAACCGAATACATACTCGAATTCGCCGTCCCGGAATGCCTTGATCGCATTTGACGCAGAATACGCGCCGGTCAGAGAGTTCAGTCTCAGACGGCCTCCGTCAATTACCGGCTCTCTCAGCGTCCAAAGAACGATCGGACAGGAGAAGCGTTTCAGCACCTCTCCCGCATACGCCGCATTTGCAAACGTAATATTCTGGAGAACGATCAGATCCGGCTGAACAGTGTCCAGAAATGCAGACAGATCATTCATGGTCAGAAGCATTTTCTCTGGATACACTCCCTCCTCCGTGATGGAAGAAAGCATTTTAATTGATTTTTCGAACTCGATCTGCGCGCTCTCCAGATGGAACGTACCTACACCGATCGGAACATATGCAACCTGAAAACCCATGTGATATACTCCTTTCATTCCTATTTCAGGAATCTGTAATTCGACTGTTTTCTGTCATTATCTTTACCCGATGGTTTCCTGCTCTTTTTTGATTTCCTCCATTTGCGCCTGATTTAATGCCTCAACCTTCTTGTTGATGCGGATCATGGAAATAACCAGAACAACCGTCAGAATCAGGATGACACAGGAAATCGGACGCTTGAAGAAAATCAGATAATCCCTGTCATAGCTCATCATACTGGTTACGAAGTTCATTTCCATGATATCCGCCAGAATCATGCCCAGCATCAGCGGTGTGGAGGAAATATCCAGCAGCACCAGCAGATAGCTGAATATCAGAATGGCAGCGGTCAGAACAAGCTCCTTGGTATTTCCAGTCGCCGCAAACGCACCTGCGAAACAGAAAATGATGATAACCGGAGCCAGATAGGTGTAACGAACCTGAACGATCTTCGCCACCGCGCGGGTCAGGAACAGACCAATCGGGTACAGGAAAATATTTGCTACCAGACATCCCAGGATGATCGAATATGCGATTACGCCCTGTTTAGTAAACATATTCGGGCCCGGCTGGATGCCGTGAAGAATGAATGCACCCAGAAGCAGCGCCGTTACGCCGTCGCCCGGGATACCCAGAGTCAGCAGCGGGATCATAGCGGACCCCACAACCGCGTTGTTACTGGACTCTGCCGCCGCGATACCCTCCAGACTTCCTTTTCCAAAATCCTGTGGACGTTTGGAAGCTCTGCGGCACTCGTTGTAGCACATGAACTGTGCAACACCGCCTCCGACACCCGGCATTGCACCGAGAATAGAAGCGATTGCAGATGATCGGAAACATGCCGGAAGGATGGAAAGCATCTCCCTGCGCGTAATCCCCTGATTGTCAATTTTTGTGACATCATCTAGCTGTCCTTCTGCCAGAACGAAATCTCTCAGCTTTTGAACCACCTGAGTCAATGCGATCAGCGCGATCATGGCCGGAAGCATGTCAATGCCATACTTCAGTGCATCAATGCCAAAGGTAAAACGCATAACGCCGGTTACAGCGTCGGAACCGATTGCCGCCATCAGGATACCCAGCAGACCGGACATAATTCCCTTCGGAAGGCTGTCGCCGCTTACACCTGCGATCAAAGAGATACCGAGGATTGCCATTGAAAAATATTCAACCGATGCAAATCTGGATACCAGCTTAGTAATGAAAGAAGCGCAAACCAACAGCAGGATTGCGGAGAACAGACCGCCGAATACGGATGCAAACAGCGATGTGTCCAGCGCCTTTTTTACTTTACCTTTCTTTGCCAGCGGATAACCGTCAAAGGTTGTCGCAATCGCCGAGTTCGTACCGGGTGTATTCAGAGTAATCGCACTGATGGAACCGCCGTACATACCTCCTACGTATACAGCCAGAAGGGAAATGATCGCTGTATCCGGAGAGGAAAAGGAATAGGTCAGCGGAAGCAGAAGAATAATACCAAGAGTTACGCTCAGTCCCGGAATACATCCAACGATCATACCAAGAACCAGACCGCCAAATATTACAGAAAGGTTTACAACTGTGAATACCTGCGTAACCGCAAGTATAACCTGCTGAAAATCACCCATATCATCAACCTCCAAATCCCGGAATTCCCGGCAGTGAAATATGGAACACATACTTAAACAGGAAGAATATTCCGATTCCTGCTGCCAGTGTGAATATGTAAATGAACGGTTTCCGTTCGCCGCAGTACCACAACATGATCGGGAAGATAATCACTACCCCCGGAATAAATCCGATGTTGATGATCAGTGCCACAAATGCGCAAAGCAGCACAATCAGGAAAATACATGGCTTCTCTTTTGCCCAGTCAAACTCAATCTCTTTTTCTTTCTTGAAGACCAGACTCTCAATCAGCAGAATCACGGAACAAATCAGTGTCCCTGCCAGGCAGATACCCGGGATAATACGCGGGCTCGGCGCGCCTGAGTCAAACATCGGCAGACGTACCTGATCCGGCATTACGAACAGCATAACCGCACCGAATACCCCCATGATAATGCCGGACCAAAGATTCGTTTTAATTTTGAATTTCATCCGAATATATCCTTTCTCCTAATGAACGAAGGCTTTTGGCTGTCCGAAGACAGCCTCGCCGTTTTATTGTCAATCGCTACTCTTTTACTGTCCACTCAGTGTATCAAATGCAGCGACTGCCTTCTCACATGCAGATTCCAGATGTTTCACAGCATCCTCACCATAGATCTCACACTTGTTCAGCATGATCTCGCTGATCCAGTCACTGTACTCAGCATCTGCCCATACATCCTTGGAAATCTGAACGTTCTCATCGATCCATGCCTGATCTGCGCCGGTGCGGACTGCCACGAAGCCGCCTGCTGCAAGAATGGAACCGGTGTAATCCTTGGAAGCATCAAGTTCCGGAGCCTTTGCATGGCCTGCGATACCCGGAACCGGAATGTCGCCGTCCGGGCCTTTGAATCCTTCGAATGCACTCTCAGAGAATGCAAGGATCGGAATCATGGTGCCTGCCTCTACATCTTCCAAAGCTGCCTGAGTAGTTCCTACGAATACATCAACCTCGCCATCCGTCAGACCTTTCTTCTGAGCTGCGCCCCCATCATAAGGAACTACCATTACCTTACCGCCCTCCTGAGCGATCAGGGAACCTAAAGCCAGATGCGGATCAGACAGCGGATTACCGCCAGACATCTTAATGCCGCCCTCTTTAGCCTTTGCAAGAATGCTCTCCAGAGTCTGAGCCGGAGTGGTGTACATAATCCAGGTTCTGTCGTCTATGGTTGCCACCGGGTAGATATCTGCACGGTCAAAGTCAACAACTTCGGTGTTATATTTCCTGCCCAGGTCATGACGATACGCAACGCCATAACCGTAAACAAGGATTTCTCTTGTCGAAGCATCCTGATCGGTATAATAGTTTGCTGCTGCAAAACCGTCACCGCCAGTCATATTTTCTACAATAAAGTTATATTCCGGATGTGTTTTTCCTGCTACCAGCGCATACTTTCTTGCGATTACATCTGCGGTTCCTCCTACACCGTAAGGGCAGATAATCTTGATGGTTTCTGCCCCGGAGTTTGAGGGAGCTGCAGCAGCGGTCTCAGCAGAAGCTGCTGCAGCGGTAGTTGATGCCGTGCTGCCTGAGCTGCCCCCGCAGCCAGCCAGAGACATTGCAGTGGTAATCGCCAGTGCCAGTGCCAAAACTTTCTTTTTCATAATGTAAAGCCCTCCTGAAAATAATAATTATTTAGTTTTATACGATAAGCTCGGCCGTAAAGCGGCCGGGAACTTATTTTGGAGATAACACGATTCCTTTTTGCGTCCTTTGCCTTTTCGCCATTCGTCATTTCATCAACAAGGATGCACCGGAAATCAGCAGGAGAATGTAAGTAATCACCATAAACAGTTTCTGACTCATGATCGCATACAGCTTTCCCCCGATAAACATGCCGGCGAGCATAAACGGAACGCTGAGCAGCTGTATGCTTACCAGATGCAGATCCCAAAGCCCTGCCCGGATATCATCAAACAGAATCAGGGAATTCAGAAAAATCCATATGGTTGAAATAGTTGCTCGGAAGCTGACTTTATCACGGACTTTTCGTAACCGATTAAAAGCGGTCCTCCCGAAACGAAAATCCCGTGGATAATACCGGCAGCAGCCAGCAGAAGGTAAAGAAGAGGGGTATCATGTGTCTGAATCAAGACATCCTTCTGCCGCTGCGTACTGCCAGGTATCTGCAACTGTTTTGCCAGTCCCTGGATTGATAATAATATAACAAATATGCCAAGAATCCGGTAAAGCATCTGTTCCCTGCCAGCCAACATTCCCCGAATAAGAATGCCTCCGACAATTCCTGCCGCCATCACCACAACGATCTTTTTCAGTTCTTTCCAATTCACGCTGTCATGAAAGCCCACGAACACGTATATTCCCGACAGCAGTCCCAGCACATTCAGTACCGGCTTCGCTGTCGCATATCCGACCAGCATCAGACCGAACGGCATTGCGAGAATCGTTCCCGCAAATCCGGTGATTCCGTGAATAATATTCGACAGAAATATCACCAGATAGAAACAGACTAAATTCATCATAGTTTTTTACTTCCCGTATTTTTCACGAATCGATTCAAACAGCTTTGCCCATACGGAATCCTTCCGGTATAATACCGGTGTATCTCCCATCGGAGCCGCCACGGTGTAATCGCCCTGTCCGTACTCTACGCCGGTCCACAAATGAACCCACTCACCTTCCGGAAGGTATACCGGCCATTCTGCCTGTCCGGACCGATACACCGGAGCCACCACCATGTCGCTGCCCAGCATGTACTGATACTGGATGTCGTAGCAGCGCAGATCCTGCTCGTAATGCAGGAACATCGGACGCTGCACCGGAACACCCTTTGCCGCATTTTCCGCCACCAGAGTTTTGATGTACGGAGCCAGCATGGTGTAAACGTCAACCAGACGCGCCAGCTGTTTCATGCAGTCCTCGTCATCGTAATACTGGAAATTCTCGTTCGGGCGGTTGCACTCGTGGGTTCTCATCACCGGAGTGAATGCCGCCATCTCCGCCCAGCGAAGGAACAGTTCCTTCGTGCGGGTATTGCCGAACAGAGAAGTATAACCGCCGATATCGCTGTGTGACAGACCGCAGCCGATCATGCCCGCACTCAGTGCCGCACAAATTACGGTTGCAAGACCGTCATGGATGGTAAAGTCAACAGACTGGTCTCCTGCCCAGAGAAGCGTACAGTGCTTCTGGCTTCCCGTCGCGCCGGCACGCATGAAGTAGACAACCTCGCCCAGCTTTCCGGTCTCAGCCAGCGCGTCATAGTTGCACTGTGCCCATAAGGCCGGCCAGTGATTATGCTCGATCATTGCGGATTTTCCGCTGTGAAGAACGATATCGTCTGTCGGAAGGTACTCGCCGAAGTCTGCCATCCATCCATCAATTCCGATATCCAGAATGTGTTTTTTGATGACCTCGTCCTTGAACCACTGGTATGCTTCCGGATTCGTCAGATCCACCACTGCGCAGTAGAACTCGCCGAAATCCACCAGATATTCGGTTCCATCGCTCTTCTTTGCAAATGCGCCCTTTTTCAGACCTTCTTTGTAAAGCTCACCGTCTTTTACCAGGTACGGATTGACATAGCCGAGGAATTTGATTCCGCGTTTGTGCAGCTCTTCAATATGCTTCGGCAGCTCCGGATACATTTCCTCATGGAAATGCCAGTCCCATTGAAGACGTTTGCCGAAGGATGTGACGCGCTTGCCGCTCCAGTCCTGACACCAGACCCCGGAAACCTTGATTCTGTTTTCCAGAGTTTTTTCCATCAGCCCGAAGGAACGCTCGTTTCCGCCCTGTACGCCCATGATCAGACCGTTGTAGACCCATTCCGGAAGCTCCGGCTGACGTCCGAAAAATGCACTCTCCTTTTCCAGCAGTTCCAGAAAGCTGCCTGCCGCCTCGATGCGGATCGAAGCAGGAACCTCCCAGATCTGCAGCTCGTGAAAATCCGGATTGCGGAAATCAAAGTCCGCGTATGCGGTAGAATCCACATGGAGATAATAATGCTCGGAAGATACAAAGGTCGGCTGCGGGTAATTAGTATTGTAATAATCTCCGCCTGCTCCGCCGTTTTCCACATCGGAACGCCAGGTTACGTAAGTTGTTTTGTCACGTCCCACACCCGGCTCGGAAGTCCAGAGCGGGAAATGTCTTCCGCGCAGATTGAAGTAGGACATCTGCTCTCCACAGCCATAGCAGTGCTCGGTTTCCTTCGCATCGACGCGGAACCAGAAGCGGTTGATCGCAGGATTTACATTTGTAAAGGAAAGCCAAGCCAGATCACCATCCAGACGGATCACCATCGTCATCTCGCCGCCAAAGTCAATCTCCGCTCCATTCTCATCCACTTTTACCACCGATGCTGCCAGCGGACGGCGCTCGATCACATAATCCTCAATCTTAAAGTTGCCCCGGTACATATCTACGTTTTCCTGTCCGCAGCCCACGTAAATCACCGGTTTTCCGATTTTCTGTGACAGAATGGTCTTATTACCGTTCACCAGCGACCAATCTGTGCCGTTATGTACAAGTTTCATAGGAATATCCTCAATATTTCAGTTCTTTGTTCTCGCCCAGAAGCCCCGGAAATGCGCCCTGTCTGATCAGAGGTTCTCTCTCCGGATGAGCGATTACCCATTTGTTCCTTTGCAAAAGCAGACGGTTCTCCGGCTCCAGCTGATCCGGCTTCGCAGTCAGCGGAGTATTGGTTCCTTTCGGAAGGAGCACGATACCCTTAAATCCCTCGTCCGTCACGCGGCATGGGGAAAGGTGCAGGGTGGTCTGATACATCTCGATGGCGGTGCCCTTTTCCACAAAGAATACACGGGCATCCTCCACACGGTAGGTATTGTTCCTGATCTCCCAGCTGTGGCCCAGTGCCAGCATGAAATCCGTCACTGCAATGTTGATCTCGCTGCCCTTGTGATATTCAAAACCGTTGTAGGTGGTGTTGCGTCCGTTGCAGTAGCCGATTTCCACTTCCATGCCGCCGTACAGACCGTTCTCCACCTGCGCTTTGACCGGATCTGCCTCCAGTCCCGGCTCGGAGGCATGGTAAATATTTCCGCTCTCCGGGATTTCCGTGCTGCTCTCCATGTATGAAATCAGACCGGAAAAATCATAACCGGTTACAACGCGGCCAAACGGTGCGAACTCCGGATCCTTTACGGAACGGATCTTCACATCATTTACTTCATTCAGATGCTTTAACATAGAAACTCCGCCTTTCTCTAATAGCCTCTAACCAGTTTGAAGGTTGATCTCCAGTCATCCTTGCCGATGCCCATCTCCATACCCTTCTGGTAAACCTTCTGAACGTTTGCCTCTCCCGGCATGTCAAGTCCGCACTCTTTTGCGAGGTTCATGCAGATATTTACGTCCTTTGCAGCATTTTCAAATGAGAATGCAGTGGTGTAATCCTCTGCTGCCAGCTTCGCTGCCTGGCCGTCCAGATAGAAGTTCTGTCCGCCGCCATAGGAGATTGCGGTTGCATAATCCGGAATGGAGATTCCGTTTTTCTGTGCAAGAGCCAGAGTCTCGTTTACGCCATTCTGAATCTGGGTAACCAGCGCATTATGGCAGATCTTCATAACAAGTCCTTTGCCGTTTCCGCCCATACGAATCACGTTCTCGCCCATGTAGAGCAGAATTGGACGCATTTTCTCGCACACATCCTCATCGCCGCCCATATAGATGCCGAGCTTTCCTGCGACTGCAGCCGGTTTGGATTTTACAACCGGCGCGTCCATGAACTGAGCGCCGGTTTTCTTTACCATCCCGGAAATATCAACGGATACGCTCGGATCAATGGTGCTCATGTCGATA
>SFHC01000037.1 GCA_004555725.1 [Eubacterium] saphenum
ATACTCAGGGAGATCTGCGTCCAATCTGCTGGTATTCAGTATACCGGTGTCAATTGACCAGTTTTGCGTAAATGGACGCAGATCAATGCCATTCAGGCATCCGGAACCGATGGGATTTGAGTCCAAAGTGAAGGTATTCAGTATACCGCCGCTATTTATTTCCTTTTTCTTCTTTGGACGTAAATCCCTTCCTCAATCTTTTTCCATGACTCCGATGTCAGGCAGCTTTTCTCCGGATCTTTTATCAGAGTCTCCCACAGTTGATAAGGCATTGTAAGCGTCAGGTATCTGCTCAGTGCTTTTGTCCTCTGGGAGATGTCAAACAATCCCATGACCGCTTTCGGTTCATCCTTTTCTGCCTCTGCCGCTGCAAACATTATGGACTGACAGGCGGAGCAGTAAGGCGCGATCACATTCTGCGCGCGTCCGTTATGCGCTCCCAGCAGGATGACCAGTGCAGAAAGCTGATCCGGATCCGCGTAAATCCAGACCAGATCCGGGTTTCCTAATGTTTCTCTCCGGCTGAGCGGGGCAAAGACGACTCTCGGATATCCTTTTTCCGAATACGGAAGGGATGTTCTCCAGATTCCTGCCAGCTCTTCTGTGCAGAAAAACCGCTCCCCCTCTTTCATAAAAGCTGGAACATCTGCATCTTCACCATAACCCTGCGAAAGCATTTTATCCATGTCCGGCCTCATTCTTGAGAATCCATCTCCAAAGCAACATCCGACCGCTCCGCCCGGACAGGTGCAGCTTTTATTATCGATCGAAACAATTTTTCCCCTCGCCGCTGCGTTAATAAATGGAACCACGCAGTTATGCGGCCTGACTGGAACCTCTGTATCTGCCTTAATAGATATATTCCCAAGATATATCCCTACTGGCTCCAGATCAAGGTGAAGACGATTCAGTATTTCTTTGCTTTCTCTTCCCGCTGGGCAGATTTCACGGTTCTTCTCATTCTTACTTCTTAACCCAACAGTTATAGTATTCAAATTTTCGACATGTTCTTTCAACATAATTGATTTCCTTTCTTCCCAATCTGAAAATGCTCGTACAATCATCAAGTATGAATGAGAAACTCCTGCAGGCCCGCAGCTGACACAGTTCCCGTCACTAAAATCCAGATCGTTCTCATGTGAATTATTCTATACGATTTTGTATTTCTATTCCAACTATCTCCATTATTTTCCTGATATTTCCGCACCCAGTATCGAATAATTCAATATCTTCCCCTTGCCCTTTTGCTTTTTGTCGAAAGGGAAATATAGTAGAATGATAAGCAGAATGAATCTATCTCACAGGAGGATATGAAAATGAGTGATACACAGCATACACATGAAATGGTAAAGGAATATTACAGCAGCGCGAGCACGGAGAACGACGGCCATCTGGCTACATCTGTCTGCTGCTGTTCCTCGCACGGGATGAGCGATCAGGTGAAGGCGATTGCTTCGCAGCTGCCGGATGAAATCCTGACGAAATACTACGGTTGCGGCTCTCCTCTGCCGGACGCGCTGGAAGGCTGCACGGTGCTGGATCTCGGATGCGGAACGGGACGCGACTGCTATGTTGCATCTAAACTGGCAGGTCCAAACGGCCGCGTGATCGGCATCGACATGAACGATGATCAGCTGGCGATTGCCAACAAGTATAAACAGGAGATGGCCGAAAAATGGGGATTCGACAACATCGAATTTAAAAAGGGATATATCGAGGACCTGAGAAGCGCAGGAATTGAGGACTCTTCCGTAGATGTCGTCATTTCCAACTGCGTCATCAATCTTGCAGATGAGAAGCAGAAGGTCTTTGCTGAGATCTGGCGTGTCCTGAAAAACGGCGGAGAGCTGTACTTCAGTGATATTTTTGCGGACAGGAGAGTTCCGGATGAGATCAATCATGATCCTGTTCTGCTCGGTGAGTGTCTCGGCGGCAGCATGTACGTGGAGGATTTCCGCCGTATGCTGTATAAAACAGGCTGGAACGACTACCGGGTCGTATCCTGCACACCGGCTCCGATCAACAATAAGGACGTGGAAGCTAAGATCGGCAATATCGGATACACTTCAGACACAATCCGCGCCGTCAAGCTTCCGGAGTACATCGAGGACGCAGCAGAGAACTACGGCCAGTTCGTTCGTTACAACGGCGGCATCGAGGAGCACGAGCACAGCTGGGATCTGGATATGAACCACCGTTTCTATAAGGATCTTCCTGTTGCCGTTTCCGGAAACACCTGCGCCATGCTCGAGCACACAAGATTCAGCAAGTATTTTACGATTTTCGGGGACCGGAGCCATCATTTCGGCTGGTTTGAGGAACCGGAGGGCTGCTGCGGCGAGGATGACGGATCCGGCGACAGCGGATGCTGCTGCTAGACCATGCAGGGGTTGATTGTTGGACAAAATTCACCCGGCAAGGTTCATACCGATAAGATTACCGGCGCCGTCCTCTGATAATGAATCGAAAATTATTCCGTGGCTGCTGCATGGAGCTGAAAATCAAACTTCATTCAGCAGCCGTTTTTTCAACGCCCCTCATCGGAAACAGCTGGAAAATCCTCTGCATTTCAATCTCTTATGATTCTTTACAAAAATTTATTCTTTAAAATACACGCAATTCCCTCTTTTCAGGTTATAATATAGATACAACAGAACAGGATGCAGAAACAGAAGGGTGTTCTAAGCAATTACCACGATTATTGGGCGGATTCCAATGCAAAGACATCGCATTGGAAGGTTCGTAAATACCTTGCAGGCATGAGATTATGCCGCGAACATCCATATTGAAGCCTTTTGGGAGGTGGTTCCCATTTCACGCAAAATGCTGAATGAGAAGATAACGGTACGCTGCGCAGGCATGGCATCCACAGATGTCACAGGATCCTGCTACCTGGTAGAATGTCCGACCGGAGAAAAGATTCTGCTGGACTGCGGTATTTATCAATCAGGAAATATTACAGAAGCGTACAAAATCAACCACAGGCGATTTCCATTCAAACCTAAGGAAATTACAGCAGTAATCATATCTCATCTTAACGCGGACCATTTCTGCCTGCTGCCTGAATTTGCAGCAGAAGGCGGCACATGTCCATATTATATCTCTGATGAAAGCGTCGAGTTCGTCCGGCCAATTCTGGAAGATTCTGCACGGATCATGGAACGAGACGCCAGAATCCTGTCAAAAAAGAACGGCTGCGAGCACCGCCCGGTTTACGATATGAGCGACGTTACCGTGTCCCGCTCCCATTTTCGCGGATGCAGGGAAAATACCATTCACCAGATTACGGATAATGTCCGTTTCCGTCTGGTCCCTGCTGGCCACATCTTCGGCTCCTGCCAGATTGAACTCTATATTACACTGCCGTCCAGGTCGGTAAAAAAAATCTGTTATACAGGCGACCTGGGGAACTCCTTGTTCGAGCAGCCTTTTGTCGAACCTTATGAACCGATGGTAAAATGTTCCATGTTAATCGGAGAAACAACATATAATGATCCGAAGCGTTCGGCCAAGGCGTGCCAGCGCAGGAAAGATCTCGACCTGATCGAGAAAACAATCCGCGAGGTATGCGAGGAAAATCACGGAATAGTCTTAATTCCAACATTTGCAATGCAGAGAACAGAAACGATGCTCTATATGCTGTGGAAAATCTTTCATGAGGATAAGTCATTCAAAATTCCTGTCGTCATCGATTCACCGCTGGCTGTAAAATTACTCGACTGCTTCAGCAGAAGCCTGACCGGAGAATGGAAGAAGAAGTTTGATGAAATGATGGAGTGGAACAATCTCCGAATCATCAAAGACCGTGAGGAAAGCCTCGCCTGCATTGCGGATCCATCGCCGAAAGTGGTCTGTTCGGCATCCGGCATGCTGAGCCAGGGACGATCGGTGCAGTATCTGAAGGAAATCCTTCCGCGTAAAAACTGCTGCATTCTCACCTGCGGCTACATGGTTGAAGACAGTCTCGGCTGGAAAATCAAACATCGTTCTGAAAAAATCCTGACAATCGATCACAAATCATGCCGGTGCCGCTGCAGCGTCAAAAATCTGGAAAGTTTCAGCAGCCACGCACAGTATCAGCAGCTCATCGATACATACGTCGACGCCTCCGAGCGCGGGTGCGAACTGATCTGGCTGGTGCACGGCGACCAGGGAAAACTGAATTTCAAAGCGGACCTGGAGAAACGGATTTCCAAAATCTGCAAAACAACACGAGTCGTTGCAACCAACCGGGACACGGTGGCGCACCTCTGATTGTATTACCTTTAACCTTTACTACGGCTCTCATCACGAGTACATCTGCAAGCTGCTTCCCGGCGGGCCGGCCAGAAGGAACAGACCGGTCTGCCAGCCCGTATTTACAGTCTATTCTACGGACGAATAATCCCGTTTTCCGAAACCACGATATCCATCTCCAAATCATGATCCTCAACCGGAACATCTTCACGCATGATATTTTCCCGGCAGAGGATCGCACGCACGGCATGAGACCGGTTCAGGTAACGGTCATAGAAACCGCCTCCGAATCCCAGTCTTCTGCCGTCATGACTGCATGTGCAGCATGGAACGACGGCAAGCTGGAATGAGGCCGGATCCATCTGCGGGCAGGATTTCCGCGGTTCCAGGATTCCCCAGGTTCCCGGCTCCAGATCATCCTTCAGTGAACGGATCCTGTATGCCTCCATATGTCCCAGTTCAAGGCAGCGCGGGACGCCAACCGCCTTGCCGTCTTTCAGCATCTGTTCAATCAGCGAATGCGTATCCACTTCTGTATTCATGCTGACAAAGCAGAAAATCGACTCTGCATTCCGATACTCTGGAAGAGACAGGATATTTTCCATAATTTTACTGTCCGCTTCTTTGCAGTATTCCGGATCCAGCGCGGCAACGGCCTTTTTCACTGCCGCACGGATCTTTTTTTTCTGTTGTTTAATCATCTGAGGATCACTCATGATAATCTTTCCTTTCGTTACCCCTGCATTCGGACACAGAGCAGTGCTGCATGGCCGCCGCCACCCCGGAACTTGCGTCCAGAACGCAAGTATTCAATATTATGACTCTTTATTTTTTAATTCCCTAGTTTGGACGCAGATCTACGCCATCATTCGATCGATTTCCAATGGGATCTGCGTCCAGAACACAGGTATTCTGTATTATGACTCTTTATTTATTAATCACCTAGTTTGGACGCAGATTCTGTTCTTAATTATACCAATTTCCCGGCCTTCCTGCGTCCAATTTGCTGGTATACAATATACCGGTGTCAAATGACCAGTTTTGCGTAAATGGACGCAGATCAGTGCCGTTCAGGCATCCGGAATTGATAGGATTTGCGTCCAAAGTGAAGGTATTCAGTATATCGCCGTTATTTATTTCCTTTTTCTTCTTTGGACGCAATTCCCTTCCCCAATAATACCGGCAGCCCGCCCTTTCTGCGTCCAACCTGCAGGTATACTGTATGCTGACAACATATCATC
>SFHC01000017.1 GCA_004555725.1 [Eubacterium] saphenum
TTAGCAAAATTAACTTATGTAGACCGTAGAAGCGTTGAAAAATTAACGTTTTCGGACGGTCTGCGGGGGGTGTACAGGATTATGAGCGCGTCTTCGCTGTTGCAATAAATATTCAGATTTGTTATAATAATTCTATACTGATGCGGACAGATGCAGAATCATGATGCGTTGTTTTGAGCGCGAGCGGTTCAAACACATCTAAAATGGGTATGCTGTTAATATCATCCGCACAGCGGGAATCGTTAAAACTTGAGAGAACGTAAAAAATTCGGAGCGTAATGAATATGGATGCTTTTTTTGATGAAGATATGATCATGGAATCCTCAGACCTGATCATTCGGCCTACTGTTTTTGAGGACTGCAGTGAATTTGCGCGCTGGGAGAACATGGAAGATGTGACAGAATATCTTGCTGTCGATGAAGATGTCACGTACAAGCAGGTCGTTACGGAGTTTATTCTGAGTCTCAGAGATGATCAGCGTCAGATGTTTACCATTACGCTGAAACCATCCGACAAGCCGATCGGCAGAATTGTTCTCAGCAGAATTACACGCCGTTCGGACTCCCTGCACCTGAAGAGGCTCTACATTGCTGATAAGAATCTGCGTGGCAAAGGCTACGGAGAGCAGGCCGCACGCACAATTCTGGAGTATTCCTTCATTAATATGCACATGGAACGTGTAAGCATGGATCATCTGAAAGGTGATGAAGTGACAGAAATGCTCTGCCGGAAACTGGGCGCTGTGGAAGAGGGCATTATGCGCCATTCAGAGAAAAAAGACGGGAAGTACATCGATCTGTACCGGATGTCTCTGCTTCGTGCTGAGTATTACGACCGTAACCACGATGACCGTTAAGGCTTCGGAAGGGTTTTTATCAAACTCTGCTAGTAATTTTTAGAAAGATGCAGAAAAAAGCTTGTACATCTCTCTCGTATTATGGTATAATGATGCCCGTGCGATGAAAGCGAGCACTAAGTTTGTGTTTACATAGAGAGCATGGGCTTAAGATATACGATAGGAGGTGCGGCTATGTCAAGGAAATGTGAAGTATGCGGAAAGGGACAGGTTTCTGGAAACAAGGTTTCTCATTCCAACAAGCATTCCAGAAGAAAGTGGAATGCAAACATCCAGACAGTAAGGATTAACGACAATGGTACAATCAGAAAAGCCAATGTCTGCACAGAATGCCTGCGGTCCGGTAAAGTTAACCGTGCCGTTTAATGGCCTGGAAGGTTAGACTGTCATATTGATGGAGTTCCGGAAGTTCTTCATCAGTATGGCAGTTTTTTTATATCTATCTGTTAACATATATTGCGAGAGGAATGACTGTATGACGATGATGAAAGCAACAGAGCTGGGCCTGATTACGGTTTCTAATTCGGTCTTTGCGGAGATCATCAATGAGGTAATGCAGACAGAAGAATGCGCGGCCGATATGTGGGTGACGATGCATCAGGGACGCCTTGTCCGCATGGCGCGGGCACTCAGCGACCCTGATTATGTCCGAGATCTGTCGGTGCGTTTGAACGGGGATGGGCGGATCTGCCTGACGTTCGGCGTGATCGTGCGTTTTGGCGTCTCTATTCGCCAGGCGACAAGGTTCGCCGCAGATGAGATATGCGCCAGGATCTACGAGCAGACCGGGATGATTCCCGCAGAGATTACAATCAATATTGACGGCGTCCGTACCAGGAAGAAAACGGCGCGCCGCAGCACAAAGGTGGTGTACCGTTATGCTGAAGATGAATGGAAGCGCACCGCGCATGAGTGATCGCGGCGGCGCAGAGGAGCAGATTATTCAGACGCCGGTCAGCCGTCTGAAAGGGATCGGACCCAAGAAAGCAGCGGCGCTTAGAGATCTTGGCGTACAGACACTGGAAGATGATCTTTTTCTGCTTCCGCGCAGATATGAGGACCGGCGCTGCCCAGTGCCTATTCAGGAACTTCAGGTGGGAAAGGACCAGTTGATTGAGGTAGTTATCCTTTCGCGGAGATTCAGCGGATTCAGAAGGTCAGGGAAATCTCCGCTGGTTCTTCTGGCGCAGGACAACACCGGAATGATTGAAATTGTCTTCTTCTCCGGCAGTTACATCACCAACCTGTTTAAAGTCGGTGAGATGTTCAGCTTTTTCGGAAGGGTGAGCGACAATCGCGGGCAGCTCCAGATGGTGCACCCGGAATTTCACCGCCTGCATGAGCCGGATGATGTGCGGGGCATCTTGCCCGTATACCCTTTGTCTAAAGGACTTACGCAGAAAGACATGCGACGGCTGAGCGAGGAGGCGCTTTCTGCCTCTGACGCGCAGGAGGACTGGATTCCGGAAGGTCTGCGAGAGAAATACCGGCTTGCGGGGAGGACGTTTGCGTTCAGAAATGTCCACCGTCCTTCATCGGAGAAGAAACTGCTTGAGGCCAAGTACCGTCTTGTGTTTGAGGAGTTTTTTACGCTGGAGCTCGGGCTGAAGCTGGCTGCGAAGCGGGGGACCGGACAGTCGGATGGCGTTGTTATTCATCCTGAGGCGGGAGATCGTTTCCTTCAGCAGCTTCCGTTTTCTTTGACGCAGGGACAAAAAAGAACCTGGCAAGAGATTTCCGGGGATCTTGCTCGGCAGAAGCCGATGAACCGGCTGGTCCAGGGGGACGTCGGATCTGGAAAAACTGTGGTCGCGGAAGCGGCAATGTACGCGGCGGTGAAATCCGGGTTTCAGGCAGTAATGATGGCGCCGACCGGGATTTTGGCAAGGCAGCACGCCAAGACATTTCAGAAAGATCTGGGGTCTCTCGGTGTCCGCATAGCGCTGCTGCATGGCGGACTGAAAGATAAGGAAAGAAAGTCGCTTCTTGACGAGCTGCAAAATGGAGATATCGATATCGTAATCGGTACGCACGCGGTGATTCAGCCGGATGTGCGATTCTTTCATCTCGGGCTGGTGGTTACCGATGAGCAGCACAGGTTTGGGGTCGGTCAGAGGCGCATGCTGTCGGATAAAGGAAAAATGCCGGATGTTCTGGTGATGACGGCAACCCCGATTCCGCGGACATTAGCGGTAATTCTGTATGGAGACCAGGACATTTCCGTGATTGACACTCTGCCGAAGGGGAGGAGGCCGATCCAGACTTTTTCTGTCTCCTCTTCCCGCAGGGATGAAGTTTATGATAAACTGGAAAAAGAACTTGCCGCGGGCCGGCAGGGATATGCGGTCGCGCCGTTTATCGAGGACTCCGATCAGATGGAAGGCATGTCTGCGCAGCGGCTGTATGCAGAACTCAGGAAGCGGTTTTCTGCGTACCATGTCGGACTGTTGCACGGTGGCATGAATGCGGAGGAGAAAGAGTCCGTCATGACATCGTTTGCGAGAGGAGAGATCGATCTGCTTGTATCTACGGTCGTTATCGAAGTCGGAATTGATGTTCCGAACGCGACGGTCATGGTGATTGAAAGCGCGGAGCGGTTTGGGCTGGCGCAGATGCATCAGCTGAGAGGACGGGTCGGGCGCGGTTTGGAGCAGTCGTACTGTTTTCTGATCCTCGGTCAGGATTCTGACATTGCGCGCAGAAGGACAGAAATTATGACGCAGTGCAGTGACGGCTTCAGAATTGCAGAAGACGATCTGATCCTGCGGGGACCGGGCGAGTTGTTCGGGACGAGACAGCACGGTCTTCCGGAACTAAGAATTGCCGACCTCGGCCGCCATCAGAAAGTCCTGAAGGCAGCGGAAAAAGCGGCCTCGGAGGTGCTTGAACTGGATCCAAAGCTGACAGGAGCTGAAAACCGGGGGATCCGGGAACACGTTGATGCGATGTTCCATGGAGACTGCCGTCTGGAAATATAGGAAGGGTAAATATGAGAATTATTACGGGAAAATACAGAGGAAGAAAACTGGAGACGCCGGAGAATTACGACATCCGGCCGACTTCTGACAAGGTCAAAGAAGCTGTTTTTAATATTTTGATGAATGATATTTACGGCTCTGTCTGCTGCGATCTGTTCGCAGGGACCGGAAACCTTGGAATTGAGGCGCTTTCGAGAGGCGCGGAGAAGGTGTACCTGGCGGACAGCTCCCGGGCGGCAATCCGTCTGATTCGGACGAATCTGCAGAAATGCGGAGCGGAAGAGGATGCTGTAGTGCTGATGGGAGATTACCGCAGAAGTCTGAACAGGATCAGGGATAAGATCGACATTTTCTTTCTGGACCCGCCGTACCGCGACGGATTGTATCAAGACTGCCTGGAACGCATCGGTGATCTTGATTTATTGGCTCCTGACGGTATAATATTAGCAGAGCATGATTCTCGCAATCCGTTGCCGGATCGTGCCGGAGAGTTTGTTAAAACACAGGACCGGAAGTACGGAAAAACAACGGTCTCGATTTATAGAAGGGCGGGAGACGGCCCGGATTCCCAGAATCCTGAGGAGGAGTAACCGCAGCGGAGGATTCTGCCCGGCGGCTGGCATTGCGGCTTCCGCCGGAAACTGCAGTGGAGGCATAAAAAATGATCAGACGTGCGTTGATCACAGGTTCGTTCGACCCGATTACTTATGGGCATATCGATATTATCAACCGGGCATCATCGATGTTCGACGAACTGGTTATCGGCATAATTAAAAATCCCCGGAAAAAAGGGCTCTTTTCTGTTGAAGAAAGGACAGAGATGATTGAACAGATCTTTTCTGACCGTCCGGAGATCACGGTGGATCATTTCCAGGGACTGCTGGCAGATTATGTGAATAAACACGATTTCTGCGCTGTCGTGCGGGGTCTGCGCACGGACCGGGATTTTGCCTATGAGATTGAGATGGCGCAGGTAAATCAGAAATTGTTTCGTGAAGGAGTGGAGTCGGTCTTTCTGATGGCGAGACCGGAATGTTCAATCGTCAGCTCGTCCAATGTCAGGGAAATTGTATCCATGGGCGGAACACCGCCGGAGGGTATGGTTTCGGATGAGATCCTTCAGAAAATGAAAGAGAAATATGCACAGATAGGATAAAAGGAGGAGCAGCGCATGACGGTACTGGAACTGCTGGAAGAACTCGAAGATATTGTTGATACGGCATCAACTGTTCCGCTGACCGGAAAAATCATGGTTGACGGAAATGAAATCCTGGAGATTGTCAGCGACATCAGAAATACTCTGCCGGAGGATGTCAAACAGGCACATTGGCTGAAAGGCGAGCAGAACCGCATCCTTGAGGACGCAAAGAAGGAATACCAGAAGCTTGTCGTCGAAGCAAAGAAGCAGGCCGATTTTCTGGTGGATAACAATGATATCACGCTGAAAGCCAGAAAACATGCAGATGCAATTGAGAAAGAAGCCGAGGAATATGCGGCGATGCTGAAACTGCGCACATACGATTATCTGGATCAGATGCTGTTTAAGATGCAGAAACGCATGGACGATCTGAATAATACCTACTTTGGCTCTATGTATGATAATCTGTCCAAGACATTTGAGGGCATCGACAACCAGCTTGCGAGCAACCGCCAGGAGATGAAAGAACTCGCTTCCAGAACGCAGCACGGAGAGGACTGGCTGTATGAACAGAAAGGCCCCAAAGGATCATCCGGAGGAAATAAATAGGTGCGTACACTCAGCATTACAGCGGAATATAATCCTTTTCACAGCGGCCATCGCTATGCTGTGGAGGAATTGAAGAAAAGGACCGGCGCAGATACGGTCCTTTCTGTTATGAGCGGAAATTTTACGCAGCGCGGTCTTCCGGCATTCCAGGACAAGTGGACGCGTGCAGAAGCGGCCGTGCGGGGCGGCGTGGACCTGGTTCTGGAAATGCCGGCTGTCTACGCGTCCGCTGCATCGCCCGGGTTCTGCATGGCGGGCGTCTCCATAGCTGCACAGCTTGGCTGCACCGACTATATCGGCTTCGGCAGTGAGTCGGGTTCCATTCAGGAACTCACCGAGGCTGCGGAGAATCTGATCCGGCTGGAGAAGCCTCTTCATGAGCGAATAGCGATGTACAGAAAGCAGGGATTCTCGTATCCGCGGGCTCAGCAGCAGGCGGCTCTTGACCTTGGCGTCACAGGCGGCGGGTCGGTTTTGTCCGAACCGAACAACTTGCTGGCGGTGGAGTATATGCGGCAAATATTACAGCTGTCAGGGGATATCCGGCCGGCGGCCGTAACCGTGCGGCGCGAGAGCGGGGATTATCATGCGTCGGCGTCTGCTATCAGAAGAAAGGCATATCAGGAGGATCCACAGTATTATCAGCAGTGCGAGGATCGGTATTTTCGCCTTGCGGCAGCGAGAATTCTGCAGATGTCGGAGCGGGAGCTGGAGAATATTGCGTCATCTTCTGATGGGCTTGGGAATAAATTAAAAAAAGAGATTCGGCATTGCGGAAGTCTTCAGGAACTTCTGGAACGTGTAAAATCCAAGGCGTACACGATGACCAGAGTGCAGAGGATGCTGACGCAGTGCATCCTGGGGGTGACGGGCGAGGATATGCGAAATTGCCGCCTCTATGCCCGTGTACTCGCGTTTTCTGCGCAGGGTGCAAAACTGCTGAAACACATCCGAAAAAGTGACTGCAGCAGGATTCCTGTGATTACGAATCTGAATAAAGAGGCGCACCGGTACCCGGAGATCAGGCGCAGTCTGGAAATTGATGTGCTCGCGGCTGACCTTTACCATCTGATTACAGGCGAGGATTTATATGAACGCGCAGACTATGTCCGCCACCCTGCATATGTACGGAAAAATATAGAATAAATTTTCCAAAAGCCTTTGACAGGGCAGTGGTTCAATGATATACTCTTAACGTTGACGAAAATTCTTATTTACATTATTCTTTAATGTAAGGAGGTAAGACAATGGCAGTTCCAAAGAGAAGAACATCTAAAGCCAGAAGAGATAAGAGACGTTCTCCGAACATGAAGAAAACGGCTCCGGGTCTCAGCATTTGTCCACAGTGTCATCAGCCGAAGCTTCCGCACAGAGTTTGCCCTAACTGCAACTATTATGACGGTAAGGACGTTCTGAATGCATCCAACGCAGAGGCATAGGATAAATTTAAGAGTTTTAGATCATGATCAGAAGAGACAGGTGTGCGCACGCCTGTCTCTATCTTTTTATCTGGAACTTCGTTATTTTGGCGTTAAATTTTTGTCATTTGTTGAAAAACCATGCATACTTTGTTATAATTTTTGTGATTTTAAATAAAAAACAATTGCTAAGGGGGAGAAACCGATGAAAGAACTGAAGAGAAAGTTGAAGGTTGGTATTCTCGGCGGCACGGGCATGGTTGGTCAGCGTTTTATCACTCTGCTGGATAATCATCCGTGGTTCGAGGTTACGACTATTGCAGCCAGTGCACACAGCGCAGGTAAAACATACGCAGAAGCGGTTGACGGAAAGTGGAAACTGGACACACCAATTCCGGATGCCGTGAAGAATATTGTAGTCAAGGATGTTGCGGATGTGGAGAATGTCGCTGCAGATGTAGATTTCTGCTTCAGCGCGGTTAACATGTCTAAGGATGAAATCCGCGCAATTGAGGAAGAATACGCCAAGACTGAGACGCCGATTGTTTCCAATAACAGCGCGCACCGCTGGACGCCGGATGTGCCGATGGTTATTCCGGAGATCAATCCTGAGCACTATGACGTGATCCGCTACCAGAAACAGCGTCTGGGAACCAAGAGAGGGTTTATCGCTGTTAAACCGAACTGCTCGATTCAGTGCTACGTTCCGGCGCTGGCAGCCTGGAAGGAATATGAGCCTACTCAGGTTGTTGTCTCCACCTATCAGGCAATCAGCGGCGCAGGCAAGAACTTTGAAACCTGGCCGGAGATGGTCGGAAATATTATTCCGTTCATCAGCGGCGAGGAGGCAAAGAGTGAGAAAGAGCCTCTGCGCATCTTCGGCAAGATTGAAAACGGAGAGATTGTTCCTGCAGACGGACCGGTCATCACAAGTCAGTGCATCCGCGTCCCTGTTCTTGAGGGACATACAGCTTCTGTGTTCATCAACTTTGCAAAAAAGCCGGATAAGGAGGAGCTGATCGAGAAACTGAACAGTTTTAAGGGATTCCCGCAGGAAGCAGACCTTCCGAGCGCACCGAAGCAGTTCATTAAGTACCTGGAGGACGACGACCGTCCGCAGGTTAAAAAGGACGTTTACTATGAGAACGGGTTTGGCGTGACATTCGGTCGTCTGAGAGAAGATACGCTCTTTGATTACAAGTTCGTCGGACTGGCTCATAATACAGTCAGAGGAGCGGCGGGCGGAGCCGTTCTGTCTGCAGAAGCCCTGGTTGAAAAGGGATATATCGACTTTAAATAACCGGACGACGGATCGTTTGGATGAATATAAGGCCGGACTTGCATAGTTGACCGGCTGAATATGCATGCTGCTTGTTTGGTCAGGCAGCGGGCAATATTGATGGACAGAAAAGAGAATGGGCGGAAACGTCTGTTCTCTTTTTTGGCGTTTTACTGTACCCGACGTGCATAGTCTGCTATAATAGATCAATAAGACGCGGCCGTCATGTTTCGGGACACATGTTCGTTTTATGTGATCTTGAGCAGGTGTCGGCATCGTCAAAAGGAAAAGATCAAGACAGAAACTTAGATTTTCACAGACTATGATGGGAGAATCATTTTGGCAAATAAAAAGAATACAGAAATAAAATCGCAGACAAAGAAAGGAAAGACAACGGGAAGAAAAAAGTCCGCATCCTCGCGCAGCAAGAAAGAATCTGCAGAGACCGCTGAAAAACGGGCGCAGGTTCAGGAGGAAATGCAAAAAGCGCATGCCTCAAGAAGAATTCGGGACATCATCAGCGGGCTGATTTATATTGCAATCGGCCTGTTTATTTTTGCCAGCGTGCAGTTTCATGCTGCAGGGGAGTTTGGCAATCAGCTTGGGCTTGTGCTGAAGGGGATTTTTGGTGTGATCGGTCTTCTGCTTCCGTGGTATCTGATGCTTCTCGGGGTCCTGTTTATCACGGGAAAGATGCTTCATTTCACGCAGAGGTCGCTGTGGATTACCGTCGGTATTCTTCTGCTTCTCTGTGTGATGAATGCGGGCAGATTTATTGTTCCGGCGCAGGCATCGCAGCTTCAGATCGACGTGGTCCAGTTCTATACGCAGAGCATCAGCCTGAAGTCGGGCGGGGTGTTCGGAATGACAGTCGGATCCATCTTGGTTAAATTTATCGGTGAGGCTGGACTGTATATTCTGTCTGCGGCGCTTCTTCTGATCTGCCTGCTGCTTCTTCTGAATACGCCGCTTTCAAAGGTGATTATAAAAAGAAAGCAGCAGCGGGAGGAGGACCGGCGTGTGGAGCAGCTGATGCAGGAGAGCATTGCTGACCGCTCCTACCAGGAGGAACTGGAAAAAAGAAAGCGGGAGGCAAATCTGCAGATTCGCGGTCCGGAGGACTTTCTGCGTGAAGAAGACAGCTCTGCGCAGAATCCGGAAGCGATGACAGAACGTTATGCCGGACAGGATCTGGATGGACGGTATTCGCATTCTGAACCTGCATCAAAAAAATCCGGAATTCTGCACAGCTTCTTTCAGACGGCGGAGGCCGCGGCAAGAAGAGAAAAGGCACAACATAAACGAAAACCGTCAAATGTTATGGATGTCATGCAGCAGAATCCGCTGAAAGAGAGAAGGACGCAGGAAATCCCAAAAGATGCGGTCCTCGCAGAACAGGCTGCGGAAAGACAAGAGCCTAAAATCTCATTCGGTTCGTTTGATGCAGACGGGATCGGTGGAAATGCGGGCGGCTCTGCAGAAACTCTGAGGAGACAGCCGGAGTTTTCATCGTCTGAAAATGCAGCGGCAGAAACGGATCGTTTCAGCCGGCGTGAATCGTCCGGTACTTACGGCCTGGATCCAGTGGCGCCGCCTTCTGCCGGATTTGGTCTGGATGGAGAGAATGCCCGGAGTTCAGAAACGGATAGCTTCGGGCTTCAGCCGCCGCGGCAGACAAGGAGCGGATTTGGCCTGCAGAAAGACGAGACGTTCACGGGCCGCCCGGACACAGATACTCTGAAGCGGGCATCTGCACCGGATCATGCAGCGTTCGAAGGTGCGCAGCAGGCTGAGCAGGATTTTGGCCAGTGTGAAACGGTTATGCCAAAAGACGGCGTTCATCAGAATGCAGATGGAGAGTGGGTTTCCAATAATATGATTGAGGAAACCAGCAGAAATACGATGAAACGTGTGCTGAAAAGCGCAGATGATTTGATGCGGGAGGAACAGGCGAGCAGAGAACGGGAGCAGAACGCGCTGGGAAGACCCGCTTCCCGTGCTGCGCGAGGAGAAACCGTGATGAAGCAGCCTGCAAAAACGTCAGCCGCTGCATCATCCAATGGAGCAAGGGCTGCAGCGGCAGGAATTGCGATGGCCGGTGAAGCTGCAAAAAATATCCAGAAGAAAACTAAATTCGTTTATCGTAAACCATCACTGGACTTACTGACTCCTCCGGAGCTTCCAAGTACAGAAGGGTTGAATCAGCAGCTCAGACAGAAGGCGCATATTCTGGAAGACACGCTCGACAGTTTTCATGTTGACGCGCATGTGGTGCAGGTGACGCAGGGCCCTGCGGTTACACGTTATGAGATCCAGCCGGGGCCGGGGGTGAAAGTCAGCAAGATTGTCGGTTTAAGCGATGACATTGCGCTGAATCTGCGCGCCAAGAGCATCCGCATCGAGGCTCCGATTCCGGGAAAGGCCGCGGTCGGAATCGAAGTGGAGAACGAGCGCATTCAGATGGTGAGGATCCGGGAAATTATCGGATCCAAGGAATTCCGCCAGGCAAAGTCTAAGATATCCTTTGCTGTTGGAAAGGATATCGCCGGAAATGCTGTGGTTGCAGATCTGAAGGGCATGCCGCATCTTCTTATCGCCGGCGCGACCGGTTCCGGAAAATCCGTCTGTATCAACAGCATCATCACGAGTATCCTGTATAAGGCCAGTCCGGATGAGGTGAAGCTGGTCCTGATCGATCCTAAGGTCGTAGAGCTCGGGAATTACAACGGCATTCCGCACCTGCTCATTCCGGTCGTTACAGACCCGGGCAAGGCGGCAGCTGCGCTGAACTGGGCGGTATCGGAGATGACCGACCGCTATAAGAAATTTGCTGATGAGAATGTCCGCGATCTGAAGACGTTCAACAGTAAAATGGAAGCAGAAGACCGCAGGGATGAAAAGATGCCGCAGGTGGTGATTATCATCGACGAGCTGGCCGATCTGATGATGGCCGCTCCGAATCAGGTAGAGGAGTCGATTTGCCGTCTTGCACAGCTGGCAAGGGCGGCAGGCATGCACCTGATTGTTGCGACACAGAGACCGTCTGTAGATATTATTACCGGACTGATTAAGGCAAATATTCCTTCCCGAATTGCGTTTGCGGTATCTTCACAGTTCGACTCGAGAACCATTCTGGATATGAACGGTGCAGAAAAATTGGTAGGAAAGGGCGACATGCTGTTTAATCCGCAAGGATCGGGAAAGCCGCTGCGTGTTCAGGGCACGTTCATTTCTGATGAGGAAATTAACCGGGTTATTCAGTTTGTAAAGGATCAGGCTCCGCAGCAGGAGCCGTCCTATAACGAAGCGGTGATTCAGGATATCGAACAGAAATCGGTTCCTGGAAGTGATGATGCAGCCGATGAGCTGCTTCCGGACGCGATTTCCTGTGTCGTAAACGCAGAGAAGGCATCGACGTCCATGCTTCAGCGTCATTTCCGCATTGGATATAACCGCGCGGCAAGGATTATGGATGAGATGGAAGAGCGCGGCATTGTCAGTCCGCAGGACGGCAGCCATCCGCGCCAGGTTCTGTTAACGCAGGATGAGCTGGAACAGATGAATGACAAGGGGTCTTCTTCATAAAGGAAGGCCTCTTGCTGTTTTTTATTTGTCCGGGATCTGGTATAATAGAGCCGTCAGGGCGTTTTCGCACTGAATATTACAGGAGAGGAAGTATATATGAACGTATTTTTTGATACCCTTGGATGCCTGAAGAACTTCAATGATTCTGACATGGCGATGGGAATTCTGGAAGCCCGCGGGCATCGTATCGTGGAGTCGCCGGAGGAAGCGGACGCGATTGTAGTCAACACCTGCGGATTCATCGATGACGCTAAGAAGGAGTCCATCGGAGAAATCTTTGACATGGCTGCATATAAGGAGCAGGGGAAAAAGCTGATTGTATCCGGCTGTCTTGTTCAGCGTTTTTCGGAAGAACTTTTTAAAGAGATTCCGGAGGCGGACGGATTTATCGGTGTAAATGACTATGAGAAGCTCCCGGATCTTCTGGATCAGCTGCAGCAAGACGGAAAACGGTTCCGCAAGGTTGAGGAGGTACAGGACGGGGCGCTGGAAGAAGAAACGCGTATGAGAAAGATCCCGCAGCGTGTTTACAGCACGTCGATCCGCATCGCAGAGGGTTGTGACAATCGCTGTACATACTGCATCATCCCTTCCATTCGCGGAAAATACAGAAGCCGCTCGATGGAAAGCATTGTAGAGGAGGCGTCTCGTCTGGCGCAGGCCGGATGCCGCGAACTGAATGTGATCGCGCAGGATACGAGTTATTATGGTATGGATCTGTACGGAGAGCCAAAGCTTGCGGCGCTTCTTAGAAAACTTGCAGAAATTGACGGGATTCAGTGGATCCGCATTCTCTACTGCTATGAGGAAAATATTACGGATGAACTGATTCAGACGATGGCGGAAGAGCCTAAGATCTGCCATTATATTGATATTCCGCTCCAGCACAGCAACGACAAGGTCCTCCGGGAAATGAACCGAAGATCCACGCAGGCTTCGATCCGGGATACGATTCACAGACTCCGCGAGGCTATGCCGGATATCTGCATCAGGACAACGATGATTGTGGGATTCCCGGGCGAGACAGAAGAAGAGTTCTCCGATCTCATGGATTTTGTGCGTGAGATCCGTTTCAGCCGTCTCGGCGCATTCACCTATTCTCAGGAGGAGGGAACGCCGGCCGCTGCCAGAGAGGATCAGGTGCCGGAAGAGATCAAGAATGAACGTCTGGATGCACTCATGATGGAGCAGATGCAGATTTCTAATGATGCCAATCAAGCTTTCGTCGGGAAGATGCTTCCGGTTATGGTGGATGAGCAGGATGAGGACGGTGCTTATATCGGGCGTACGCCGTATGATGCGCCGGAAATCGATAATTCCGTAATTTTTACATCAGACAGAGAGCTGAAACCTGGAGACATCGTTTCTGTGCGGATTGATGACGCGTTTGATTATGACCTGGAGGGAACGGATGTCTCGGAGTAGAGCGGGAAAATCCGGGAACAGCAGATCTGAAAGGAGATCATAAAGATGAACTTACCTAATAAACTTACGGTTCTGCGCGTTATCGCGGTTCCATTCTTTATTATTCTGTATCTGAAGGGATTCTTCGCGGCGGCGCTGATTCTCTTCTGTCTGGCATCACTGACAGATATGCTGGACGGAAAAATTGCAAGGGCACGGAATCTGGTGACCAATTTTGGGAAAATCATGGATCCCCTTGCGGATAAAGTCCTTTGCTACTCTGCCTTTTGTCTGATGATCGGAGACCGGACTATGCCGGCATGGATGCTGATTGTCATTCTGGCAAGAGAGTTCACGATCGCCGGAATGCGTACGGTCGCAGCATCTGAAGGACGTGTCATCGCGGCAGCAATGAGCGGAAAGATCAAGACCGTTCTGCAGATGTTCGCAATTATTTTCCTGATCCTGATGCAGGCGATGGAGGCGCTCCCGGTTTACCACACCGTGAAGCTGATTGCCTACATTCTTCTGTACGCATCGCTGGTCATGACGGTTTACTCCGGTGTTGAATACGTCGCAAAGAATATTGATGTGTTCAGAGAATCCAATTAACTGAATATTAAACAATGCGGAGGCCGGAGCAATCCGGTCTTCTTTATCCTGGGGGAAGTTCTGGACAAATCGCGTCCGGGGCAAGAAGAAAAGGGGCTGAACAATGAAAAGTGCAATAATCAGTGTCGGTACGGAGCTTCTGATGGGACAGGTGACGGATACCAATGCAGTCTATCTGTCTCAGCAGCTGAACGCTCTTGGGATCGATGTGATGTACCGGTATACCGTCGGCGACAATGATGGAAGACTGTCTGAGGTGCTGGATCTGGCGATGAAGGACTGCGATCTGATTCTGACAACCGGAGGACTTGGACCGACAGAAGATGATATGACCAAGGAAACCGTCACCAAATATATGGGAGATACGCTGGCTGTGCACCAGCCGTCACGCGATGCGCTGATGAAGATGGCAGAAGAGCGTCATCATAAGTTTACAGAAAACAACCTGAAACAGACGTTGATGCCGACGAGGGCCGAGGTGTTTGACACGGATGCAGGGACAGCTCCGGGATTTGCTCTTTCTAATGATCAGGGAAAGACGGTGGTCTGCCTTCCGGGACCGCCGAGAGAGATGAAACGGATGTTTGAACGCCGCGTTCGCCCGTGGCTCCTCCCCAAACAGGACAGTGTCATTTCTTATCAGACGCTGCGGATTTTTGGAAAGGGAGAGTCCAGAGTGGAAACGGATATTCTGGATCTGATTGACGCACAGACGGATCCGACGATTGCCACTTACGCGCATGAAGGAGAATGTTCTGTCCGTGTCGCATCAAAAAGAAAGACTCTTGAAGAAGCGCAGGATGCCTGCAGAAAAGTCAGTGAGCAGGTCAGAGAGCGTGTCGGAGACTATATCTACAGCGATGACGGCCGTTCACTTCCGGAAGTCGTCGGAGAGAAGCTGCTCTCGCGCGGGATCTCTATTTCCTGCGCTGAGTCGTGCACCGGTGGGATGTTTGCTGCGGCGCTGACCGATGTTCCCGGAATATCTGAAGTGTTTGAACGTGGAATTGTCACGTATACGGAACGGGCAAAAATTGAAGAGCTTGGAGTGAGTGAAAAGACGCTCGCAGAGGAAACTGCAGTCAGCCCCAATGTCGCGCGTCAAATGGCCGAAGGACTTCAGAAAAAGACCGGAAGTCAGGTGTGCGTATCCGTAACAGGAATTGCCGGCCCGAGCGGCGGAACAAAAGAGAAGCCGGTCGGTCTGATCTATGTCGGCTGTACCTATAATGGAACGACTGTGGTAAAAAAACTTCTGACACTGAATATGAGCAGGAGCTGGAATCGGCGATACGCGGTGTTAAGCATGTTTGACACCGTCAATCGGATGCTGGACGGAAGAGAAGTACCGGGAAGTGACCGGTCAGAGGTGTTGTAGACGGCGTTTTTTGATTCTGAAATTTGACGGTGTATGGGGAATATGTTATGGTTTTGTTTACCATATATTTCCATATCAAACAGCTTGACTAATTCAGGAATTATAGTAGAATGGACATATAGAACAAGTGTTCGTTATACGGAGGTTGAGCATGGCAAAGAAAGCTGCGGCGGACGGCCGCGAAAAAGCGCTGGATGAGGCGCTGAAGAAGATACAGAAACAGTTCGGACAGGGCGCGATCATGAAAATGGGCGATGCCGCCGAAATGAACATAGAGACGATTTCGACGGGATCGATCAGTCTTGATTTAGCTACTGGCGTCGGCGGTGTTCCGCGCGGGAGAATTATTGAAATCTACGGACCTGAGTCATCTGGAAAGACTACACTTGCGCTGCATATTGTTGCAGAGGCGCAGAAAGCAGGAGGAAAGGCCGCATTCATCGACGCGGAGCACGCACTGGATCCGGTTTACGCAAAGAACCTTGGGGTGCAGATTGATGAGCTTCTGGTTTCTCAGCCGGATACTGGAGAACAGGGTCTGGAAATCTGCGACATGCTGGCAAGCAGCGGTGCGATTGATGTTATTGTAGTGGATTCGGTTGCGGCGCTGGTGCCGAAAGCAGAAATTCAGGGAGAGATGGGGGATTCCCATGTAGGACTGCAGGCGCGTCTGATGTCACAGGCGCTGCGCAAGCTGACCGGCACGGTGAATAAGTCCAACACCTGCGTGATCTTTATCAATCAGCTCCGTGAGAAAGTCGGTGTGATGTTCGGCAGCCCGGAAACGACAACCGGAGGAAGAGCGCTGAAGTTCTATTCAACAATGCGTTTTGACGTCAGACGCATCGAGACCATTAAACAGGGTGATCAGATGCTTGGAAACCGCACGCGCGTTAAAATTGTAAAAAATAAAGTGGCGCCTCCGTTCAAGAAAGCGGAGTTTGACATCATGTACGGAAAGGGAATCTCAAAATCCGGCGATATTCTCGACTGTGCGGTTGATGCTGATATTGTGAAAAAGGCAGGTTCCTGGTACAGCTATAACGGAGAACGAATCGGACAGGGACGGGAAAACGTCAAAAAGTATCTGGAAGACCATGAAGAACTTATGGATGAGATTCAGCAGAAGCTGATGGATACCCTGAAAACTCCGGATGAACAGGATCAGGACAGGGATCAGAATGGCAGTGGACAGACAGCACCGGAAACTGTATCAGCTTCAGACGCAGAGAATCTGGAAGAAGCGCCAGATGATGAAATCATCGCTGACGAAGATGGGGTGATCGTTGAATAATACTGCTGTGCCTGCAGAGAATTTTTCTTTCTGTTCTCGAACAAATCCTGGATTTCTCATTGACAATGAAGAAAACCCGTGCTATCCTAACAGAGTTAGACCGCACGGCAAGGGCTCTTTTAAAGTGTGCCACCGCGGCGCACTGCCCGAAAAGGCGAGACTGGAAAGAGGAGGTAACATATGTACGCAGTAATCGAAACTGGCGGAAAGCAGTACAGAGTTCAGGAGGGAGATGTCCTGGACGTTGAAAAGCTGGGCGTTGAAGCCGGTGAGAAAGTTGAGTTCGATAAGGTCCTGGTACTGAGCGATGACAACGGCCTGAAAGTCGGCACACCGTATATCGAGGGTGCTAAGGTCGAAGCTGAGGTCGTAGAAAACGGCAGAGCAAAGAAGGTCATTGTCTTCAAGTATAAGGCTAAGAAGGGCTACAAGAAGAAGCAGGGACACAGACAGTCTTACACAAGAGTTGAGATTAAGAATCTCGGCGGAAAGGCTGAAGCTGCCGCTAAACCGGAGAAGAAAGTATCCTCATCCATGAAGAAGGATGAGCTGATTGCTTACGCAAACGAGCATAACATCGAGATTGATGAGAAGGCTACAAAGAGCGTCATCATCGAGACGATTGAGAATGCAGAGAAATAGTTGATTGTCATTCAGTTAGGAGGTGTCTGATCCATGTCAAGTAAAAAGGGAGTAGGAAGTTCCAAGAACGGCCGTGAGTCCGAGTCCAAACGTCTGGGCTGCAAGGCTGGTGACGGTCAGTTCGTTTCTGCAGGAAGCATCCTTGTTAGACAGAGAGGTACGCATCTGCATCCTGGAATCAATGTAGGAATCGGCGGAGATGATACATTGTTTGCCAAGATCGATGGAGCGGTTAAGTTCGAGAGAAAAGGCCGTGACAAGAAGCAGGTAAGCGTTTACCCTAAGGAAGCGTAATTAAACGAAATTGCCAAGCCCCCTACCCGTGCGTAGGGGGCTTGCTGTTTCTCAGCCGATGAACGGGAGGCGGAAAGTATGTTCGTAGACAGAGCAAAAATTACAATCGTATCAGGAAAAGGCGGCAACGGTGCAGTATCTTTCCGCAGAGAGCCATTTGTTCCGGAAGGCGGTCCGGACGGCGGCGACGGCGGAAAAGGCGGCGATGTCATTATTCAGGCAGACAGCGGGCTGAGAACGCTGATGGATTTTAAATATAAAAAGAAGTATACGGCGGAAAACGGCCAGGACGGGATGAAGAAAAAGCGTTTTGGAAAAGCCGGAAAAGATCTGGTCATTCGTGTTCCGCAGGGGACTGTCGTGATTGACCAGGAGAGCGGTCTGATTATGAAGGATCTGCTGGAACCGGGGGAGTCTTTTGTTGCGGCAAAAGGCGGAAAAGGCGGAAAGGGAAATGTACATTACAAGAACTCCGTCCGTCAGGCGCCTAATTTTGCTGAAGCCGGAGATCCGGGAAAAGAACGGGTGATTCTTCTCGAACTGAAGATGATTGCGGATGTCGGGCTTGTTGGATTCCCAAATGTCGGAAAGTCCAGCCTTCTGGCAGCGGCAACGCACACTTCTCCGAAGATCGGAAATTATCATTTTACAACGCTTGCGCCGAACCTTGGTGTTGTGCAGTTTCCGCAGACGAGTTTTGTAATGGCGGATGTTGCCGGCATTATTGAAGGTGCGCATGAGGGCCTGGGCCTCGGCCTGGAGTTCCTGAAACACATTGAGCGCACCAAGGTGCTGATCCACGTTGTTGATGTTTCTGGAAGCGAAGGCAGAAAGCCGATCGACGATTTTGAGAAAATTATGGACGAGCTGAAGGAGTACGGACACGGCATCATGGACAAGCCGATGCTGGTTGCTGCCAATAAGGTGGATCTGCTCGGCGGAGAAGATCATGAACAGTACAGGGAGTTCAAGGAGTACGTAGAAAAGCAGGGGTATGAAGTTTATCCGCTGTCCGCTCCGATTCATTACGGCCTGAAAGAACTGATGCAGGCTGCACTGAAGAAAGTAAACGAAGTGAACGCGCAGCCGCCGAAAGAAGATACGCGCGAGTATTTCGACTTTGAGAAAGAGGATCACGATCCGGATTATCGCAGCGTGAATGTGCGCAAAGAGGGGAATGTATTTATTGCGGAAGGAAAACAGCTTTCCAAGATTTTCAACTCTACGAACTTCAATGATTTCGGTTCGCTCCGCTATCTCTATAAATACATCGAAAACAGCGGCGCAATCGCAAAGATGAAGGAACTCGGACTGGAAGAGGGAGACACGATCCGGATCGAGGACTATGAGTTTGAATTCGAAGACGAGTTTTAACTGAACATATATGAACTTCACCTTAGGAGCGGCATAAGAATATGGGAAATAACAGACTATCAGAAAAAGAATGCTACGAATTATTTCGAAAGTATGAAACCCCGGAACATATCAAACTGCACTGCCGTGCAGTGAGTAATACGGCAGTCGTTGTTGCTGATCAGCTGAATCGTCACGGGTATCATTTTGACCTGGAGCTGATCCGCGTCAGCGGACTCATTCATGATGTTGTGCGTCTAAGGGAGAATCATGCGGAAGAAGGCGCGCAGATCCTGGAATCACTGGGGTACATGCAGGAAGCTCAGATTGTGCGGGGCCATATGCGCCATCGCCTGATCTCTTTAGACGGAGCCAGTGAACTGGATATGGTTTGCCTCGGCGACCGGCTTGTAAAAGAACATGCCTATGTAGGTCTGGATGAGCGCATGGATTATCTGATCCATAAGAAAGGGGAAAATCCAGAGCGCACACGTCGGATTCTGGAAGGGAAAAAAGAAATCCGCAAGTTCATGGATGAAGTAGAAGATGTGATCGGCTGCACCATCGATTCGCTGTTTCAGCCATCGCTGGACGAGCTGTTTAAGCAGGTGGAAAAACCGGCTCAGTATATCGGCGGAGAATTAAATATGGTTCGAAAGGAACCGGAAAACGTTGGTCTGCGTTTTGCGTTTGCATTCCCGGATTTGTATGAAATCGGCATGTCCTATATGGGCCTTCAGATTTTGTACAGCCTGACTAATTCCTATCCGGATATTTACTGCGAGCGCGTTTTTGAACCTGCTCCGGATATGCGAAGCCTGATGCAGAAGCATCATTTCCCGCTGTTTACGCTTGAAACACATACGCCGGTCCGCAAAATGGATGTTCTCGGATTTACGCTGCAGTACGAGATGAGCTTCCCGACCATTCTGGATATGATGGATCTTGCTGGACTTCCGCTGCGCCGTGAAGACAGGACGGATCGGGATCCGCTGATTGTCGCGGGAGGGCCATGTGCATTCAACCCGGAGCCGCTGGCAGATTTCTTTGATCTGTTTATGGTCGGAGACGGCGAGGAGGTTCTTCCGTATGTCCTTCAGGAGTATGAGAAAGCAAAAAAGAACCATGAATCAAAAGAAGAGTATCTGAAACGTGTCTCTCAGATGGATGGAATTTATATCCCACAGTTCTATGAGCCGGTCTATCAAGAAGACGGAACGATCAGCGAAATACGGAAAACCTGGGAGGGGGCTCCGGATAAGGTGAAGAAGGCGCTGGTTGCGGACGTCGATTCACTTCCGTTCCCTGAGAAGCCGATCCTTCCGATCATCAAAACGGTGCATGACCGCGCTGTTGTAGAAACTTTTCGCGGATGCTCCAGAGGATGCCGCTTCTGTCAGGCCGGCATGATTTACCGGCCGGTGCGAGAGCGAAGTGAAGAACATATTCTGGATCTGGCGAAGAAACAGCTGGAGAATACAGGACATGACGAGTTGTCGATTCTTTCGCTTTCAACGAGCGATTATTCCAGATTTGAATCGCTTGCAACCAACCTGATGGACTTCTGCAGTCAGCATAACACATCACTGTCGCTGCCTTCACTTCGTCTGGACTCGTTTTCGTTTAACGTATTGAATGAAATTCAGAAATACAAGAAATCCGGACTGACCTTCGCTGTTGAAGCGGGTTCACAGCGTCTGCGCGATGTCATTAATAAGGGAATTACGGAAGAAGATATTTATGATGCGGTTGAACAGGCTGTACATCTTGGGTGGCGCAGAATTAAACTCTATTTCATGGATGGTCTTCCGACGGAAACCAACGAAGATTTTGACGGGATTGCAGATATCTGCAGAAATATCATGCAGATCTTTAAGGACTCCGGAGAACGCGGACGTCTGAATATTACGGTCAGTGTCTCCAACTTTGTGCCGAAGGCGCATACGCCGTTCCAGTGGATTGCGCAGCCGTCGACGGCGGATTTTCATGAGAAGCATATTTATCTGGAAAAACTGCTGCACATTAAGGGTGTTCATCTGACGTATCATGAGGATATCGTCAGCACTTGCGAGGCGATCTTTGCCAGAGGGGACAGACGATGCGGTGAACTCCTGCTGAAACTGCACCAGGGCGGATGCCTTCTGGACGGATGGACGGAATTCTTCAAGAAAGACGTCTGGGAACAAGCACTTTCTGATTGGGATGTGGATTATAAGTTCTATACCGAAAGAAAGCGTTCGTTTGATGAAGTTCTGCCGTGGGATATCATTGATTCCGGCGTATCCAAGGCATATCTTAAACTGGAAGCGCAGAGAGCGGAACATGAGGAAATCACGCCGGACTGTCGAAACGGCTGCACCGGATGCGGAATCGGAAGACGGACAGACTGTCCGCTCGGTGGGATTTATTCTGGAAGCCGTGCGCAGGATACAGAAATGAAATAGGGAGTGTGCGATGAATAAGTACGTCTTGTTTTTTTCTAAAAGAGGATACAGTAAGTATACGTCTCATCTGGATATGCTGAGGCTGTTTAAACGCGCATTCAGAAGAGCGGATATCGCGCTCAGCTACAGCCATGGTTTTAATCCTCATCCGCAGATGAGTTTTGCGCAGCCTCTGTCGCTCGGGTACTCGGCCTGCAGGGAGATGCTGGAATTCAGTACCGATCAGGCTTATGATACGGAGGATATTCTTCGCCGCCTGCGCGGCAATCTCGCGGAAGGCATGGATGTGTCCGCTGTTCTTCCGGTGCATGAGAAAAAGGCGCTTGCTGGACAGGTTGATCGTGCGGATTATGAAATTATCATTCCGGTGCCGTATTATGAACGGGATTATTCTGCGCTGATCGGAGAGTTCCTTGCGCAGGATCAGATTCTGGCCATGAAAAGACAAAAGAAATCGAAGGAATTGAAAGAGGTTGATATCCGTGAAAAAATCGTTTCTATGGAAGCGGTTCCGTCTGAAGGAAAAGAGGGTGTTGGCATCCTGAAACGAAATCTTCTTCAGCTGAATGTTCAGCTGGACTGCGGAAGTCAGTCGAATCTCAGTCCGGAACTTTTGCTTTCGGCCTTTCTGGCGTTTTCAAATCTTCCGGTTGAACGGCATCGGATTGAAGTCTGCAGAACTTGCATGCATTTTCCGGAGGACAGCGAACTGGAGAAACAGTTTGGCGGCATGCAGGAATAGTTTGTTTTTATCTGTTGACTTCCCCATACATTGACGCTATGATGGTAAATATTGGAAGGATATTTGCGGTAGGTGTTATTGAAAGGGGAGGAACAGGTATGGAACAGAAACTGCAGAAATGGAAACGGTGGGAGAAGCAGCACCATAAAATGATTGTCATCGGAGCGGTGATCACGTTTGTGATCGCCGCTTTTGCGTTTTTTGCACTGAATGAGAAAAGCGGGACTATTCCCGAATCCTCGGGAAAGGCGGAATCCTCTGCGTCACAGAGCTTGCAGGATACATCGCAGAATAACGATGCTGAGGAATCCGGGCCTTCCCATGTATATGTGGATATCGCTGGTGCGGTAAAGAAGCCGGGAGTGTATGAGGTGGACGCATCTGCGAGAATGTTTGAGGTTGTGGATGAGGCCGGCGGACTGACAAAGGAAGCAGATACGTCCCTGATGAATCTGGCGGAGAAAGTTTCTGACGGGATGAAGATTGTGATTCCATCGAAAGGGACGTCGGCATCCAACGCACCGAATCAATACCAGACTCCGAATAACACGGGCGGCGGATCATCCTCGGGCAGCTGCGGAACTTCACAGAGTGCTGGAACTGGTTCCCGGAATTCAAATCTTGTAAACATCAATCAGGCAGATGTTATAGAACTGCAGGCTATCAGAGGCATCGGCCCTGTAACTGCGGAGGCTGTGATCGCATATCGCGAGGAGCATGGACTCTTCCGGACAAAGGAAGACCTCAAGAAGGTGAGGGGGATCGGAGACAAAACATATGAGAAGCTTAAAGATCAGATTACACTGTAGTCTCCCTGTGGAGCGCAGCGCCTGTGTGTATGAATATGCGTGAATATACATCGGATAAGTGAAATGTATAATTATGCAATGAGAAAATCGTGAATAGGCGATGCATGAATACTGTTGGATATATATGCATAAGTAGCCGGCGGAGTTTCTGCCGGCAGCAGCCTGAAGCAGTGCAGCAGGGACTGTGCGAGAGGTATGCGATGGCAGGCGGAGATAATACCAGCGAATAGAACAAGCGCGCATCCCGGTGTGTAAGCCTGGGTTTCGTTGAAAGTCAGTGATCTATTTGTGGCGGCAGCAAGGAAGTCTCTGCTTTGAAAACTGATGAAGCTTATGTTGTATGTGTGAATTCATAAACACCGGAATTAATTTATACAGATATGCAAGAGATGGAGGGGTGAATATGCGGAACCAGGATCGATTTATGACGGAAGGCTCGACTGGGACGATTGGGGAATTTAACATGGGGCTGGAGAGACCCCTGAGAATCATACGGGGATCGGCGGATGAAGATGGTGAAAGAGGTGGTGCCGGCGTTTACGGCATTCAGAAGAAGATTTTGCAGGAAGATGAGGGGAGCTCCGGAAATGCACAGCTTCTCTGGGAGCTTGAGTGTCTGTATGCTCCGGATATGATTGGATGCAGGTATTTTCATGATGCGCTTGAACTGTATGCGTCGTGTCTGTATACGCGCGCCGGCTGCATCCTGCATAAAGAGGTGTATCCGGTTCTGGCAGAAAGATACGGAACTTCCGGCGCATGTATCGAGATGGCAATTCGAAGGTGGATCAAACGGATTTGGGAGATTCCGCATGTGCGGGGACTGCTGCTCGCTGCTTCGGATGGGATCATCGCAGAGCGCCCATCAAATAAGCTGCTCCTTCACACTTTGTCAAGAAAGATGATTTGGTCTTCCTTCCCCGCTCACCCGAAGAGCGATGAAACGCGGCGGAGGGGAGGCTGCGGAAAAACGTCTGCAGCCCCAGATATCCGGTATAAAAGAGATGCGTTGACTTCCTCTTTCTGTGGTATAATATCTGATACTATGCGAGAAAGAGGTGAACAACTTGGTTACAAAGGAACAGATCAACAGGATCAATGAACTGGCGCATAAATCAAAATCAGTCGGGCTGACGGATGCTGAACGCGAGGAGCAGAAGATTCTGAGACGCGCATACATCGATGCCTTTAAAGAAAATCTGCGTGCGCAGCTGGATCGCATTGAAATTGTCGATGCCCCGAAGGAGCAGTCCTGCGTTGTAGAAGAAGAAAAAATCGAGATCGATACACTGCAGTAAGGGTGGCAGGAGGGTAAGGCAGAAGATGCATAACCTGAGCCGCTGAAATCAGCAGATGCAAGAAGGTGCCGGAAAGGCCCGGAGGAAAAATTATCCTGGGCATTCTGGCATCTTTTTCCATTTTCATATGAAAAATATAGGTTTTTTCCTGATTTCGCGATTTTTTCGGTTTTATCGGTTTAATCCGCCTTTGAATAAGGTATAAGCAACAAGGTACAAATGAAGTACATTCCAAGGTACTTTAGGAGGGAGATTAAGCAAGATGAGCGAAACCAGAAGAGTATATATGGACTACTCCGCGACGACACCAGTCAAGAAGGAAGTCCTTGATCAGATGATCCCATATTTTACAGAGAACTTCGGCAACCCGTCCAGCCTTTATACAATCGGCCTGGAAGCAAAGGCTGCTGTGGAGAAGGCGAGAGCACAGGTTGCGCACCTGATTGGCGCTGAACCTTCTGAGATATATTTTGACGGCGGCGGGAGCGAATCCGATAACTGGGTGCTGGAATCCGTTGCTGATCAGCTGAAAAATAAAGGAAGACATATTATCACATCACAGATTGAGCACCATGCAATTCTGCATACCTGCGACTATCTGGAAAAGCACGGCTTTGAAGTGACATATCTGCCGGTTGACCATGAAGGATTCGTTAACCCGGACGATCTGGAGAAAGCGATCCGTCCGGACACCATTCTGGTCAGCATTATGTTTGTCAATAACGAGATTGGAACGGTAGAGCCGATTAAGGAACTGGCTGCAGTTGCGCACAAGCATGGAATCCTGTTCCATACCGATTCTGTACAGGCACTGGGAAATGTGCCGATTGATGTCCGCGATCTGGATGTTGATTTCATGTCCTTCTCTTCCCATAAGATTTATGGACCGAAGGGCGAGGGCGGCATGTTCATGAAGCACGGTGACAGAATCACAAGCTTTATTCACGGCGGCGCTCAGGAAAACGGCAAGCGCGCCGGCACAGAGAACCTGGCAGGTATCGTCGGATTTGGAGCAGCGGCTGAACTGGCTGAGAAAAATCTGGAAAAACACAGAAAACAGTGCGGCGAACTCAGAGACTATCTGATGGACCGCATTCTGAACGAGATTCCGGACTGTGTGGCCAACGGACCTGCGGATCATTCCAAGCGTCACCCGGGCAACGCCAATATCACATTCAAGCGTATCGAGGGAGAATCCATTCTGCTTCTGCTCGACAGTATGGGAATCGCAGTGTCGACGGGATCTGCATGCTCTTCTAAGAGCCTGGATCCGTCCCATGTCCTGACGGCAATCGGAGTCGATCCGGAAACGATTCACGGATCCATCCGTTTTACAGTCGGCGATTTCACAACCAAGGAAGATGTCGATTATGTGGTTGACTGCATGAAGAAGGTCGCTGAGCGCCTGCGCGGAATTACAATGCTGTAAGGGAAAACATGTTTTAGCTCACGCTGTTTAGTGTATAATGGCTGTGAGATAAAAATAAATATGATATATTCTGCCCGATGGGATGAACAGAGGGCAGGATATGTCGGATATAATAAAAGGAAATAACGGATCAGCGGATCTGCTCCGCCGGTCAGATGATGAACGCAAGAGAGGAAGAATCACTATGGGATTATATAACGATACAGTAATGGATCATTTCATGCACCCGAGAAATGTTGGAGAAATTCCAGATGCAGATGGAACCGGAATTTACGGAAGCCCGGCATGCGGAGACATGATGCAGGTTCAGATCAAAGTAGATGAGAATGACATCATCACAGACTGCAAGTTCAAGACTTTCGGATGCGGAAGCGCAATCGCTTCTTCCAGCATGGCCACCACCATGGTTATTGGAAAATCCGTTGAAGACGCGCTGAACATCACTAACAAGGCAATTGTTGACAAGCTCGGCGGACTGCCGAACATCAAGCTGCACTGCTCTGTGCTGGCAGAAGACGCACTGAAGCATGCAATTTACGATTACGCGCAGAAGCACGGCAAGCACTATAAGGAGCTGGAGGGATTCAACCCGGATGACCACGGAACAGCTCCAGACGATGTTACCCATCTGTAAACCTGTATATGGTATTAAAATACAACTAAAAATCACAGCTTTCACCCTGCTCTTTACGGAGTGGGAGTGAGGGCTGTGTTTTGTTATATAAAAAACTCGTATATGCTATTATTCCGGGTTTACTTCTATGAGGGGTATCATCCGATGCTGTTCTGCAGATAAAGAACCCATTTCCCTCTGATCTCCGCCGTGATGGAACTATGTGCATCGTGAAATTTAAGAATAATTGAACATCAGGCGGGGCCGTAAGGGTATAATTATTCTGAGTTTATGATATACTGATTGAGCATGAACGAACACATGCGATTCTTAACGGAAACATGATCATTTAGATATGCAGATTTAAATATAGATAATATAGATTTGGGAATGGAGTAGATGCACAATGGCATTTGACTATAAAGAGCTTGCAGCACGCGCGCAGAAGGAATATGAGCGCTGGCAGAAAGAAACAGAAAATCAGCCTCGCTTTCACCGGGAAGTGATGGCGCTTGAGGGGAATGAAGAGGAAATTACAGACGCGTTCTATAAACCGCTTCGCTTTGGAACGTCCGGTCTTCGGGGAATTATGGGTCCCGGGACCAACCGGATGAATGTGTATACGGTCCGGCGGGCGACACAGGGACTGTCGGATTATCTGAACCAGGCATATAAAGACCCGAGCGTGATTGTCTCTTATGACAGCCGTCGGCATTCCAAGTATTATGCAGAGGAGACGGCGGCTGTTCTGAACGGGAACGGCATCCGCACCTATATTTTCCGTGAACTGACGCCGGTCAGCGTGCTGTCGTTTGCGATCCGGGAAATGGGATGCACGATGGGCGTGATGATTACGGCCAGTCACAACCCTAAGATCTATAACGGGTATAAGGTATACAACAGCGAGGGATACCAGGTCATCGATGATGAACCGGACAGGATTCTGGAGGCAATCGACCGTCTGGACTATTTCTCAGGCATCAAGTATAAGAAAGATCAGAACATCCAGCGTGTTCCGCAGAAAATTAAGGAAAGTTTTATCCGGCGCATTGCGGATGAATGGATGCCCCTGGATGAAGAGGTGATGAACCGCCTGAAGGTGATTTACACGCCGCTGAACGGCACGGGGGCCAGGTTTGTTCCGTCGGTGTTCAGCAGCATTGGCTATCAGAACTACAGCATTGTCCGTACTCAGGAATACCCGGATCCGGAATTTACGACCTGTCCGGCGCCGAACCCGGAAAAGATTCTTGCGTATGATGAAGGATTCAAGGCTCTAGACCAGGAAGGCGGTGATTTGATTCTGGCAACGGATCCGGATGCGGACCGCGCCGGCGCAGCGCTTTATCATGACGGCATGCGGAGCATCCTGACCGGGAATCAGCTCGGCATCCTCATGCTGGATTACCTTTGTCACTTCCGGCCGCCGCGTGAAGATCAGTTCGTCGTCAAGAGCATTGCCACCTCGCCGATGGTAAATGATCTGGCAGGGAAATACGGATTTCGCGTCATCAACACGCTGACTGGCTTCCGCTACATCGGAAATATTGTCAGCCGTCTGAAACAGGCCGGGCAGGAAGACCGCTTTTACTTTGGGTTTGAGGAAAGCAACAGTTTTCTGGTTTCCCCGTTCCTCTGCGAAAAGGACGGGATCAGCGCGTCGGTTCTGATTGCAGAGGTTGCCGCATTTCATAAGGCGCAGGGGAAGGACCTGATTGACCGGCTGAATGAGCTGTATCACGAGTTCGGCGTCTGCAGCGACAAGCAGAGAAACTACGTGTTCAGCGGGGCGCAGGGACAGGAGACGATGCGCAGGATCATGGAATATTTCAGACAAAACACATCCGGAAGTTTTGGAGACCGCAAGGTGGAAAGATGCATTGACTACATGCATCAGGAAGGGTTTCCGAGCGCAGATGTCATGGAATACGATTTTGAGGACGGCAGCCGCCTGATTATCAGGCCGAGCGGAACAGAAGCAAAGCTGAAAGTCTATTCTTTTGAGACGTGCGATTTTTCGGGAGTTGAGCGCGAGGTTGTCCGCATCATTGAAAGATTTAAAGAGGTATAGTATACTTATGGTTGTACTGCCGCGCGGATGAATACAGGAAAATCAGCCTGCCGCAGGCACAAACTTGTGAAGAAATAAAGAGGTAACAATCAGATGGAAAAGTTAGGATTGAATGAAATCAGAAAGATGTTCCGCGATTTTTACGTCAGCAAGGGACATTACCCGGGGAAGAGCGCCTCTCTGATTCCGAAGAACGATAAGTCTCTGCTTATCATCAACTCCGGAATGGCGCCGCTGAAGCCGTATTTTCTGGGTGTAGAAACTCCGCCGAAGAACAGAATGACGACTTGTCAGAAGTGCATCCGCACGGATGACATCGACAATGTCGGCATCACGGCCCGTCACGGAACATTCTTTGAAATGATGGGTAACTTTTCCTTTGGTGACTATTTTAAAGAAGAATCCCTGAACTGGGGATGGGAATTCCTGACGAAGGAGCTGAAGATTCCGGAGGATAAACTCTGGGCTACGGTTTATCAGGATGATGATGAGGCGGTGGAAATCTGGAAAAAGATCGGCATGCCGGAAGACCGCATCGTCCGTCTCGGCAAGGATGACAACTTCTGGGAAATCGGCCTTGGCCCTTGCGGACCGTGTTCGGAGATTTATTACGACCGCGGAGCGGAGTTCGGATGCGGAAAGCCGGACTGCAAACCAGGCTGCGACTGCGACCGCTATATGGAGGTCTGGAATCATGTATTCTCCCAGTTTGATAAACAGGAGGACGGCAGCTATAAGCCGATGGAACATCCGAATATTGATACCGGAATGGGCCTGGAGCGAATCGCGTGCGTTATGCAGGGTACAGATTCCATCTTTGATGTTGATACCATCCGCCACATTCTCAATGCCGTTGTTGAGATGAGCGGCGTTCCTTATGAAGCCGGAAACCGTAAGAATGACATTTCCATCCGCATCGTAACGGACCATCTGCGCAGCATGGTCTTCATGATCGCAGACGGTATTCTGCCATCCAATGAGAGCCGCGGATATGTGCTCCGCCGCATGATCAGAAGAGCGTCCCGCCACGGAAGAATGCTTGGGATCGAAGGACGTTTCCTTGCGACGCTTGCAGATAAGGTAATCGAGATCTCCGGTGAAGCATACCCGGAAATTGTTCAGCAGCAGGATTACATCAAGCGTGTCATCACAACAGAGGAAAGCAAGTTTGAAGAAACCCTTGAACAGGGAACGGAAATGATCAACCGCAGCATCGAAGAGCTGAAAGCTGAAGGAAAGACCGTGATGGACGGCGCAGAAGCATTCAAGCTGTACGATACATACGGATTCCCGATTGAACTTACAGAGGAGATCCTTGCTGATGCCGGAATGACGGCAGATGTGGACGGATTCCATAAGCATATGGAAGAACAGAAGGAACGCGCGAGAGCCGGGCAGAAGGATACATCCGGAGAAGCCTGGAAGGAGAAGGCGCTTCCTAAGGATCTTCCGGACACTGTATTTACCGGTTATGATGAACTTCAGTCCGAGGCAGAAATCAAAGCGCTGTATACAGATGGAGAAGCTGCAGACAGTGTTAAGGCAGGAGAGTCTGCAGATGTTTATCTGGACAGAACGCCGTTCTACGCAGAAAGCGGCGGACAGGAGTATGATACCGGCGTCATCCGCTGCGGAGATAATGTGATGCAGGTTCTGAACGTACAGAAGAAGAACGGACTGTTCCGCCATGAAGTGCGCGTACAGCAGGGATCGTTCAAGAAGGGTGAACGTGTATACGCTTCTGTTGACGCAGCCAGAAGACATGCGGGAGCAAGAAACCACAGCGCGACGCATCTTCTCCAGAAAGCGCTGCAGGAAGTGCTCGGTGATCATGTTAAACAGGCGGGATCCAAGAACAATGCAGAAGAACTCCGTTTTGACTTTACACATTTTGAGCCGATGACGCAGGAAGAACTGAAGAAGACGGAGGATCTGGTAAATGAGAAGATCCTCGCGTTCCTTCCGGTGAACACAGAGGTTCTTCCGATTGAAGAGGCTAAGAAAAAGCATGCGATGATGTTGTTTGACAGCAAATACGGCGATGAGGTCAGAGTCGTGAGCATGGGGGACTGGAGCGTGGAGTTCTGTGCGGGAACACATGTGCCGAATACAGGAATGATTGGTGCGTTCCACATCTTAAGTGAGAGCGGCGTTGCATCAGGTGTCAGAAGAATTGAGGCAGTAACCGGAACCGGGGTTCTGCGCAAGGCAGAAGAGATGGAAACTGTCGTTCAGGAAACATCTGACATCTTGAAAACTAAGCCGGAAGGACTTGTAAAGAGAGCCGGAGAGTTCATGGATGCGTATAAGGCTGCGGAACACGAACTCGATGCAATGAAGAAAGAACAGATGGGAAGCGGCGCAGATGAGCTGCTGAAAAAGGCAAAGGACATCAATGGCGTAAAACTGGTTACCGGAAAGCTGGACGGCGCTTCGATTGATGATCTGCGTACAGCTGCTGACCAGATCAGAGAGAGCGGAGAATCCGCAGTTATGGTTCTGGCATCTGTCAGTGAAGGAAAAGTTACGATGGTTGTCGGTGTTACAGATGATCTGACAGATCGCTTCCATGCAGGAAAACTGATTAAACCGATTGCAAAGGAAGTGAAAGGCGGCGGCGGCGGAAAGGCAGACCTTGCCCAGGCCGGCGGAAAAGATCCAAGCGGCCTTGAGAACGCATTTAAGACAGCGGAAGCCCTTATTTCATAGGGTTTCCGGCATATTTCAACTTGCAGGAGGCAGGCAGGAATAGTATAATTATTTCAGGAGGATGAATTATGGACAGAAAGACAATTTTGTTTGATGCTGGAAAGACGCAGAAGAAGACGACAAAGCAGATTCTGGAGTCTGTATATGATGCTCTGGAAGAAAGGGGATATAACGGCATCGATCAGATGGTTGGGTATATTTTGTCTGGCGATCCGTCCTATATCACAAGCCATAACAATGCTAGACTGATGATCAGCAGAATTGACAGAGATGAGCTTGTGGAGGAGATCCTGAAAGAATATCTGCAGAAATAACAGAATACGGAATGGCAGGTTTTTTTGACCTGCCTTTATTGTTTTTGAGGAGCTTATGAGAAAGATAGGATTAGATGTCGGAGACCGCACGATCGGAGTTGCGGTCAGTGATCCGCTCGGGATTACCGCACAGGGCGTCACGACAATTGAGCGAGTCGGAATCCGCAAGGACGCTGGAAAGGTTCTGGACTATGTCCGGGAATATGATTGTGATACGATTGTTATGGGACTGCCTCTCAGCCTGAGCGGCGAGGACAGTGAGCAGACACAGAAAATCCGTGAATTCCGGACAATGCTTGAGAATAAAATGAGAAGCACTGCGATGAAGGGCATTTCTGTTGAATGGCAGGATGAGCGTCTGACCACCGTGCAGGCGGAGCGTGTGCTGATCGACGCGGATCTCAGCCGGAAGAAGCGGAAGACGGTTATTGATAAACAGGCTGCCGTCATCATTCTGCAGACTTGGCTGGATCAGCAGCCGCGCGCGTAAGAGAAAACGCAGAAACGAATAAATGAATGGAAATACAATCTGCATGAAAACAGATTATTTCAAATACGACAGAACTAATGTATGGAGGGTAATGGTACAATGAGAAAAATTGGAATTATTATGGGAAGCGACAGTGATTTGCCGGTTGTAGAAAAAGCTGCAGCGGTACTGGATGATCTTCAGATTCCGTATGAGATGCACGTGTATTCTGCGCACAGAACTCCGGATGAAGTCAGAGAGTTCTCTGAACATGCAAGAGAAAACGGATTTGGAGTAATCATCTGTGCAGCAGGCATGGCTGCGCATCTGGCTGGTGTCGTTGCCGCATCGACGACGCTTCCGGTTATCGGCATTCCGATTAAATCCACCGTAGAGGGCATGGATGCGCTTCTTGCTACGGTCATGATGCCAAGCGGAATTCCGGTTGCGACGGTTGCCATTAATGGTTCCAAGAATGCTGCCTATCTCGCGGCAGAGATGCTTGCGATCAGTGATCCTGAACTGGCTGACCGCCTGAAGAAAGTTAGAAAAGAGGGTGCGGAAAACGTACTGAAGAAAAACGCGGCAGTGGAAGAGAAGTTTAATCATTAGAGATTACAGACAGGTATTTTGATTGAAAGAAACAGGGAGACGCGGATGAGTAACTTACATGAAGAGTGTGCAGTATTCGGGATCTACGGGCAGCAGACCGATGATGTTGCCAGAACCGTATACTATGGGCTGTACGCGCTGCAGCACAGGGGGCAGGAAGGATGCGGCATCGTGGTGAATGATGACGGCCTCTTTACGACCTATAAGGACAGAGGACTGGTCAGTCAGGTCTTTAATAAGCAGAATCTGGCTTCGCTCGGTCTTGGCCAGGCAGCTGTCGGCCACTGCCGCTACGGTACGACCGGATCCGGGGACAGAAATAACGTTCAGCCGATTGTCGTCAATCATCATAAAGGAAGGATGGCGATCGCGCATAACGGCAACCTTGTCAATGCGTTTGAGCTCAGACAGGAGCTTGAGCTTCAGGGATCCATTTTCCATACGACTTCGGATACAGAAGTCATTGCTTATGAGATCACCAAAGAAAGAATTGAGTGCGGTTCTATAGAAGAAGCCGTTAACCGTGCGATGAACAAGATTGAAGGCGCGTATTCTCTGATCATCATGTCGCCTGCAAAGATGCTGGCTGCCCGCGATCCGTACGGATTCCGTCCGCTGTGCTACGGGAAGAGAGATGACGGCGTCTACGTCATCGCCTCGGAATCCTGCGCGCTTGACGCGGTCGGCGCCAAATTCATCCGTGATGTCGATCCGGGCGAAATTGTTGTCTTTGACGGTGATGAGGTCAGAAGCATCAAGGATCACTGCGGAGAGAAACCGCATAAAATGTGCATCTTTGAGTATCTGTATTTTGCCCGCCCGGACTCTGTAATTGAGAAAAAGAGCGTGCATGAGGCAAGAGTCCGCGCCGGGTCTCTTCTGGCGATGGAGCATCCGGTAGAGGCAGATGTTGTGGTCGGTGTTCCGGATTCCGGTTTGGACGCGGCAATCGGGTATTCCAAACAGTCCGGAATCCCTTACGGAATGGGCTTCATCAAGAATAAGTACATTGGAAGAACGTTTATCGCGCCGGGACAGAAAAACCGCGAGGATAAGGTCAGAATCAAACTGAATGCAATCGCGGAAACGCTGAAGGGCAAGCGTGTCGTTCTGGTTGACGACTCGATTGTGCGCGGTACGACCATCACCCGCATTGTCCGTCTGGTGAGGAACGCCGGGGCGACGGAAGTTCATGTCCGTTCTTCTGCTCCTCCGTTCACGGATCCGTGCTATTACGGCACCGATGTGGACTCCAAGGACAACCTGATCGCCTGTCAGTATCCGCTGAATAAGATCGCAGAAGTGATCGGAGCAGACAGCGTAGGATACTTAAGCGTTGATCACCTGAACCTGGTGATCGGAACCGAGCCTGGGGAAGGGTTCTGCTCCAGCTGTTTCGGAACCGCATATCCGACGGCTGTTCCGACAGGACAGAAAGACCGGTTCGAGGGAAAGATCTCTTCCAGCGACAAAAGGAAAGAGCAAGAGATCGAACGCAAGGAAAAAAGCTATGATATGTATCTCAGAAATGACTAAACAGGAGGATTTCCATGACGAAGAAGAGTTTCAGCGAAAGTTATAAAGAGGCGGGAGTAGATATCACTGCCGGTTACAAGTCCGTAGAACTGATGAAACAGTACATCGCCAGGACCAAAGCCTTCGGAGATACATCGGATGTGGGCGGATTCGGCGGCCTGTTCCACCTGGATATGAAGGATCTTAAAGACCCTGTCCTGGTCAGCGGAACAGACGGAGTCGGAACCAAGCTGAAGATTGCGTTCCTGATGGACAAGCATGATACAGTCGGTATCGACTGCGTGGCAATGTGTGTCAATGATATTATCTGTGTCGGTGCTAAGCCGCTGTTTTTCCTGGACTACATTGCATGCGGAAAGAACTATCCGGAAAAGATCGCGCAGATCGTAAGCGGTGTCGCAGAGGGCTGCGTACAGTCTGAAGCTGCTCTGATCGGAGGAGAAACTGCAGAGATGCCGGGATTCTATCCGGAGAATGAGTACGACCTCGCAGGATTTGCTGTCGGCGTAGTCGACAAGTCCAAAGTTTTAGACAACACAGCAATCAAGGAGGGCGATGTTATGATCGCACTTCCGTCTTCCGGTGTTCATTCAAACGGTTTTTCCCTTGTCCGTAAAGTCTTTGACGTAGAGAATACCGACCTGAATAAACCTCTGGAGAGCCTCGGCGGAAAGAGCCTGGGAGAGACACTGCTGACACCGACCAAGATCTACGTCAAGCCGATGCTGCACGTCTTTGACAAGGTGCAGGTTAAGGCAGTTTCCCACATCACCGGCGGCGGATTCTATGAGAATATCCCTAGAAGCCTTCCGGAAGGATGCGGAGTAAAGATTCAGAAGAAGGATGTTCGTGTTCTTCCGATCTTTGACCTTCTGCAGAAGGAAGGAAATATTCCGGAGCGTGACATGTTCAATACCTACAACATGGGTGTCGGCATGACATTTGTAGTTTCTTCCGAAGACGCGGACGCAGCGGTTGCTGCTGCTAAGGAAGCGGGAGAAGATGCGTACGTTCTTGGTGAAATCGTAAAATCGGAAGAAGAGAGCGTGATCTTATGTTAGCAGAAAAGACTAAGGTCGCGGTGCTTGTCTCTGGCGGCGGCACTAATCTTCAGGCTATTATTGACGCGCAGAGCAGCGGCATCATCCGGGACGGCGAGGTTGTCCTGGTGGTGTCCAGCAGCAAGAAGGCCTATGCGCTTACGCGTGCGGAAAAGAACGGCATCAAGGGTGTTTATGCCAAGACGGAAGCGGAGATCCTGAACGCTCTGGAAGAGTCCGGAGCAGAGCTTATCGTTCTGGCTGGTTTCCTGAAAATCCTGAGTAAGGACTTTATTCGGAAATATGAAAATCGAATTATCAATATCCACCCGTCCCTGATTCCGTCATTCTGCGGGAAGGGCGCGTATGGCCTGCACGTCCATGAGATGGCTCTGGATTACGGTGTTAAGGTGACAGGAGCAACTGTTCACTATGTCAATGAAATTCCGGACGGTGGAAAAATCATTGCCCAGAAGGCCGTGGAAATTCAGGACGGCGATACGCCGGAGATCCTGCAGAAGCGCGTCATGGAGCAGGCAGAGTGGATATTGCTCCCTGGTGCAGTGCAGCAGATTTCTGAAGAGATTCGAAAGGGGAAAGAACATGACGACAATTAAGAATCCATATGAAGCATTTCCAGCCGCGCATTATCTGAGCGGGAATCCGTACCCGGGAAGAGGAATTATCGCTGGCCTTACAAAAAATGGAAAAGCTGCTGTCGCATATTTCATCATGGGACGTTCCGAGAACAGCAGAAACCGCGTATTCCTGAAAGATGGGGACGATGTCAGAACCAAAGCATACGACGAATCCAAATTGGAAGATCCATCGCTCATTATTTACTATCCGGTCCGCACGATCGGAAAGACGCTGGTGGTCACCAACGGAGACCAGACAGACACTGTCGCGGATCTCTGCACTGGATCTTCCGATCTGGACAGCGGTGTGTTTGCCAGGGCACTGAGAACTCGCCAGTTTGAGCCGGATTGCCCGAACTGGACGCCGAGAATCAGTGCGATTCTGGATTTGTCCGGAGATCAGCCGTTCCGTTATGATATGAGCATCCTGAAGAGCTCTGATCAGGAAGGCGGCGGAAACATCCGCAACTTCTTTGAGTATGACGGCATTCCGGGAGAGGGAAGATTTATTCATACCTATCAGACGGACGGATCTCCGATTCCGACCTTTATGGGTGAACCGGACCGTGTAGAGATTCCGGATGAGCTGGACGAATTTACAAATGAAATCTGGAATAATCTGGATGAGGCAAACAAGATTTCTCTCTACGTACGCTATACCGATCTGAAAACCGGTGCGTATGAGGATCGTCTGATCAACAAGCATTGTTAGAACGCAACCAAAACAGGAGGGATTACAGATGAAAGAATTTACGCTGAAATACGGATGCAACCCGAATCAGAAGCCGGCGCGCATTTTCATGTCAGACGGGAGCGATCTTCCGGTTGAAATCGTGAACGGCCGCCCGGGATACATCAATTTCCTGGACGCGCTGAACAGCTGGCAGCTGGTTCATGAACTGAAAAACAGCCTGCATCTTCCCGCTGCGGCTTCGTTCAAGCATGTCAGCCCGACTTCTGCGGCGGTCGGAATTCCAATGGATGAAAAGCTGAAGAAGGCATGTTTTGTCGATGACATGGAAGGTCTGGATGATTCTCCGCTCGCAACGGCTTATGCCAGAGCAAGAGGAACAGACAGAATGTCTTCTTTCGGCGACTGGGCAGCTTTAAGCGATACCTGTGACGCTGCAACCGCTAAGCTTCTGAAACGTGAAGTATCTGACGGTGTCATCGCTCCTGACTTCACACCGGAAGCTCTGGAAATTCTGAAACAGAAGAAAAAAGGAAATTACAATATTGTAAAGATCGACCCGGATTATGTTCCGGGAGAGCTTGAACGCAAGCAGGTGTTCGGGATCACTTTTGAGCAGAAGAGAAACGATTATACGGTCAAGCCGGAAGATTTCACGAATATCGTGACAAAGAACAAAGACCTCCCGAAATCCGCAAGGAGAGACCTGGTTGTCGCTCTGATTACCCTGAAATACACGCAGTCCAATTCAGTTGCATATGCACAGGACGGACAGGCAATCGGCGTCGGCGCCGGACAGCAGTCCAGAATCCACTGCACCCGTCTTGCCGGTCAGAAGGCTGATTTCTGGCACCTTCGCCAGTCGGACCGCGTTCTGAATCTGCCATTTAAGGAAGATCTCAGAAGAGCAGACAGAGACAACACCATCGACATCTACCTCGGAAATGAGTACATGGATGTATTGAGAGACGGCGAATGGCAGAAGTGGTTCACCGAGCAGCCGAAGCCGTTTACAGAAGAAGAAAAACGCGCTTATCTGGACTCTATCAGCGGCGTTGCGCTGGGATCCGACGCGTTCTTCCCGTTTGGCGATAACATTGAGCGTGCGCATAAGAGCGGCGTTTCCTATATTGCTGAGCCGGGTGGATCCATCAGAGATGATCATGTCATCGAGACATGCGATAAGTACGGAATGGCAATGGCATTTACCGGAATGCGTCTGTTCCATCATTAATGGATATTCTGGATACTCCGGAATATCACCGCCTTGGGCGGGAGCAGGATCGTAGAATATAAAGGATGGGGGATTACAGTGGTTGATAAAATCATGGTCGTCGGCGGCGGCGGAAGAGAACACGCGATTATAAAAAAACTGAAGGAGAGTCCGAACGCAGGTAAAATTTACTGCCTGCCAGGCAACGCAGGAATTGCAAAGGATGCAGAGTGTGTGCCGATCGGAGCAGAAGATCTCGATGCGGTTGTAGATTTTGCCGTCAAAGAGAAAATCGATTTTGCGGTTGTCGCTCCGGATGATCCGCTGGTTATGGGACTTGTAGATCTGCTGGAAGAGAAAGGAATTCCGTGCTTTGGACCGGAGAAACGTGCGGCGATCATCGAAGGAAGCAAAGCGTTTTCTAAGGATCTGATGAAGAAGTATAATATTCCGACTGCACAGTTCGAGACTTTTACAGAAATGGACAAAGCTCTGGATTACGTCAAGACCTGCCGTATTCCGGTCGTTGTAAAAGCAGACGGCCTGGCAAAGGGAAAAGGTGTTCTGATCTGTGAAACAAGAGAAGCCGCAGAAGAAGCGGTAAAAGAAATGATGCAGGGAGCTGAGGCTGCACATGCACAGGTCAATGCGGTTTATGCCTGCGGG
>SFHC01000038.1 GCA_004555725.1 [Eubacterium] saphenum
ATCGGATATGGTCGATTGCCAGAACAGCCGGCTGACCAGAAAACAGTGGTGCGAACTGCATGGGATTAACATCAATACGTTTAGTTATCGCTGTACTCGCGTGCGGCATGCGGCGAAGGAATATGAACAGCATAATGACGAGGAACAGTCAAGATTTGTCATGGCTGCGCCTTCTTTGCAGCAGGAAACAGAAATGCAGGAAGCAACTGGTGAGCCCGTCACTGAATCCTGCATTGTCATTTACTTTGACAAGGCAACGCTTAAGTTTCCTTATGACGCTCCAGTCAGCCAGCTCAGAATAATCCTGGAGGTGCTGAACAATGTTGAATGATCTTCAGGCAGATCAGATAACGGTATATATCGCCTGCGGATATACGGATCTGCGATATGGTATCGACAGTCTTGCCGGGATCATACAGTCGGAAACAAATCTGAACCCATTCACAGAAAAGACCCTGTTTCTCTTCTGCGGAAGAAGTGCAGACAGAATCAAAGGCCTGCTCTGGGAAGGAGATGGATTTCTTCTGCTGTACAAACGTTTGGAAGATGGAAAGTTCCGGTGGCCGCGGGACCGATCCGGTGTGGAAAAGATGACCGCCCAGCAGTTCCGATGGCTGATGGAAGGACTTTGCACAACGCAAAAGCAGACCGTAAATAAGGTTCATCCAAAGCGAATTGAATAAAGAAATAACCGGTGAAAACGCTCTGAAAAATGACATTCAGGGCTTTTTTTGATCTCCGAGAACTGGTATAATTCAGGTATGAAAAGAATCACGAGGGAACAACTGAATAGCATGAGTTCTTCTGAAAAGGAAGCCCTGATTCTCAATCTGATGAAGGCGACCGGCAATCAGCAGAAACTGATCGATCAGCAAAAGGCGGAAATCGACAAGCAGAAGGCGGAAATGGAACGCCTGTCTGATGTTGTCCGTGCGCTTCAGAATATGATCTTCGGAAGACGAAGCGAAAAGGACATCCTGAAAGACGCTGATCAATCCAGCAACAGACAGCTTCAGTTTGTGTTCAATGAAGTAGAAGGAATTCTGGAAATTATGGATCCTGCCGATCTGGCCGATAGCGATGCGGAAGAAGAGAACCCGGAAGAAGGAACAATTCAGGTTCCCAGTCATAAAAGGAAAAGACCAAAGGGCAAACGAAAAGCAGATCTTTCCAAACTGGAAAAAGTCGTAAAGGAGTATACGCTGTCTGAAGAAGAGCTGAACAAATACTTTGGCGGAAACTATACCGAACTGAAGCCGGAGAAGCATTCGGTTGTCGAGTATCAGCCGGCTCATTTTGTCAATGTGGAGCAAGTGGTACACGTATACAGAGGAGCTGACGGAAAGATCATCCGTGCCGATCACCCGGAAACGCTGCTGCGCACCAGCATTGCAACACCATCCCTTGCGGCGGGAATCATGAACGGGAAATATGTCAATCACCTTCCGCTCGCGCGGATGGAAACCATCTTCCGTAATGCCGGACTGCCGCTGTCCCGCCAGGATATGGCCGGATGGATGATGACGCTGACCGAGCGGTATATGATGCTGCTTTATGACAGACTGAAAGAAGAACTGCTGAGCCATCATGTTATTCATGCGGATGAAACGCCGGTGCAAGTTACCAAAGACGGACGAAAAGCCGGTACGGACAGCTACATGATCGTCTATCGCAGCAACGTACATGAGACGCATCCTGTCGTGGAGTATGATTACCACAAAACACGGAATGCAGACTATGTACATGAGTATGCAGGAAAATTCAAAGGCGTTCTTGTCTGTGACGGGAATTCGATCTATGAGAGGGTTCGCAAAGGATCATCCGGATGTAACGCTTGCGTCCTGCTGGGTGCACATGAGGCGTGGATTTGCAACCATCGTAAAGACGGCACAGAAGAAGGAGAAGCACACCAGGAAATACACGCTTGCCTCTTATGCCCTAAAACAGATCGCCGTCATCTACCAGTTGGATAATGCTCTGTGGGATCTGAACCGTGAAGAACGACGAAAAGAACGTGATCTGACGGTGCGAAAACATGTAGAAGCCTTCTTCGACTGGTGCAGAGCAAAACTGCCTGAAACTGCTCCGAAAAGTAAAATTGCGGAGTCTCTTTCGTATGCCCTGAAACGGGAAAGCACGCTGAAGACCTTCCTGGATGACCCGGATGTGCCGCTGGACAACAATCCTGCAGAGCGGGCAATCCGCCCATTCTGCACCGGGAGAAACAGCTGGCATATTATCGACACGATTCGGGGAGCAGAGAACAGCGCTGTGCTGTACAGCATTGCGGAAACGGCCAAAGCCAATCAACTGGTTCCGTATGAGTATTACAAATATGTTCTGGAACAGATGCTTGAACATATGAATGATACTAATCTGGAGTTTGTGGAAGATTTGCTGCCGTGGAGCGAACGTGTTAAGGAAAAATGCTCCATACCGGAAATACCGAAACCGGAAGAAATGAAAACAGAATAAAATGCACTCAAGAAGCCATCGGAACGCCGGTGGCTTTTCAACTGTGTACACGTGCTATTTACCGCTTACGAAAATAAGGAAAACACTGCCGCACGGTCGGCGACTGGATGTCGACCGTGCGGCCTGTTTCATACTGTTTCTATAAGTCTGCAGCATGTGATTGTCTGGTTGATTCAGCCTGTTATTTTGCCACAGCTTTTGCGGTGTTGGAGTATGCGCCCCAGAGCTCGCCGCTGGTGATGGACTTGTAAGCTCTTACCTTGTAATAATAGGTCTTGCCTTTCTTCAGGCCCTTGTTGGTCCAGGAAGCGGTGGATGCCTTTGTGATCGTCTTTACCTTAGCATACTTTCCGCCCTTGGTCTTGCGGTAAATGCGGTAACCGGTTGCGTTGTCCTTCAGCGCAGTCCAGGTCAGCTTGGCGGATCTCTTGCCGGCTTTCACCTTGAGATTGGTAACTTTTGCCGGTGCAGTCAGCGTGCTTCCCTGGGAAGCGGCCTGTTCCTGTGCAGTTTTCAGCTGCGCCTAAGCGTCAGCGAGGTCCTTCTTCAGCTGTGTGATCTGGCGGGCAGAATCGTTGGCTGTGCTCTGTGCGCCGGAAGCAGATGCCTGCGCCTGTGCAAGCTGGGATTTCAGAGATGCAATCTCGCTCTTCAGGTTTACGATAGTCTGCGCGGCACCGACCTGCTTGGTAGAGCCAGCTTTAAGAGTTTCTCCATCCACAGTTACTGTACCGGTGTTTGTGGACGCGTTTTTGATTGTTGCGTTTGCGCCGTTGAGAGCGATGCTGCCCTGGGTGATTTCCACAGTATTATCCGGATCCTGAGCAGCCTCTTTAATGGTGGCGTCTCCGACAGCGTAAGTGGTGGAAGTGCCGTTGGTGACGGTAGCTGTTGCAATGTTAGAATCTACCTGCACTCCGTATGCGGGTTTTGTTACATCGTTGTCAAAGGATCCGCCGTTTACCTTAACGGCTAAGTTCCCGTTCTGGTTATTCACCTCTTTTTTGAATGTTCCACCATTAATAGTAATTAACCCATCAATATTTTTGTTAGAATACCCTAATGCAGATGATGTGTTTTCAAAGGTTCCACCATTTACGGTCAACTGCCCTTTATCCGCGGTGTTCTTGCCAGAGGCGCCATTCGTTAAGGTATATTGTCCCTTAAACAAACCATCATTAATCACCGCAACATTCCAATTCAAAATTGTTGCGGCATTCTCCTTATTGTTGTTAGCAGTACTATCGAAGACGCCGCCGTCAATCTGCAGTGTTCCATAATCATCGTTTTTCACAACAGAACAGCTTTTGTCACCTGATCGACCATTGAAGTTTCCACCCTTAATAGTCAAACTGGCCTTACCATCCTGGGCGCTTATTGACTCTCCTGCAACTGTATCGGAGGATGAGGCCCATCCGTTATCGATCAAACTGGAAACGTTGCCCGCCGTACCGTTAACACTCACATTCCCTTCGATTGTCATTGATCCAAGATTTTTTAAAACATACCAACGATCAGAAGAATATGTTCCGCCATTTACTATACAAGTTGCATCCGGAAGGTTGGCAATAGCTGCGTGAGTTTCTTCTTGTGCACGGACAGATGCAGATCCTGCGGAATCATTTATCGTCAGAGTGCCTTTGTTTACAATCGCGTCTCCAGAATTAGCATTAATATTGTGTCCGTTCAGATCTAAGGTAACTTCCTGATTGGCTGCAACAGTGATGCCTTCTGTAAGATCTGCTGTCAGCTTATAGGATCCGGAGGTCAGAGCGCCACCTTTTGTAAGATCTTTGACTGTTGAAGTTGTTTGAGCTGTATTTGCCGGAATGCTGTCAGTTGCAGCCGCATCCGCAAATGCCATGGCCGGCATGAACGCAACGGTCATTACGGCCGCCAGTCCGAGGACGGCGAGTTTCTTCTTTACCATAATTCTCTCCTTAATAATGTAAATCAAATCATAATATAGGTGATACAGGTGCTGTTTTGCCTGCGCCGGGGATTCTGAACAGCATTAAACGGAACGCCCGGCCAGAAGCGCGGGAGGTCCGTGCTCCGCCAGCAGGCGTTTTCTTCTTATATATCGGATATAATCACGCAGAACCTGATGAACGCGCAGAAATCGCGCGTAAAGATCATAAAGAAGCGACAGGAAACGGTTACACGTCCCGTTTCTGCCGGTGTGAATGACAGGATGATTAGATTGTAAATGTAAAACTCTCATCTTCATCATACATAACAGCGGGGGATCCCGCTTTCGTTCCTTTCAGAAATAATGGCCGGTGCTGTCGAGATATTAGTTCATGTACAGACACCATAAAAATATCGCAACTCAATTTTAGCACTGGGGAGACCGTCCGAAAACTCCCCAACCTGGAACAATAACTAATATAGGTATTGCATACATCGCTTTCGCTGACATCCACTCCTTGTTAAAAGAGTT
>SFHC01000018.1 GCA_004555725.1 [Eubacterium] saphenum
CCTTTCTACAATACCGCACTCTATGAAAAAGATAAAGTGCGTAAGTTACATGTTTGAAATTAGTTACCGGTAACTTACACACTTAATTTTACACCCTCGAGCTAACTATGGTTATACCATGATGTGGATCGTAATTCCGATTATAGTCATGGGTATTACATTTACCTTATCTTCATACAATATTTCGATGCTTACCGGAATGCCGATTTTACATGCTATACGTCATTATTACGGCGGAGCGGTTTCTGCGTTCTGCGGTGTGGCGCTCTTCCTTTCGTGTTTCTTTTTTACACTCGGTAATATTTCAGGAACAGGTGCGGCATGAACTTAATCTTCGGGCTGAACTGGAAAGCCGGAGCGCTGATCATGCTTGCTGTCCTTGCCTTTTGTTATTTGTCAAAAGGTGTATATTCCAAGGTTGAAAAGGGAATTTTAATCTGCATCATCGGCATGATTGTCGCGTTTTACGCAACGCTCGTGTCTACTGGCGGTCCGGAATGGGGAGCATTCGGCCGAGGCCTTGTTCAGTGGCATTTTGCTAAGGGATCTACGACTACCGCGCTTGCCTATATCAGCACCAATGCCGCAGTCACGGCAGGTATTTACGGCACTTATCTGGGACTTGAGAAAAAGTGGAAGAAAGAAGATCTGTTTAATGGGGCGATGACCGCTGACGCGATTACGCATATCGTATTGGTTGTTCTGATTTCCGGCGCGATAGTTCTGGTTGGCGCGATAGTTCTGCATCCGCAGCATATTGCCATTCAGACTCCGACTCAGCTCGGCGACCTGGTTCGCCCGTTCCTTGGAAAAGCCGCGCCGATTGTTATGGGTGTTGCGATTGTAGGCGCAGGATTTTCCTCTCTGCTCGGAAACACGCAGCGTGGAATGGTGCTGCTGAATGCCGGTATCGACAAGGAAACCGGACTGGAGAGCAGACCGATCAAGATCGGATGCCTGATCTGTCTGGTGATTGCGACCATTATCTGCTTTGTCTATGGCGGATCTCCGGTGCAGCTGATTTATATCGCAAACGTAGCGACCTCCGTGGCAACTCCGGTAGCAGGACTGTTCATGGTTCTGATTCTCTGGAAAAAGGAACTGTTTAACGGCATCAAGACTCCGCGCATTTTGCAGATCAGCATGACTGTATGCTATCTGTTTGCACTGTATATCACCGTGATTGGCCTTAAGACACAGATTCCGAACCTGGTTCATTCTTTTGCAGGCATATTCTAACTTTAATGTAAAGAACGGGTCATTTCCTGATTACTTTATGGCAAAATAACTGGTGAATTGTTTGACAAGTATGACCGGCAGCGTTATACTGTAGAAAACTGAACAGGGGAGCTGGAGATCCGGCTGAGAGGAAGCAGGCAGTGATGCCAGAAGCTTCGACCCATATAACCTGATGTGGATAATGCCAACGTAGGAAGAATAGGAGAAAGAATTTTACGGAAGCGAAAATCACATCGCTTCCGTTTTTTTTTATGCCTGACACCGGGGCTCTGGCATATTGGCATAGAAAAGAATCACAACTGCATGATATCAACGGTCCGGGCACATCTGTCCGGACTATAGAGAGTGAACAGGGCGTTCATGAAGGGGTGCACCACCGTGGGTACATTCTTTCGTGCGCCTTATTTTTATGCGGGGAAAGGAGACAGGGCATGAACATTACCGCAAACGGCGAAACTCTGGAGCTTGCAGAAGGAACAACGCTGCAGGCCTATCTGGAAGATAAGGGCTATAACCTTGCTGTCATTGTCTGCGAATTGAATCTTAAGATCATCGACCGTGAAACGTATGCAGAGGTCATTCTGCATGACGGGGATGTCCTTGAGGTGGTGAGTTTTGTCGGAGGAGGCTGATCTTCCGGCTGCAGGCACGGACAAAAGAAACACGCAAGGGAATATGAACTGACGGATAATGCAAGAGTAAAAACATAACCAGGAGGTTTGAAATGAGCAACGATACATGGTCCCTGAACGGACACGAGTTTACATCCAGATTTATTCTGGGTTCTGGAAAATATTCACTGGATTTGATCAATGCGGCGGTTGAGAACGCAGGCGCGCAGATTGTAACGCTTGCACTCCGCAGAGCCAATGAAGGCGGTCTGGCCAATATTCTGGACTACATTCCGGATAATGTCACACTGCTTCCGAATACCTCGGGCGCCAGAACTGCAGAAGAAGCAGTCCGCATCGCGCATCTGTCCAGAGAACTCTGCAAGACCGATTTTGTAAAAATCGAAATTATGCGGGATTCTAAATATCTCTTCCCGGATAATACGGAGACGATTAAGGCGACGGAAATCCTTGCCAAGGAAGGTTTTGTCGTCATGCCGTATATGTTCCCGGATCTGAATGATGCCAGAGATATGCGCGATGCCGGCGCAGCGTGCATCATGCCACTCGGATCTCCGATTGGTTCCAATAAGGGACTGGCGTCCAAGGAATTCATCCAGATCCTGATTGATGAAATCGACCTGCCGGTCATTGTAGACGCGGGAATCGGCCGTCCGTCCCAGGCCTGCGAGGCGATGGAAATGGGCGCTGCGGCGATTATGGCCAATACTGGTCTGGCAACGGCAGGAGATGTTGCAATGATGGCCGGCGCATACAGAAAAGCCATTGAAGCCGGACGTGAGGGCTATCTTGCCGGCATTGGCCGTGTCAGAAGCAAGGGCGCGGCAGCTTCCGATCCACTGACCGGATTCCTTCATGACATCAAGAAAGAAGCATAAGCACGGCCGGAAACGCTGAAAGGAGAAGACGACGATGAGTGAAGCTGATCACGTAAATGAAAGCATCTTAAATGATGAGATTATAGAACTGCAGAAGCACAATAAGGTGGATCCGATGAAGTATCTTCCGGGTATGGAAGTGCTGGATAAATCAACGGTTCTGGATGATGTGCTTGCTGCAAGGGAAGCCTATGACTATAATGCGTACACTGCAAAAGACGTCCGCCGCGCGCTGAACCATCATTCCCGCACACCGGAGGATCTGGCGGCTCTGCTGTCCCCGGCGGCTCTGCCGTTCCTGGAAGAGATTGCACAGCAGGCGCAGATGGAGACGAGAAAGCATTTTGGCAACTCGATCTGCATGTTCACACCGATCTATATCGCGAATTACTGCGATAATTTCTGTATTTACTGCGGATTTAACTGCCATAATAAAATCAAGAGAGCTAAGCTGGACGAGGACGGCATCCATAAGGAGATGGAAGCTATCGCCAAGAGCGGACTGCAGGAAATTCTGATTCTGACCGGTGAGAGCCGCAGAATGTCGGATGTGGAATACATCGGACGCGCCTGCGAAATCGCGCGCCAGTATTTCCGCATTGTCGGAGTAGAAGTATATCCGATGAATTCGGATGAGTACGCCTATCTGCATAAGTGCGGCGCAGATTATGTCACAGTCTTTCAGGAGACGTACAACCCGGAGAAGTACAAGCAGCTGCATCTGGCCGGCAACAAGAGAATCTTCCCGTACCGTGTTTGCGCACAGGAAAGAGCGCTCATGGGAGGAATGCGCGGCGTCGGATTTGCGGCGCTTCTGGGCCTGGATGACTTCCGGAAGGACGCGTATGCGACCGCGATGCACGCCTACTATCTGCAGAGAAAGTATCCGCGCGCGGAGATTGCGTTCTCCTGCCCGCGCCTGCGTCCGATCATCAATAATGATAAGATTAATCCGATGGATGTCCATGAAGCTCAGCTGTTGCAGGTAGTCTGCGCATACCGCCTGTTTATGCCGTTCGCGAGCATTACGATTTCTACCAGAGAGCGTCCTGAGGTCAGAGACAATCTGATCAATATCTGCTGCACCAAGATTTCCGCAGATTCCAAGACCGGTGTCGGCGAACATTCCGATGAGGTAAAGAATAAAGGTGACGATCAGTTCGAAACCGATGACCGCCGCAGTTTCCAGGAAGTCTATGACGCCATCGTCAACCAGGGACTGCAGCCGGTTATGGCCGACTACATCTATGTATAGGAAATACATGACGGAGTATAAGCTGTCTGAGAGACATGAGGTCTATTCATGAGCATGAAAAACACACCTTTCAAACCATATATTTTTGTGACGAACCGGCAGTTGTCGGTTCGTCCGTTTTTGTCGCAGATAGAAGTGATCTGCAGGGCTCATCCCCGGGCAATTGTGCTGCGAGAAAAGGATCTGCCGGAGGAGGAGTACTGGGAGCTGGCGAAACCTGTGCTGAAGATCTGCGCAGATCATGCGGTGCCGTGCATCCTGCATAATTACTGGCAGGTGGCTGTCAAGTACGCCGAGGCAGGGCTGCCCCTTGTCGGGATCCATTTGTCCCTGCCAAAACTGAGAGAAATGCGCGCGGCAAATGCAGAGTCAGAATCAGAACCGGAAGTGAAGTCAGCGGTACAGTCGAGTACGTCGTTTCTGATCGGCTGCTCGATCCATGCGCCTGAAGAGGCTGCAGAGGCGGAGAAGCTGGGCGCGTCGTACCTGTTCGCCGGACATATTTACGCGACAGAATGTAAAAAAGGACTTCCGCCGAGAGGCACGGGATTTCTGCGTGACGTCTGCAGGGCAGTGCATATCCCGGTCTATGCCATTGGTGGGATCCGGCTGAACGACCCGGAGCAGCTGCAGGAGATTCTGGACAGCGGTGCGGCCGGCGGGGCAGTGATGTCTGCGTGTATGCGAATGTAGTAAAATATAGACTATTATGGAAAATATTTCGTGTGTGGAGAGAGTGCAGATCCATTTCCGGAGAATGCCCCAAACGCTGCGGGAACCTGCGGATGGTCTCTGAAATTGGCTCGGATTCAGCCGTTTCAGATGATCGCAGAGTATATAGAAAATCAATTATATTCGTTCGTCGGGGGTCAGAATTTGAAGTCGTCTCTCTTTCAGTATCGCTCACTCTGACACTTATAACAGCACTCATAATCATCCCTCCTGTATCATGTCATACATTTGTAATACGATTATCAGATGGTTCACTCTTGCTGTCAATTTTCGGTTGGAAGATCTGCTTCTTTATCTGGAGGACCATCCTGATTTTTGTGTATATCTGTCGCGGCTATCATCGCGGGCCCCTTTATCTCGGGGCAATTATAAGTGTCTAATTGCAAGATAGTGGTTGAAATCGAATTTTTGGCTGTCGGAAGTATTGTTTTGTTTAAAATCACAAAGAAATAAAAATAAAATTTATTTTATTATATAAAAAACCTTGACTGTAAACAATCTTTTTGGTATATTATTGGCATAGAAAACAAGTGCACGTGGATTGGTGCATCGATGAGAAATGATGAGTGGCTGCAGATGGAAAGTGGATGATTCCCAGGCAGGCACAGAAAGGATGGATTGATTATGGAGACTAAGAAGATGGAAAGTTTGTATGAAGGTTATGACTATCAGGAGCCGGAAGAGTGGGTTCGTCTCGGAGCAATGTAATTCTCCGGAAATGGTAGTGGATTGGTAAGCGCCCGTTTCGTGTGAACAGAAGAATGTTCGCAGGACGGGCGCTTTTATAATGCTTTTTATAAACACTTCCTGCACCGATTAATGGATCATCCTCCTGAGAATTCAAGAACACCGGCAATAATGTCGGGCAAGGAAGGATATAGTCCGTAAGCAATTAATCATTGCAGATGCCGCATAACGGATATACAATGTATATTAAGGGAAGGAGGGGGGAAAAACCATGAATGTTGTTATTTCCAAATGGGGAAACAGTTTAGGCGTACGCATCCCGGCAGGCATGGCAAAATCTCTGAATTTGAAAAACGGCGATCACGTAACCTGTGAACTTAAGGACAATGGACTGTTTATGCAGAAGAAACAGAGTACGAAAGAGATGTTTGAAGAATTTTATGGGAAGCCCTTTGATGAAATTACCCAGGAAGATATCGGACCGGGAGAGGAAATCGATTGGGGAGAGGATGTCGGAGAAGAAATCATAAAATGAAGTTTGAAAAAGGGAGTATTGTCAGCGTAGACCTGAATCCGGTAAAAGGGCACGAACAGGGGAATTTCAGACCTGTTATGGTTATTAATTCTGTGCCGCTGCCGGGAGGAGTAAATGTCGTACTGCCGATCACTTCTCATCAGAAATCCTATCCGCTGGAAGTGGTGCTTGATGAAAGGACGAAAACACAGGGTGTTGTTTTATGCTTTCAGATTCGCACAATTGATCTCGACAGAAGAAATGCTCAGTTCATTGAGAATGCTCCGGAAGATATTGTAGAGCTGTGTGTGGATTATGTACACAGGCTCATTGATTATTAATGGATTGGCAATGCATGCTATATCGGATATTTATGTATGCACAAAATAAAATGGCCGCTGCCTCGAAACGATGGTCTTCGTTCGCGCAGCGGCTTTTTCAGGAATTGGAGATTAATCGTTTATCGGAGATCAATACCCCATGAAAATGTCTGTCTTTACATTTCCTGCTTCTACGCCCAGTCCCTGCAGACGCTCGGTAAACGCGGTATTCATGCCGGGAGAACCGGCAACCAGATATTCTGCGTCGTTTCCGTTCGCGCCTGCGAAGGAGTCCGTCATGCAGGTGAATTTTTCACGTTCCGTCAGGAAGTTCAGTTCAATGTCCGGAACAGCGGCTTTCAGCTGTTTCCAGAATTCTTCATATGCGTATTCACCGCGGTCATCGGAATAGAGAACGGTGATCTGATGTCCGGATACCGGATGCTCCATATAGCTGCGCAGCAGAGAGCGGATCGGTGTAATTCCGATGCCTCCGGCGATGATCAGCGTCTTCGGATAATCTTCCGCGTCGAGAGTGAAGTTTCCGAGCGGAGTAGCGACCAGCATCGTGTCTCCCGGTTCCAGCTTATTCAGAAGAATGTCCTTGAAACTGGAATGAAGTTCGGTGATTCTGGTGGTGAACATCAGGAACCCGTCTTCAGGAGCAGAGGCAATTGTAAATACGCGCGCGTCTTTGTCTCCCTCCGCGACACTGTAGTCCTTCAGCTTCCACAGTACATGCTGTCCGGCCTTCCAGGTGAATCCCTCCGGAATATCCATGATGAAGCTGTACGTATCGCTGGTTTCCTTCTTAATTTCCTTCACTTTTGCTTCGTAAAATTTCATCTCATTCCTCCTGTCTGTCTGTTTGTTTGTCTGTCCGTCCGATCCATGTCTATCATTGTCTGGCAATGAAATTTCACAGATACTATTTAAACTTTCTGACTTTTTCTGAACTGCACAGGGTTTTGATCCTATATGCGGCTCCATCAATGTATCAAAAACAACACATAATGATAATACTATTATAACCCGAATCCGGAAGTTTAATCGACTGTTCTTCATGTGAAATACGTGAATTTTTCTTAACTCTACGGTTTAACGTGGAAGTGGGATGAAGTCTTTGGTATAATAGACCGGATCTGTTTCTGCACACTCCGGGCATTGAGCTGCGGAACGCCGCAGGACAGTTTTATGCTGGAATTGGTTATGTCGAGAACAGCATATGTGAAGCATAAGCAATGCGTATAGTTAAAATATATATAAACAATATCCTGTTTTTCGGAAGGAGAGAAAAATGATAGCAATTATCCAGTCCATTGTTTTTGGAATTGTCGAAGGCATTACCGAATGGCTCCCGATTTCCAGCACCGGACATATGATTCTGCTGAATTCCATCTGGCCGATGCAGGTCAGGGCATCGTTTTATGATATGTTCCTGGTCGTGATTCAGCTTGGCGCAATCCTTGCGGTTGTCGTCACATTCTGGCATCAGATCTGGCCGTTCTCCATGAATAAGGAAGAGCATTATCTCAGAAAAGATGTCTGGTCGATGTGGTTTAAGGTCATCGTCGCGTGTATTCCGGCCGTCATTGTCGGTCTGAAATGGGACGATGCGATTGAAAAACATTTCTATAATTACCTCTGTGTTGCGATTATGCTGATCATTGTCGGTGTTCTATTCATCCTCGCAGAGAATCATAACGCTCACACACGCCCGATCGTGCGCAGCATTGACCGGCTGACCTACCGCGCAGCGTTCGTTATCGGTCTGTTCCAGCTGGTTGCAGCGGTTTTCCCGGGTACATCCCGTTCCGGAGCAACGATCCTCGGTGCGCTGTTAATCGGCGTCGACCGTACGACGGCAGCAGAATTTACATTCTACCTCGCCGTACCGGTGATGTTCGGCGCAAGCCTTCTGAAGCTGTTTAAATACGGATTCGCGTTCCATGGGAATGAACTTGCCGTATTGCTTGTCGGCATGGTCGTTGCGTTCATCGTTTCCATGCTGATCATCCGTTTCCTGATGAATTACATCAAAAAACACGATTTCAAGGTATTCGGCTGGTACAGAATCATCCTCGGAGTGATCGTGCTGATTTACTTCAAGGCATTTGCATAAGACAGCAGATCCATCGACAAAAAGAAACCAGCAAGACCCTTCCCGGAAGGCGCCGCAGCGTCTGTCTGAGAAGGGTCTTTTCGTATTTGGTATGCGGGACTGCGTTTCTATTTCCTCATCCGGTGTCTGGCTTCGCGCAGAGAGATTCCGTGTTCTCTCGCGTAGGCCGCGGCATCATCGTATTCAATCTTTCGTCTGGAAATGCCGCGCCGGCTGTCGGTGCTGACTTTCACCGATGCGCCGGAGGCATTTTCCGAGGTGCTCCGGCTGAGAACGGCACGCCGGAAAATCTGCATGCGCACACCGAGAGTAGTGGTCAGGCGGAGCATCAGATCCGTCATGCCGGCCGCGTCTTCCGGTTTGCAGATGCACGAGAACTTTACTGCCGGGCGGCTCTTCTTCATCACGATCGGTGTGTGGTACACGTCCAGCGCGCCCTCTTCCAGCAGACGCTCCATCGTGAATCCCAGTTCCTCACCGGTCATATCATCGATGTTCGCAGAAAGCTCTGCCACAAGATCCTGCGGAAATTCTCCCAGATGTGTCAGATCCGACGCGCTGTCCCCGGAGAAGACCAGACCGCCGTACTCGGCAAGGTCAGCCTGCCGGCACACGATGGAGGTGCCGGTCTGCGCGGACCCGGCGGATTCTGCCTCAGATGCAAGTCCCATGAGCTCCGGAGAAACTTCATCTCCCAGGAACACACGCAGGCCGTTTGCCTTGCCCGGGAATTCTTTTGTCCCTAAACCGATGCCGGTTTTCCGGATCTGCATAGCCGGCTGGTGTCCGAACGCGTCCGCGAACTGGGTGAGCAACGCTGCTCCGGTTGGCGTGCACAGTTCTCCGTCGGTTCCGTCGCTGTAGCTGACGGCGTCTTTCAGGATTTCTGCTGTTGCGGGAGCCGGAACCGGAAGAATGCCGTGCGCGCAGTGGACATGGCCGGATCCGGTGTTGACCGGAGACACAACGACACGGTTCGGCGCGATCATCGACAGCAGCAGACAGTTTCCGACTACATCGGCGACTGCGTCCAGAGCGCCCACCTCATGGAAATGCACCTCGGAAACCGGAGCGCCGTGCACCTTGGATTCCGCTGCCGCAATGCGCTGATAGACGTTCAGGGCGTTTGTCTTCACCGGTTCGGGAACATCCAGGCCGTTGATGACGGCGGCGATGTCCGCCATGCTGTGGTGCGCGTGGTGATGGCCGTGTTCATGGTCATGGGGATGTGCATGATCATGCATATGATCGTGATGATGCTCATGATTGAAGCCGCGTGCGTCTTCATGCGTGTGGTCTTTGTGTGCATGATCATGCATATGATCATGATGATGCTCATGGATGTGTTCGGCCTCGGTTTCTTCTTCTCCGTGGATCAGTACCTGCATATGCGTGCCGGTAATTCCGCAGCTTTCTGCTTTCACCGGGTGGAATTCAACTCCCGGAATCTGCAGCTCCTGCAGTTTCTGTGCCGCGTTTTCCGGCGCGATTTCCAGCAGAGCGCCCATCAGCATGTCGCCGGCGGCGCCCATGCTGCATTCGATATACAGTGTTCTCATGTTCTGTCCCTCCCTGACGTTCCGGGAATCAGCGGATGGCTGCGGGTCTGCCGATTTACCGGAGCGGTATTTATGATGGTATTTAATGGCTCGTTCAGTGTGGCTCAGTTCTGCTGCTTTTTCGGGCCTGCGTGGTTGATCATGCTTGCGGTGTACGCTGCGCCGAATCCGTTGTCAATGTTGACGACAGACACACCGCTGGCGCAGGAATTCAGCATGGAGAGCAGCGCTGTGACCCCTCCGAACGCAGTTCCGTAGCCGACACTGGTGGGAACGGCAATCACCGGACAGTCCGCGAGTCCGCCGATGACGCTTGCGAGGGCGCCCTCCATGCCGGCGATGGCGATGATCACGCTGGCACTCATGATCTCATCGGTGCTGCTCAGCAGCCGGTGAATGCCGGAAACGCCGACATCATACAGACGGCAGACTTTATTCCCCAGCGCCTCCGCAGTCACTGCCGCTTCTTCGGCCACCGGGATGTCGCTGGTTCCGCCTGTAGCGATCAGGATCGTTCCGTTTCCGGATGGCTTCGGCAGTTCTCCGACGACGGCGGCGCGGGCTTCCTCATAATACTGAAATGGAATGTCCCGGGTGAACTGTTCGGCGGCATCCCTGCTCATGCGGGTGATCAGGATGGTTTTCTGTCCGTCCTCCCGGAGCCGGTGAGCGATAAGATCGATCTGTTCCGGCGTTTTTCCGGCGCCGTAGATGACCTCGCTGATTCCCTGGCGCAGGCCGCGGTGGCTGTCCAGACGCGCGATGCCGATGTCGTGGAATGGTTTCTGTTTCAGTTTCAGAAGCGCGTCATCTACGCTGGCGGATCCGTCTGCAACCTGCCGCAGCAGAGTTCTTACTTCATTTTCATTCATCGGTTCTCCCTTCTGATTCCTCCCTGACAAAAATTACAGCAGCAAGCAGCTATCTGCTTTTTCTGTCCTGCAGATCAAGCGCAAGCTGCGGGAAATACGGGTGAAGAGTCATCTGTATTTCGGCCCTCTTCTCGACAGCCTGCGGGAACTGTTCCGCCGGGAGCTGGATCAGACCGGTTTCGCCGCGTTTTCTTACCCGCAGGTCTGAGAATCCCAGCCTGCGCAGGGCGTCTTCTGCGTATTCGACGGCGTCCAGTTTCTCCTGTGTGATTTCTTCACCGGTGGGGATTCTGGTAGCCAGGCAGGCGTTGGACGGCTTGTTCCAGGTAAAGAGGCCGGCCGCTTTTGAAGCCTTGCGGATGTCTTCTTTTGTCATTCCGCAGAGCTGAAGAGGGGAGAGGACCTGCATCTCCTGCAGAGCCCTGACGCCCGGGCGGTCGGATGGGTCGTCGGACGCGTTCGTTCCATCGATGATGGTGGTGTAGCCGTCTTCTCCGGCACGTTCGGAAATCGTTCCGAATACCAGAGTTTTGCAGTAATAACAGCGGTTCCACGGGTTGTCGGTGACCTCCTTATGGGACAGTACATCTGCTTCGATGACGGTCAGACGGTCCTCGGCGCCGATCTCTTCTGCCAGGTGTTTGGCGTCATCGTATTCGAATTCAGCCTGAAACGGGCCGTGTACATAATAGGCGCGGATATCGGCTCCGGCCTTTACAGCCGCGTAGAATAAATAGGAAGAATCCACGCCGCCGGAAAATCCCAGCGCGATCTTCGGATGCTGTTGAAAAAATTCATTCAGGTTCATCTCTAATCTCCTTTGTTTTGTATACAGTAATTCTAACACATGAGGAAATAAATTCCACATAGTACCGCAGACAGAATCATTCATATATTGCATGAACATATCTAGGCATCATGATTGACGGAAAAGGACTCGTTGGGATATGATATTATGTATACATATAAATGGGAAACAGGGATTTTTCCCGGAAAGAATGACATAAAACAGGGATTGGATGTGACTGGCAAGGGAGGGGATTACTTGCATATTCCAGACGGATATATTGCGCCGCAGGTGGCTGTTCCGGCGCTTGCGGCGATGGTCCCGGTATGGAGGACATCGCTGCATAAAGTAAAGAATAAGATCGGAGAGAAAAATCTGCCGGAACTGGCTCTCGGCGCGGCGTTTTCTTTCACGGTTATGATGATGAATGTTCCGGTGGCAGGCGGAAGTTCCGCGCACGCAGTCGGAGCGGTTCTGATTGCGGTTCTGCTGGGGCCCTGGGCAGCTGTATCCGCTGTGTCAGCTGCGCTGCTGATCCAGGCGCTGTTTTTCGGGGACGGGGGCATTTTGGCATACGGATTGAATTGCCTGAATATGGCGGTGGCCATGCCCTTTGCCGGTTATGCGTTTTACCGGGTGCTGGCAGGGAACAGCTTGCCGGGTTCCCGGCGGAATGTACTGAGCGCGGCGGCAGGCGGCTACGTCGGGATCAATCTGGCAGCGCTGCTTGCGGCGGTGGAGTTCGGGATCCAGCCGGCGCTGTTCCATACTGCGTCGGGGGCGGCGCTGTACTGTCCGTATCCGCTTTCGGTTTCCATTCCGGCAATGATGAGCGCGCATCTTCTGGTGGCGGGGCCGCTGGAGGCAGCCGTCACCGGCGCGGCCTCCGCGTATATCGCAAAAGCCGCGCCGGATATGTTCCTGCAGAATCAGAACGCCGCGGTGCGTCTGCCTGCGACTTCTGCAGAACCGAAACGTACGGCAAAAAGTTTCTGGGCAAGGTATAAGGCGGTTGTGATTCCGCTGATCGTTCTGGCCGCTCTGACTCCGCTGGGACTGCTCACGCACGGAACAGCCTGGGGAGAATGGAGCGCGGAAGAAGTCCGCAGAACCGTCGGTTATGTGCCGGCGGGCATGAAGAAAATGGCAGATTTCTGGAAGGCGCTGATGCCGGATTATGCGATTCCCGGACTCGGGAGCAAGAGCGGTTATATTGCTGCGGCTGCTGTCGGATGCGGACTGATCCTCCTGCTGATTTTCCTGTTGTCCCTGGCTGCTCGTCACAGCAGAAATGAGGACCGGTAATGCGCCGTCATACAGGAAAAACGAGCCGGATCGCCGGCCGGGGATTTCTGTCGGGAACATTGCTGCGCTTCTCCGAGCTGTTTGAAAATGAACTGTATAATAACCGGTATGCCGGGATGGACGGCCTCTGGCAGTCGGTCGATCCGCGGATGAAAATCATCGTGTCACTGCTGTTTATTGTAACGGCAAACTGCAGCAGAAATCTCGCTGTTCTTGCGGGAATCGGACTGACGGCGGCAGGATATGCGGCCGCCTCGCGCCTTCCGATGCGGGACTATCTGCGTCGGGTATGGAAATACCTTCCGGTGATCGTGTTCATCTTCACCCTCCCGGGAGCGTCCGGCTGGATGGTTCAGGGAGCTCCGGAGCTCTCTCTCGGAAAGGTGTATTTTACGCGGGCCGGGCTGGAAACCGTGTTCCGCGCGGCTCTGCGGACAGGGGATTCGCTTTCCTTCGCGTTTCTGCTGCTGGCATCGACGCGGTGGAAGGATTTAATGGCCGGGCTGTCGGGACTGCATATTCCGGACGGATTCATTGCCATTCTGAATATGGCATACCGGTACATTTTCCTGACTGCGTCTTCCGGAACAGAGATGATGCAGGCGCGCTGGCTCAGAACGACCGGAAAGATCCGGTCAGGGGAGAACCGGAAGTATGTGGGCGGGGTCTTCGGACTGCTGTTTATCAAGGTGCACCGGGTCAGCGAAGAAGTCTACCAGGCCATGGTTCTGCGCGGGTACCGGGGTGTGTTCGGCGGGACAGAGCTGCGTAAACTGAGGATGCTGGATGTGCTTTTTATGATTGTGAGTATCGTAATCATCATGGTTCTGCTTACTGGAGGATATATTTTTGGATGAAATTTTTCGATTAGAACACGTAGAGTTTGCGTATCCCATGGAGGACCCGGTTTTCCGGGATCTCAGCCTGTCGGTTCCGGCGGGAGAGAGACTGGCTGTCCTGGGCGTAAACGGGTGTGGAAAATCAACCCTTCTGAAGATGCTGGCAGGACTGCTGGCGCCTGAACAGGGGACGATGGAAGCTTTTGGTGCTCCGGTCAGGCTGGACCGGCTGAAAAAGGAAGAGGCGTGGAAATATCATCAGCGAGTCGGGTACGTATTTCAGGATTCGGATGTACAGCTGTTCTGCAGCAGTGTCCGTGAGGAACTGGCTTTCGGACCGCTTCAGAAGGGAATTTCTGCGGATCAGGTTATGGAAGAGGTGCAGCACATGGCAGAAGGCCTCGGCATTGAAAAATTGCTGGAACAGGCACCGTTCCACCTGAGCGGAGGCGAAAAGAAGAAGGCGGCAATCGCAAGCGCCCTGATGCTGGATCCGGAGGTCCTGATTCTGGATGAACCGACCAACAATCTGGATCCCCGTTCGCAGACCTGGCTGCTGAAAGTTCTCCGCCGGCTTTCTTCTGAGGGGAAGACATTAATCTTCGCGACGCACGCGCTGGACCTGGTTCCGCATATCGCGGACCGCGCGGTCCTGTTCGATGAACAGCACCGGATCTGCGCGGACAGGCCGGTTCGGGAAATGCTGGAGGATAAGGAACTGCTGCGAAGGGTGAACCTGGTAGATGAACATTTCCACACGCATCCGTGGGATTTTGAGTAATATGACAAAAGGTATTCTGCTGTTGCTGCAGAATGCATTAAAATAGAGTGAGGTAAAGGGGGATTATCGGGACATGAAAGAAATTCACAATGTCAGCATTATCGGTATGGGAGCTCTGGGGCTGCTGTTCGGGACACCGATCCGCGAAAATCTGGGAAACGGGCAGCCGCAGTATATCATGGACGCGGAGCGGAAAGCGCGTCATGAGAAAGAGGTTTATACCATCAATGAGAAGGAAGTTCATCTGCATATGGTGACGCCGGAAGAGGCGGAGCCGGCGGATCTGCTTCTGGTCGGCCTGAAATATCCTGCCCTGAAGGCAGGACTGGAAACCGCGGCGCCGTGTGTGAACGAGGATACCATCATCATTTCGCTGATGAACGGCGTGGACAGTGAGGAGATCATCGGAGAGCGGTTCGGGAAAGAAAAGGTTCTGTACTCGGTATCGCAGGAAATGGACGCACAGAGATACGGGAGCCGGATGGTGTATTCCCAGGCGGGCCGGCTGTTTGTCGGGGTGCCGCATACCGCTGACGCGGAAACGCAGAAGATCCTGACGGAAAAGCTGGATGCTGTCTGTGCGTTTTTTGATCAGGTAAAGTTTCCGTATAAACGGGAGAAAAACATCCTGTACCGGCAGTGGTGCAAGTATATGGTCAATACGGGCTGCAACCAGACGACGATGGTCTTTGATAAACCTTATGGAGAATGTCTGAAAGACGGAAGTCTGGAATACGCGGTTATGATCAGCGCAATGAGGGAGGTCTGCCTGATTGCGCAGAAAAAGGGCATCCCGGTCGGGGAGAAAGAACTGCATGAATATACGGATATCCTGCGCGGACTGGATCCGAACGCGGTTCCTTCCATGGGACAGGACCGCCGTCAGAAGAGAAAGTCGGAAGTCGATATGTTTTCTGGAACGATCATGAGATATGGAAAAGAGCTCGGTGTCGCAACGCCTGCGAATGATTATCTGAACCGCAGAGTGCATGAAATTGAGTCCGGGTATTAGAAAAACCATCCCGTGATCACCTTGACAGATAACCTTTGTCAAAATACAATATACACAAGTATGTGAAGACCAGGGGAGCCGAAAGGCTGAGAGGCGGCGATGCCGCGACCCTTGAACTGATCTGGATCATGCCAGCGTAGTGAGTCATTGTCGAAATGCTTGTGATTTAAGATGGAAACAATGCCCTGCCGGAGTGATCTGAGCAGGGTTTTCTGTTATGGTCTGTATCAGAAGATACAGGAAAAGAAATAGGAGGGACAGATATGCAGGCAAGTGTAGCTATTCAGGTGCTGCCGAACGTGGATTCGGATGAGGAAGTTGTCAGAATCGTGGACGAGGTGATTGCCTATATTAAAAGCACAGGGCTTCATTATTATGTCGGGCCGTATGAGACGGTCATCGAGGGCGATGATTACGATCAGCTCATGGATATCGTAAAGGAGTGCCAGCACGTGGCTATTAAGGCCGGCGCGCCAAAGGTTGCATCATACGTTAAAATTGAGTATAAGCCGGAAGGGGAAATATTGACCATTGATAAGAAAGTTTCCAAGTATCATCAAGAGTAAAGGACCGGCGGTCATCGCGATTCTGGCCATCATCGGGCTGTGGTGGACAGTCTGCGCGGCAGGTTGGGTCCCGCGGTATATGCTGCCGTCGCCGCCGGATGTGGTTCAGGCGCTCATCAGTGACTGGAGTCTGCTGTGGGACAACGCGAAAGTGACGCTGCAGGAGGCGCTTTACGGACTTGGAATCGGCATTCTGATCGGTTTCGGATTTGCCGTGCTGATGGATATGTTTGACGCACTGTACCGCGCACTGTACCCGGTGATGGTCATTTCACAGACGATCCCGACCGTGGCAATCGCGCCGCTTCTGGTTCTCTGGTTCGGGTATGAGATGAAACCAAAGATCATTCTGGTGGTCATCGCGTCGTTCTTCCCGATTGCAGTCGGACTGCTGGACGGGTTCAAGTCAGCGGATCCGGATTCGATCAATCTTCTGCGTTCGATGGGTGCGGGAAAATGGAAGATCTTCCGCTATCTGAAGGCGCCGACAGCCCTGCCGAGCTTTTTCTCCGGCCTGAGGATCGCGACGGCCTATTCTGTGGTTACAGCGGTGATCAGTGAGTGGCTGGGCGGATTCAGCGGCCTGGGTGTATATATGACGCGCGTAAAGAAGGCGTATGCGTTCGATAAGATGTTTGCGGTCATTATATTGATTTCGATTGTGTCACTGCTCCTGATGGCACTGGTGAGCATTCTGGAGCGAGTCTGTCTCCCGTATCGTCATCTCGACGAGTCGAAAGATGAGCAGACGCAGGCGGCAAAATAAATCTGAGCAAGGAGTAAATCATGAAAAAGAATACGATAGTAAAAAGGATTCTGGCCGGGGTTTTGGCTGGCGCTATGGTGTTCAGCCTGACGGCCTGCGGAAATTCCGCAAAGAAAAAGTCGGATTCCTCCAGTTTGAAGCAGATTACAGTCTGCCTGGACTGGACGCCGAATACGAATCATACAGGCTTGTACACAGCGATTGACAAAGGCTATTTCAAGAAACAGGGGCTGAAAGTCAAAGTCGTGCAGCCTTCTGACGACGGCGCGGCACAGATCGTCGGCAGCGGCAAGGCGCAGTTCGGTGTGGACGCGCAGGATACCATGGCGAGCGGACTGGTCGGAAAGAACCGTGTGCCGATCACTGCGGTTGCAGCCATTCTGCAGCATAACACGTCCGGAATCATTTCCAGAAAAGAAGATGGAATCACCAGCCCGAAGGGCATGATGAATCACAAATACGCAACTTGGGATCTCCCGATTGAGAAGGCCATGCTGAAAACTCTGGTTGAGCAGGAAGGCGGAGATTTCTCCAAGGTAAAGCTGATTCCTTCTACTGTTACGGATGAGGCTTCTGCGCTGAAGAAAAAATCGGTTGACTGCATCTGGGTATTTAACGGATGGGCGACGATTGCCTGCAGACAGGCCGGCCTGAAGGTTAATTTCTGGTATTTCAAGGATCTGAACAAGACCTTTGACTACTACACACCAGTCTATATCGCCAACACCGATTATCTGAAGAAGAATCCAAAACAGGCGAAGGCATTCATGAAGGCCCTGTCTGAAGGATACAGCTATGCGGCAAAACACCCGAAGGAGTCCGCAGATATCCTCCTGAAGCATAACAAGGAGCTGCGCAGCAACAAGAAACTGGTTTACGCGAGCCAGAAGTATCTGTCTAAGCAGTACATTGCAGACGCCAAGCAGTGGGGATATATCGACCCTGCACGCTGGAACCGCTTCTACAGCTGGCTGAACCAGAATAAACTGACCAAGCAGGCGCTGAAGAAGAATCAGGGCTTCACGGACGCTTATCTTCCGGCAAAATAAAGCTGGCAGGGGATAACAGTAAAGGATATTCATGAGTAAATTACAGGTAGAAAATGTTAATGTGTCGTTTGGGCAGAATCAGGTTCTGAAAGACATTTCCATTCATCTGGAGCAGGGGGAGCTGGTCAGCCTGCTTGGTGTGAGCGGAAGCGGAAAAACGACGCTGTTTAATGTCATTTCCGGGCTTCTGAAGCCGCAGCAGGGCAGAGTTCTGCTGAATGGCGGAGATATCACTGGGAAACCGGGGCAGATCAGCTATATGCTGCAGAAGGATCTTCTGCTTCCGTATCGGACCATTCAGGATAATGTTGCGCTTCCGCTGCTGTTTCAAGGCATGCGTAAAAAGGAAGCGCGCCGGAAAGCGGCTGCGATGTTTGATGAATTTGGGCTTGCCGGGACGGAGCGCAAGTATCCGTCTCAGCTGTCCGGCGGCATGCGGCAGAGAGCAGCTCTTCTCAGAACGTATATGTTTTCGCAGGATGTCGCGCTTTTGGATGAGCCGTTTTCCGCGCTGGACACATTGACCAAAACACAGATCCATCATTGGTATCTGCAGGTTATGGAGAAGATTCACCTGTCGACACTGTTTATTACACACGATATTGATGAAGCTATTCTTCTGTCTGACCGCATTTATATTCTGACTGGAAAACCCGGTGAGATTCTTGATGAGATCATCGTCAGAGAGCCGAAACCGCGGGAAAATAATTTCTCACTGAGTGATGCATTTCTGGAGTATAAGCGGACGATCATCCGCAGACTGGAAGAGTCCGGAGTATCCGGAGTGTCGCTTGGATAAATTATTTTAGAACGGGAAAAAACGGGCGGCTGTCATGAGTGATGTCATGGCAGCCGCCCGGAAATGTTTTTGCGTCCTATCGTTCGTGCAATAGCTCAATTCTGCTTGTATATGACACTGGGTTATTGGCCTTCTCCGGAAATTCAGGCACCTCCGTTTCTTTTATGTGAGCAATGTTTACATACAACTTTCAATTTCTTGAATATCAGCAACTTTAGCTTGCGATTGCACTAATTCCATTGATAAAGTTTATTGCTGCTGATGTTCAGGGCTTTTACACTGCCGTTTCCGGACTGAATTGCCTGGTTGATTCCTGTACGGCAGTAGATCGTATTGTTATCAATATTTATGGTGCCGAGCGGTGTGATGCATGTCTTTCCGGACCCGTAATACCCCTTCATAAAGATACCATTTCTATTTCCGAAGATGGTATTTCCGGAAATCGTCATCGTAGAATCAGGCATTTCTGCTGACTGTCCAAAGCACTGAATATAAACTCCTACTGTATGTGAAGCATTGCCAGCTTGATCCGTGCAGTCGCTCTCGATAATATTATTCTTGATTTCTCCGTTGATGACATTGAACAGAGCTAAACCCTCTGCATTTTTACTAGTGATTTTATTGCCGACAATAACGATGTTTTTGAAAAATTTTGAGTTGAATCGTCCGCCCTCAGTATCAATATGGCTGGTTCCAGTCGCCTGAGCTCCGGAGATTGTGTTATTGTACAGATAGATGTTCTGGCATGTCTGACCTTGAGCATATTTTGCGCCAAAAGCCGCAATCCTCGGTGCCGTACGTTTTGTTGCAAGATCAATCTGTACCTGTTTTTCTCTGCAGCCTGCAGGGTTCGTTCCGGAGGCATAAATATTGCAGTTCTTCACTGTCACATTATTGCAGGCAATAATTTCCATGGCATGTCCCGTATAATTGGCTGTGCAGGTAATGCCATCCAGCAAAACATTTTTTGCAAAAGCGAGGACAAATAAGCTTTTCGAAGTTCCCTTATTATTTGTCGTTCCCCAGTTTCCGCCGATGACTTTCAGATTTGTGACTTTTTTTCGCGGATCTGCAAAAATTGCATTAGCTCTGTCCTTGACACGGATTTTTGCACCATTTGCAATAATGGTTTTATTACTTCCAACGTTGATATCGCCATTGACAAATATATTGGAGCCTTTGGGAATTATGACTGTTCGCTTCGCTGTTCCACTCAGCAATTTATTAAGCTTTTTATAATTCTGATTGCCGTTTTTAGAAGGTTTGAAAACAACTGTGCTTTTACTCGACGTCCTTCGTGCTCCTCTAGTTTTTGCCATTGCAGTCTGTGGAAAAGCAAATGACATCCCGCAGCATATCGTTACGGTAAGCAAAACAGCTAAAATTTTAATTTTACTCTTTCTCATTAGCGCATACCTCTTTTCATGAATTTTTTATATATACATTATACGCTTTACACTTATAAAAGCAATGAGAATCCCTCTTTTCCATTCACCCGCTATGCATACCTTTATTTACAGCACAGTCAATGCCTGCCATGGCCAATGTTTACGATTTCAGAATTTCACTTCATGTGTCTCCGGATTGAAGAAAAGGTTATAACTGTAATATCAAGATAAGAAGGGGGCCGCTGTACGCTGCGACACAATGGTCGGCCGTGCAGCAGCCCCCTTCTTTATTTTTACTCAAGGATATTATTTCTTATGATCCAGAAGAATCCGAGATTTACTTGCCTTCTGGCTTTTTCTTGAAACGGCTGAGAATGGAACTGGATCTCTTGGTCAGTCCCAGTCCGAAGGCCTGTTCATTCTCGTTATACTGCAGCAGGGCGCGGAAAATGTAGACATCTTCTGGAGTGGTTACCTTTATGTTTCCGCGGTTTCCTTCAACCATGTGAACCGGAATGCCGAGCGTTGTGCAGATAGTGCACGCATCGACCATATCTGTATAGCCTTCCGGGCGTTTTCTGATCTGATCGTGCGCGGTGATGATGTCCTTTAGGTGGAACGTCTGCGGTGCCTGCGCAGAAAATGTCTCGCGGCGGTACGGAACCGAATCTACATGCTCTCCGTTCTTGCTGAGCAGGATGGTTTCATAGCATGCCGTTGTGGTGATTGCGTTTCCTTTTTCTTCTGCCGTTTCAATGTTCTTCGTGATGACATCGTGGTCGACGCACGGGCGAACGCCGTCATGAAGCAGTACGATGCTGTCCGGGTCATTTTCGCTGAGACCTTTCTGCAGACAGTTGTAAATGGAATCCTGGGCGGTCGCGCCTCCTGGGATAACTGCGGCAACCTTAGTCAGCCGGTACTGGTCAACTAGTTCCTCTACATACGGGATATAGTCTTCCAATGTGGAGATATAAATCTTATCGATTAACTCGTGCCACTGGAATAATTCTACTGTATGCACCAAGATTGGCTTTCCATTAATTTCCAGAAACTGTTTTGGAATTCCTGCGCCCATGCGGACGCCGCTTCCTCCGGCAAAAATCATTGCTATATTCATGGTATTACCTCCATACTATTGTTTACTGATGTTGTTATCTAAAATCGAGTGAGGAAAAATCTAGCTGCAGTAGTTTCTTATTCTCTTCTGTAATTGCGTCAATTCTGCGCTCATATTCTTCAGGAATATGGCCTAGCAAAAACCAGTCAATAACACGATCAGAAGCATTAGTGTCGATATTATCGAAATGCAGTTTTATATATTTTCCTACCTTCTCGTAATCATAATCCTTCTTTTCCATTGCGTCCATAAGTTCATCGAAAGTATGGCAGACTTTTCCAGGAGCGGATTCCTCATATGGACGGTGGAATCCTCTGGAATAGGAATACTGAATCTCATCGAAGGCAAAGAACAGCATCGGCTTCCGCATCAGAGAATACTCAAAAATGCCGGAAGAGTAGTCTGTGATCATCAAATCCGTAACATAGAACAAATCATTGATGTTCGGATACTTATTGACATCGATCATTTTATCTCTGTATGCTTTCGGAATCGGGACCGGCTGTGCAACCCACGGATGCATTTTAAACAGAATAACATATTCATCTGCGCAGAACTTGTACATCCGGTCAAAATCGATCATTTCGTACGGATAATGCGCATCACTTCTGTTCTTGCCGCGGTAAGTCGGTGCAAACAGGATGACTTTCCTATCTTTTATCTGTGGAAAAATTTCATATAAGTTCTTTTCCGTTATATTCCTGTATTCTGGATTCAGATACTCATCCATCCTCGGCATTCCGGTCGGCAGGAGCTGCTCCGGGTTTATTCCGAACACTTCTGAATAAAAGTGCGCGATCCGGACGCTGCTTGTAATCCCATAGTCGTACTGCCGATGTCCACTCATTGGTCCTGGGCATCCTTTATGTCCCCAGCGGCTGTATCCAGAGGATTTAAAACCGGCTCCGGCATGCCAGAGTTGAATCAGTCTGGTCCGTCGACTCAGGATCAGCCAGTCCAGGAACGGACAGTGATCATCGATAAAGATGATGTCTGCCTGAGCGACTTTATTGATCAGAGTGTACCAGCTTTTATAGTTATAATGTTTATTAACTGCGGAACGTGCGGAGGTTAGAATCGTGTAATTCTTATCTAATCCCCGCTGTTTCATGCGGTTCATGACACTCGTCAAGTTTGAACCAAGCTGTTCACTCTGTTCGGACATAAATAAAACCGTTCTCGGTGTCCCAGTATAGGAACGATCAAATTTTCCGGCTTTTTTCGTATAATATTTCCGAATCCATTTTTTTACCTTTGACTTAGGAAACAAAGAGTGCGAAGCAGAGGCCTTTTTTGGGGACAGTGGACGACTGTAGTCTGCAATTTTGGATTTCCGGGTGTTAAGCGCACGGAATTCAAGCCTCAGGCCGTATTCTTCATCAGCAATGGAAAAGTCTATAATATAGGAGCAATTTTTTTTGCTGTAGAGGAACTCCCTTGATTTATCAGGGAGAAACGGTGCCAGATCTGGACTGACCTCTGCTATTGCCAGAATCTGTTCTCCTGTGCACACGGCAATACGGTAAGTTGCAGATGGAAGGCATTTACAGTATCCCGGATTGGTGATATTTAAGGTAAGCTCATATACTTCATCTTCATGGAAAAGAACCTTAAATTTTGCATTTGTCCGGTAAAAGTCCGTTAGGGCGTAGAATTCCAGAGGTGCAGTACGATTATACGATGGACTTTTTTTGATTTTGCAAATAAGATGCATGTTAATACGTTCCCAGCGAATATTTGTAATTTCAGCAGAAATCAATTGTTCAGGAATCTGATTCTGCATACAGATTGCCGGAAATGTATTTAATTGTGAATCTTGATCACTCATTTTAATGTCCTATTTCTTTCTGTATCAGTCCCTCGGCAATCAGCATGTCGCTGTCGCTGGTCAGTTTGATGTTCACCGGATCTCCCGGGATCGTGTGAATCGGAATTCCGTCCAGCAGGCAGATCTGCGCCGTTCCCGTGATGACGCGGCGCTGCTGTGGAGTCAGTTCTTTCAATGACTTTGCCAGTATAGAAAGACGGAAACTGTCCGGGGCCTGTCCGTTGAACAGTTTGCTTCGATCCGGCATAGAATCGACCCGTGTGCCGTTTTCGATCCACAGCATGGTGTCGGTCGCCGGGATTGCTGCGACGACGGCAGGGTGCCGGTCCAGAGCGCGCAGGCTGTCCTGGATGATCTGGTCCGTAATGAACGGGCGAACTGCATCGTGGATTAAGATCTTATCATCCGGATCGACTGTGTGTGCATCATAGATGGCGTCTACTACATTTTCAATAGAATCCAGCCGTTCCTTTCCGCCGGAGACAATCGTCATCGAATTTGCGTCGATTTCCCATCTGTCGATCAGATCCCGGAGATAGTCTTTCCATTCCGGATGAATTGCAACATACAGGTGATCAAACGCCTGCGAGCGAATGATCTTCTGTATGGTCCATATGATGATTGGACGGTCGCCCAGCGTCAGAAACTGTTTGGGGATCGTTGCGGAGTGCATCCGGTTGCCGACTCCGCCGGCCAGAATTGCTGCGTATGTTGTCATTCTATCCTCCAAAGACAGCCTCCATCACACGCTGCGTGGCATGGCCGTCGTTTTTATCAATAAATTTATGTATGAACTCTTCGCGCCTGTCGCTGCCCATATCCTCTGCCTGAATGGCGTCAAGCAGCTGATCCGTATTTCGGCAGACTCTTCCGTAGACATATTCCTTAAACGGGAAATACATACCGCGTCCGTCCTCATATTCTTCCAAGTCATAGGTGAAGAATATGATCGGTTTGCCGACGAGCGCATAATCGAAGATCAGGGAAGAGTAATCCGTGATTAGGATGTCCGTGATAAACAGCAGATCATTGATCTCCCGCATCGGGGATAAATCGTATGCGAATCCCGGATACTTCTCAAGGTCATACGCCTTTTCGATGCCGAACCGGATGTTGTTGTACAGCGCCGGATGCCATTTAAAAATAATGGCATACTCGTCTCCGAGTGTCTGGTACGCCTGATCAAGATCGAATCTGGAGAAGTCGTAGGTGGCTTCTTCCACCTTGGTGCCGCGGTAGGTCGGCGCGAACAGAATGATCTTTTTCCCTTCCAGTTCCGGATACTGTTCATAGAACAGGCGGCGCCGGCCCGCGATGTACTCTTTGTCGAAAAAAATGTCTGTACGCGGAATGCCGGTTGCCAGCACGCGGTCCATCGGAATGGAGAAGGCCTCGCTGAAGCACGGCCTGCAGAAATCGCTGCTGCAGATCGTTTTGGTGTAGCGCTTGTATCCCTGGTGAATATGTTTAATGTCTCCGTCTTCACCGGTGCGGCTGTGCGCAAATTTCTTATATGCGCCGGAGCTGTGCCAGAGCTGTACGAGTTCCTGTCCTCTGCGGACACGGATGTACGCGGTGCTCGTGGTGTAGTCGTCCAGCAGAATGTATTTACTGGTCGCTATGTAATAACACTGGGCCAGCCACTGGCCGAACGTACGCTTCAGCCGGCGGTCTCCCTTGAGGGAGGTCACTTTCTGCCAGCGGCTGTCATCGAGCGAGTCGTAGACGCACTTGAAGTTTCCGCTGATGTCGCTTCTCACATCGGAGATGAACAGCACGCGGCTGCTCTTCAGCGGAAGGACAGACAGCACGCGGTTCAGCACGGCGGATGCCCCGTAATATACAATTTTTGAAAGTATGCTCATTCGTTAATCCCAGCCAATCACTTTCCGCTCTTCACGGATAATTTCTTCTGTCGAGAGCTCACATTTCTTAAACAGACTGGATGAGCCGGCGACAAAGATGTCTGCGCCGCAGTTGTAGAAAATCTCGGCATTTTTAATGGAGATATTTCCGTCCACCTCAATCAGCAGATCGTCTCTTCCGGTGGAAATAAAGTATTCCTTCATTTCCTTTACCTTTTCAATTGTTGATTTTACCAGTTTTTTACCTGCGAATCCCGGATGGACGGTCATGACGAGAACGCCGTCCATGTCATCCAGGTAGGGGTCCAGGACGTGGTAGTCGGTTTCCGGGTTGATCGCCACAAAAGAGGACGCGCCGATTCTCTTCAGAAACTGCAGGCACTCCGGGATTTTATCGTTGTGTTCATAGTGGAACGCGACATGGTCTCCCTCGCGGATATCGAACCAGCTCATTTTTTCCAGCGGATTCATCACCAGAAAATGATAATCCAGCGGAATGTCCGATACGCGGCGCAGACTTTTCACATAATCCGTTCCCAGTGCAAAATTCGGGACGAACTGTCCGTCCATAATATCGACATGGAGAAATTCCAGTTTCGCTTCTTTGAACTCCGTCAGATAATAAAAGATTTTATCAATGCCTGCGCACATCATCGACGCGGCAATCTGTCCTTTTCTCATATCAGGCTCTTTCTGCCCGTTCCTGTTTCAGTCTGTCCGCCTCTTCATGCATGACAAACATCAGACGGGACTTGTGCACGCTCTTATCCTGCAGAAAACGGAACGCTTCATCTCCCTCACTGAGGAGATATTTTCTGGTAATCAGGCGTTCAAACGGGAATGCGCCGCTTTTCATGATTTCCGCGACTTCTTTCCAGTCATCGCCCTCCGCGCGGAAAGCCGAGTTCCAGGTGCCCTGCACCTTCAGCTGCCAGCGCAGAATTTTCCAGTACACATCCTTAGGGAGTGCTTCGTCGCCTTTTGGATTTCCCATGGCAACCACAGTTCCTCCGGCGCGTGTGCTCATGATCGCATCACTGAGCGACTGGTTGGATCCGACTGCCTCAAACGTCACGTCCATGCGGACACCGTCGGTTATCGTATGTACACGATCCGTGATCTCTGAGACATCAATTGTAGAAAACCCAAATGACGCAGCATAGTCCAGACTTTCTTTCCTGCGCCCGGCGACATAAACATCCGCGCCCTTCATCTGACAAAAAGCAGCGATCAAGAGGCCGATAGTTCCGGTTCCGATAACCAGGACACGATCCCTGTCCTTCACGCCGCCCATGACGACTGCGTGATGCGCGACGGCTGACGGCTCAGAGAGGGCGCCTGTCGTGTACGGGACGCTGTCGTCCAGAAGGTTCAGATTCCACGCCGGAACAACCAGATATTCCGCAAAGGCTCCGTCGTTTCGAGACCCGAAATATTTATAATCCGAGCAGGTTGCGTAGCTCTTTCTTCTGCACGCTTCGCAGCGGAAGCACGGCAGGAGTGGGAACACACTCGCGCGCCGGTTCAGAAGCGCCGGATCGCATCCCGGTCCGAGTTTCACGACCTGTCCGGCGAATTCATGCCCCGGTACGGTCGGGAAGTGATAGGTGCCTGTCTCCATAACTCTGGACTCATCGCTGGAGCAGATTCCGCAGGCCATCACCTTCAGCAGGACTTCCTGTTCGCCCGGCTCTGGGATTTTTCGATCCTCATAGACGAGATTTCCGACGCTGTGTAAGTTTAATATTTTCATATATGTATCTCCTAATTTTCTGCACACCGTTACTTATGTGCAGCTCCCGTATGCGAGAGCAGGAACTGCGCGATGCTTTCCGTGCAGTTTTCCCGCGGTTCGATAAACGTATCCGCGAATTTCCGGACTTCAGAAAGGTCATAGCGGTCTTCCTGAATGGCCCGCGTAACTTCTCCGGCATCTTCCGATGCAAATCCCGGCGCGGCCTGATCGAGGTCAACAAAAAATCCGCGTCGATTCAGGTAAGACTTCCGGTCCGGAACGTAACGGAAAACAGGCTTATCGGCGACAGCTGCCTCCAGGATAAAGGCGGAATAATCCGTGATCACATAATCAGCAACAGACAGCATTTCCAAACTGGTAAAGTCGGTGTCGATCAATGCGTCTTCCGAATGAATCTTCTCTTTCATCAGCGGATGCGGTTTAATAATAAGATTATAGCCCGTAAAGTCTGTTTTTTCAATGAGTCTTTGGATATATGCACTGTTCATACCCGGCGCTGCACCCTTGCGGAAAGTCGGCGCGTACAGGATGTTCTTTTTGTCTGATCCGGAAAGGAAAGGATACTTCTTCAGGATGCGCTTTCTGGTCGGTTCGGTGTATTCCTCACGGCGCAGGAAATCCACGCGCGGAAGCGGCATGACTACCATGTTCTCCAGTCTGCAGCGGTAAGCCGGCTGAAGCAGTTCCCTGCAGGCTTCACTGCTGACAAAAATGTAATCATAGCCCTTGTGCATATTCATGACTTTTGCGATTTCCGGACTGTATCCCTCTTCTTCGCCGAGAACAGCGTAGCCGAATTTCTTGAACGCGCCCATGGCGTGCCACATCTGAACGATGCACAGGCTCTTTCTGTGGTGCAGAATGCTGGCCGGAATGCAGTAGCCGTCCAGAACGATTGTTTCAGACTGTGCGATGGCATGCATCATCGGTCCTATGATATAGAAAATATATCCGATTTTTCCCGCTGCACCGTCCGGAATTTTCCGGCAGAGCATGCGTACCTGCATGTCTGGTGCATCCTCATTCAGCTGTGCCTTCAGCATACGCAGATCCAGCGACGGCGAGTCAGACTGACGGCTGATCAGGGTGATCTGGTGTCTGACCGGAGTCCGTTTATGGAACAGGTAAATGAAGTTCAGAACTCCTTTGCCGAGTCGGATGACGCCGGTTTTGGTGAACAGATCCGTCAGAGGTTTCAGTATCAGGGACAAAACGACAGCAGCAAGGAGCATGCCTGCGAAGACATGAATGCGGTACATTGGGAATCCCGCTGTTTTCATGAGGTTCCGCAGGGTGACATGGGTCAGGTAGAGCTCCAGAGAGTAGGAGCCGACCAGACGGAAGAACGCATTCAGCTTCTTCAGATTCTCAATGCCCTTCAGAATCCATACGGAGAGCATCAACAGACCGATAGAATAAATGAAGGAACAGAACCGGATTCCAGCGCCGTCCGTGACATGTGTGCGGGCATACAGACCGATTCCGAGGGTGACCGCGATCAGAAGCGCAGCTGCCTGCCAGCGGATGCGGACGTTTCTCTGGATGTATTTTCCCATGTAAGTGCCCAGAGCGAATACAGGAACTCGTGTAAACGCAATATTGATATTGCCTGCAAATTCCGGCATACGGCGCTCCAGCAGGAGCATTACGATTTCAATCGCTGCGATGATAACCAGGAGATTGATGCCGCTCTGTTTTCCGTCTTTTCCGACCAGTGCGTACATGATCGGAAAGGTCAGATACAGCGCGATCAGAAGACCGATGAACCAGATAGCCGCGGTTCCGGAAGAAAAGAAGGTGTAGAAAAATAAGTCTTTCAGGACCGCTGCAGAAGATTCACTGAGGAGAACTGTGTCCTTGATGATCCAGAACGGAATGGCGACAAGGAAGTACGGAACCAGGATCCGGTGCATGCGCCGTTTATAGAAACGCTTTAAATTCGGGTTTTTATGATAAGAATAGTAAAGCCCCATTCCTGAAAGGAACAGAAAGATTTCCACTCCGATGCTTCCGACATAGGTATGATAACCGAGAAAAAAAACGCCCTTGGCACCGATATGGGATGCGGCGATCGTTCCGGCATTTACTGCCTGCCAGTAATTTTCGCTGAAATGGTGGCATATGATGGACAGCATGGCGATGCCGAAAAGTTCATTTCGGTATTTGCTGATCCAGTTGAAATTATACATATGGAAAAATCCTTTCTAACATTATTAGTCAATCCTTATTAATGTTAAACGCTTTTTGATAGAAGTCAATTGAATCCGGGCATATATCCGCTCTTTTTCACGGTTTCATCACCGTTTTCACTGCTGAAGAGGGCCGCTGCTGAATTCGTGAATCCGGATTGGAATCCGGGAAATATATGTTAAACTTATAGGAGTGCAAAATGCAGGGACAAAAAGATAGTTTCCGCTGCTGCCGGTGTTCGTGACAGGACCGGTCAGGGGCGTTTGGAAAGGATACGGTGGATGGATGAAAAAACCAGATAGGTCCAGGTTCAGGCTGAAGTGGAACAGCCGGTACGCGGAGATTTCGCTGTACGTCATTGCAACCTTTGTGGTTCTGTATATCCTGTACGGGCTGCTTTCACACGCAGAGACATTTATTCAGGCTCTGGGCAGTTCTTTCGCGTGGATCGGGGGCATTCTGAAACCAGTTGCAATCGGTTTTGTGTTCGCGTATCTGCTGTATCCGCTCTGTGAACGCGCAGAAAAGCGGCTGGAAAAGAGCAAGGCCTTCCGGGATCGGCCGCGGGGCGCGCATTACGCGGGTGTCGCCATCACCGTGGGCGGTATTATTCTGGGATTTGTCATCCTGATCGGGCTGTTGGTGATTACCATTACACAGCAGTTCAGTTCGATCCATAACGGTGGTCTGTCGCAGATCATAGAGGGATTTACGAATGGCCTGAGTCAGATGTATGAAGGCGTCCTGAAGTGGCTGCAGGAGATGAATGTGAAGTCTGAGCAGGCGGAGCAGATTGTCCGGGCAATCCGGAACGGTCTGACAAAGAAATTCGGGGGCACCGTCAATGGCCTCGGCAGCACACTGAGCAACATTAAATCTGTCGGGGCGACCACGCTGTTTTCCATTCTCTTTTCTGTGTACTTTATGCTGGACTGGCCGGGTCTGCGCCGGTACTGGAAGCGGGTTGCGGAGACTCTGTTCGGTGAACGCACGGCGCCGCATCTGAATCATGTGTGGAAGGATATCAGCACGGTGTTTTCCGGTTATATCCGCGGACAGATGGCCGATGCGATCTTTATGATGATTGCAGTCAGCGTGACGTTTTCCATTGCGCGCATCCCTTACGGCATTGTCATCGGCGTGCTGACCGGAATTGGAAATCTGGTTCCTTACCTGGGCCCGATCGTGGGATACGGTCTGACTCTGGTGGCGGGGCTTTCTTCCGGGAATGTCAAGATCGTCATTGTCGGATTCATTATTCTGCTGATTATACAGGGTGTGGACGGCGCTGTGGTGAATCCGAGGCTGCTGAGTAAGAATGTCCAGATCCATCCGATGCTCGTCCTGCTCGGTGTGATTGCAGGAAACAAGGCGGGAGGATTTCTGGGCATGCTCGTCGCTGTACCGATCACAGCGCTGCTGAAGATCTGGTTTGAACGCGGCGTGCAGCTGATCAGAGAGAGAAAGAGCGAACCGGACATGGCAGATATGAAGCCGGCTCCGGCAGATGAAAATAACAGGGACGCAGAGCGGAAGAGCGGAGAAAAGGAGGATCATCATGGAGAACGACTTTAAGAATAAAACGTGTGCAGAGTTTGTGGATGTTCTGGCCGGCAGCGGCCCGGTTCCGGGCGGCGGCGGCGCGTCCGCGCTGGCGGGTGCCGTGGGCGCGGCGCTTTCTCATATGGTCGGTTCGCTGACCCTGGGCAAAAAGAAATATCAAGGAGCAGAGCCGGAAATCCGTTCGGCAATGAAGGAGGCAGAAGAACTCCAGAAGAAGCTGCTGGATCTGATTGAACGCGACGCGGAAGTCTTTACCCCGCTGGCCGCGGCATACCGCCTCCCTAAAGATACGGAAGAACAGGCAGCGTATAAGGCAGAAGTCATGGAAAAATGTCTTCTGGATGCCTGCATGGTTCCGCTGGATATCATGGAGTGCTGCTGCCGGGGAATTGAACTGGCGCAGTTCTTTGCAGAGAACGGATCGCGTATGGCCGTCAGCGACGCCGGCGCGTCAGCGGCGATCCTGAAAGGCGCGCTGGAAGCGGCGAGCATGAATGTCTACATCAATACAAAATCTATGAAAGACCGTGAGAAAGCAGAAGAGCTGGAAGAACGCTGCGACCGCATGCGCAGAGATTACGGCAGTCAGGCTTTCAGTATTGTTCAGGATGTCATCAGCGCACTCAGAAGCTGAGAATGGAGGGAACGTAATGGCTATGATATTGAAGGGAAAAGAAGTCGTATCGCAGTTAAACGATGAAATAAAAACACGTTCTCTGAACTTGCAGAAACAGGGCATTCAGCCGACCCTCGCCGTTGTCCGCCTGGGTGAGCGCCCGGATGACCTGGCGTATGAGCGCGGTCTGACCAAGCGTGCGGAGAAAACCGGCGTAATGGTAAAAAAATGCGTTTATCCGCAGGATCTGAGCCAGGATGCGCTCCTGGAGCAGATCGGGCAGCTGAACCGGGATGCATCCGTGCATGGAATCCTGATTTTCCGTCCGCTTCCGGAGAGCATAGATGACCGTGCGGTCCGCAGTGCGCTGGCTCCGGAGAAAGATGTGGACGGAATTACAGATGCCTCTCAGGCGGGCCTTTATTCCGGGTCCGGAACCGGATTTTCTCCGTGTACGGCAGAAGCCTGCATCCGCATGCTGACGCATTATGACATTCCGATCGAAGGAAAACGCGCAGTCGTGATCGGCAGAAGCCAGGTGATCGGAAAACCGGTTTCCCTCTTGCTGCTGGCGCGGAACGCGACAGTTACGATTTGTCACAGCAGGACAGAGAACCTGCCGGAGGTATGCCGTGAAGCGGATATTCTCATTGCGGCAGCCGGACATGCGGGAACGGTTACGGCAGACTGCTTCCGGGAAGGGCAGACGGTGATCGATGTCGCTGTGAATGTCGCTCCGGACGGGACGATGTGCGGAGACGCGGACTACGACGCGGCCGTTTCCATCGCGGACGCGGTAACGCCTGTGCCGGGAGGCGTCGGGACGGTCACTTCAAGCGTGCTGATGGATCATGTCGTGACCGCGGCAGAACGTGCGCAGAAGTAAAGCCTCCGTGTCTGCAATGGAGTGTGTGTTTCAGAGAAACGCGGCAAACATTCAGACTGGCGGAGGGCGGCAAGACAGACAGCAACAGGGGAAATCGGGAATTGGAGATGGATTTGCTGTAAAACTGTAATAGAAAGAGAAAAGGAGAAGGAATTATGGCAGAATACATCAGTACCAGAGGCGGAGAACAGGTCGGCGCGTCACAGGCGGTTCTGGACGGCATCGGGACGTATGGAGGACTGTATGTTCCGGTGGAGCTTCAGCCGCTGGACACCGACTGGAGTGCGCTGAAAAATATGGCATATGAGGACGTGCAGAAAATGGTTCTCCGCGCGATGCTGACGGATTATACAGAAGAAGAGCTGCAGGAAGTATGCGAAAATCTGAACGGGGCATTTGATGCGGAGACTCCGGTTGTCCTGCGCCAGAGTGGAGATGACTGCCTGGCCGAGCTGTTCCACGGGCCGACACTGTCAGCAAGAGATTACGGAACGCTGATGCTGCCGAAACTGATCACGTTCGGCGGAAGAAAGAACGGCCTGAAAGAGAAGCTGGCAGTGCTCAGCGCGTCAGAGGGCGATCAGGGCGCGGCCGTATTCCACGCGTTTTCCGGTATGCCGGGCATGGAGGTGCTGGTCTATTCACCTAAAGAAGGCGTGACAGCTGTGCAGGAGAAACTGACAGCTGTGCAGGAGGGCTTCAACCTTCACGGCGCGGGCGTGCGCGCAGGCGAGCCGGATACCCAGCTGAATGTCAGAGAACTGCTGAACAACGTAGAATACCAGGAGAAATTAACGAACAACGGCTTCCGTTTCAGCACAGCAGGCACCGGAAATATCGGCGTCATCGCGGCGTACGTCGGGAATCTGTTCTACATCTACGGACAAATGGTGAACGCAGCAAGGATCCAGGTTGGTGATTCCATCATCCTCAGCATTCCGACCGGAAGCATGGCAGAAGCAATGGCTGCGGTTTACGCGAAGAAACTCGGCCTTCCGGTCGGAAAGATCGTTCTGGCCTGCAATGAGAACAGCATCCTTCCGGAATTCATGGAAAGCGGAAGCTATGACGCGGATGTGGAGTTTACAGAGACGCTGACGCCGTCTATGAATGTCGCAGATCCGACCAATCTGGAGCGGCTGCTTTATGAACTGACGGGAGGCGATACATCAGCTGTTGCAAACTACATGAACTCCATTCAGTGGATGGGCGGCTACGATATTGCTGACGAACAGAAAGAGCAGATGAATGAGTGGTTCTTCTGCACCAGTGTGTCGGATGAAGAGGCAGAAGCAGAAATGAAGCGCGCATATGACAACGGTGGAAATATTCTGGATCCGCATGCCGTAGCCGCATCGACAGCGCTGCACACTTATCAGCAAGAGAGCGGAGATCAGACTCCGGCAGTGATCCTGGGAACCGTCAGCCCGCTGAAGACGGCAGAGATCGTACTGAATGCCATCGGAGAACCGGAAAGCGATCCTGCTGCGGCAGTTGAGAAACTGGCCGGCCTGATGGGAGCGGAAGAGCCGGATGCGCTGAATGGACTGTTCCAGAAAGACAGTGTGCATAATAAGGCGATTAACGCAGAAGACGTGATGTCAGAGACAACCGCGATCCTGCAGCTGATGTAAAAAGGAGTAATATGGAAGAGGAGAAAAGCAAAAAAACCGTAGATATGATTCATGGAACTCTGGGGGATAAGATGCTGAAAGTGGCAGTTCCGCTGGCGCTGACCGGCATCCTCCAGCAGCTGTTCAATGCGACCAGCGTGGCTGTTCTCGGCCGGTTTGTCGGGAAGAACGCCATGGCAGCGGTCGGAAGCAACAGTGCGTTGATCGGGCTGCTGCTGAACCTGTTTATCGGCGTTTCTATGGGCGCAAACGTTGTAATCGCGCGTTTCACCGGACAGCGGGATAAAGAAGCCGTCAGCCGCGCCGTACATACTGCAATTCTTGTTTCCCTCATCAGCGGGTTCGGCATGATTCTGATCGGTGAGCTGCTTGCGGCCCCGGTCGTGCGTTTGCTCGGCGTTCCGGACGATGTCTTTGCAATGGCGCTGCTGTACCTGCGGATTTATCTGATCGGCATGCCTGTGATCCTGCTCTATAACTTTGAGTCCGCGATCTTCAGAAGCCAGGGGAATACCAGAACCCCGCTGATCTGCCTGCTCATCGCCGGCTGCATCAACCTGGGGCTGAACCTGTTTTTCGTAATCGTGCTGCATATGAACGTAAACGGCGCCGCGACGGCAACCGTAATCTCAAACTGCGTCAGCTCGGGGCTGATGATGCATATTCTCCGTCACCGCACCGGAGCACTTCAGGTCCGTCTGCGTGAACTGCGCATCGACGGGAAAATCCTGAAAGAGATTCTGCGCATCGGCGTCCCGGCGGGCATGCAGGGCATGGTGTTCTCCCTGTCTAACATCTGCATCCAGTCCGCGATCAACAGCCTCGGCTCAACCGTCATGGCCGCGTCCGCCGCAGCATTCAATATCGAGATCTTTGAGTACTACGTAGTTACGTCATTCGGCCAGACCGGGACGACCTTCATCAGTCAGAACTACGGCGCGGGCTTTTCCGACCGCTGCAGGAAAGTGTCCCGGATTTGCCTGCTCCAGGACCTGCTCGCCGCTGGCGTTTCTTCCGCTCTGCTGCTGTTTTTCGGCCGCCATCTGCTCAGCGTCTTCAACACCGATCCGGCGGTCATCACTACAGGAATCATCCGTCTGAAGTTCATCCTCGGCGGAGAGATCATCAATGCGTTTATCGAAGTCATGTCCGACATCATGCGCGGCTACGGCTATTCCCTGGTTCCGGCGCTCGCGTCCCTGATCGGCATCTGCGGCGTCCGCATCCTCTGGGTCTACACCCTGTTTGCGCATTTCGGCACATTCGGTTCACTGATGGCCGCCTACCCGGGCAGCTGGACCGTAACCGCCATTGTCGTGCTGATTGCATATCTCGTGATGCGCCACAGAAAAGTGATCGCATAATAGCAGATCGACTGCTGTATTCCTAGACTTCTTTCCCTGCTGAATAACCATTCATGTTTATTCAGCAGGGATTTTTTGTGACAAAAAAGATGCGCAAGGACACAGCCGGCTGTGGATATCCCGGATTCAGCAATCTATAGATCAATATCGATAATAGATAAATAATTCTATGAATAACCATACTGTATAAATCATGTATATTAATGCGCACAAGACTATTCTTTAGGGTTATAATGATATCATCCAAGACATACCACAAATATACTGTTAGACCAACAATAGTGTATCGCCCTGGTAGGTTGTATCTTAGTATACGTTATTGCAGTTTAATTGGAAAGGAGAGAGATCCGCAGAACGGATCACAGAACGTTTATGAAAAAGAAATTGACCATCATCCTCCTGTCCATGGTTGTCGCCGTAACCATGCTGGCGCCTCTGCAGGCGTTTGCACAGGACACCGCAGCCGTCACCGGACAGCAGAGCGGACAGACCAGTTCAAGTTCGCAGGAAGAAACACCGGCGCCTGCGCAGACACAGGAAACCGCGCAGAAATACACCGTGAAATTCAGAGTTGCCGATGCGCGCGGCCACGTGCTGAAAGGCGCAGCATTCCGCGTTTCCGCCCAAAATGGGGAGACCGTCCGAAAACTCCCCAACCTGGAACAATAACTAATATAGGTATTGCATACATCGCTTTCGCTGACATCCACTCCTTGTTAAAAGAGTTT
>SFHC01000039.1 GCA_004555725.1 [Eubacterium] saphenum
TGATTCGATATTCCAGAATAATTACACCGCAATGGGGGGATCAGGAATTATCGCATTTGCATCCAGTTTCCCGGGACAGATTATTCCGTATGAGATTGGTCCCGGACGAGAACTTGTGGTACAAAAATCCGGATTCCTTGCATCAGAAGCAGGTGTGGATTTATCCGTCTTCTTCCAGAAAAAATTAGGTTCAGGTTTTTTTGGCGGAGAGGGATTCATCATGCAGAAATTATCCGGACAGGGAACTGCTTTTCTGGAATTTGACGGACATGTTGTGGAATATGATCTGCAGCCGGGACAGCAGATTGTGGTGGATACCGGATATCTGGCAGCGATGGAGGCAACCTGCAGTATCGATATCAGAACCGTGCCGGGGGTGAAAAACATGGTATTTGGCGGAGAAGGTATCTTTAATACCGTGGTAAGCGGTCCGGGACATATCTGGCTGCAGACGATGCCGATTTCCAATGTAGCCGGGGAAATTGCAAAATTTATACCAACAAATAACAACTAAGTATAAGGATTAAAAAAAGGGGTATTGTCTGCTTGGACAGTACCCCTTTTCCTGACTGGCTGATATTAATTGGAAGATTTTACAGTGATGGGAATATTTCAATACTCCGTTTTAATATCCCATGCATATGGGCAATTGCGATTCCGTAGTTTGTCATGGGAATGCTCTGATCTTCCGCACATTTCAGGCGGTATTTCATTTCCCGCTCGTTCAGAGTGCAGCCACCGCAGTGTACGATTAGCTGATACTTGCTCAAGTCCGTCGGAAATTCTGTTCCGCTGGTGAATTCAAACAGAATCTCTTTCCCTGTATATTTCCGGATCCAGTTCGGCAGTTTTACGGTGCCAATGTCTTCACACTGTCGGTGATGGGTACATCCTTCGGAGATCAGTACGGTATCTCCATCTTGCAGGGTATCCAGAGTGAAAGCTCCGTGTACGGCGGTTTTTAGATTCCCTTTATATCTGGCAAACAGGATCGAAAAAGAAGTCAGAGGGATTTCCCGGGGAACGTCGGCGGAGACTTTTTCAAAGGCCTGACTGTCGGTGATGACAAGGGCGGGCTGAGTTCCAAGATGCGCCAACGTGTCTGCAAGTTCTGTTTCCCTTACGACAATAGAGACGGCACCTGCTTCAAGGACGTCCCTTATTGTCTGCTGCTGGGGGAGGATCAGCCTGCCTTTTGGGGCGGCAGAATCGATCGGTACGACCAGAATAACGAAATCGCCGGGTCGGATCAGATCCGCAACAATCCGCTTTTCCGTATTCTCTGCCGGAATCTGTCGGGCAATCAATTCTTTCAATTCGTAGATGTTTTCGCCGGTAACAGTGCTGACCGAAATACAGTTTTCCTTAGGTATCGAGTCGGAAAGCACGGACAAGGCATCATCGGAAGGCAGCAGATCAGACTTGTTAAATACTACGACACAAGGGATGTTCTTATCCTGAATCCGCTTCAGAATCTCCAGATCCTCCCGGGTGATTCCGGCAGATGCGTCAACGATCAGAACAGCAATATCCGTTTTGTTCAGAATCTGGTAAGCCTTTTGAATCCGTAAGCTTCCCAGTTCACCTTCATCATCCAGCCCCGGGGTGTCGATCATCACAACCGGACCGAGAGGAAGCAGTTCCATTGCCTTTAATACCGGGTCAGTTGTGGTTCCCTTTTTGTCAGATACAATGGCAAGATTCTGTCCGGTAATCGCATTGATGACACTGGATTTCCCGGCATTGCGTTTGCCGAAGATACCAATGTGGATACGGTCCGCCGATGGTGTGGAATTCAAACTCATAATGTCACCCTCCTAATTGTTTGAATATTCTGAAAATGATGATAAAAGGGGACAGGCACTTTTAAAATCTGAAGTCCCTTCGATTATCTTGTTCGATCAGCCGCAGGTTTTCCAGTACGGTTGCGCGTGCTTTTTCATTTGGTACATTGAATACTTCGCGTTCAATCAGTTTGTCGCCGATCGCTTTCGTCTCAGGAGAGGCGTAATCCATCAGGTATTCTTTCAGGGTCATAAGTGCGTTCGGATGGCAGCAGTTCTGGATCTGTCCGCTCTTACATAGAGACATGAAACGATCCCCGGTTCGACCCTCGCGATAGCAGGCGGTGCAGAAGCTTGGAATGTAATCCATCTCCATGAGCCAGCGGACAACCTCATCCAGAGTACGGGTATCGCTGACATCGAACTGTTCGGATTTTTCATCTTCCGGTTCCGGTTCGTAATAACCGCCTACACTGGTGCGGGAACCGCCGCTGATCTGGGAAATGCCTAGATGCAGGACCCGTTCTCTTGTTTTCTGGTTTTCTCTTGTGGAAATGATCATGCCGGTGTACGGTACGGCGATCCGGATGCAGGCTACCAGTTTCGCAAAGATATCGTCGTCAATTCCGTTGTCGAACTGATCCGGGTCAATGTCATCTGCTTTTCTCAGACGCGGTACGCTGATTGTGTGCGGTCCGACACCAAATGCTGCTTCCAGATGTTCTGCATGCATCAGAAGTCCGGCAAATTCATAACGGTATTTATCCAGTCCGAACAAAACTCCAAGTCCTACGTCATCAATACCGCCTTCCATGGCACGATCCATCGCTTCGGTATGGTAATTGTAATCGTGCTTTGGTCCGGTCGGATGAAGCTGAAGGTAACTTTCCTTATGATAAGTCTCCTGGAACAAAATATAAGTTCCAATTCCGGCTTCTTTCAGTAGACGATAGTTATCTACTGTAGTAGCTGCAATATTAATATTGACACGGCGGATGGCACCATTCTTATGCTTAATGCTGTAAATAGTCTTAATACACTCCAGATAATATTCCATCGTGTTATGTACCGGATCTTCCCCGGCTTCCAGTGCCAGTCGCTTATGTCCCATATCCTGCAGCGCAATGACCTCGCGACGGATTTCTTCCTGCGTCAGTTTCTTTCTGGCAATGTGCTTATTCTTCATGTGATACGGGCAATATGTACATCCATTGATACAATAGTTGGACAGATACAAAGGTGCGAACATCACGATACGGTTGCCGTAGAAATCCTTCTTGATCTGCTCCGCCAGTTTGAAAATTTCCTGATTTTTCTCTTCCATATCACAGGCAAGCAGAACGGAAGCTTCCCGGTGGGTCAGTCCTTTTCTTAACTTCGCCTTTTCAATCAGGGCATCAATCAGTTCCACATTGTTTTTGTTCTCGTCAGCATAGGCGAGGGTGTCAAGGATTTCCTCATGATTGATGAAATCATCGGCACATTTTGAGTTTACATCATACATTGTTCTTTCCTCCACTTTATTTCAATTGTGATCATAGGTCGTTAGCCCTGATTCAGGGAATCTCCTCTGGAAACTACGACCTGATATCCGATACTCTCCATCCGGCGGTCGAGACAGCGTCTGCATTCCGCAGCTTCGTCCCCGGTACAAATCTTATTGTCATATAACGTATAGTCTTTGCGCACCGAAACCGGCGAAAGGTTCGGCATTACGACATTTGCCCCGGCAAGGATTCCCTGTTCTCTTCCTCTTGGGGAAATGGTTCCGAGTGCGGTGGTTGCCGGAAGAAGCACCTTCGGAAGCGCCAGACGTATCAGCCCCAGCATAAATAATGTCAGTTCCAGCGTTCCGGCTTTTTCATCCCGAAAAGGAGTATCGTGGTGCGGGATAAATGGGCCGATCCCTACCATCTGCGGGTTGAATTCTGTCAGAAACAGCATATCATCTGCCAGATTTTCTGCGGTCTGCCCCGGAGAGCCGACCATGAATCCGGTGCCGACCTGATATCCGATCTCTTTTAGATCCCAGAGACATCTCTGGCGGTCGGCTGCGTTCAATTCTTTCGGATGAAGGGCAGCATAGTGGTCTGAATCGTAAGTTTCATGGCGGAGAAGATAGCGGTCTGCTCCGGCATCAAAGAGACGCTGATAGCTTTCATGGGAACGTTCTCCAATGGAAAGCGTAATCGCACAATCGGGAAACATTTTCCGGATGGTGTGTACAATATCAACCATAACGTCATCTGTGTAATATCCGTCTTCTCCACCTTGCAGTACAAAAGTACGGAAGCCTAGCTGATAACCCTGCCGGCAGCAGTCCAGAATCTCTTCTTTTGTCAGGCGGTAACGCTTTACATTCCGGTTGTCCCTGCGGATACCACAGTAATAACAGTCGTTTTTGCAATAGTTTGTGAATTCGACCAATCCCCGGATAAATACTTTCGTACCGTAATATTTCTGGCTGATCCGGCGGGCTTTTTCAAACAGATAGTGCGCATCTTCCGTCGTATGCCTACTGATCAGAGCAGTCCATTCCTCCCGGGAGAGAATATGAGTTTGTTCTAATTTGTCAATTAATTCTTTCATTGTAATAATCTGCCTGTTCAGGATTGTTTTGCTTTTGCGTAAATGGTCTTGGTGCTGATCCCGGGAAGCATACCGCAGCCCGCTCCGATCGTGGTCGTGGGGCTTGGCCCCGGCGGCCTGTTTGCGGCATATGAGCTTGCAAGGCTCGGTTACGGCGTCATCGTCCTCGAAAGGGGCAAGCCCATCTCCGAACGCAAGAGGGATGTCGATGCATTCTGGAGCGGCGGCGAGCCGAACCCCAACAGCAACATCATGTTCGGCGAGGGCGGCGCAGGCGCATTCTCGGACGGCAAGCTGACCACCCGGATCAAGGACGCAAGGGCGGACGACGTGGTGGAAACGCTCGTCAGATTC
>SFHC01000019.1 GCA_004555725.1 [Eubacterium] saphenum
TGGCAGAGCCATTGGCTGATGGAAAAAACATTAGGGATTTGAACATCAATATTTCCGAGAGTGTGAAAGAGCATCCTTGTTTTTCTTATACTACAGATTTAAAAACGGCAAATCTTATTTTTCAGAACATGACTTTCAGAAGCAGTAGCCTGTCATATGCAAAGTTAAACGACAGGATGGAAAAGGAAAGAGTGGGCGTGAGCCAGTTTGCGGGAAACCGTTTCATAACTTGTTTTTGCCATTCTGAGCAAGAAAGTGTTCCATTTTGGTCTAACTATGGAAATGATTTACGTGAAGAAAAAGTTCTGTTGAGATTTAGAAATTTTGCTGAGATATTTGATGCGTGTTTCCATACGGATTATGGTCTTGTTGCTGATAGTAAAAAATGCTTGTTTAAATCCGCTGAATATGGACAGCTTATTAATAGGCAGTGGGAGCCGGGCAATACGATTGCAGATGAATATGACTTAAGCGCTGCTGTAGATGCAATTCTAATGTTTGATGTTGAATATATTCCAGCGGATTCAGATGTTTTCATGGAGAAAAATGACGGGGATTCTTCTATAGATTTTAGTCACGTTACTGGTCAAGATGATGCGAGCGTTATAATGCATGGCTTTGATCCCACCGTATTGGGAAAACAAAAGTCAATTCCGTGGGATTATGAAAAAGAAACAAGAATTCTATGTACTTTAGGTGGAGATGCTTTTGACAAATGGGACTACATAGATTTGCGTTTGAAGCCGGAAATATTTCGCGGACTGACAATAATCCTTAGTCCTTGGGATGATGGTAGTTTAAGGGGTAAGATGCAGACAGTTATTGATAGTAGCAGTTTGCCAGATGATATAAAACAAAGCATTCAGATTAAGGATAGCGTTCTAAAGGGAACATTAAACCTGTGATAACGTTGTGTAATAGCGGCCCTCCGGCAATGAACCGGGAGCCGCTATTTTCATGTCAGTCTTTTTTATAAAAATTGGTCTCGTAGCCGTCGGCACGGAGCAGGATGTCCGGCATCCAGTCCGGAGATCTGCCCATTTGCTTACAGATCACATTCAGGTCAACATCAGGGCTGCATTCGATGATCAGCTCATCATGAACGTGACCAACGATGAAGAAGTTTCGGAGAGCTTTCATGGCGTAACAGAGGATGTCGCGGCTGACGGCCTGAACGATGTTCTCCACGAATTTCGGACCATAGGATTCGATGCGCTCCCATTTCTTTGTTGAACCGACTCCTTCGTAGGTGACGGATTCGCCGCCATACTGGTTTTCTCCGATGCGGGGCTTCACGTAGGAGAGAAGACGGCCTGATGGTAGCTTGATGAAGAGCATGCCACTTTTATAAAAGAAGCGGATCCCGCGTACTTCCGTCTGGGTGCGCTGTGTGATGGTGGTCTTGACTGCGCGGTCGATGTCCCACCAGAAGGCGGTGATCATCGGGTTGGAGTTCCGCCAGGAGTTGACCAGCGGCTGGAGTTCTTCTTCGGTCAGTCCCATTTCCAAGGCTCCCATAGACTTCAGGGCACCAACGCTGCCGCCGTAACCGAGAGCCAATTCTGCGATCTTGCCTTTCTGACGGAGATGACCGTTGATACCGTGCTTTTCAACCGGAACACCGAACATTTGACTGGCAGAGGCACAGTAGATATCTTTGCCTTCTGCGAATACCTTGGAACGCCAGGTCTCACCGGCAAGATAGGCCAGCACTCTGGCTTCGATGGCGGAGAAGTCGCTGACGATGAACTTATATCCGGGACTGGGCACGAAGGCTGTACGGATCAGCTGTGACAGTGTGTCCGGGATATCATCATAGAGCAGCTGTAGCGTATCATAATCGCCGGCTTTTACAATGGCTCTGGCTTCTGCGAGATCCGGCATGTGATTTTGAGGAAGGTTCTGTAATTGTATCAGTCTGCCTGCCCACCGGCCGGAGCGGTTGGCTCCGTAGAACTGAAACATGCCATGGGCTCTGCCATCCCTGCAGACAGCATTCTGCATGGCCTGATATTTCTTCACGGATGATTTTGCCAGCTGCAGGCGGAGCCTGAGGGCTTCTTCCACCTGACCGTCGGTATCATTGATCAGCTTTGCTACATCCTTCTTCCCAAGGGATTCCGCTTCCACACCGTTCTCTGAGAGCCAGGCCTTCATCTGAACCACGCTGTTTGGATTCTCCACGCCGGTAATATCTTGCATGGTTTCGGAGAGGGCAGCCTTTGAACGTTCATCAAAGGTGATGGCGTTTTCCACCACATCCATATCCAGGGCGATGCCTCTGTCGTTGATCTCCTGATCGAGATGATATTCATCCCAGATGAAGTCCGGGACAGGGTATTTCGACAAGCGCTTCTGTATTGCCATTTCTACTTCCACATCGCGTTTATTGTAGGACTTGAAGAGTGACCATTTATCCGGATCGTGTTCCGGAAGGTTACGTGTGCGTCCGCCATTGCTTTTGGTCGGTTTACAGGGACTGCAGAAGTAACGGATCAGGTCTTTGCCTTCCTTCAGCTTCTGATCCTGCAGCTTCAGGACGGCTCCGACACCTTCCAGTGAGAGCGGCAGCCCCATATAGGCTGACCAGATCATGGTGCATTTCCAGGATGCTGGATCCAGATACTGACCGGCGGGATCCTCCGGGATACTGTAGCCGGTGAAGTATTCAGGGCGATTCTTCTTCAGCCAGTTGGAGAGACAGATGCGCTCAAAGGAAGCGTTGAAAGCCCACTTGGTTACATTCTCATCAGATAATGCTGCAAGGAGCTCTTCCGGGATAGTATCCCCGCAGGCAAGGTCATAAACCGTGACGGGTCCTCCATCCACAGAGACTCCGAAGAGCAGTATCTCAAATTCATCAGACTCAGTGTACTTGTAGGCACCGCACTTGGTGATATTCACGTCGCTGTAAGTCTCTAAGTCGATTGACATTTCTTTCATTATCTTTGTCCTTTCCATGAAAAGAGAAGCGGCAGATCATGCCTGCCGCCTCCCTGGTGCTTATCGCTTATCTTCAAGGAGCTTCTTGTAACGGAGTTCTGTCTCCTTGTAATCAAGCTCATCCTTTGCCTTCTTGCGTTCGTATTCTTCCTTGTCCTGCTGCTTGATCTGAAGCATGAAGCGGATGCCGTAGATCAGTCCGATCAGGAAGGTCAGGATAAGAGCGCATCCGAAGATGTTACCGATAAGAGTTACTACACTGTTTGCAAATTCCATGATTATTACCTCATTCTTTCTGTAGATTGGCGGTATTGCCGCCACCTGCATTGGTTGTCAGGTTAGTCGAGGAAATCATCCTCATCGTCTGCCGTTGCAAAGTCATCCTCAGCTCTGGACTTGCCTCCGAGAGGTTCACCGTCACGGATCTTCTGAAGGTTGTTCAGACCGCAGGCGATACCCTTGTTGCCGTTGCTGTTGAAGGCGTACAGGTTGATGCTTGCTCTGCCGTAAACGCCGGAGTAGACTTCGGAGCGTTCGAGGATCGGCTGTCTGTCTGCATCCACGATGCCGGGAGCTGTTGCACTGTTGGCGTTGATGAAGTAGGCGTTCTTGTAAGCTTCATCATCCGGTCTTTCCAGATCGCCGTCACGAAGGGGTGTTTTGATAGCGGAGAGGGCAGGAACAGACTTGCCGTTGCCCTTCAGCTTGCTCTGACCTTCCGCATACGCTGCTTGGATGGCCGCCTTGATCTTTGCGACCGTTGCGGTATCGGACTTCGGAATGATGAGCGACACGCTGTACTTCGGAGCGCCGCCGTTGATGCTCTTCGGATCCCAGACATTCGCATAGCTCCATCTGGTGTTTACGCCTGTGATTACCTTTGTCGGAATTGTTACTTTGTTTGCCATGATTTTTTCCTCCTTATTCTTCGCTAAAATCATCTTTGGCTGTGTTCAGTGCCTGTCTTTTGTCTGACTCCGGCACCAGTGTCGGTTTGCCCTGCGGCTTTGTGATGAAGCCGGACAGGAGTTCGTTGAACTTCTTTTTGCCGAGAAGAGAAGTCATTGCTGTGATTCCCATAAGCTTCTTTTCATAAGGATCGAAGCCGGCTGCTTCCACCGTGGCTGCGACTGCATTCTCATCGGAGTATTTACGGTTCGATTTGCCTTCTACGACTTTGAAGCCGGGATACTCTACGCCGCTGAGTGCCTGCTGGAGTGCATATTCCTTGATGTCATTTGCCCAGGCGACCAGATCATCGATCCGAGGAAGGATGGCAGCGATTTCTGCTTCATCCAGGTTGGGCGGCATTTCGAAGTCATACTGTGCGAGCTCCAGGTTGTGTTCGGCACGTCTACGGCAGGTTGCCTTTGCTTTGCAGAACTGGCAGTGGTCTCCGGCGTTGAATTCGCCTTCGCCGTTGTAGGCCAGAGCTGCTGTGGGCTTTAAGATTTCCTCAGCCCATTTCATCAGGTCGTCTCTGCTGATCTCATAGGTACTGATGTTGTCCCGGCGGGGCTGGAAGATCGTCATGCGGATGGTCTGGATGCTGTAGAGATATTCGTAGGTATCCAGAGCGCCTAAGGCGTAGCACATCATCTGCGGATTCTCTTCGGCATCCACCAGGACACCGAGACCGTATTTAAAATCGATGATATGCAGCACATCGTCCGCGATGATCACGCAGTCGCCAGTTCCGAAGCCTTCCGGTACCCACTTGGAGAAGTCCAGCTTTTCTTCGATCAGGATCAGCGGGTCGGAGCAGTGTGTCTTTGCTTCTTCGATCTGCTCTGCGACGTAGGCTGCATACTGATCGGTACAGTCGTCCATCTCCGTATCGAACCAGGTCAGGTTCTCTGTCGGATCCTCAGGATTCCTTCCCAGAAGCTTCTCCACCTTGTATTCGCAGAGTGCATGTGCATCGGTTCCCTGCTGGGCGTAAGGACTGCCGCTGTCGTTGATGCCAGCACACAGCTTTGCGCTGGGCGGGCAGGCGAGCCATCTGTGGCTTGCGGAGGCGGAAAGATATGCATGCTTAGGCATCGGTTAATCCTTCCACCTCTTTGACAAGTGCCGCGTAGTCCTTCGGATCCACATTGGTAAGGCTGCCTCCGTTGCCGTACTTCTGAACGATCGCTTTGACATCTGCCTTGAAGCGGCCTTCTGCTTCGTTTGCTTTCTTTGCGAGGATCTCTCTGACTTCTTCCTTGGAATACTGCTTTTCTGCAGGTGCTTCCGCAGGAGCGGGATCCTGTTTCTTTGTCTTCTTCTCAGGCTTTGCCGGGGCTGCTTCTTCGGTTCCGGAATAGAATTCCTTCAAAGCTCTGCCGGTCTCTGCCAGGGTTTCTCCGCAGCTGATCAGGTTGTCGATCATGGCGGAGAGTTCACTCATTTTGCTCATGTTGGCATTCTCCCTTCTGTTCATTCTGTAGTTTTCTTGCGAGCCGCTTGGCTACGACGCTGATGGCGATCAGAACATCGATGAGTTCTTCGTCCGTTCCGTCGAGGCTGGCGGTTTTTTCAATGGATTCTTTCTGCATCTGCAGCACCTCTCTTTCCGAAAGGGTTCTCCCTTTCCAGCTATGTAAGGACAGTTGCCTGGGATTTGACCGGAATGTCTTTTTGCTTTTTTCGTTGTCCGGTTTTCCTTTCCCAGCTATGTATGGACAGTTCGATGTGAAATGACCGGATGAAAAAAAAGACTTGGTTTTCGCTTATTAAAAGGAAGCAAAAGAAAGCTGCCAGAGTTTCCGGTCATTTGAAGGAAAACTGTCCTTACCAAGCTGGAAGAAGTATGTCTTCACATTTATAGAAAGCGAGGTAAAGCGATGCGATTAGTTTTGCAGACGGCCAATGTGGTCTCAGACGCGAAGAATTGCCTGTACCCGAACCGGATGGAAGCAGGGAACGCGGAGGAGCTGCAGGAAGCCATCAAGAAGGATCATGTGTGCGGTGAATATAAGAAGAACTACCGCAGCAAGGAAAACTTCATCCGTTCCAATGTGGCGGTCATGGACTGTGACAATGATCACTCCGAGGATCCGGAAGAATGGATCACGCCGGAGAAGATGGAAGAGCTGTTCGGGGATTTTTCCTATGCAATAGCGTTCAGCCGCAACCACATGAAGGTGAAGGACGGCAAGTCCGAGAGACCGAGATTCCATGTTTATTTCCAAATCGAAGAGATTACAGATGAGAAGGTATACGCCGGATTGAAGATCGCCATCCAGAAGCAGTACACGTTTTTCGATGACAATGCGTTGGATGCGGCAAGATTCATTTTCGGCGCGGATACCGGAGAAGTGATCTGGCATGAAGGCTGGATGACGATTGATGAGGAGATCAGCCCGGTCGTGGAGACGGATGAACCTGAGAGGCAGGAAGGCACAAGTTCCGGTCCGATCCTTCAGGGAAGCCGCAATAACACCATGAGCCGGTTCGCGTCCAGGATCCTGAAGAGGTACGGCGATACGGAAAAGGCTCATGTGGCATTCATGGAACATGCGGAGAAATGCGATCCTCCGCTTCCGGAGGCAGAGCTGAATACCATCTGGAACAGTGCTGTGAGGTTCTTCAATAAGAAGATTTCTTCCTCTGACGGGTATGTTCCGCCGGATCAGTACAATGCCGATTTCAGCGACGCGTCCCTGAAGCCGGAGGACTATTCGGATATCGGACAGGCGAAAGTGCTGGTGCAGGAATATGGCAGTGAGCTCAGGTTCTCAGCGGCTACGGATTATCTCAGATATGATGGCGAACGCTGGGTGGAGGATGTGCAGCTGGCCATCGGTGCTATCGAAGAGTTCCTTGACCTGCAGTTGGTAGATGCTCAGCAGGATAAGGAAGATGCGGAGAAGGCTCTGGTCGATGCCGGGATACCGGAACCGATCGTAAAGAACGGATCGAAAGCTGTTGCTAAGGAAGTCACGCCGGATCAGATGCCGCTTCTGTATGCGCTCATGGCAGCGGAGACTTATCTGAAGTTTGTGCTGAAGAGGCGTGATTACAAGTACATCATTTCCACAGGGAATGCTGCGAAGCCGATGATCGGGATCGACGTGAATGATCTGGATAAGAATGAGTTCCTGATCAATACGCCTGTTGCCACCTATGACCTGAAAAAAGGCCTGATCGGGGAGCAGCCACATGATCCGAGAGACCTGATCACAAAGATCACGACTTGTGCTCCCGGTGAGGACGGGAAGCAGCTTTGGCTGGATGCCCTGAAGCTTTTCTTCTGTAAGGATCAGCAGCTGATCGATTATGTGCAGTTGGTGGTCGGAATGGCGACGATCGGGAAGGTCTATCAGGAGCACATGATCATTGCCTATGGTGGAGGTGCCAACGGTAAATCGACTTTCTGGAACACAATCTTCAGAGTCCTGGGCGATTACGCCGGGAAGTTGTCTGCGGAAGCCCTGACCATGAACTGCAAGAGGAATATCAAGCCTGAGATGGCGGAGCTGAAAGGCCGCAGGCTCATCATTTCTTCTGAGATGGAGGAAGGTATGAGGCTGAATACGGCGACAGTGAAGCAGCTTTGCTCTACGGATGAGATCCAGGCGGAAAAGAAGTATAAGGCTCCGTTCCATTTTGTTCCGTCACATACGCTGGTGCTGTACACGAACCATCTGCCGAAGGTGGGTGCCAATGATGATGGTATCTGGAGAAGGCTGATCGTGATTCCCTTCAATGCGAAGATCACCGGGAAGAATGACATCAAGAATTATGCGGATTACCTGTATGACCACGCCGGTTCCTTCATCATGAGCTGGATCATTGAAGGGGCGAAGAAGGCAGTGGAGATGGATTTCAAGGTGCCGCTGCCGAAGGTCGTGGAGGATGCGATTGAGGCATATCGCGAGGACAACGACTGGATGGGACATTTCCTGGCGGATTGCTGTGACATCGGTAAAGATGCTTCGGAGAAGTCCGGGGAGCTGTATCAGGCATACAGGGCGTACTGCCTGCAGAATGTTGAGTTTACCAGAAGCACGACAGACTTCTATTCAGCAATCGAGAAGGCGGGTTTTGTCAGACGCAAGACGCGCTCCGGAATTATGGTTCACGGCCTGAGCCTGAAGGAAGGACAGGACTTCTTGGACTGATGTGCAGGTCATGCAGGTCAATAGAGTAACTGTTTTCAGAATGGTGAACTATCAGAAACGTTGATTTTAAGCCATTGTGCAGGTCGTGAAGGTCTACTACTAAAAGTCCTATAAGAGAGTTTTTTGAAAATGCCTTAAAGGGGGTTTACGGGATGACTTTCACGACCTGCACACCTGAAAACTTTGATGGAGGTTAGCGATGCGTGAAAAGGTCATAGAGCAGAAGCTGGTCGCTGAGGTTAAAAAGCGCGGCGGTATCTGTCCGAAGTGGGTGTCCCCAGGATTTGATGGGATGCCCGACCGGATCGTCTTGCTGCCGGGCAGGCACTTCGGACTGGTGGAGGTCAAGGCTCCGGGTGAACGTCCGAGACCGCTGCAGGTTTCACGGCACCGGCTTCTGATGAGATTAGGCTTCCGGGTTTATGTACTGGATGATCCGGAGCAGATTGGAGGAATACTGGATGAAATACAATCCACATGAATATCAGAAATATGCGATCAATTTCATAAAGGAACATCCCATAGCGGCGATCCTGTTGGACATGGGTATGGGCAAGACCAGCATTGTACTGGCGGCGCTTAATGAGTTGATGTTTGAAAGCTTTGAGGTTACGAAGGTGCTGATTATCGCACCACTTCGAGTGGCGAAGCATACCTGGTCTGCAGAAATACAGAAATGGGATCAGCTGCGTGGGCTTCGGTACTCCATAGCAGTTGGCACTGCAGCAGAGAGGATGAAAGCTCTTCAGGCGGATGCGGACATTTACATTATCAACAGAGAGAATGTTCCCTGGCTGATCGAGAAGAGCGGGCTGCCGTTTGACTACGATATGGTGGTAATCGATGAGCTGTCATCCTTCAAGAACTGGCAGGCGAAGAGGTTCAAGGCACTGATGAAGGTAAGACCGAGAGTGAAAAGGATTGTGGGCTTGACTGGAACACCTTCCAGCAACGGTTTGATGGATCTCTTTGCAGAATACAAGGTGCTGGATATGGGTGAGAGGCTGGGAAGGTTCATCAGCCAGTACAGGGTTGAGTATTTCGTACCGGATCAGACAAACGGTCCGATCGTTTACAGCTACCGGCTCCGGAAAGGTGCTGATAAGAGGATTTATGACAGGATCTCCGATATCACGATTTCCATGAAGGGAACCGACCACCTGCAGATGCCGGAACTGATCAACTCTGAATATCCCGTGTATCTGGATGAGGATGAGCGTGCGAAGTACGAGGCGATGGCCAGTGACCTGGTGATCAATCTTCCGGGTGGAGAGGTGACAGCTGCAAATGCTGCGACGCTTTCCGGGAAGCTGACACAGATGGCCAACGGTGCTGTCTATTCCGATGCCGGCGGTATCGAGTTCATTCATGATAAGAAGCTGGATGCCTTGGAGGATATCATCGAGGCGGCAAACGGGAAGAGCATTCTGGTGGCGTATTGGTACAAGCACGATCTGACAAGGATCATCGACAGGCTGGAAGCCCTAGGTGTGAAGTACGGAAAGCTGGATACGGATCAGAGCATTGAGGACTGGAATGCAGGAAGACTGGAGGTAGGACTGATACATCCGGCTTCTGCAGGACACGGACTGAATCTTCAGAGCGGCGGCAATACGTTGGTGTGGTTCGGAATGATCTGGAGCCTGGAGCTTTACCAGCAGACGGTAGCCAGGTTATGGAGGCAGGGTCAGGAATCCGGAACAGTCGTGGTGCAGCATATTATTACAGCCGATTCGATTGATGAGCGAATCATGAAGGCACTTCACGCAAAGGGCAATACGCAGGCCAGACTGATCGATGCCGTGAAAGCGGAGGTAAGTGCCTATGGCAGGAAATAAAAATCTGGCAGAGGATCCGTATGAGCGATTAGCAAATGCAATCATTCTGCAGGCAGTCGCTGATTACAGGGTGGCATTTAAGAAGATCAAGGCACATCCGAAGGATCGAAAAGCGATAGATGAGGCCTTGGAGGTCGAGAGGTTCTTTCGTTCCGGCTGGTACAGCCAGCTGACAAGCGTGGACGGGGAATACCTGATCAAGAGGCTTCAGGACGAAGTGAGACAATCAGAGTCAATCCGAGGGAGAAAAAATAAATCCAATCGGAGGTAGCTTATGAACAGACATCAGCAGGAAGCCAAGAAATATTTATCACAGGCTTTTGGTCTGAACCAGCGGATCGAGAGCAAGCTGGGACAGATCGAAGATCTTCATGACCTGGCCACCAAAGCAACGGTGACATATTCGGATATGCCGAAGAACCCGAACAGGGATGGTTCCAGAATGGAGGATGCCATTATAAAAATCATCGACCTGGAGAATGAAATCAATCAGGATATGATGAAGCTTGTGGAACTGAAGAAGGATATCATCCGTAGGATCAAAGCAGTGGAGAGCGCAGAGCTTCAGACAATACTGGAACTGCGATACCTGTCCTATATGAGATGGGAAGAGATCGCCATTGAGCTTGGTTACGGAATCGATAATGTATTCCGCCTTCACAGGAATGCCCTGGATGAAATAACGATTCCGGAAACAATACAGTAAAATCAAGTTCGATACAGTAAGCCTATGTGATAATGTTAAACTGGCAAAAGCGAAAGATGAGAGAGCCGTTGCGGAGCAAAATACCGTGGCGGCTTTTTCTATGGGAAAGAAGGTGGAATGATGCCAAGGAAACCGAAGCATCCATGCTCTTATCCCGGATGCCCGAAGCTGACAGACAAACGGTTCTGTGAAGAGCATGAGAAGCTGAGCAACAGCAACTATGAGAAGTACGGCAGAGATAAGTCTACGAAGAAGAGATACGGTCGTGCATGGAAGAGGATCCGTGACAAGTATGCTGCGGAGCATCCCTTCTGTGAGCTGTGTTTTGAACGTGGAATTATCGTGCCTACTGAAGAGATCCATCACAAGCTGCCTCTGAGTGAAGGTGGTACGCACGATCGAAGTAACCTGATCGCGTTGTGCAAGTCGTGTCACTCAACCATACACGCGAAGAGAGGGGACTATTGGGGAAACCATCGCGGGTAGGGGCGGGTGAAATCTCTACAGGTACGGCTCCCAGGGAACGGCGCGGGGGTCACGCGTGCAAAATCGCGAAATGAAAAGTGAAATTTGGAAGGAAGGAGGGCGATGCTCTATGGCTGGAAGAAAGCCAAAGCCTACAGCGGTAAAAAAGCTGGAAGGCAATCCGGGAAAGAGAAAACTGAACACAAAAGAACCGAATCCGGGTAAGGGAATGCCCGACTGCCCTGCATGGTTATTGCCGGAAGCGAAGACAGAATGGATCCGGTTATCGGAAAAACTTAATCAGATGGGAGTGCTTACGGAGATTGATCGGTCTGCATTTGCAGCCTATTGTCAGTCCTATGCCAGATGGAAAGAGGCTCAGGAGCACATCAATTCCGAGGGTGCTACCTATGAAACGGAGAATGGTATGCAGAGACCGAATCCGTGGGTTGCGATCTGTAACACGGAACAGCGGCTGATGATGCAGGCAGCATCTGAGTTTGGTCTGACTCCATCTGCCAGATCGAGGATCATGGCGGCATCTGGTGTCGGCAAGGACGAAGAAGATGAGATGGAGGCATTACTTGGGGGTGAGGCTTAATGGCGGAGAGAAGACCTGCGGGTTATCCGAAGCTGAAGAATTATAAGCCGTCGAGATTTATGCTTCCGACATCTCATTATGATAAAGCGAAGGCTGACAGAGCTGTGAAGTTCATTGAGAACCTGTGCCACACCAAAGGCAAATGGGCAGGCAAGCGTTTCTGGCTGCTTCCCTGGCAGGAACAGCTGATACGAGACATCTTCGGAATCGTCAAACCTGACGGGTACCGGCAGTTCCGGACAGCATTTGTTGAAATATGCAAGAAGGTAGGTAAGAGCGAATTGGCAGCAGCCGTCGCTCTTTATCTTTTATATGCAGATAACGAACCATCGGCTGAGGTCTATGGCGCTGCGGCTGACAGGCAGCAGGCCAGCATCGTTTTCGATGTGGCAAGACAGATGGTGGAGATGTCGCCGGCACTTCTGAAACGGTCGAAGCTGATGACGGCAACAAAAAGAATAGTAAACTACGGAAATTCAGGATATTACCAGGTGCTCAGTGCAGAGGTCGGGGGTAAGCACGGATTTTCGGTAAGCGGCTTGGTGTTTGATGAGATCCATACACAGCCGAACAGACAGCTGTATGATGTTCTGACAAAGGGATCATCGGATGCCAGACAGAATCCGCTGCATTTCATTATCACCACGGCAGGTACCGACAGACATTCCATTGCGTATGAGCTTCATACGAAGGCGGTGGACATTCTGGAAGGCCGGCGAGTGGATCCGACTTTCTATCCGGTGGTCTATGGACTGAAGGATGATGAGGACTGGGAGGATGAAGTGAACTGGTACAAGGTAAATCCTTCGCTGGGCTATACGGTTGATATCGAAAGGCTCAGGGATGCCTACCGGGAAGCAAAACAGAATCCGGCAGACGAAGTGACCTTCAAGTGGCTGAGGCTGAATATGTGGGTTTCAAGTACCGTGGCATGGATACCGGATGCGATATTCATGAAGGGTAACGAAGAGATTGATCTGGCCGCGCTGGAAGGCAGGGACTGTTACGGCGGTCTGGACTTATCCAGCACAGGAGATATCACCGCTCTGGTTCTGATGTTTCCTCCGAGGGATGAGGATGAGAAGTATATCCTTCTTCCGTTCTTCTGGGTGCCGGAAGAAACGATACCGCAGAGAGTGAAGGCAGCATCCGTTCCGTATGACATCTGGGAGAAGCAGGGATACCTGTTATCGACTGAAGGAAATGTGATTCATTATGACTTCATTGAGAAGTTCATCAATGATCTGGCGGAGAAATACCACATTTGTGAAATCGCGGTGGACAGATGGAACGCCACACAGATGATCCAGAATCTGGAAGGTGACGGATTCACGATGGTTCCGTTCGGTCAGGGCTTTGCTTCGATGTCCGGTCCAACGAAAGATTTTTATCGTCTGCTCATGGAAGGACAGATCATTCACGGAGGGCATCCGGTTCTCAGGTGGGTGGCTGGCAACGTGGTGGTCGATACGGATCCTGCCGGAAACATCAAGGTAACGAAGGCAAAGTCAAAAGAGAAGATTGACGGCATTGTGGCTGCAATCATGGCACTTGACCGGTGCATACGCAATCAGACGGAGCCGCAGGGTAGTGTTTATGATGAGCGCGGATTACTTGTATTTTGACGAAGGAGGGAATTGTGATGGGAATACTGAGCGGTCTGTTTCGGAGCAGAGATAAGCCTACAGATAGGACAGCAGGAAGCAGCTACAGCTTCTTTCTGGGAGGTACTTCGAGTGGCAAGTATGTGACAGAACGGTCTGCAATGCAGATGACGGCGGTGTACTGCTGTGTGAGGATCCTGTCAGAGGCGGTGGCGAGCCTGCCATTACAATTTTACAGATATACCGATGATGGCGGTAAGGAGAAAGCGGTGGAACATCCGCTTTATTTTTTGCTCCATGATGAGCCGAATCCGGAGATGACTTCCTTCATCTTCAGGGAGACATTGATGACGCACCTGCTTCTGTGGGGAAATGCGTATTCGCAGATCATCCGCAACGGCAAGGGTGAAGTTGTGGCTTTGTATCCGCTGATGCCGGATCGGATGAAGGTGGATCGTGATGAGCACGGAAGGCTTTATTACGAATACACCGTCTATGATTCGGACGATGTGGACGGAAGAAAAGGCACCAACAAGGTTGGAAGGACAGTAAGGCTCCAGCCTCATGATGTGCTGCATATTCCGGGGCTTGGCTTTGACGGTCTGGTTGGCTATTCACCGATTGCAATGGCGAAGAATGCGATCGGCCTGGCAATCGCTACGGAAGAATACGGCAGTAAGTTCTTTGCAAACGGCGCTGCTCCTTCCGGCGTGCTGGAGCATCCGGGAACCATTAAGGATCCGAGCAAGGTGAGGGAAAGTTGGCAGGCTACCTTCGGAGGAAGCGGCAATGCGAATAAGATTGCTGTTTTGGAAGAGGGCATGAAGTACACGCCGATTTCCATTTCACCGGAGCAGGCCCAGTTCCTAGAGACACGGAAGTTCCAGATCGATGAAATCGCAAGGATCTTCCGTGTGCCGCCTCATATGATCGGTGACTTGGAGAAGTCCAGTTTCAACAACATTGAGCAGCAGTCGCTGGAATTTGTGAAGTACACGCTGGATCCCTGGGTAAGCCGCTGGGAGCAGGCAATGGTGAGAGCATTGCTGACTCCGGATGAGAAGAAGAAATACTTCTTCAAGTTTAATGTGGACGGCCTGCTCAGAGGTGATTACCAGAGCAGGATGAACGGCTATGCGACAGCCAGACAGAACGGCTGGATGTCGGCCAATGATATCCGAGAGCTGGAGAACCTGGACAGGATCCCGGCGGAACAGGGCGGTGATCTGTACCTGATCAATGGAAATATGACGAAGCTGGAGGATGCCGGGATATTTGCGGCAGGCAACAACGGAAAGGAGGAAGGAGATTCCGATGAAGAAGTTTTGGAACTGGAAAAGCAGGAAGATCAGAGACCAGGCTTCAGGCGAAGAGGTCAATGAAAGGGTGCTTTTCCTGAATGGAACCATAGCAGAAGAGAGCTGGTTTGACGATGATGTCACACCAGCTCTTTTTAGAGAAGAGCTGAATGCCGGGACAGGGAACATCACGGTCTGGATCAACAGTCCGGGCGGCGACTGTGTGGCGGCAGCTCAGATCTACAACATGCTGATGGACTATAAGGGCGATGTCACGGTGAAGATCGATGGCATTGCGGCATCGGCGGCAAGCGTGATCGCGATGGCAGGGACGAAGGTGCTCATGAGTCCTGTGAGCATGATGATGATCCACAATCCGGCCACAATCGCTTTTGGTGATACGGCGGAGATGCAGAAGGCAATCAACATGCTGGCTGAAGTGAAGGAATCCATCATGAATGCCTATGAGATCAAGACCGGCATGAGCAGGACGAAGATATCACATCTGATGGATGCGGAAACCTGGATGGACGCGCACAAGGCAGTGGAGCTGGGATTTGCGGATGATGTGCTGCAGAGGACAGATACATCGGAAGCAGATGATCTGGAAACACCTGAGGTGTCGATGCTCTATTCCAGGGCGGCGGTGACTAATTCGCTGATGGATAAGATCGCGGCGAAATGTCACATCAAGGCACCGGACAATGGTGCAGCAACTGAACAGACAACGGATAACGGGCGTTCCTGTGATGAGATCAGGGAACGCCTGAACTTTATCAAGAGATTCATTTAAGGAGGAATCGAGCTATGACTATCAAAGATATGATCGAGAAGAGAGCGAAGGTGTGGGAAACTGCGAAGAACTTTGTGGATACCCACGAGAATGAGAACGGCGTTCTGTCTGCGGAGGATAACGCGACTTACAGCCGTATGGAGCAGGAAATTGAGGATCTGACTGCGGCGATCGACCGTCAGCAGAGAGCTGAGGCAAGGGAGGCGGCGCTGAATCAGCCTATCAACACTCCTCTTACTGGAAGACCGGCAAAGCAGGTGGAGGAAAAGACCGGCCGTGCTTCCAATGCGTACAAGGAAGATTTCGGAGCCCATCTCCGTGGTAAGAGACTTGTTCATAACGTCCTTTCCGAGGGTGTGCAGGCAGACGGCGGCTACCTTGTGCCGGAAGAGTTCGATCGTCAGATCGTGACCGGTCTGGATGAGGCAAACGTGGTGAGGGGTCTTGCGAAGGTCATCACTACCAGCGCTGAGAGAAAGATCCCGGTTGCGGCTACTCACTCTACCGCACAGTGGACGGCGGAGAACGGTGCTTATACAGAGAGCGGTCCTACTTTCGACCAGAAGACCATTGATGCCTTCAAGCTGACTGACCTTGTGAAGGTTTCCATCGAGCTTTTGCAGGATTCCATGTTTGACCTGGAGTCTTACATTGCCGGTGAGTTCGCAAGGGCATTCGGTATTGCTGAGGAAGAGGCTTTCTGTGTCGGTACCGGAACCGGACAGCCTACAGGTATCTTCACTGCGAACGGCGGAACCGTAGGCGTGACTGCGGCAAGCGCAACGGCGATCACGGCGGATGAGCTGATCAACCTGATTTATTCGCTGAAGAGCCCTTACCGCAGAAATGCGAAGTTCCTTATGAACGACGCGACGGTATCCATGATCCGTAAGCTGAAGGACAAGAACGATGCTTATCTCTGGCAGCCTTCCCTTCAGGCAGGTGAGCCTGACAAGCTTCTGGGCTATGACCTTTACACCAGTCCATATGTACCGGTTGCGGCTTCGGGTGCGCTGACTGTAGCATTCGGGGATTTCAAGAATTATTGGATTGCTGACAGATCCGGCAGAACGGTTCAGAGGCTCAATGAGCTCTACAGCACCAACGGCCAGGTCGGCTTTGTTGCGACGGAGCGTGTTGACGGCAAGGTGATCCTTCCGGAAGGTATCCAGCTCCTGAAGATGAAGACAAGCGCCTGATCGTAAGCAGATGTAACTATGAGGCGGTGGGAAGTTCCTGCCGCCTCTGTTTTTAAGGGGTGATTTCTATGACTGTGACTGTGGAAGAGATGAAGAGTTATCTCCGGGTTGATTTCGAGGATGACGATGCTCTGATCGAAAACTTCATATCGGCGGCAAAGAAGCAGTGCATGGATATCCTGCGGACGGACGATGAGGCGGACCTGGATGCGGCTCAGAACGGAAAGATCGCTGTGATGTTTACGGTGGCTTATCTGTATGAGCACCGGGAAGAAGCTGACCATCACGCGATGGATCTGACGCTTCGGGCTCTGCTGTTCAGCAGCCGGAAGGAGGGATTCTAATGGATGTGGCAGCTTTGAGATCTAAAGTGACATTCCAGAAGAATGAAACAGTGACCGATAAGTACGGCAATCACAAGAATGCCTGGACGGATTACTATACTTGCTTTGCCACGATCGGCGGTGAAGGGCTGGCCAGTTCCAAGGAAGAGCAGGTTGCCGGGACTACGGTCGAGGATTTTTCCATGACCGTATCTGTCCGGTACTGCCGGAAGGCTGCTGCGATCGATTCCACGCATTTCCGGGTGATGTTTATGGGTGAGATCTACAACATCGTGAACATTGACCATATGAACTTCCGGAAGAAGTCATTGAAGTTCACCTGCAGGAAGGAGCGGCGCTGATGGCACAGACGATAAAGATTGACCAGCTGGCGGATACCGTAATGAAGGGCATGGAGGAATACGCGAAGCTTGCTGCGGAGGACCTGAAGAAGGATGTCCAGAAGGCGGGTAAGACCGTAAAGCAGCAGATCGAAAGCACGGCTCCGAAGAAGACGGGGAAGTATTCCAAGAGCTGGGCAGTGAAGAAAACCAGGGAAACGTCGGATTCCATCCAGATCGTGGTGCATTCCAAACGATACCAGCTGACACATCTTTTGGAGTTTGGCCATGCGAAGCGCGGCGGTGGAAGGACAAGGGCGTTTCCTCATATCGCGCCGGCAGAGCAGGCGGGCATCGAGCAGCTGACAAGGGATATCGAGCGTGACCTGCAGAAAGGCGGTTAGAAATGGAGATATTGCTTTTGTTATTCGTGATCGCTGTCGGATTTACCGTGTTTGGTCTGGTGATCTATCACGGTACCCGGAGGGGCGAGGATTGTCATGGTTATCCCTATAACTGCCCGGTCTGCCGTCATGCTGCAGAATGCATTATCGAGATCGGGAGGAAGAAGGATGACGCATGAAGATGTAATGCAGATGCTGGCCGAAACGGAGATCCCTTTTGCATATGACCATTTCGCAGAGGGGGAAAGTCCTGATCCGCCGTTCATCTGCTTTTTATTTCCGGGTTCGGATAACTTCGCTGCGGACAACGTGGTGTACATGGAGTTTTCCAACCTGAGCATTGAACTTTATACCGATGAGAAGGATCCGGAACTGGAGGACAGGGTCGAGGCGGTGCTGAATGCCAATGAACTGTTCTGGAACAAATCGGAGGTATGGATCGAATCAGAGAAACTATACGAAGTGCTGTACCAGATGACGGTATAGCGGAAAGAGAGGTTTATTATGCCGAGTACAAACAACAAGGTGAAGTTCGGCCTTAAGAACTGCCATTATGCGAAGGCGACACTTGATCCGGATACCAATGCCGTGACATTTGGTACGCCTGTCGCGATTCCCGGAGCCGTGAATCTGTCGCTGGATCCGGAAGGTGATACTGAACCGTTCTATGCGGACGATATGGTGTATTACACCACGGTAGCGAATAACGGTTATTCGGGTGATCTGGAGATCGCATTGATCCCGGACAGCTTCAGGAAAGACATCCTGAAGGAAACGGAAGACAGCAATGGTGTCCTGGTAGAGGATTCCACGGTGGAGCCGGAGCATTTCGCTCTGCTTTTCGAGTTCTCCGGGGACAAGAAAAAGATCAGGCACTGCATGTATTACTGCACTGCCGCAAGACCGACCATCGAAGGCAAGACCAATGAGGATTCCAAGGAAGTCCAGACAGAGTCTTTGGAGATCACGGCAACACCGCTTCCGAGCGGTCTTGTGAAGGTTAAGACCGGGGCAAACACAACGGATGAGGTCTACAACGGCTGGTATTCTGCCGTTTATCAGTCTCCGACAACGGAACCGACTGAGCAGGGACAGGGTTAAGAATGTGGGGCAGGGCTTTGGCTCTGCCCTTTACCTTAGATTGGAGGAAAGCGAAATGGCACTTACAAAGACAGTGAATATTGATGGCAAGGATGTGACTTTCAGAGCATCGGCGGCCATTCCAAGAATATACAGGAACAAGTTCCACAGGGATATCTATAAGGATCTTCATGACCTGCAGAAGAGCATTGATGAAAACGATCCGGAAAACTCCGCATTGGATTCTTTTTCGCTTGAGCTGTTCGAGGACATCAGCTACATCATGGCGAAGCATGCGGATCCGCAGGGCGTTCCGGATACTCCGGATGAATGGCTTGACCAGTTTGGGACATTCTCCATTTATCAGGTGCTGCCGGAGATCATTGAGCTTTGGGGGCTGAATGTGCAGACGCAGGTGGAGAGTAAAAAAAACTTCGAGCGACTGACCGGGAAATGACAACGCCGCTCTTACTCCTAAGGGTGGTGCAGCTTGGTGTGCAGATCGGGGAGATGGATCTTCTGACTATCGGAACCATCAACGATATGTACACGGAAATGCAGAATGATGAGAACCAGGGATCATACAGCACTCTGGCATCTCAGGATGATATGGATCGATTCTAGAAGGGATAATCGCACCTTGTTGTGACTATTGAAATTACAACGAAAATGATTTAAGATAGAGTCGATGGAGGTGTCAGAATGCAGATTTCAAGCAGATTTACAATAGCGGTTCATGTGCTTATAGCAATTGAAACATTTAAGAATGACCATAAAATCACCAGTGAATTTCTTGCGTCCAGCGCAAATGTAAATCCGACGGTAATCAGAAGACTCTTGCAGCAGCTGAAGAAGGCGGAGATTGTAACAGTGAAGCGGGGAAGCGGCGGTGCCGATATAGAGAAATCCTTGACGGAGATAACGCTTCTGGATGTTTACAATGCCGTGGAGCCTGTCGAAAATGGACAGTTGTTTCATTTCCATGAGAATCCGAATGAGTTATGCCCTGTGGGACGAAACATTCACAGGATCATGGATCACAGGCTTAAAGAAATACAGAATGCCATGGAAGATAAAATGCGGCGAATAACCATAGCTGATGTAATGGCGGATGCGAACAAGCTTATAGAATCTTAAAAAGTTTTGTTGTAACACTTGACATCACAACATGGCGGTGGTACACTTCCGTTGTATCAATCAATATCACAACAAATGGAGGTATCAGAAATGTCTAACTATAGTAAGGTAAGTGTTGCAAACGATCCGAGAACTGAACTTCATGATCAGCTGGGACTTACAGGGGCTGAGATCAGCATCAACCATCTTCCGGCAGGTGCGAGTGTTCCTTTTGTTCATTATCATAAGACCAATGAAGAGATTTACATCATTCTTTCCGGCAAGGGAAAAGCGGTAGTTGACGGTGAGGATATAGAGCTTTCTGCCGGTGATATCGTGCGTATTGCGCCGGATGGGAAAAGACAGTTCTTCGCGGCAGATGATTCTGAGATCAGCTATGCCTGTATCCAGGTGAAGGCAGGTTCTCTTGAAGCGTATACCGCCGACGATGCAGTAATCGAGTAAGTATGAGTTTTAAAGTTGTGGGCATTTCTGCAAGCAGATGTCCATAACTTTTTATGTGGAGAGCTATGAGTGTTTGTATAAAAGACAATATCCAGAATATGAACCTTGTCATCGGCTGCACGGTAGGCTGCGATTATTGCTATGCACGGAATAATGTGAAGCGGTGGCATACGATACCGGATTTCAGTAAGCCTGAATTTTTTGAAGGCAAGCTTAAAATGATGGACAAGGCAAGACCGCAGAATTTCCTTCTGACCGGTATGAGTGATCTTGCGGGATGGAAAGAAGAATGGCGAGAAGAGGTGTTTGAAAAGATCCGGAAAAATCCGCAGCATCAGTTTTTATTTCTGTCGAAAAGGCCTGATCTCCTGGATTTTGAAACGGATCTTGAAAACGCCTGGTTTGGGGTGACGGTTACCAGAAGATCAGAACTCTGGCGCATTGAAGCATTGAGGAATCATGTAAGGGCAAAGCATTATCATGTGACCTTTGAGCCGCTTTTTGATGATCCTGGAGAGGTCGATCTTTCTGGTATTGATTGGATCGTTGTAGGAACCATGACAGGCGCTCAGAGCAGAAAAATCCGTACTGAGCCGGAATGGGCATGGTCGCTTACGGATCAGGCGCATCAAAGGAATATACCTGTTTTTATGAAGGAAGATCTTGAACCGATCATAGGCGATGAAAATATGGTGCAGGAATTTCCTGAAGCATTTGAGAAGGTATTGGAGGTACAGCGGGCATGGAAGAAGTGAGAACGGAAGATATCCTGATAAGGGATGTGGAAACCAAAAATATCATGACAAAGTCAAACCTGCCGGTGGGAGGGTATTCTGTGAATCCGTATGTCGGATGCACGCACGCATGCAAGTATTGTTACGCTTCTTTCATGAAAAGGTTTACAGGACATACGGAAGAGTGGGGAACATTTCTTGATATCAAGCACTGGCCTGAAATCAAGCAACCTGAGAAATATGCCGGACAGCGCGTTGTGATCGGATCCGTGACAGACGGGTATAATCCGCAGGAAAAAGAGTTCGGAAACACAAGGAAACTGCTTGAACAGCTGCGGGGGAGCGGAGCAGATATTCTGATCTGCACAAAATCCGACCTTGTGGTGAGAGATATTGACTTGCTAAAAGAGCTCGGACAGGTAACAGTATCGTGGTCGATCAATACGCTGGACGAGAAGTTCAAGGACGATATGGATGCAGCGGTTTCCATTGAACGAAGGATTGCTGCGATGAAGCAGATATATGACGCCGGTATCAGGACAGTATGCTTTGTATCCCCGGTATTTCCGGGCATTACGGATTTTGAGGCTATCTTTGAACGTGTAAAAGACCAATGTGATCTGTTTTGGCTGGAGAATCTTAATCTGAGAGGCGGATTTAAGAATACCGTTATGGACTATATCGCTGAAGAGTATCCTGATTTAGTGCCGCTCTATGATGAGATTTATAACAAGCATAACAGAAGCTATTTCGAGGCTCTGGAAAACAAAGCCGAGAAACTTGCCGAGAAGTATGATTGCCCGTTTGTGGATAATGAAATGCCTTATGGAAGGGTTCCGCAGGGGCATCCGGTAATCGTGGATTATTTTTATCATGAAGAAATCCGCGGATCCGATAATACAGGAAAAAGAAAGCGCAAATAGCGCGTATAAACAAAGTGAAATGCTTTTGAGAAGAATCGGGAGACCGGTTCTTTTCTTTTACCCAAAATCAGGAAGGAGGGACATGAATGGCTGGACGGATCCAGGGAATCACCGTTGAGATCGGTGGCGATACCACCAAACTACAGACAGCCCTGAAGGGCGTAAATACAGAGATCAGAAATACTCAGAGCCAGCTGCGTGATGTCGATAAGCTCCTGAAACTTGATCCGGGGAACACGGAACTGCTTGCACAGAAGCACAGGCTCCTGGGTGATGCCGTCAAGGAAACGAAGGAAAAGCTGGAGACCTTGAAGACGGCAGCGGAACAGGCTGAGCAGGCACTGAAGGATGGAACGATCACGCAGGAACAGTATGATGGCCTGCAGCGTGAGATCGTTGAGACTGAACAGAAGCTGAAGGCTCTGGAGGAACAGGCAAGACAGTCCGGTACTGCACTTCAGGAGATTGCCGCAAAGGGTGAGAAGCTGAAGACGGTTGGTGACAATGTTACCAATGTCGGAAAGAAGTTCATGCCTGTGACTCTGGGTGTTGTGGGATTAGGTACAGCGGCGGTGAAGACTGCCGCTGATTTTGATTCCGCCATGAGCAAGGTGGCAGCGGTATCCGGTGCGACTGGCTCTGATCTTGAAGCCTTAAGGGATAAAGCCCGTGAGATGGGTGAGAAGACAAAGTTCTCTGCATCCGAGGCTGCGGAAGCCATGAACTATATGGCGATGGCCGGCTGGAAGACAGAGGATATGCTTTCCGGTATCGAAGGTGTCATGAACCTGGCTGCAGCTTCCGGTGAGGATCTGGCTACCACTTCTGATATCGTGACAGATGCTCTGACAGCGTTCGGACTTACGGCAAAGGATTCCGGGCATTTTGCGGATATCCTGGCGGCTGCTTCCAGTAACGCGAATACGAATGTCTCCATGATGGGTGAGACCTTTAAGTATTGCGCTCCGATTGCAGGTGCTCTGGGATTCTCTGCGGAGGATACAGCGGAAGCGATCGGTTTGATGGCCAATGCCGGTATCAAGGGATCCCAGGCAGGTACTTCTCTCAGAACGATCATGAATAATCTGTCCGGGGATGTGACGATCTGCGGATCCGCAATCGGAGAGGTAACGATTGCAACGACCAATGCAGATGGCTCCATGAGGGATCTGTCGGACATTCTGGCTGACTGCCGAACGGCATTTTCAGGTCTATCTGAATCAGAGAAGGCGGCAGCGGCTGAATCGTTGGTTGGCAAGAATGCGATGTCCGGATTTCTGGCTCTGATGAACGCCGGAGAAGCGGATATCAACAAGCTTTCCAGTGCGATTGATAACTGCGATGGTTCTGCGGCAAGTATGGCTGAGACCATGAATGATAACCTTGCCGGTCAGCTGCAGATCCTGAAGTCCCAACTGGAAGAGCTGGCGATTTCTTTTGGTGAACTGTTGATGCCCGCGATCCGAACCATTGTGGGTTGGATCCAGAAGTTTGTGGACTGGCTCAATTCGATGGATGAGGGTACCAGGAAGGTGATCGTGACGATTGCCCTGGTGGCGGCTGCGATCGGTCCGGTATTGATCATAGTCGGTAAAGTCATCTCTGCGGTCGGTACTATTATGACTCTGGTGCCGAAGCTGGCAGGCGTGATCAATGCAGCGAAGGGTGTATTTGCAGCTTTCAATGCGGTATGTGCGGCGAATCCGTATGTGCTGATTATAGCGGCGATCGTTGCTCTGGTGGCGGCGTTTATTTATCTCTGGAATAACTGTGAAGAGTTCCGGCAGTTCTGGATAGACCTGTGGGAGAGCATCAAAGAGATCGCCATTGCCGTGTGGGAGGCATTGAAAGCGTTCTTCCAGGCAGCATGGGAAGAAATTAAGACCACGGCAACAACGGTGTGGAATGCCATAAAGGATTTCTTCTCCGGTCTGTGGGAAGGTATCAAGAATATCTTCACAACAGTGGTCAATGCAATCAGCACGTTCCTGACAACGGCATGGAACACGATCAAGAATACTGTGACGACCGTATGGAATGCGATAAAGACATTCTTCACGACGGTCTGGAATGGGATCAAATCAGTTATCACGACAGTGGTGAATGCGATTTCTACCTTCCTGAGTACGGCGTGGAACGGGATCAAAACCGCGATCACAACGGTGCTGAATGCTATTAAGACAGCGGTTACTACGGTCTGGAATGGTATCAAAACGACCATTACCACGATCGTAAATGCTATTAAAAATGCGGTCACTACGGCATGGAACAATATCAAGTCTGCGGTATCAAATGCAGCCAACGCCATAAAGAATGCCGTGTCCAATGCATTCAATGCGATGCTGAACGGCATCAAGAATGTCTGCGGAAATATCTATGGCGTGGTGAAGGGCGGATTTGATAAGGCAATCAATTTCGTGAAGAACCTGGCATCGCAGGCTTTCCAGTGGGGTGCTGATTTCATCGGCGGTATCGTGAATGGTATCAAGTCCATGATCGGTAAGGTCGGGGATGCGGTATCTTCAGTTGCGGATAAGATCCGGAGCTTCCTGCATTTCTCCGTACCGGATGAAGGACCTTTGACAGATTATGAGAGCTGGATGCCGGACTTTATCGGTGGTCTGGCGAAAGGAATTGAGAAGAGTCGGGGCATTATCGAGAATGCTATGAACGGCGTGACTTCTGACCTGACCATTACTCCGCGAGTGATGGCAGCTCAGGGTGGTTATTCCAGTTCTGCTGCTTCGAGCGGAGACTTGATCTCCGGCATCAATACGGCACTCAATACGGCTCTGGCCGGTGGCGGTGCTGCAGGGGATATTGTGATCCCTGTTTATATCGGCGGTGACATGATTGATGAGATCGTGGTTACGGCTCAGCAGAGAATGAATTTAAGAAGTGGAGGCAGGTAAGATGGCTCATTTGCAGTATCTTGTTTTTAACAATGAGAATATCCCGATGCCTGCCTCTTATTCTGTAAGTTTATCGGATGTAGAGGCAGACAGCGGTGGCGTGACGGAGGCTGGAACCACGCAGAGGGATGTTGTAAGAGAAGGTGTGGTTCAGATCGGCGTGACCTTCCGTGTATCGAAACGGTGGCTGAATAAGTTTTCGGCTTATAAGAAGCTGGCGAGTATTACAGTCGGATACCTGGACATGGAGACCATGAACATCGTGAATACGCAGATGTACATTGACGGATATCAGGTGAAGCTGGTCAGTGATACAAGCTATGGGAGCTTGTGGGAGGTGAGTTTTGTGCTGAAGGAGTTTTAGATTCGCAACCATATTTAACATTTCACCTATATAAATGTTCGGTTTGGTTGGTGGACAATTCTTTGCCTTACAATTACGATAATGTTAAAAATAATTGCAAAGGTGAGGTATTTATGAGAAAATACTACTTAGACAATATCAGATGGGTAACTGTAGTTCTGGTTGTCATTTATCATGTACTGTACATGTATAATGGCGAAGGTATTCTTGGTGGCTTAGGAAAGATTACTGCTCTTGATGTGCAGTATTATGACATTTTTCTGTATGCGGTCTATCCGTGGTTTATGCTTCTGCTGTTCCTTATATCGGGAATATGCTCCAGGTATTATCTGGACAGTCGCACCGCAAAGGAATTTGCAAAAAGCAGGACAAGAAAACTGCTGATTCCTTCTACTATAGGATTATTTGTATTTCAGTTTATCCAGGGATATGTCAGTATGTCAATTAGCGACGCTTTCGATTCTATGCAGGAAGTACCTGGTGTAATCAAGTATTTCATCATGGCGCTAAGCGGAACCGGAGTTCTTTGGTATGTACAGCTGTTATGGCTGTTTTCGATGGTGCTTTTGCTCGTTAGAAAAATCGAGAAGGATAGACTGTGGGAACTGGGAGGAAAGGCTAACATAATAGCAATACTTTTGATGACTGTAGTAATATGGGGAGCGGCGCAGATTTTTAATACTCCGGTTGTTGTGGTATATAGGTTCGGATATTACGGTGTTGCATTCCTGCTTGGATATTTTGTGTTCTCACATGATGAAGTAATCGAGACGCTGAAGAAGTATTACGTATTGCTGTTTGTACTTGCCTCAGGTGTGGGAATTTCATTCTGTGCCGTGTACTTTGGTAAAAACTATGCGGATGCTCCTATTAACAAATCAGTGCTCTTTGCAGGATTTGGATGGCTTATGAGCATGGCGATTCTAAGCGGTGCATCAAAGTATGCTGATAAGCAAAATGCTTTTACGGTATGGATGAGCAAAAATAATTTCGGACTATATGTTTTCCATTATCTTGGGATATCAACAGTTGCATTGCTTCTGGGAAAACCCGGGAATCTTCCGGCAGCAATGGTTTATACCTTCAGCCTGATTGCCGGATTTGTGGTAGCATATGCTTTGAATGCCGTGATATCAAGGGTCCCTTTCTTCAGATGGGCGGTACTCGGAATAAAGAAAGAGAGAAAAAACGATGTTTCATGACAATCTGGTAACTCTTAGAAAACTGAAAAATATGACACAGGAAGATATTGCTGAGAAAATCGGTGTTTCTCGCCAATCTGTAGCAAAGTGGGAAACCGGAGAAACTGTTCCTGACTTAGATAAGTGTAAAATTCTTGCGGAAATATTTGAAGTGTCGCTTGATGATCTTGCTAATTATGAATCGGAGGACAGCATGGGTATGGCACTTCCGCCAAAAGGGAAACATCTTTTCGGAATGGTAACTGTAGGTGATAAAGGTCAGATTGTAATCCCTGCCAAGGCAAGAAAGATATTTGAGATTTCACCTGGAGATCAGCTTGTGGTACTTGGTGATGAAAGACAAGGTCTTGCTATCATGAAATCAGAAAGTCTCTTAGCCTTTGCTGATGCTGTTAGAAGTGGAAAATATGTAGAGTAATAAATGACAGGGAAATATCAACCTAAGAGGAATCGGGAGACCGGTTCCTTTTTTGATGTCGGAATGGAGGTGGTCATTTGTATCCGGTCAGCAATGCCTTCCTTGATGCAGTGAAGGCAAACAATAGAAAATACTACTGGACCGGCAGGATCACAACGACTGCCGGAACAGTTTATGAGTTTGATCAGGATGATATGGTCAAGGGCAGCGGATATATTACCAGTCAGTGCTGCGGATCCACAGAGATCGAGTTGGGAACGGTGTATGCTGCGGAAATGGGAATATCGCTATTCTCCGAGATCAACCGGTATACGCTGGAAGATGCGAAGGTGGAGCTTTTCTATCACCTGCAGGTGGCTGGTGGTTCCTACGAGAGAATTCCGATGGGGATTTTTGAAGTATCAGAGGCGAACCGAAAAGCGAAGTGCCTGGAGATCAAGGCCTATGATTACATGGTTCGGTTCGAGAAGGCATTTACTTCTCTGGAATCCATCGGTAACGCTTATGACTTCATGGTGCTCTGTAGCACGGCCTGTGATGTGACGCTGGCTCAGGACAGGGCAACGATTGAGGCGATGCCGAACGGAACCGAGAACCTGTCCATCTATTCTGATAATGATATTGAGACTTACCGCGATGTGCTGTTCTATGTGGGACAGGTGCTTGGCGGTTTTTTCGTGATCAACAGAGCCGGGGAGCTGGAGCTTCGGAAGTATGGGAATACGCCGGTGCTGACAGTTGAGAGGAAGCACAGGTTCACTTCCAGCTTTTCGGACTTTATCACGCGATATACAGCGGTCAGTTCAACGAACCTTCGGACACAGATTGCGGAGTATTATGCACTGGATCCGGATGATGGGTTGACGATGAACCTGGGCGTTAATCCTCTGCTGCAGTTCGGTCTGGAAGAGACCAGGCGGCAACTCTGTGAGAATATCCTGAATGATCTGGCCGTCGTGAACTACGTGCCGTTTGATTCGGATACCATCGGAAATCCAGCACTGGATGTTGGCGATGTTTTGTCATTCAGCGGTGGACAAGCGGATGCCACGAAGTATGCCTGCATCACATCGAACAGCATCAAGATCGGCGGCAGGCAGAGTATCAAGTGCGTGGGAAAGAATCCGAAGCTGTCCCAGGCGAAGAGTAAGAACGATAAGAACATTTCAGGGCTTCTGGCTCAGATCGAGGCAGGAAAGATCGGGATCCATACCTTCACTAACGCTTCAGCATTTTCTGTGGCGGATGTGGACACGAAGATCATTTCCATCGAGTTTGCTACGACTGAAGCGAACCATGCGCAGTTCTTCGGGCAGGTGATCGTTGATGTGACGGCTCAGCCGGTGACAAGGTCGGTGACGGCTTCCGGTGATGTGGTGATCCCTTCGGTGAATGTTGACGGGGTACCTGTGGATCCGGAAGATCCGGAGGAAGAGCCGGTGGTGATCGGCAGCACGGAAGAGCAGACGATTACGGTATCTCTTCCGATGAGCTGGCAGGAGGACGGTCATGCGGATGTGATCTTTTCCTTTGAGTTCAATAACCAGATGATTCCGGTGCATTATCCGCAGGAAAACTGGCACTCGGGAAGACATACGATCCTTCTGTATTATCCGATCGAGAATGTGGTGCCGAACTATACGAATATCTTCAATGTCTATATGCGCTGCGAGGGTGGCACAGCTGCGGTGGATACCGGGATGTGCATTGCTTCCATCTCCGGTCAGAGCATGGGTGCTTCGGCGGCATGGGACGGCAGAATCGATATTGAAGAGTACGTGGATCTGTTCCGGATTGGCAACGGCAGACAGAACGGAAGACTTCAGGTGAAGGCGTTCACGGATGCGGATGAGTGGGAGGTCAAGGAAACCATGAAACGGTACTATTCGGATGTTAAGAACGGAAGATCCGGCATCGGAGGCTTTGCGATGGTTTTGGACGTGCCGGGCAGTAACGCGTAAGGAGGTTGCGATGAAGAGATATACAGGAAATCTGGTCATTGAACTGGAAGACCAGAATACAGGAAATGTGGAGACGGTATCGGAGACCAACATGGTCACCAATGCCGTCAATGACATTCTGGGAGTAAATCCGATGGGTGTCATGTATAAGGCCGGTGGGGAGTATGATGATTCTCTGACCTGGAATAACGAGCTGCTTCCGATCTGCCCGAACATGATCGGAGGCATCCTGCTTTTTCCAAGTTCCATTACGGAGCAGGCGGATAACATTTATCAGCCGTCAACGAATCTGCCGGTAGCTTATGCTTCCAATGATGTTAATGCTACGGCGAATACGAAAAGGGGAAGCATGAACCTGACCGAGAGTACGAAGCTGACAGACGGTTATAAGTTCGTCTGGGAGTTTACGCCTTCGCAGGGCAACGGCACGATCACGGCGGTCGGGCTTACATCCAAGCATGGCGGGGCGAACGCCTATGGCTCCGATGTGGCGGTGGACACTACGCTGCTTCAGATCAAGAAGGTCAGTCTGAATGATGAAGATGGATTCATCAATGATTTGTTCCGGACAGTGACGGTGGATTTTGAGAATGCGAAGCTTTATTCTCTGGGCTACGCAAGTAATACGGTCACGATCAAAAGGTACCGAATCCCGGTGTTTGATATCGGGCTGAATGAGAAGCTGGATGACTCCACACTGGTGCTGGAGGATACAACGGTTCTGCAGTGTTCCACCTTTAAGTTTTATGGCAGCTACACACCGTATGGAATCTTCTGCGATGGCGGAGATGGGTACTGGTATGGCTTCTCCAATCAGGCGAATTCTTCCGGGAATGCAACGATGCTCTGGATAAAGATCAAGAAGAGTGATTATACATTTACGGAAGGCAGCTGGACGCTGTCGAACGCACATCTGATGGCGGTGGGAAGCTTCCGGGAGGATTCCAGTTATCCTTCCGGAAACAGAAGCGCTGTGGTGAGAAACGGATATTTGTATGTGCCGTCTTATGACAAGACCGGCGTATACAAGATCAATATCTCCAATAGCACGGACGTGACACTGATAAGCATGGGGTTCACTTCCAAGATGCGGTGCATCGGAGAAACGGGAAGCTGTGACTGCTGCATGAGTATTCTGAATGATATCATCATCGGCTATGATTTTGAGATCGATGTGAATGATAACGTGATTGCGACCTTTGCCGGGGAACGCTGCGGAAACGTGTCCACACAGTTCTTCCAGTACAAGGAATATGTCTTTGCCTGGGGCGGCGCTTATCTGAATCAGTACAGATACACCTGGCTGCTGACTCCGTATCTGGCTACGATCTGCAATCTGAGCCAGGCTGTGGTCAAAAATGCGGATAAGACGATGAAGATCACGTATACGCTGACGGAGCAGACGGTGACGTAAGGGTTGGATAAATGAATAGGTGTTGTTAAGGCGGTTATCCCGATATGGGAGCCGCCTATTTTTATGCGAAGGAGGGCATGTGAAATGAAGGAGTTTTGGAATGTGATTCAGGCGATCTTTGCGGCTGTAGGCGGCTGGCTTGGCTATTTCCTGGGTGGAAATGATGGTCTGCTATATGCACTTCTGGCTTTTGTGGTGCTGGATTACATCACAGGAGTCATGTGCGCGGTGGCAGATAAGAAGCTGTCGAGCGCCGTGGGCTTCAAGGGGATCTGCAGGAAAGTTCTGATCTTTGCGATGGTAGGTATCGGACATCTGCTGGATACTCACATTTTCGGAGAAGCAGGAGTCTTAAGAACCGCGATCATTTTCTTCTACATTTCCAATGAAGGTCTGAGCCTTGTAGAGAATGCGGCGTATCTGGGACTTCCGATTCCGGGAAAGCTTCACAAGGTGCTGGAGCAGCTGCATGACAGAAGTGAGAAGGAAGATGATGGCAAGGATGGCAAAGACGAAAAGGAAGGTGAAGAATAATGGATTATACGAACAGTTCTATGGTGGTTTATAAGAAGCTTTCTCCGAACCATTCTGGCCAGAGGACGCACAGCATTGACCGGATCACGCCTCATTGTGTGGTCGGTCAGTGTACGGCGGAAGGCCTGGGGGAATGGTTTGAGAAGCAGTCCACGCAGGCATCCAGCAACTACGGCATTGATCGTGACGGCAGGGTGGCTTTGTACGTGGAAGAGAAGAATCGTTCCTGGTGTACTTCCAGCAATGCCAATGACCAGAGGGCGATCACGATCGAGTGTGCTTCCGATACCACAGAGCCTTATGCTTTCAGGGATGTGGTGTATCAGACGCTGATCAAGCTCTGCATAGATATCTGCAAGCGTAACGGCAAGAACAAGCTGATCTGGTTCGGAGATAAGGACAAGACGCTGAACTATTCTCCTAAGAGCGGGGAGATGATCCTGACGGTTCACAGGTGGTTTGCGAATAAGTCCTGTCCGGGAAACTGGATGTATGCGAGGATGGGAGATCTGGCCGAGAAGGTGACGAAGGCACTGCAGGGGTCTTCTGATTCCGGTGGCGGTTCGACTGCAAAAGGGACTCAGGCCTCTGTCCTGAAGAATCTGTCTGAGGCGGATGCGATCAAGAAGGTCGGTGCGTTTTTCACAGCGGATCAGAAGAAGAGCGGCATCCTGGCATCGGTATCGCTGGCTCAGTTCATTCTGGAATCCGGTTATGGGAAGAGTGAACTGGCTCAGAACGCCAACAATATCTTCGGGATGAAGTGCAGCCTGTCCGGGAATAGCTGGAGCGGGTCCAGTTGGGATGGCAAGAGCAAGTACACGAAGAAGACGCAGGAACAGAATCCTGACGGCAGCATGGTCACGATCACAGCAGACTTTCGGAAGTATCCCTGCATCGAGGATTCCATTGCTGACCATTCCGCTTATCTGCTTGGAGCAAAGAATGGCAGCAAGTTGAGATATGCAGGTCTGAAGGGATGCTTGGATTATAAGAAGGCTGTGCAGATCATAAAGGATGGCGGCTATGCCACAAGCCTGACCTATGTGGAGAAACTGATCTCCATCATTGAGAGATGGAACCTGACTCAGTATGATTCCAAGGACTCCGGAGGTGAGGTGATTCGCTGGTACCGTGTCCGGAAGTCCTGGACGGATGCCAAGAGCCAGAAGGGAGCTTATAAGATCCTGTACAACGCGAAGAAATGCGCCGATCAGAATCCGGGATATAAGGTGTTCGATGCGGGTGGCAAGGTAGTGTATGCATCGAAGGCGGCGGAGACTGCGGTGAAGGTGCCGTTCCTGGTGAAGGTCAGTATTTCGGATCTGAATATCAGGAAGGGTCCGGGAACCGATTATGACAGGGTTCAGTTTATTCCAATTGGTGTGTACACGATCTTAGAAGTCCGAAGTGGAAAAGGCAGTTCTGCCGGATGGGGCAGGCTTAAGAGCGGAATAGGATGGATAAGTCTGGATTTCGTGAAGAGGTTATAACTGAATAACGAATCGTTACTACGCCTGCGGGCATTGGGAGAAATCCTGATGTTTCCGCAGGCTTTTTTCGTTTACAGAAAAAAGTATAGCGGATATAATAAACATGACATACTGTTGTCATGTTGAGTTTGCTATGATATCTACGGAGTGTGAGAGGTTATGAAGATAGACAGGCTTATCGGGATATTGTCGATCTTACTGCAGGAAGAAAAGACAACGGCTCCTGAACTGGCGGAAAGGTTCGAGGTATCACGCCGGACAATAAATCGTGATATTGAAGACCTTTGCAAAGCGGGTATTCCTATAAGGACTGCTCAGGGTACCGGCGGTGGTATCAGCATTTTGGATGGATACCGTATGGACAGGACGATCCTGACATCAAAGGATATGCAGATGATACTTGCCGGGCTTCGTAGCCTGGACAGTATAAGCGGAAGCAGCTACTATGGCCAGTTGATGGAGAAGATCCAGACCTCCATCATGAACACCATCCC